>JWKQ01000001.1:0-433077 GCA_000806115.1 archaeon GW2011_AR5
TATGGCAGGTCACTACTTATTTTTCTTCCGGAAATCAAGCGCGCATGAATTGATGCAGAAGCGGTTGCCTGTCGGGGTTTGCGGTGCATCATCAAAAACATGCCCGAGATGTCCGCCGCATTTTGCGCAAACCACTTCCTTGCGCAATCCATGACTCCTGTCCTCAACAAACTTTACCGCGCCTTTCTTCGCATCGTAGAAGCTCGGCCATCCCGTACCCGAGTCGAATTTCACATCGCTGTCAAACAGGTGCGCGCCGCAACCTGCGCATACGTAGGCGCCCTTCTCCTTGTTGTTCAGAAGCTTTCCTGTGAACGGTGCTTCGGTCCCTTTTTCTCTCAGCACGCGATATTGCTCTTTGGTCAGTTTCTTCTTCCAATCTTCTTCCATGACATTTCACCGCTCATTTTGGACAGACAGCACCTTGCTGCACTTCGGGCAGAGAAAGAAAGTTTTTGTGCCGAGGACTACGTCGTTTGCGTTGCGTATTTCTGCCGAGCAAAACGGGCATATCGGCGCTCTTTTCGGGGGTTCCATAAGATGAAGTACAACAGGGTACTTTTAATTCATTTCTGCTATACTCTTTTGATGGAACTAGTGCCTGTAAAATACGAAAGACATATATTTGTCTGCGTCAACGAACGCGACGGAGACTGCTGCGCAAAACGAAATTCCAGCGAGATACTCATGGCGCTGCGCAACCACGTCAATAGCAAAGGACTCATGCACCGCTACAACGTATCGAAATCAAAATGCCTCGGGCACTGCGCATTCGGACCGACTATAGCAGTCTACCCTGACGGCTTCATATTCAGAAAGGTCACGATGGACGACACGAAAAAGATAATAGAAGAGTTCTTGGTGTAAGCATGACAGCTGTAGAATTCCAGATAATAATGACCGTGGCTCTTGTAGCAATTGTCGCTCTGACGCTTGCCGCGCACAAGGCGGCTTACATAGAAGAGTTCTAAAAGGTTTACAGAAACAGTCCCAAATCACTTGAGGCTCTCAACGACAGAGAAATCGAAGCCCTCTGATATCAGGATTTTTCTTATGCCGTCGCCGAGCTCGGTTTTCGGGAACCACTCTGTCTGCTGGATCTTGCTTATATCCGCTTTGCTCCTCATCACCTCGCCCGGAAATGGGGCGGTAAATTTGATGTCGGGCTTGGCTTTTGTCATCTCGTGCACCATGTCAGCCACTTCGAGCACGGACGTTTCCTTTCCGGTGCCGACATTGTAGACGCCTTCGAGCTGCAAGCCCGTGACAAGCGCATTCACGACGTCGTCGATGTAGATGAAGTCCCTTGTCTGCGTGCCGTGACCGTAGACAGTAACCGGTTCGTACTTTGGTATAAGCCTGCAGAACGTGTTCACCACGCCGTGCCCGTTTGGTCCGTAGACGTTGAACAGGCGCGCAACAAAGCCGCCGCAAAGCTTTTCCGCCTTCAGCTTGCTCTTTCCGTACTGGTTCGTCGGGCGGCATTCGTCCGCTTCGCGGCAGAGCTTTGCTTCGCCGTAGACAGCAGCGGAAGAAGCGAATACCACTTTCGCATCCTGCTCTTTCGCAGCCTCGAAGACAACCTTTGAACCGATGAAATTAGTGTTATAGATCAAATCCTCGTCAACGTTGCGGATTTCCTTGATTGCCGCGAGATGAAAGACAGCACCGTGCCCGCGCATCGCGCGCGCCACGTCATCCGCATCGCGTATGTCGCCCTCGACAATCCTGGCCGCACCAACCGGTTCCTTTTTTGAGGATGAGAAATTGTCGTATATTGTCACTTCATGTCCGTCGGAAAGAAGCCTTGAAACAAGATTCCTGCCGATGAATCCGGCGCCGCCTGTGACGAGAATCCTCATGTTTCTACTAGAACTGGAAATTTTAAATTCTCGCTCAATCACGAGAAGAACTTTAGGACCATGACAACCGCGCCGAAAAGAAGGCTGAGCACAACCACGTGCGACGGCTTGATTTGAAGCCTTTCCTCGACGTCCATGTACCGCATTATGCCGGCGGTGGACTGCGGCATGTACTGCTTTTTCTCTGCCATGATATCACTAAACATGAAACGCTTAAAAAGCTAAACCTTGTTCCTAAGCACATACCAAATGTCCTCAAGCGTGTTCTTCATTGTTCTCCTCTTTCTTCGCATGAGGTACACGAAGTTCTTGACCCCGTCCCATACGCCCACGCCTTTGACATAACGGGGCGATTGTATCGGTATGCTTGTATGCTTCAGCTTGTTTCTGCCGACCTCGAAGACAATCTCCACGGCAATCTCATAGCGTTCCGCCTTCAGGTAAAGCCTGCGCAGCGCGGAGCCGCGAAATGCGCGGAACCCGCTTTCCGTGTCTTTCAGGTGGGTTCCCGACACGAAGTTTGTTATGCCGTTAAGGAAGAAATTACCGACCTTCTTGACAAGCGGATATGACGAGAGATTGCGCGTTCCAAGAACGAAGTCGTAACCGTCGCCGATGAGCGAAATGAATTTTCTTATTTCCTTCGGGTTGTGCTGGCCGTCGGCGTCTATCGTGACTACGATGTCCGCCTTTACCTGAAGCGCCCTGGCAAACCCGGACCTCAGAGCGGCTCCCAACCCGCCGTTCTTCTTGTGCCGGACAACAAGTGCGCCCGCTTTCCTCGCTTCAAACGCAGTTTTGTCCTTTGACGCGTCGTCGACTACCACTACTTTTCCGTACTTCCTGGCTTCGCGGACGACACCGGCCACCGTCTTTTCCTCATTGTATGCCGGAATTATGATTATGACGTTTTTCATTTCATCCACCTTTTTTCCGCATACCGAAGCCCTGATGCCAGTCTGTTTTGACACTTTTCAGCACTAAAGAACAGAGACAAACGTCATGGCATCTTCGATAAATCTCCTTATTCCCTGCGTTTATAGTGAACCAAGTAAGGATTCTGGACATATTACAACTTGGCTCACATATAGTTCACAAGGAAGTAATATATTTTTTGTTCCTTGTAGAACTATAAAAATTCATTTTAATACTTAGAATACATTATTCAAACTGATAGAAATGGCTGGCAGACTGTACGTTTTTGAGGGACTTGACGGGTCCGGCATAACGACGCAGGCAACCCTGCTGCGCAATTATTTTCTGGGCAAGGGCAAGGAAGCATTGCTCACCAAGGAACCTACCGAGGGATTGCTCGGCGGCGTCATCAAGGCAGCGCTTCGCGGAGAATGGAAAACCAATCCCCTCACGCTTCAAATGCTTTTCGCGGCAGACCGCGCGCATCACCTCACTACTGAAATCGAGCCGGCATTAAAACGCAACAAGACTGTAATATGCGACCGTTACATACTTTCCTCGCTCGTCTTTGGCAGCCTCAGCACGTCCATGGACATACTGAAGCAGCTGAACGCGCATTTCCTCAAGCCCTATATGACTATTGTTATCGACACTAACCCGAAAATCTGCCTGGAACGCATGAAGAAAGCCAGGCACCATGTCGAACTGTTTGAGGAGGAGCAGAAACTCATACAGATACGCCACAATTTAATCACACTAAAGAAATATTTTCCCGACACGTATTTCGTTGACGGAAACCAGCCGCCCGCCGACGTGCACGAGGACGTCAAGAAGCTCGTCGGAAAAATCTGAGCACATCCGGTCATTTCTGCTCTGACGCATCTTCCACCTCTTCCTTCTCTATCTGCTCAATCTTCTTCTCATCGTCCCGTTCAAGCTTCTCCTCTTCCTTTATCTCTTCCAGATTCTTCTTCAGTTCCTCGCGCTTTGTCTCGAAATACTCCTCGAAGCGCGGAGTCGTGCTTAATATGCGCGTGCGCGATTTCTTCTCCACTTTTATGAGGCCGCGCTCCTCGAGTTCGTGCACGTAATCATAAGTGCGGTTGCCGATTACCTTGACTATGTCCGACTGCTTTATCGGCTCGTGGTACGCGATGACTGAAAGCACCCTCAGCAAGCCCCGGGACATGTCAGCGTGCGGCGTCAGATTTGAGACATTCGGCATGTACTCGTTCTTGACAACAAGCTTGTAACCCCCGATGTCCGACAGCTTCACCCCGTGCGCCTCGTCATCATAGCGCCTTGACATCTCGGTCAGCAGCCTGTCAAGCTCGTCTTTTCTGCTACGCGTCAATTTCTGCAGCTCCTCTATTGTGAGGGGCCCGGTTGTCGTGAAAAGTATGGCTTCAAGCAGCGCTATTTTTTTCATGTTCAACGGTGCCGGCATTATTGTACAACTCCCTGTTCATGCTTCTCCTCAGGCAGCTTTATCCTTATGAATATCTCCTTGAACATCTCTTCCTGTTCGCAGGTGATCATGTCGCGGGTGGCAAGGTGCAGCAGCGGCAGGAAAGTTTTCACTATTTCCAGCTTCTTCCATGCAGGAACCAGCTGCGAAAAAGTCATTGATTTCTTGCTTACAATCTCCTCGTATATTTCCTTTATTCTCACTTCCACGTCGTCTTCGGGCTCTATAAGCCTCTCAATGGCGCGGCGCATCCGTATTTTCTTGTCTTCCTTCCTCTCCTGAAACTGGAAAGCCTTGTTTAGCGCGGACACAAGCTCGTTCAGCGTAACCTTCCTTGTCGGTTTTCTTGTAATGGGGGGAAGAAGCGTCGGTATGTTCTCTATGTCAAGCGGCTGCGACTGTGTTGTCCTGATTATCTTCTCCTCTTCCTCGTCCAGGAGCAGCTCAGCCTTCATTCTCAGCAATATCGCGGCGACGAGTATGAAACGCGCGGGGATGCGGAAGTCAAACTGCTTCAGGTGTTCCAAGTAAGAGCGGAAAGCGTCTGCAAGCTTTATCAAATCCACCGACAGCGGATCCATACCCTCCTCGGCGACTAACGTCGTCAGCACTTCCTGCCAATCAGAACCTAAAATGATTGTCTGGATGACCTTGTTCTCGTCCACGACGCCGGATTCGTCCGTTATGGACTCCTTGACAGGCTCGGCTGATTCGCCTTCGTCGAAGTCTACTTCCTCTTCTTCTACGACCTCGCCTTTCTTCAGCTTCTCTTCCTTTGATTCTTCTTTTCTAATCTTTTTTGCCACGATTTTTCACCCTGTAAATGAGACGCACCGTATTTTTTGAAAGTTTTCTGATTTTTACCAGGTCTAATACCGCTTCTGCTGCGACTTCAGAAAATAAACTTATGCCATCTCCGAATATGAAAGGCTCCATATCAATTACCATCTCATTAATCAATCCTGACTTGAGGAAAGCGGCATTACATTTGCTTCCGCCTCCTATTACGACGTTTCTGATTTTATTTTTCTTCATTATTCTGAGAGCTTCTTCCGGAGTCTTTGCGAAGAAAACTTTCTTTCCTGATTCATGGCTTTTGCCTGACAACACAACAGCAACAGGAAAACCCAGCTTCTCGAATTCATTTGCTCCATTCATCAAGTCGAATGTCCGCCTGCCTACTATTATGTTTCTTTTTTGCTTGACGAATTTGTAATACTCACTCCAAACTTCCTTCGACCATGGGGCGTCGTCATTCTTCCGCGCTATCATTCCGTTTGCAGTCATCGCCATGTACAAAGTCACTTTCATTTTTTCAGCTCCTCTGGGCTGGCATGTCTATACCGAAGACCTTGCTGATTCCGCCTTCCATGGACACTCCAAAGATTTTGTCCGACTCCGCTATTGTCAAATCGTTATGGGTGATGACTATGAATTGTATTTCCTTTGAATATTTCTTCACAAGGTTCGCTATCTTCTTCGTGTTGGCCTTGTCCAGCGCCGCGTCTATCTCGTCCAGCACGTAGAACGGCGCAGAATAGTGCTGCATCACGGCGAACAGGAACGCCAAAGAAGTGAGTGTTTTTTCCCCGCCTGACATTGCATCAAGATTTATGACCTTCTTCCCGCTCGGGTTGGCTTCTATGAACAACCCGGAGTCTATGTTATTTTCTATTTCCAGCTTGAGAAGCCCGTCGCCTCCTGATAAATCCTTGTAAATGCGCGTGAAATTGCTGCTGATTCCGTTGAACGTTTCCATGAACTTTTCGTAGCGACGCTTCTCCACATCCTGGACAATCCTCATCACGGCGTCTTTTTCCTCAAGCAAGCTATCCAATTTTTTCTTCAGCTCCTCGAACTCGACGTTTATCATCGAGAATTCCTCTATCGCCTTCAGGTTCACAGGTCCTATCTGGTTTATCTCTATTAAGCATCTTCTGACACGCTCCTGCAGCTCCTCTATTGTTTGGTCAAAGAACTTCTCGACGTCCTTGAACTCACTAAACTCGGCAGAAAGATTGTCCATGCTCGCCTCAAGCTTCGCTTTTTCGATTTTCGCGCGCCCGATGACGTTCTGCAAAACCATGCGCTCCTCGTAAACCTCCTTGTGCCGCTTCCTTGCCGCATCCAGGTCTTTCTCTTCCTGGGTTCGCGCCTCGGTGAGTTTCACGACTTCCGCCGACTCCTGCTGCTCCTGGGCGCGAAGCTCCACCAGTTCTTCCTCCAGCCTGCGAATCTCTTCCTCTATGTTTTCGTTCTCTTCTTCCAGCTTCACGGCAGAGCCCGTCTGCTTGCCTTTCTTGTTGTAGAATCCGCCTATCATCACGCCTGAGGCTTCCACAAGATCGCCGTCAAGAGTCACAACGCGAAAATCCCTTATCTTCTTGGCGGTGTCTATGTTGTCTACGACAAGGGTGCTTCCGAGGACGTATTCGAAAGCGGGAAGATATATGCGGCTGAACTTGACGAGATCAATGGCGTAGCCGATTATTTTCCCGTCATACTTCTTCCTTTTCCTGACTTCCATCTTGCTTAGAGGTATGAAACGGGCGCGACCAAGCCGCCGCTCCTTGAGATGTTTTATGCAATAAGCTGCAGTCTCTTCGGTATCAACTACAATGTCGGTTGCATGCCTCCCGATTGCCACGTCCAGCGCAACAGAATATTTCCCGGGCACGTCAACGAGGTCAGAAATAATTCCGTACACGCCAGGGTTTTTCAGCGCAAGTATCTCCTTGACGGCTATGTTGGAAACATGAGTCCTGGTCCTGTCTATCTCCCTTTCGTTGAAGCTTATCCTGTCGCGCTTCCTGAGAATTTCGTTGTTTATTCCGTCAATCTTCCTGAGTATCTCGTAATTCCTTGACTTCTTTATCAATTCATCCCCTTTCTTGATAACTCCTTTCTCCTTCTTTTCCAGGTCATCGTCTATCTTTGCGAGTTCTTTGGACAGATGCTCGAATTTTCCCGAACCTTCCTGAACTTCTTTGTCATACGCCTTCTGATTCTCCGCGACGTCCCTGATCTTCTTTTTCAGAAGCGACGCCTTCGCTTTTCTCAATTCCGCCTCGACCTGCTTGTATTTCTCGGCGCTCTCCTTCTCCTGCTTCAGGCGGGCAACCAGCTTCTGTTTTTCCGCAACAATTATCATGTTCTCGCGGACCCGCATCTCCACCTTCTCCAGTTCGCCTGACGCCTTCGCCTTCTTCTCGTCAAATTCGCTTATGCCGGATATTTCATCAATTATGCCCTTTCTCTCGATTGGGGACATCTCTATTATTTTTGCGACGTCGCCCTGCATTATGATGTTGTAGCCTTCCGTGGAGAGGTTGGCGTAAGCAAGCGTGTCAAGAATCTTCGCGCGCGTTACAGTGCGCCCGTTAAGTTTGTAGATTGATATTCCGCTGCGCGTGACGCGGCGCGTTACCTTCACCTCCTTTTCCTCGCCTGGTACCTTGTTGTCGCTGTTGTCAAGATAAATGGACACCTCGCAGAAGTCGGCGGGCTTCTTGTCTCGCGCGCCGTTGAATATCAGGTTCTGAAGCTTCTGAGCCCTGATCGAGCGCGCGCTCGTTGTGCCCAGAACAAAGAGCAGCCCGTCGATGACGTTGCTCTTCCCGGAACCGTTCGGGCCGCATATAGTATTGAAGCCGGATGGGAAGGGAATCGTAATCCTGTTTGCGAAAGACTTGAACCCCTGCATCGTAATCCTGTCTAATCTTACCATTATTTTTCACCGTTCTTCTTTTTCACTTTTTCGAGCGCCTTGAATATTATATCGTCGTAAGTGTCGCCAAATTCTCCTATCTCCTTTCCGACTTCTTCCAGAAGCAGACGGGTCTTTTTTGAAATCCTTACAGTAGTCCCGTTATTTGACATAGTATATTTTGGTATAATTTTGTATATAAAGGAATATTTTCTTATACGGTTACAGTGCCGCGGAATCCAGTGACTTTGGCATAGACAGCCTGTTTATGAAAGGGACAAGCAAATCGGCGAAGAACAGAGCCCCGACAAGCATGGCCGGCAGCCAGACGACATAAAATAAAGCCGCAAAAATACCGGCAAGAACGCCGAAAACCAGCCTGCCTTTCACATTAACAGGCGACGTAACGGGCTCTGTCAGCATGTAGAACGCGAAGAAGACAAACGCTCCGGACGCTATGTGACTCAATAACTGATTTGTATCGAAAGAAAATATGACTAGCATAATTACAGCATGAACAGCCAGAAAAGGCACTGCCAGATGGAAGCGCCTGAGCTTGAAGACAACAACAAGCCCCAGCAAGCCTGCAAGAACCAGGTTGCCTGTCCCCCACCAGCTCTGGGAGACTGGTAAAATCAAAAGTGCGGCGAAAAGCGCGAAGTTTGCCGGGTTGAAGACGTGCCTGCCCTTTATCCTGATTATATGCTTTGATAGGATTGCAATAGCGGCTACCATGACCAGGAATAATAGGCTGCCCTCAACTACCAGACCCAATATCAACCCTGTGATGAGGGCGCTTTTCGGGAAAGTATGAATGACGTGCTTTGCACGTCTGTCTGCTTGCCTCTTTTCTCTCGCATAACTTATCCCAATGTCCAGAAAAACAGCAGCCAAAACCACCGCCAGCATCGAAGGAATGACGGAAAACCCGAACGTCGACAGGTTGTAAGCGGAAAGCACCAGGAGCGCTATTATCATCAGGTCGTATATCTTCAGAAGACTCCACAATCTCTTCATGCCCATGAATCCAATTGTTTTTCAGGCTTTTAGCTTTAATCAGGAAACTGGTGTATCCTTTTTAAATGTTGTTGCAAAGAAAATCGAATGGACTTCGACGTTATCATCATAGGCTCGGGACCCGCGGGCGCGACGGCTGCAATGTACCTCGGCAGGGCGCTGGGCAAGGATAGAGTTCTCATAGTAGACAAGGCGGGCTTCCCGAGAGACAAGATATGCGGCGACGCGCAGGGAAGAAAGGCCGCAAACATAATGCGCGAGCTTGGCATAGAGGAAGGATACCGCCAGCTGCCCGGACATCCGGTTTACGGGATAAAATTGAGCAGCCCCAACGGCACGGAGGTTGACGTGGACATCACAACAAGGGATAATCCTCCTCCTGGATATTGTCACAGGCGAAAAGTCTTTGATGAATACCTGCATACCTGCGCCGAGAAATGGACAACATTCAAGATAATGACTGTAACTGACATGATAGTTGAAGACGGGTTCGTGAAAGGAGTCAAAGGAAAAGATGCTGATGGGGAGAAAGAATATCGGGCACATCTTGTTCTTGCTGCAGACGGGGCCAACAGCATAGTGGCGCAGAAATTCGGGCTAAACAAGAACCCTCCTGACCATTTCATCGTTGGCACAAGGCAATATTATATGGGCGTAACTGGGCTTACTGACAGAATAGAAATACATCTCGTCAAGAGCCTGCTTCCCGGATACTTCTGGATATTTCCTCTCGAGGATGGTATGGCAAATGTTGGCTTGGGCATGATAGTCAAGGATATGAACGACAAGAAAGTCAACCTCAAGGCTGCGCAATTAAAGGAAATAGCTGAGAACCCGCTGTTCAAGGAGCGCTTCGCAAATGCAACAGCCCTCGAGGACATCAAGGGATGGAACCTGCCCCTCGCGAGCCATCACAGAAAATGCTATGGCAACGGGTTCCTTCTGTTGGGCGACGCGGCCTCGCTCATTGACCCTCTCAGCGGAGAGGGTGTCGGGACGGCGATGATTTCTGCCAAAGTGGCAGCTAATACTGCACTATCTGCATTAAAGACAAATGATTTTAGCGAGAAATTCCTAAAAAGGTATGACGAAGAATTATGGGCAGAGATAGGGACGGAAATAGAAGCCAACTACAGGCTGCAAAAACTTGGGAAAAGGTTCCCGTTCTTGATAGACAAGCTGATAGGAAAGGCAAAGAAGGATGAAAAATTCAGGAAAAGGATAGAAAATATGCTGCCGTACACGGGCGGGCGCCAGGAAATGGCAAAAGACAGCTTCGTTGAGGAGCTGCAGCAAATGGAAGAGTAAGGTTAGTTCTTTATGGATTACAGAAGCGATATTGCTGAGTTTATTCGATGTGCGACGCCAGAGGCTCTGCAGTCCTTTTTTGCAGCTTCGCGCGAAAGAGGTGCAACAGACCGTACACACCTTAGATGGGCCTATTTTCGTTTCTATTTCTATATACTCGGAAGGCAGACAGGGTCAGCGTCGCTGCATGTCAGTCATGACGACGAGCTAGTTTTATGGCGCACGTTTTACCCAAACCAGTCTCATGGGGTTACAAGGAGAGGAGCCGGAACTCTTGCACACACAGAAACACTTCTGAAAGTTGTAGAACAGGAAGGTCTGCCAGTATCCTACAGGATTGTCCATACTTCTGCAAACCCCGGCCGCCGTGCACAGCTTGACAAGATGCGACTCGTTGACGGTGAGCATCTGGAATCTTATATGAGAAAATCTATTGATTACGCAAACAGCAAGGGCTTCAGATTCAGGGAACCTGTTTATAAAGCATAGTTTTCATTTCTCTACTTATGTTGATAGCAAAAGGCGCGGAAGCGACAATAACCAGAGAGAATGAGACGATAATAAAGGAACGGCTCAGGAAAGGCTACAGGCTGCCGGAGCTGGACGAGAAAATCCGAAAGAGAAGGACCGCTCTTGAGGCGCGGCTTCTAAGGGAGGCAAGACGTGTCGGCGTGCTCACTCCACAGGTGCTTGAAGAGGAAAAGACAAGACTGATGCTCGAATTCATAGACGGCATGAAGGTCAAGGATATTCTGGACGCGGGCAATTTCGGCGATATTGCGGCAAAAATCGGGGAAGCAGCCGCAAAACTGCACGGATACGACATAATACACGGCGACCTCACCACCAGCAACATGATAATAAACGAAAAGGGCCTTTGGCTGATAGATTTCGGGCTTGGCTTTGTCTCAAAACGTCCTGAGGATAAAGCGGTTGACCTTTACCTGCTGCACGAGGCGCTGGAATCAACGCATTTCGACGTCATGGAGCAGGCGTGGAAAACAATACTTGCCTCGTACAAGGCGCACTATGGGGACAGCGAGAAAGTTATTAAAGCGTTATTGGATGTAGAAAAGAGAGGAAGATACAAGGAGAGAAGCGGATGAATAACACAATAAGCGTTACTGAACCGGTTGATATAGTCCTGTCGAGCGTCGCCGATTTTTCCATATTTATGGATCATGCTCGAAGACGTTCCGAGCGCCGAATGATAGATGGTGCGACTTATTTGCTTACAGATTTGC
Organism: archaeon GW2011_AR5; assembly: GCA_000806115.1. Taxonomy (GTDB): domain Archaea; phylum Aenigmatarchaeota; class Aenigmatarchaeia; order GW2011-AR5; family GW2011-AR5; genus GW2011-AR5. Next base: position 11,521 of record JWKQ01000001.1, read on the forward strand.
GTATGGACGGAGTCAGAATAGGCGACCACTATATTGGAACGGCTATCCTGACTTACTCACAGGGGACTGGACTATAATGGCGCGAATGCATTGAAGAAAACACGGCAAATCGGGCAGCCACAAGCCGGAGAAAAAAAGGCCGGCATGGCTGATGTACGAGCCTGTAGAAATAGAGAAGCTTATAGTCAAAATGGCGAAGGAAGGCAAAACAAATTCACAGATAGGACTTGCGCTTCGCGACCAGTATGGGGTGCCTGATGTCCGCAGCCTGGGCATGCGCGTGTCAAAGGTGGCTGAAAAAGAGGTAAAGAAGGAAGTTCCCGATGACATTTACAACCTGATCAAGAAAGCTGTGCAGCTGCACAAGCACCTTGTCGCGAACCATCATGATGCGAAGGCAATCCACGGCGTTGAGCTTCTCGAGTCGAAGATAAGAAGGCTCGGAAAGTATTACGCCAGAACCGGAAAACTGCCGTCAGACTGGAAGTACAGCCTCGACAAGGCAAGACTTCTTGTGAAGTAAGTCATTTAATTCTTTTCAGTCGTTACTTGTTGTATGCTCAGCAGACCGCAACTTGTAGAATACTATTCCGACGAGCGCATAGCAAAGCTGATTCTGGAAGGCGCTAAAAACCGCGAGGTTGCGGGGGCATTCTGGGACGGCTCCTACGACAAGAGGCCTAACATACTGCAGTACCCGACTGACATAGTCCAGATGGTGAGAAAAGGCGTAACCTCGTTCCACCTCTCCGTAGAACACTGGTCCAACCCAATGGCAATCACAAGCGAGAATTACGAAAAGCTGCGCACGGGATGGGACATGATAATTGACATCGACTCGAAGCTCGGGGTGGACGAGTCGAAGATTGCCGCGAAGCTGATAGTCAAGCTGCTCGGAAAATACGGAATCAGGCAGCCGGGCGTGAAGTTCAGCGGGCGCCGCGGATTCCACATATGCGTTCCGTTCGGGCTTTTCCCGAAGGAGATAGACTACAAGCCCCTGGCAAAGATGTACCCCGACGCGCTTAGAATACTTGCCTCCTTCATCAGGTACAAAATACGCAAGAAGCTGCTTGACGAACTCATAAAGAGCAAAGGAGGAGTCGGGCATCTGGTAGAGGCGCTTGGCGAGGCGCCCGGCAAGCTGAGTCCTTTCCATTTTGTCGAGATCGAGAAAGGATGGGGAAACAGGCACATGTTCCGGGCACCCTACAGCTTCAACGAGAAAACGTGGCTTGTTTCAGTACCCGTGCCTCATATCAACTCGTTCTCACCCAAAGATGCGGAGTTCGGCAATGTTCTGAGTTCAGTAAAATCCGGGGCGCCCGATTTCTTCGGCGCGAAAGGCGATGCGACCGATCTGCTCACGGATGCAATGGACTGGTTTGCAGTCAGGAAGAAGGAGCCTGTTAAAACGGAGAAGAAAATAATAATCCTGGAGAATAAAATACCGGAAGAAATGTTTCCTCCGTGCATAAAGCTTATACTGGACGGACTCGGCGACGGCAAGAAAAGAAGCGTTTACACGCTCACCAATTTCCTCAGGCTCATGAACTGGACGCCCGAAGAAATAGAACGGAAAGTCTTTGAATGGAACACGAAGAACAGCCCGCCCCTGCCTTCCAGCTTCATAATATCCCAATTGAGATGGAGCCAGAGAAACGAGCGGACTCCGAATAACTGCTTTGACGACAGGTACACGTCAATAGGCGTGTGCAGGCCGGACGAAACTTGCAAAAAGATGAATGCGAGGAAGACCAGCAACCCGATAGCGTACCCACTCAGGAAAATGAAGCCGAAAAAACGCACCGCCAAAATGAGAGGATTCTCATGCCTTTGCGGAAAGGAATTCCCGACGGAGCGCTCCCTTGCCTTGCACAAGGGAAAAATGCACTAAACTCCTTTTCTTTGAAAAAGAAAAGGAGTTTCCAGTCAACTCGAGATTGAACAAGTTCAATCTGAGTTCCCAAAAGACTCCGTCTTTTGAGGAAAAGAAACATATTACTATTGACTCACTTGCGTTCGCGAAGCATCTTTTAATCTTTCCTGTTTAATTCCATTTTATGCTGACATTCGACAAAGTGCGAGACATGGAGAGGCTGGAGAAGCAGAGCAAGAAGCTCCAGAAAATGCCCGAGGACGTTGTCGAACAGCTACGGGAATACGTGAAGCGCAAAGAGAAGGGCGAAAAGACAAGCTCTGATATCACCGAACTGGAGAACATCAAGTCGACAATCAAACGCTTTTTCGAGCTGCGCGAAGGGAAGATAGTCTCTGCGGCGCTCGACACGGTGAGAACGGGGCTGCCGCCGGAGAACATGACGAAATCCGAGGAAACCCTCTTCTATCGCCTGACTGAAGAAATGAAAAAATACAGGGAAAGCTTTTTTTCGGAGCTCGGCAGGGAGACCGCAGCAACGCCGATGTACAGGGTGAAGAAAACCCTCCCGACATTCGTGGGGCCTGACATGAAATCTTATTCTCTCAAGGAAAACGACATAATCAACATACCGCAGCCGCTCGACGAACTGCTCCTGAAGGAAGGCGTTATTGAAAAGGCGGGCTAATTTTAGAGCTTTTCCTACATAATTATGACATGAAGTATAACAAAGACGAGAGCAATTACAAGGAGGATTCTGGCGGAAATGCAAAATACTACGTCCATGATCAAAAAGAGCATCAAGAACAGCAGCAACTTCCGACGTTCAGACAGGTATTCTATGAGGTCCCAAAATCAGGAAGCATAGTCTCGTTCTCAGACTTCCACAACGGAGTTGTTTATTTTTCATCCCTTGACACAAATATTTACGCAGTCAGCGTGGATACAGGCGAAGTCATCTGGAAATTCAAGACAGGGGCGCCTGTCATGTCAACACCGCTTGTTCACAATGACAGAATTTATTTCGGCTCGAACGACGGGCATTTTTACTGCCTGGACATCGATGGCAGTCTGATATGGAAAAAATATACAGGCGATATAATTGTCTCGTCAGCCATAGGAATAGGGGACATGATTTTCATAGGAAACGGGTCAGGCTATTTTTTTTGTTTCTCACCTGACGGCAATGAACTATGGAAATTCAAGACAGGTGACGGTATAATGGCTGTTCCGTCCGCGGCAAACGGGCTCGTATTCATCGGTTCATACGACAAGAGCGTATATGCCCTTGACATTAACGGAAAATTAAGATGGAAATTCACGGCAGGCGAGCGTACAAGCGCAGCACTAATCATGTCCGAAGGCAGGAACGCGTTCTCCAACACCAAGAGAAGCTGGAAGGAAATGCCACAGCTCAAGAACCCTACAATATATTGTGCATCTTACGATAACCACCTTTATGCTCTTGACATTAATGGCACCACTTTATGGAAATTCAATTGCGGGACCTCAGTGCCCGGAGGCATCGGTGGTGAGAACGGAACGGTGTACGCGGGAACAATAAACGGCACAATATTTGCGATAGATGCAAAAAATGGGAACGAAAAATGGAATTTCCGCACGGGCGGCATGATAACAGCAGGCGCGGAGATAAAAGGTAACAGAGTTTACTTCACGTCATTCGACCAGAAACTTTACTGCCTAAGCGAGAAAGGCGAGAAACTCTGGGACTTTCTGACAGGAGGTCCTATCGTGTCGAGACCGCTCATTGTCGGCGACAGGGCATTTTTTGGTTCATCTGATACGTTGTTTTACTGCATCAATACGAAAGAAAGAGCTGTTGAATGGACGCGCAGAACTGGTTTTGGCCAGCAAGCAATCGATTACGCCCAGAAGATAAGCAATATATTCGTTGAATATGACAGGAAGATATTCAAGGTCTGGGTTCCTGAAACTACGAAGAGCCATGACAGCATTGTCAATGCCGCCGAGTACACGACGAAGCTTGGCCTTGACACCACATTCGCATACGGAGGCTTCCATTCATACGGCTCGCTGAACAAAAAGAAAAAGGACGCTTATGGCAGATAGGTGAACTTAAAAACTTTCTCTCAAGAAGGAATAGCTGATATTACATGAAAATGCCGAAGAACCAGAGGAAATACTGTCCTTTCTGCAGGAAGCACACCGAGCACATTGTCGAAGAGGCAAAAAGGAAACCAAGAAGGCAGGACACGCGCAGCCAGCGAAGGTTCCTGAGAAAGATGAAGGGCTACGGCTCGTTTCCCAAGGAAAACCCGAAGGGAAGGGAGAAGCCTACAAGAAAGCTGGATTTCCGCTACAAGTGCACTGTTTGCAACAAGAAGCACAGCATCGGCGAAGGATTCCGCTCCAAGAAGCTTGAACTCACGAAGGTCGGGGAATAATTAACCCTTTTCTTTTGGAAAAAAGAAAAGCCCTACAAGGTTAAGCTTGCTTAACCTGTACAGGTGAAATGAAGTTTCACCTCGTACTGGAAAAGAAAAATATTAACGGTGGCTCACTGGCGTTCGCAAAATCTGACGGAAAAACAAATTATAATTAAGGGGTAATAAAAAGTGGTTCTTGAATTCGTTTTCGGTTTTCTTCTCAACTACACGCCCGCGCTTTCCGTGTTCATTTTCTCGATAATAATACTCGTCGTCATAAACATCTTCTACAAGATCCTGGTCAACCAGAACGATGCTAAAATGACAAAGGAAAGGACAAAAGAGATAAGCAGGCAGATGAAGGAAGCGCAGAAGGCGGGGGACAAGGACAAGAGCAAGAAGCTGATGAGCGACCTGATGAGCGAGAACAGCAAGATGATGAGGATGACGATGAAGCCGATGATAGTCTCGCTGGTCGTTGTGATAGTTCTGCTTCCGTCGCTCGCCACATTCTACGGCGACAAGATAGTGAGCATCAGCGACAACAAAGGAAGCGTCGTGCTTGACGGCACCACATATCAGGTGGAGAAAAGCGACGGCATGGTCAAAGTCGGCGAAACCTCCTGCTCAATACCGTGCACCATGGAGATAGGCGACAGCTACAAAGTGACCCAGGAGGGAAGCAACATCAAACTGGCGCAGATTGTTGCCGTAGCGCCGTTCAGCATACCGTTCCTTGGCGACAGCTTCGGATGGCTCGGCTGGTACATCATCAGCTCGATACCTCTCGTGATAATAATACGCAAGACAATGAAGATCTACATGTGACCGATCCCTTTCTTTCGGAAAGAAAGGTCTAGTTTTCACCCCAAAGAAACTATTATAATTCTGGTCTACTAGCGCAAAATTATTTCTTAAGGACTAGAGCCAAGTCTAATTATGGAGTTCATAACAAGGAGCCACGACATCTCCTCGCACGGCACATATCCCGGCGCAAGACCTATAGAGCAGTTGATAAAGAACGGCTTCGTGCTGCTCGACAAGTGGCCGGGTCCTACGAGCAGGGATGTCGCATCGACTGTGAAGAAGATTCTTGGAGCAGAGAAGGCAGGGCATTCAGGAACACTTGACCCCTCTGTCTCGGGAGTTCTGCCAGTCTGCCTGGACAATGCCACCAAGGTTATGCCGGCACTGCAGGGGTTGGACAAGGAGTATGTTGGCGTGATGAGGCTCCATAAGGATGTCGGCGAAAAGGAACTTCGTTCCGCTGCCTCCAAGTTTGTAGGAAAGATAAAACAGACTCCTCCCGTGAGGTCGGCTGTCGCCCGCAGAGAACGCGAGAGAACCGTGCACAGCTTCGACATACTTGAGATAAACGGGAGGGACGTGCTGTTCCGGATAAACTGCCAGGCGGGCACTTACGTCCGCGTAGTGTGCCATCAGCTAGGCAAACTGACAGGCGGCGCCAACATGACGGAGCTTCGCCGCACAAAAGTCGGGACGTTTTCTGAGGAGAAGCTCGTGAAAATCCAGGATATCGCAGACGCTTATCACGACTGGAAGGAAAACGGCGACGAGCGGATTCGCGATTTTGTGCTGCCTGTTGAGGAGTCGGTTGAACACATAAAGAAAATAATAATAAAAGATTCGGCAGTGTTCTCGACGGCAAGCGGCTCGCCCTTGTACAGCACCGGCATATCCCGGCTTGAAAAAGGCATCACAGCAGGCGAAATGGTTTCCATATTCACCCTCAAAGGCGAGCTTGTCGCGCTCGGCACGGCAAAAACCGACAGCAGCCAGATGCATAAGAAAACGCTTGCGGCAAAAGTAGACCGCGTCGTCATCGACAAAAATGCTTATCCTAGAATGCATTCGTTGTGATTGAATCGCTAACGGAGGAATCACAAAACCAGCCCCTTCAAGCAAATATTCTTATACAATAAAATCAAAGGATTCGCATGGCAAATCCAGCCGGCAATTATCCCGGGCGGCAGATATTTCTCGGCACGCTTTCTACAGGTCATCCGGCTTTTGCATATTTCGGTTCCGGGAGATCCGCGGGAAGCCAGGGACGTTACGCTACCGATTTTATTGAAGGCGAAAACTCTATACGAATAAACCCAACCGATGCAAAAGAGAAATTCGATCCATTCAGACACTACCAGGCTGTAAGAATACAGCCGTCCACCGGGCTTCTTGTCGTTTCGAACAGCCAGGCGCCTGTTGACGCCGTATATGAAGCGTACTGGCTCGGACACAAAGTGAAAAGAAGCCCTCATTTTTTTGTCAGCGGGTTGTTGAGGCAGCTTGGACCTGAATACGACAGCGAAGAGAAGCCGACGTCCAGAATAGTCGGCGTTGCTTACAATGACGGCTCGGGGTGGCTCCAGATGCTCGGGATAACCGACAAGGTTGGTGAAGCTGTGGAAACATCGCCGTTCGCAACCGAGCCCGGAGTTCTGAGATTCGTGCCGACATATGACGGGAATGTCGATTACAAAAATTTCGATCCTGTAAAGCTAAAGGTTGGAGGAACAAACTTTGCAAGCATGTCCAGGTCGCCGCAGGAACTGGCTGAAGAGATTTACGAGATGTCAGATTATGTTGACCCAAAATACGGCGAGCTGAGGGTATGGTGCGTTGCAGGCGTCCAGAACGGGAACGGGCCCGGCGGCTGGGAACTTGGACGGCGCAACAGGCATGAGGTGGAAGAATGAATCTGAAAGACATGTACAGGACGGCGGCGAAGCCTGACAGGCAGTGCATCGGCGCGACATTGGTTATGAGATTTGAAAGTCCGGACGGACAGTCTGAGGAAACCGTTAACTATTCGCCGCTTTTCGATCTGAAGTACGGAACAAACCCCAACCAGCCTGCGCAAATCCTGGTTCCAAGCGTTTACGGGTTCAGGGTGAGAGAATTAAGAAGCGCGGACAGACCGGCAAAGGGCGGACCTTCGCTGACGAATGTCGAGGATACTTACTGGGCTGCCCAGACACTGAAATATTTTGATGAACCTGCAGCCGCTGTCATGAAACACGAAAATCCCAGCGGAATAGCGGTGGGTCCCGATTTGAGGAGCGCATTTCTAAGGGCTTTTTACGGCGACTGGATAGCTGCCTATGGAGGCTCGGTTTGCTTCAACCGGCAGCTTGACAGGGACACAGCCGAACTTATTGCAGAACAGATTGAAAGAGACGGCAAGAAAGAATTCAAAAGATTCATAGATGTTGTTGCCGCTCCGGATTTTGACGAGGGCGTGATGCCAGTCCTGGAAAGAAGGCGCGACGTAAGAATTTTCCAATATGACGGCCTGGACAGGCTGCCACGCTTTGACGGAGATGAGTATTCTCCATGCATAAAAACTATCGGCGGAACATCAGACATGCTTGCCGTTGAAAAACCTTGGCTGACGGTTTACCGAAAGCCGGAACACCTGCTGGAGGGACATCCAAGACAGCCTGGCACGGGCGTCGTGACAAAAAGAAAACCGGCTGAAAATGAGCTGCTTGATATGTACTTCGGCATGCTGGTTGCCGCAAACCTCCGGTCGAACGGCGTTGCAATAGTAAAAGACCAATATTCTTTAAGTCCCGGTACGGGGCAACAGGACAGGGTGAGGGCTCTCGGACAGGCAATGGGGCGCGTAAGCGACCTGTTTTCTGAAAGGTTCCAGCAGCTAAATCGCGACGGACTTCAGGATATTTTCGCAGCGCATGAATACGGATTCGAGGGGTCCGTTCTTGCCTCGGACGGATTCCTGCCTTTCAAGGATTCTGTGGACCTATGTGCGAAAAAAGGAATACGTGCAATAGTCCAGCCCGGCGGCTCGGTGCGCGATGCGGAAGTTATAACTGCAGCAGACGAACATGACATTGCAATGATATTCACTGGGGAGCGCAGCTTTTCACATCATTAAAGTTGAACAAGTAAAGATTTCTGATAATATTCTTACTTGTTCGCATATAGCTCACAGGTGTATAATATCCGAATTATTAACCTGTAGAGCTATAAATTCTTTCTTCAGAAAATTACATGCATGCTGACAAAGGAGCTCCTTGACGTAATAGCCTGCACGAAATGCAAGGGCAGCCTCGACTACGACAAGAAAAGAAACATATTATTGTGCAACAAATGCCGGCTCAAGTACAAGATACTGCGCGGCGACATACCCGACATGCTCCTCGAGGATGCCGGGAAATTTTAATCACACGTTCTTCTTCAAACCTTTCCACCAGAATCCGTCCGACTTCTCGATTTCTTTCAGGAGCTTTTTCGCCGAAGGCGTTACCAGAACTTTCCTTATTCTTTTTAGGAACTCTTCCGAGTGCTTGTAGCCGTTTATCAGATATTCTTTCGCGGTGACCGCTGCTTCGAGATAATCCGCATCACGCGCGACAATCGCTTCCTTCGTGCGCTTTTCGTTGAACTCCCTTATCAGCTGCACGAATTCGTTTCCAATCACGGTGGGCATCAATTTGCTTTGGTCTGCCGCAGCTTTCTCCTCACCTTCCCCGGAGTTCAGGTAAGACGCTGCAACCTTGTGCAAATCGCCTATCCTTGTCTCCGGCACATCATGGAACATGAGCATCCGCATGACTTTGTCCTTATCTACTTTTTCAAGCTCAGCCAGCATGTAACCTATGACTGTCGCGCGGTATGCATGCGCCGCTATGACTTCCGGCTTGGATATGCCCGTGACCGCCCATCCTGCGCGTTCCGTGCGCTTCAGCGTCCCGAGCTCGAAGAAAAACTTTGCAATATCTTTCATGCGTCTGCACCGACAAGATGCGCGAACCTGTTTTCAAGAACCGCTTTCAGCTGGCTCAGCGCGTCATCGATTGAGCCGTATCTTATAAGATGCATCATGCCAGTCTGCGCCGCGCCCAGAATAAGCGGGGTGACAACAGAGGACTTGTTTGCGAGGCAGATTATTGGCTTGCCTGTTTTCAGCGCAATTCCCAGCTCGATTCCGGAGCCCAGCGAGGGATTGGACACCTCGGCAATTATCAGCTTTGCATTTTCCACCCGTTCGATATCTATGGCAAAGATGTCCTTATGGAATCCGTCGCCGTCGCCCTGTTCACTGTTCGTGGAACCGATTATAGCGTCTATGGAATGGTTGATTTCCTGCGGCGTGCGTATGTGCGGCACATATGCGCTCATGCCGAAGTTCTCGACAACTTCCCCTATTTTCTCGTAAATCCCGAGCCACTCCCTGGGCATGTGATGAATGGAACCGGCGACATACACCTCTGTCATTCGCTTATGTTACCGGACAATCTTTTTAAGAGTGTTCATAATTAATTGAGTTGCAAGCCGAGATGGCAGAACTTGGTAAACCCCTTTCTTTGTAAAGAAAGAAGCCGCAGGACGCAGAGCGTCAATCGCTTTGGTCCAAAGAAACTCAGCGGCTTCGCAATATTAAGAAAGGCGGGCCAATATGCGCAAGCCTGGAAAGCTTGTTCCTGGAAACGGGAGCGGGAGTTCAAATCTCCCTCTCGGCGCTTTTTTATTAATTTCTTGTCTTTACTTCATTCTCTAATATAATTTGCTGATTTTTTCCACTTGCAAGACCTTTTTCCTGCAATTCCTCGAATAACTCATATATGTAATCGATGGGTACTACTTTTGCTAAACTAGAGTTTTGCATAAAAATTACACGTGGTTCTGGTGGATTAGTTCCGATGTTGTATGCAGTTTCTCTATAATTAATAGAGCTGCTTATCACACCGATTAAATAAGCACGATTTACTGGTTGCGTACCCTCTATGCTGATTACCTCAGGTTTTAAAATTACAGGACTACCGCTGTTTCCTGGAAAAATAGACGCATCTATTAAAAAGCTACCATCTGTTTCAATTATTTCATCGTCAAAGCGTGCAATACAACCCTTTCTAACGAGTACATAATTTTTAGAAATACCTGTTAGCCCCATTGGGAATCCTAAGACAAAGACATCATCACCTTCTGTTATACCCAATTCTTTCATTTTTCCTTTAGTAGCAAAGTTATCTTCATCTAAAAATCTGAAATCTATTCCGTCTTCTTGAAGTTTACTTGCTTGAATAAAGATAGCTGCTATATCTATCTTTGGATTGGGGTGTTCCCGCCACAGTTTTACACCATTTTCTATTAGTGACACTGGATATCTAACAGAACTAACTCCCTTATTGAAGCGTAACCAAACTTCTTGACGATCCTTAAAAACATGATTATTGGTTACAAAAATTACATTAAATAAAATCTCACCTTCTTTTGTCTTCTGCCCAGATTTTAAACCAATAAGGAATCCTGTAGCCAATGGATAGAATTTCTCACCTTCTTTAATTTCAATTGAAACTACTGCATCTAAATATTGAGGAGGTAATAAAGTCATAAAATCACTTAAAATCTATCTCTAAAAAGTTTATAAAATCTGGAAAATCGTAAAAAATTACACTACAATTACGTCTTCGTGCCTGGAAATCTTTAAGCTAAGAACCGCTATAAAACAAATATGGCACTCGAGGTACAGGTACTGCTGGAGATCGCTCTCATACTGGTTGTCGCGAAGATATTAGGCGAAATAGCCACGCGGCTCAAGTTTTCCTCTTTGATAGGAGAGATACTTGCGGGCATACTGCTCGGGCCCGTGTTCCTCATCGTGCACCCCAGCGATTTCCTCGAGCGCGTGGCGAGCTTCGGCATACTGTTTTTGCTCTTCCTCATCGGACTGCACACGCGTTTTGACGAGTTCAAGAAAGACATCCACACGGGGAGCGTGCTGGCGGTAGCCGGCGCCGTAATCTCGTTTTTGGCGGGCTTCCTGATAGGCTTCGGCGTTTTCAGCAGCTTCACGACGGGCATAGTCCTCGGCGTAATACTGCTCTCGTCCAGCACCGCCATTGCCCTTCAGTCTCTCGGCGACATCGGCGAATTCAGGACTGCGCTCTACCACAAGCTTACGGCGATTTCCTCGGCAGACGACGTTGTTGGTATACTTGCCCTATCGCTGCTCACCACGTACCTGACTTACGGCACCCTGGAAATATGGAAAGTGATTGCACTGTTTTTCGCCGTGCTCGGATTCTTCTTCCTGATACTGACTTTCGGGTCGAAGGTTGTGGCGAAATTCCTTGAAATGTTCCAGAAGGTGAAGGACGAACAGATAATGCTCTCGATCCCGCTGGTGGTATTGTTCATCGTGGCATTCGTCAGCGAACAAGTCGGCATAGCGGGCGTGATCGGGGCATTCCTTGCAGGCCTGGCGATGAACAGGTCGCCGCTGGCTGAAACAGTCATTGTGCCGAAAATAAAAACCATCGGCTATGGCTTCTTCATACCGCTGTTCTTCGCGTATTCCGCAGTCATACTTGACATCGGCGCAATCGTCAATTACTGGAGCATAATACTGCTACTGATGGTGGCAATCGCGCTGTCGAAGATAATAGGATGCGGGCTGCTCGGCGCCGTATTTGGCTACTCCAAGAAGGAACAGATGATGATAGGCATAGGGATGATTGCCCTCGGCGAATACTCGATACTGGTGGGACAGATAGCGCTCACTGCCGGCGCGATAACACAGGCAGTTTATACAATAGTCGTGGCGGTGGTGCTCATAAGCATCATAATAACGCCGATACTCATGAAGCTCGTCTACAGGTCCAGGATGCGCTGACTTTTAAGGATTTCCGGTAATTTCTTTCAATGAAATTTCTTGTTCTGCAGCATGCGCCGCACGAAAGCCCGGGAAGATACGCGGAATTAGCAATAAAGATGGGCGTACAGCTGGAAACGGTTGAATTATGGAAGGGCGAGATGCTGCCCGGCAGGGCGGCTTATGGCAAATACGATGCGGCAATAATAATGGGCGGACCGCAGGGCATCAATGATTCCAAAAAGGACTATCCGAACAGGGACGGAGAGATTGACTTTATCCGTAGATTTGACAAGCCGGTTCTTGGACACTGCCTCGGCAGCCAGTTAATTGCTTATGCGCTCGGTGGCAATGTTTACCGTGATGATAGAAAAGAATGCGGATTTTACCCGGTCAGAAAATCGAGCGCAAGAAGCATCTTTGACGGCTTTGACGAAAGATTTCAGGTATTCCACTGGCACGGCGATTCATTTGATGTGCCCGAGGGTTCAGCGCCGCTTGTTTATTCGCAAGACAATGCTGTCCAGGCTTTCTCATACGACAACAAATTCGGCGTTCTTTTCCACGTTGAAATGACTTATGAGATGATACGCGAGCTGCTGAGGATAGACCAGGCGTGGTTTGAAAATGAGGACAGGAGAGTCAACCACGGCAACAACGCGCAGTCCATAATGCAAAAAGCCGCCGAGCTTGAATCCCAGATGCAGAGACAGGCGGAGAGGCTATTCAGCAATTTCGTTTCTGTGTGTTGAATAAATATCTGTGGGCTTTAGCCCGCAGTATTTTTGCAAGAATGCTATATATGAACGACTGAAGGTCGTAGTACTGACCGCATTCATTGCAATAATCATTTAAAAGCTTTCTTCTTGAAGAGTAGCCAGATAATTATGGGATTGAGACCGGGAAGATGTTACAGGAAGCACCAGCGTCCTTATACTCGCCAGAGCATACGCGTGCCGAAGAAAGGCTACGTGAAGGGCGTGCCCAAGCCGAAAATCACGGAATTCGAGCTCGGCACCAAGGCAAACTATGACACTTCCGTTTTTTTGATAGCTGAAAGGCCCGTCCAGATAAGGCACAATGCGCTCGAATCGGCGCGCGTCAGGGCTGTTCAGGTGCTGGAAAAGGGCATCGGGCGCGGCAACACTTTTTTCCTCAAGGTGCGCGTATATCCCCACCACGTTCTTCGCGAGAATGCTCTTGCCACGGGAGCCGGCGCAGACCGTTTCCAGCAGGGCATGAGGCAGAGCTTCGGCAAGCCCATAAGCACCGCGGCGCAGGTTGACAAGGGACAGAAAATAATGGAAATCCGCGTAAACAAGACGTCCATACTGACGGCAAAGACGGCACTGAAAGGCGCGGCGCACAAGCTGCCCACACCCTGCAAGATACTTATCCAGAGCGCCTAGTTTTTTCTTTGTGCGTCTTCAAGATCAAGCATATCGTACCCTTGGGAACTATACATGGTGAACCTGCAAATATCTCCAAATTCTTTTGTGAATTCACTATAAGAAGTTTATCGGAGAAGGATTTTTCATGGTGAATTACGGCGACGCACTTGGCAGGGCGTGGAAATATTCCCTTGACGGGAAGAGACTCGGCGCGGGCTTTGTCATATTCCTTGTTGCCGCAGTGATAGCCATATCTCCCATCCTGTTCATTTACAAGACGGTTTCGCTCAGCGCCCTTAATATATTGACGATGATACAATTCTTTGCCTGGATGTTCGTCGGGATTGCCGTTGCCGGACTGCTCATGCTTTACGCAATTCTCATGTTCACGCACAATTATGCGAACCAAAAATCCCTCAGGAAAAGCGCGGGCTTTGCCGTTTCCAATTATCCAAGATTCCTGGCGGTAACCATAGTGACTGTACTGATAAGTGCGATAGTTTCAATGGTGCCTTTCATAGGCATAATACTTTCAATCATTACCGGACTCATGTTCTTCTTCACGATTCAGGAAGTCGCCGCCGGGAGCCGCTTCTCGAACAGCATAAGGAACTCATACGACATGTTCATGAAGAAGAAACTGGACACATTCATAACTTTCATATTAACGGGCGTCATTTCGGGCGTCATAATACTTGTTTTTGCAATACCGCTGTTTGCCGTGGGAATGTCTGTGGTGTTTTCGGCGCTGTCTGGCGGCGCCCTGACGCAGGCACTGGCGGCCAACATGGCGGGAATTGTCATATCGTGCCTGATACTGCTCGCAGGCTTCACTTTTGCGACACTTTTCACGAATTCTGTCAGGACTGACGTCTACGCGCAGCTCAAGAAGAAAAGGAAATAATCCTTTCAAACGGCTTTTACCCTAACAAAACAAAGGGGTTAAAAAAGTTCCCTTTCCTTAGGGTTATTGATAACTTATGCCAGAAGTTCTTGACAAGGACACGATAAAGGCGATAAGCGCCGAGGCGAGACAGGAAATACTCAAAATGCTCGCCAAGCGTCCATATACCGCGAGCGAGATAGCAAAGGCAACGGGCAAGCACGTAACCACCGTAACAGAGCATCTCAATGTCCTTGAGAAGTCGAGCCTGGTGCGCAAGAAGGATTCCACCAACAAGTGGGTATATTATGAGCTCACCAGCAGGGGCGAGCATTTCTTCAAGCCGCAGTTCTACTCGTGGGTAATCGTGTTCTCGCTGTCTGTCGTGTTCGTGTTCGTCGGAATGCTCAGGCTGTTCAGGTTTGAAAGCGAGACAAGAAATGCGATGGACATGGCTGCGAATGAACCTTCTCCTGCTTTCGGCGAAGCAGTCGCGCAGACAACTTCTCTGCCTGTTCCAATTGACTACATAGCTTACGCACTGATAGCGCTTGGAGCAATCGGCATGATTTATCTGGCTTACAGAAAATACAGGATGCCGGCTACCTATAGGTAATGCGGATATGCCGGTAACCGTTCCCTAAAATAATGTCAGACAGCACCCCGCTGACATAACCCGGATTTTCCCTGCAAAACCTTACGGCCGACCATTCTATCAAATCTTCTTCGCATGCATTCGAAGTCCCTGTCCAGGAATCTTCGTACAGTGCCCGCTTGTGCTTATTGAAAATACGCGATATCCTTTTCATATAGTAAATGTGTGCGACTTCATGCGCGAATGATTCATCCATTTTGTACTCGGGATGTGAAATATTCATCCATATCCAGTTAACCCCGCGCCCTAGATTTGTCATGCTGGCTCCGGGACTCTCAGAACCCCTCGAGGAGTAGAATTCTACCGAACTGATTTCGTACAAAAGAACCTTTTCAAAACTTTCCTTCTGCATTGGGTGGTCTTCAAAGAGCTTCTCCATCTCCCGAACAAATTCGGCTTCCCCCATATTTGGCTTGGTTTTAAGCCAAGAAAAAGGCACTCCGAAAGAATTTTTTATAAAAAGGCCGGAGACCAAGGTAATACATAGGGGCAATCGTTTAGAACTCACAAAAGAATGCAAGACTGATTCAAGAGGAATTATTGATAGCCGAATTCTTCCGGCGTTGCTGTAAAGCCTTCGCCGCGCTTTTCCTTTATCAGCTTTGCAAGGAGCCACAAAATAAGAGCGACGGATTTCTTCCCCTTGTTGTTGCACGGCAAGACCAGGTCTATGTAAGCGGTGTCGTTGAACGTGTCCGCAAGCCCTATAATCGGGATTCTCATCTGTATGGATTCCTTGATGGCCTGCCTGTCCGCCGCGGGGTCGACTATGATTGTAGCCTCAGGCTCGAAGAAGTCCTTGTAGGAAGGGTTCGTGAGCGAACCCGGCATGAACCTCCCGGTTATGTCCTTGGCGCCAATCACCTCGGCAAACTTCTTTGCCGGCTCCTGCCCGTTCTCCTTTCTTGAAACAATGAGTATTTTCTTCATCTGCGCAAGCGTATTTGCGGCGCACTCTATCCTCTTGTCTAGCATGCCGACGTTCAGCACAGCCAGACCATTGGGGCGGACTTTGTAGATAAACCTGTTCATGTCGGCTGTTTTCGACGTCATGCCTATATGGACGCCCGCCGAAAGGTACTTTTCCCTGGGAATTAACAGCTTGCCTTTTGCCATAAACATCAACGCTTCTTAGGAAGAGAACGCCTGATTGTGATAGGAAGGATGTCCTTCTCGAACTCGGCGCGCGCCACGGCTTTCGGGTCGTGGACGTCTGCGGTCTTTATGAGTATCGGCGCGCCCATGGATATCTGGAGCGCTCTCGCAGATATTATTCTTGTCTTCTCGAAACGAGTCAAGCCTTCATAAAACATTTTTACACCTATTTTAAAAATTCTTGACAAACCTTTGCCTAGAATCAAATTATTCATTTATGGGTAAAGCTTAAAAGGGTAGTTTTCACCCGATATACTTGATGTCCTCGGGTTTGCCCTTGGAAATCTGCTGGAGCATCTTCTTGTGGATTTTGTCCGTTTTATCGATTCTTTCTTCCATCTCCTTGATGGTGTTCTCCAGCTTGGACATGTCAACCTTCACGCCGAGGACCTTGATGAGAACGTGCAGTACGCGGTCAGCCGCCTTCGGGTCCGTTATCAGCGGCAGCCCGAAGGTTTCGCCCATCAGACAGACTCCGTCTATGCCATGAACCTTCCCGAGTCCCAGAAGCAAGCCGGACGCGCCCACTATCGTGCCGATAGGGTGCTCCTTTCCGAAGTCGATGCCAAGCTTGTCATACTTCTTGAGCAGCTTCTTGTCGTTTACCGCGCCGATTATCCTCGGTTCGACGACTTCCTTGCCTTCCGCAAAGCCGCCCAGCGTTATCAACTCTTTTACGCCCATCTTGCCGACGAAATCCAGAATTTTCCCGCATATCTCGTAGTGACCCTCGGGCGTTATGCTCTGCGTGTCCCCGGTAAGCACTATTATGTCGCGCTTCTTGCCTTTATGATAATAAAACTCGCATTTCAGCATGCCTGCCACAGCATCGTTCTGGAGTATCACCAGGGGGAGGAAATGGGGAGAATAAAGCTCGGCGAATTTTTTCATCTTCAATTCATTCACAAGATAGCCGGCTGCGACCCGCCCGACATTGCCAATGCCCGGCAGGCCCTCAACAAGAAGCGGATTCTTCAATTTTACTTTCTCTAGAATTTTTATTGTCGTTTCCATACCAATCCCTTTCTTTTCCAAAAGAAAGGTCTAGGTCTTACCCAAAGAAAAGGGTTTGACTCAACCTTTCGGTTTTCAATATTATTTTTTCTTTGCCAGCCGCCTGTATTTTCCGTACTTGTCCTCTGACGAGAATTTCGGCGGATGGGCGCTTCGCGCATGCTCGCAGCACCCTTTTGTCGTGTAGCCGTGAACCGGGCATTTTTTCAGCATCACTATTATCTCTCGATTGTTTCGAAGGAAGCTTCTACGTCCTTCGATTTCAGCTTCTCAAGCTTCTCGACGAATTCCCTTTCTCCCTTCTTTGCATTCATCGACTTGTACTTCACCAGGTATTCAGGCGCCGCGATGTATTTCACTTCCAGCCCGTCTTCCTCTGCAGCTGATAATATCTTCTTGATTATATTTATACCGTTCGGCTTATAGGTTTTGACGAATAACCTCGCCTTGAACTCGAACTCTTTCTGAACTATCGTGCGTTCGGCGACTATCTTCATCTGTTCTATCCACTTTTCAGGCACGCCGCGCTCCTTCAGAAGCTGGGGGTTGACTAGTGCCGCCTTGAAGCCCTCGTACAGCGAGCCGAAGCTGTCCTGGAGATCGAACCCCACTTCCTCGTAAGCCTTCTCCAGCGTTTTCTTCATTGCCTGGGCAGTCATCTGCAGCATCTTCTCGGCGCGCTGGTTGAGGCGGTATTCCTTTGTCTTGTTGTTTTCCTGGTTTCGGTCAACGCGCTTCAGAGAAAGAGAAATATGATTGTCTTCAATGCGCATTACCTTGGCGACGCCTGTCTGCCCGACTTTGACGAAGTTCCTGATGTCCTTCACCCAGCCGCTGGAAACCTCGGAAATGTGTATCATGCCCTCGGTGCCGTACTCTTCAAGATACGCGAAAGCCGAATGGGGATTTATCTTGCTTATCTTGACAATTACAAGCTCGCCGGGCTGCGGAAGGCCGCGTCTTTTTACCATAACAGAAGATTAGTGAGAGAAAGGTTAAAAGGATGAACAATGGAGGACTCTGGATAATATATATTTTGTTCAAAGTCCTTATTGTGAACTTTGATAATTAAAGGTTAATAAAAGTTCTCAATATTCTATGAACATGGTTTATCTTGTGAAGGTGGACGACGAGGTATTCGCAATACCCGGCGGATTTGTTGACGTAGCATTGGACAGATACGCCGGAAGAACTATAAATTATGCCGAATTGAAAGAGGCTTTGAAAAGGGAAAGAATAGACGGAGGAGACGCCCCTCAAATGGGCGGTTTTGGCGATTTGGGTTATTTAGATTTTGATACAATGGAAGAACGTGCGTTAAGGGAACCTTTGCCGATAGGACGGCATCGCACTCTTTATCATAGGACGCGCGAACGCCAGTGAGCCTACAGTAATAGGTTTTCTTTTTTCCAAGGGTTTTTCTTTTTTCAAAAGAAAAAGGCTTAATCCATGACTTCTTCGACTTTCGTCTGGACGTCCGCAAGCCCGCCCGTCGGCTGCGCCAGAACGGATTCACAAACGAGGCACTTAACCACCGTGGCTGCCTTGCTGAACACTATCTGCTCGTTGCGGCATTTCTTGCACTTGACTTTCAAAAATCTGCTTTTTGGAGATTCCATAATTATCAAACCTATTGTCTAGACAAAAGCATTAAAAGGCTCTATTCATATCTTTTTTCATGGGCAAGATTCCTATTGACTCAAGGACACTGGAAGCGTTCAGACCGGTGTATAAGCTTAGATGGGGCGGAGACTTCCCGGTTACAGGCTTGCTTGGAGATGACAATTTTAGAGAGGCTTATGGGTCACTTGCTTTGATGGAGCTCATGGTTGCGAATCCAGGTCATCAGATTGACGGCAGACCAGGTCCCCACTATACGAATGGCCAGCTTTTCGGCGATGCTGCTTATCGTTTTGTAAAAGCGGTCGCAGAATGGGATAAAGCACATCCGACCGACAGGGCTGCCTGAAGTTAGGACTTCTAAAGTGTTTTTTAATACTTTTCTTCGCTAATCTGGTTAGGTGAAAAATATGAAGTCTGATGAAGAGATGAAGACTGAGGATATCCTTGAAATCGTCGAGATTGCAAGAGAAACAGGCAAGATAAGAAAGGGCATAAACGAAGCGACGAAAGCTGCAGAAAGGGGCATAGCAAAGGTAATCGTCGTTGCTGAAGACGTGGACCCTCCTGAAATTGCGATGCATCTCGGCCCGCTCTGCGAAGAGAAGAAATGCAAACTGTTCAAGGTGGCAAGCAAGAACGAGCTTGGACGGGCTGCAGGACTTGACGTCTCGACCGCGGCCGTGGCGATAACGGACCTGGGCGACGCCAAGAAGAACTTCAAGGAGTAGCTAACTTTTTTCAATTGGGGTATGATTATGCCGGACGACGCAACACCAGCCGAGATAATAACCGTCTTTGGACGCGCGGGCACAAAGGGCGTTACGAGCGTGAAGTGCAGGGTGATAGACGGCCGCGACAAGGGCAAAATTCTTACAAGAAACGTCATGGGTCCCGTGAGAATGGGCGACGTGATCATGCTGCGCGAAACCGAGATGGAATCAAGCGGCAGCTATGGAAGGCGCTAAAAATGAAATGTTCATTCTGTTCGACAAACATAGAGAAAGGCACGGGCAAGATGTTCATACACAGCGGCGGGAAGATTTTCTACTACTGCTCGAACAAGTGCGAGAAGAACCAGCAGAAGCTCGGCAGAGATCCAAGGAATTTCAAGTGGGCAAAACCCGAAGGACGCTAACAGACGGACGCGAACAGGTGACGCCAAAGGCGTCATACGACATCGCGTCATACACTTTCGTCGTGTACCTCGAAAAGAAATAAGTGAGACCTTTCTTTTAGAAAAAGAAAGTCCTCAAGCCTAAAGAAAAATATTAATGGTGACTCTCTGGCATTCGCTGAAAAGAAACGTGCTATTTATTCTGTCTCATGATGTCCGCTGAGAAAATTATTTCGGGCCGAAGATAAACGGCTGCGGCTTCTCTTTTTCCTTCCTGATTTTCTTCGGATTTTCCGGTTTAATCCCTCTCGGCTTTTTTCTCAGAACCTTAATCGCAACGCCGGCTGCCACTAAGACCGCCCCCAATATCGCAATTATGACAGGATTTGACGCGATTATATCCGACGCGCTTCCCCCGCCCGAGCCGAAAATATCGAATACAGAATTCCCGTTACCGCCGCCATTTCCGGGAATATCTTCGTCTCTGCATGTGCCGCAGTCCGCCGCACAGTTTGAACACGTTTCACTCAGGCTGCAAACATTATTGCCGCAGTCAGCCGGAGTGAAGTTTCCGGAACTGCCCGAGCCGTTCGCGCTTCCATTTCTGCCATCGTTTTCCGAGTACCATAATCCCGGAGCATTTGAATTTCCGCTGCTGCTTCCACTATCTGAATTTACGGAGCCGCTTTTGCTCACTGTTATTGTTTTTGAGGCTGAGCCCGAATTGCCTGCTGCATCGGTGGCTGTGACGCTAAGGCTGTACTCCCCGTTGCTAAGCCCCGAAGGATCATAATTCGCCTCGCACAGGATGCTGTTGCTGCTTGCGACTACGCACGACATTGTTGTGCCGCTTCCTGAAACCGTGTAACTGACACGCGTCCTGTCGTAGTTTGTGTCGTTCACCGTGGCGCTGATTGTGAACGTGCTGCTTACAGCGGAATTAGGCCCTGTTATTGCCACTACCGGATCCGTGTTGTCTGCCGTGACGGCGACTGTGTCGGTGGCGGGCTGGTCCAGTATATTGCTTGCGTTCGCCGTGAGCGTGTAAGCCCCGTCACCTGCCGTTACAGTGTTGAACGAGTAGCTGCAGCTTGTAAACTGCGAGTTGCAGCTCATTGTTACGTTATTGCCGTATCCCGACCTCTCTATCCTGAGGTGCACGCCATTGATTATGCTGCCGGGGTTGGAGAGCGACGCGCTTATGCTCGCAGTGCCCGTCACGTAACCTTCCGGGCTGAGCGTCACAGACGGCATGTTGTTGTTTATCGTAAGCGAGAAATTTGTCGAGTTCACGTTTCCTGCCGTATCATTAACGCTGAATGTGACGTTGTAAGCGTTGTCCGGAAAAAGAGCCGTGTTGACAGTGACGTTGCATGTTGCGTTTCTCGTGCCGGTGCAGGTCATCGTACTTTCCGACCCTGATATGCTTAGCTTCCCCCTGTCGGCGCCAGAGAACGAGTCGAGCGCGTTAATAACAAATGAAACTGTGCCTCTCACAGTGGCGCCCGCCGAGTGGGAAGTTACGGAAATTCTCGGCTTTTCGTTGTCCACAGTTGCGTTGATGGCTGACGTGCCGGTGTTGTTGAGGATATCGGACGCACGAACATATATAGTTAGCGTCTGGTTGTTTGAATATGCAGACGAGTTGAAATATCCGGTGCCGGAAGGCATGCTGCTCCATGTTGAATTGTCAAGGGAGAGCCTGTACGCGTCGGCGTTTACCCCCGAGACTGCGTCTGTCGAACTTGCCCGCACAGTGACGTTGCCGGAAACGTACGAGCCGTTCAACGGAGCAAGGAATGTTATCACTGGTGGACTCCTGTCCAGTCTGAACTGGAAGAATCCCGGATTGCCCAGCCTGTTTACGCCTGAACTGTCGTTAGCCTCGAAATAGAAGAATTCAATGGTGTCCGCGCCTGCTATAGCAAAGGATACTGTTTTGGTGCAGTTGTAAGGATTTCCTGAACATTGCATTGTATATGTGTCCCAGGGTTCGCCGTTGATGTATGCGTCTTCGGAGATGAGATAAAGCCTGGCATAATCAAGCGACGACGAGGTTACATTGACGTAGAAACTGACGTTGCCGCGGCCGAAATAACTGTTGTTCGCAGGGAGATAATTTGAGAGGGAAGCGGCCTGAACGCCCGGCAAAAGCATCAACACGACAAGAAGAAGCCATCGCATCAGTTGTTCACCTTCTCAAGCAGCCTGAGTATGTCCTTCTTTGTAACTATCCCGACAAGCTGGCTTGATTTCACGACAGGCAGTCTGTCTATGCCGTGCTTGTTCATCAACCTCGCAGCCTCGTAGACGTCACGTTCGACGTCCACCGAAATAACCTTCCTGTTCATGATGTCGCTTACCCGCGCTTTGAACAGCTTTCTGAGGCGGGCGGGGTCGCTGCCCTTCGATTTCAGGATGGATATCAGCAGCGAGGATATATCGCTTCTGTTAATCTTCCCGTATATGTCAATGGCACGGACTGCGTCCGTCTGGGTCACAATACCAATCAGTTTTCCGTCCTTCACCACCGGACAGCCGCTGATGTTCCTGCCGGTCATGAGGCGCACGGCTTTGCCGAACGTGTCGTCCGGCTTCACAGTTACCGGGCGCTTTGTCATGATATCCTTAATTCTCATGGTTGCTAATTGTCGGGGGCGGAATAAAAAGTTTCCAGACTCGGATGTATATAGTTCTCCAAGGAAATAAGCAATATATAATTACTTCCTTGGGAACTACAAGGTGAAGCAAAGCTTCACCTGTACAGGAGAATCAAAGATTCTCCTTGTATCTGTGAACCCAGAATTCATGTCCTGTTTCTTTTCCGGGTTCACTATAAGATATAAAAGCCTTTAGTTTCAAGCTATAGCTGTTGAAGGCTAGGGGAATGGACAGATTAGCGCTTCGCGCGACATGTCCGCTTATTGCTCCGATGAACCTTTCGTGTGAGCTTCTCTTTTACAGAGATGCTCAATGCCACGCTCCTAATATCCCGCATTTGAAGATGCGGGTTTCATGGGAACACAAGGCGAAACGAAGTTTCGCCTGTGCAGGAAAAGCTCAGCTTTTCCTTGCATGGCATCCCGCATTCTTCCAAGAAGAATGCAAGATAAACATACACGGGTAATTCAATGGCTGAAGCTCCTAAACAAGAGACTCAAAGACGAATAGTCAGGGTAATGACCACCGACATAGACGGCTCGCTCAGCGTCGAGCGCGCGCTGCGCAAAATCAAGGGCGTCAGCTTCATGTTCTCAAAATCCGTCTGCACCGCAACCGGCATAGACAGAAGGAAAAAAATCGGGCTTCTCAGCGAGGCAGAGGTAAAGACTATAGAAGGTTTCATCAAGAAGCCGCAGCTCCCGAAATGGATGCTGAACAGGCGGAAGGAGCCTGAAAACGGCGACGATGCGCACCTTACCATGGCGGACCTGGATTTCAGGAAACGCGAGGACATAAACACACTCAGACGCATACGCGCCTACAAGGGCATACGTCACGAGCTCGGGCAGCCCGTGAGGGGACAGAGAACCAGGAGCAGTTTCAGGACGCAGAAAACAGTAGGAGTCTCGAGAAAGTCGATACAGCAGGCGTCCAAGCCGAAGCCAAAGGAAGAAAAGAAGTGATGATTCATGGGACAACCGAAAAAATTCAAGAAGAAATACTCGCGGCCGAAGAAGCCTTACGACAAGGAGCGCATAGACACGGAGCGGAAGATACTCAATGACTACGGACTCCGCAGGAAAAAGGAAATCTGGAGAGCCGAAGCAATCGTCCGCGATTTCCGCCGACGCGCACGCGATTTGCAGGCAAAGAACAACCAGTCGGACGAGCAGATGCTTATTCAGAAACTTAACAAGCTGGGAATACACTGCAAGAAACTGGACGACGTCCTGCAGATAACCCTTGACGACATATTGTCAAGGCGGCTTCAGACAATCATAGCAAAGAAGGGCATAGCGAACAGCATGCGCCACTCGAGGCAGCTCATAGTCCACGGGCACGTGACTGTGAACGAGAAGAAGATATTCTGGCCGAGCTACATCGTGGAGAAGGACCTGGAGGAGAAAATCTCCCTGACACCCCGGATGTCTGCAAAAGCAATAAGCCAGGAAGCGAAGAAAAGTGAATAATAATGAAACTGACGAACATAGACTATAAAAATCCTGTCAGTGTGTACAGACATCCAAACGGCATTGTTGAAAGGCATTATACTGACGGACGCGTAGAGAGGGAATTTCCTAACGGCATAATCGAGATGCGTATCCTGATTGATGGCTGCATACCATACACAACGGCGATCATGCCGCTCAAGCTCGGAGATTGATAATTATGACAGCGAAAGAAAAATGGGGCATAGCGCACATATATTCCTCTGTTAACAACACGATAATTCATATAACAGACATAACCGGCGCCGAAACGATAGCCATAGCCTCGGGCGGACAGGTATCAGACAAGGACATGAACAAGGGCAAGCCGTTCACAGCCATGAAGGCTGCGCGCAAAGCGGCGGAAAAGGCGACCGCATCGGGCATTACCAACCTGCACATAAAAATACGCGCGCCCGGCGGAATCAAGGCGCGCATTCCGGGACAGGGAGCACAGCCGGCAATAAGGACGCTGGCGAGGGCGGGCTTCAGGATAGGACAGATTGAGGACGTCACGCCCGTGCCTCACGACACGTGCCGCAAAAAGGGCGGACGAAGGGGAAGAAGGGTATAGGAGTGATATTCATGAACGTGAAAATACTCAGCAAGTCACAGAATAGAATAAAGTTCCTGCTGGAAAAGTCAAACCCGGCTTTCGCGAACGCGCTGCGCAGGGTGATGAAGAGCGAAGTGCCTACAATGGCAGTTGAGTTTGTCGACTTTGAGGAGAACACGTCCGGCATGTTTGACGAGCTTGTTGCGCACCGCATCGGGCTCATTCCGCTTACATACGATGAAAAGGCGTACAGCCTGAAAAACGACTGCAAATGCGGCGGCAAGGGCTGCAGCCGATGCGAAGTCACTCTGGTGCTTGACAAACAGGGCCCGTGCACGGTAAAAGCGGGCGACATGAAGTCAACCGACGACAGCGTCCAGCCGCCGGAGAAAGACATACCCATTGTCGAACTGCTTGAAGGGCAGAGACTGAAATTTGAAGCCGTGGCGCAGCTGGGCCTCGGCATAGACCATATAAAATGGCAGGCGGCGAATGTCGGATACCAGTACGCACCAATCGTGAAGGTAAGCAACGCAGACCCAAAGATAGCGGATGTCTGCCCCACGCATGTCTTCGAAAAAAAGGACGGAAAAGTGAAGGTTGTAGCGGAAGACAGATGCACGCTTTGCATGCGCTGCACCGAAGTTAGCGAGGGCGTAACAGTGCAATCGGATGACAGCATATTCATATTTGATGTAGAATCAGTCTCGGGACTGACTGCAAAAGAGGTAATCAACAAAGCGCTTGACGTGCTCGAGGAAAGGGCGGAAAGCCTGGCAGAGAGCGTCAAGAAGAATGTAAAATAATGCGAGGAGGCGGATTTGAACCGCCGAAGGCACTAAGCCACAGGATTTTAAGTCCTGCCCAGTTATCCGTAACCCTTTGCGCTAACGCTTTTGCGCGAGCAAAAGGGTTAGACCATGCTTTGGTATCCTCGCCTGATGAATATTTTCCCAAGAAGTTTAAATGTGATATAAATGCCGCATCCAACAGGACCGACAGATCCGAACACAGAAGCGCTGATAAAAGCGATGAAGAAGAAAAAGGAAAAGTTTTACTTAAACCTGGCAAGGCATCTTGCGAAGTCCGCCCGCAGCAAGGTTCCGGTAAACGTCACGAAGATAGGAAAGTTTGCCAATAACGAGCCGGTGGCAGTTCCTGGCAAGGTGCTCGGCAGCGGGGAAATCAAGAAGCCCGTCGTTGTTTACGCGCTGTCATTCTCGAAAAGCGCGCGCAGAAAGATAACAGCCTCGGGCGGAAAATGCCTGCCCCTTCAGGACGTTGACAAGAAAGCGAGGATTATGATATGATAATAGACGGAAAGAACGCGGTGCTTGGAAGACTCGCTTCGTATACCGCAAAGAAGCTCCTTACCGGGGAAGAAATCACGATAATCAACGCGGAAAACATAATAATCACAGGAAGACCGAACGACATCAAAACCAAGTACCTCGCGTTCAAGGGAAGGGGTTCGCCGCAGCACGGGCCGTTCTTCCCGAGGCAGCCGAACATGTTCGTGCGGCGCGTCATCCGCGGAATGCTGCCAAAAGAGAAAAAAGGAAGAGATGTATTGAAGAACCTGAAGGTATATGCGGGCTCCAACGGCATGAGCGGCGAACAGATTGCGATAAAGCTGATAAAGACAAATTACATAACTGTAGGAGAACTGTCGAAGACGCTGGGATGGCACAAATAACTGTGACATCAGTGGAAGCTTCGCGTAAGATCAAGTGATAATATGACAGAAACACACACAGAAACGAAACCGAAAAAGAAGAAGATGCTGATAGTCATAGGCAAGAGAAAGAAGGCTGTCGCGCGGGCGTTCGTGCAAGAGGGTAGCGGATTAATAAAAATTAACTCCACACCCATCGACTTCATCCGGCCGAACTACGCGCAGATGCGGCTTAAGGAGCCCGTCACGATAGCGGGCGACCTGGCAAAGCGCGTCGACATAGACGTGAGAGTGAACGGCGGCGGCGTCTGGGGACAGACCGATGCCAGCAGGACTGCGATAGCAAACGCGCTGGTGCAGTGGACAAAGGACAGCAAGCTCAAGGAGATGTATACTGATTACGACCGCTCGCTGCTGGTTTCGGACTCGCGAAGAACGGAACCACACAAGCCGTCGCGCAGCACTGCCGGACCCAGACGCAGCAAGCAGCAGTCAAAGAGATAAATAACACATGGAGAAATGATAATATGCTCATACCAGTAAGATGTTTCACGTGCGGAAAACCGGTCAGCGCTGTCTGGGAGAAGTACAAGGAGCGCATTGAAAGGGGCGAGCAGCCAGGAAAGGTTCTGGACGACCTCGGAATGGACAGATACTGCTGCAGGTCGCTGCTGCTCACTCACAGGGACGTCATCAAGAAAATCGGCAAGTTCCGTGTTTAATTCATAATGAACATAAAGCAGCTTCTTGAGATAGCAAAGATAAAGCCGAATCCCGCCCTGGACCAGTTCTTTCTCACGGACGACAAAGTCCTTGACGAAGAGGTTGCTCTGGCTTCGCTAAAGAAAAGCGACACTGTTCTTGAAGTCGGGCCCGGAATCGGCAACCTCACCATACGGCTGTCCAAGAAAGCGCGCGTGCTGGCTGTGGAAAAAGACTATTCCTTCATGAACGTGCTCAAAGGCATACAGAACTGCCAAGCTGTTTTCGCGGACGCTCTTGAGTTCCTGGAGTCGCTCAGGAGCAAGCAGCAGAAACCGGTTTTCAACAAGATAGTTTCCAACATACCTTACTCCATATCCCAGCCTCTTCTGCTGGAATTCTTCAGGCACCGGTGGGACGTAGCCGTGCTGATGGTGCAAAAAGAATTTGCCGAGAAGCTTGCCTCGCGCGAGCGCCTTGGCATGATAATGAAAGACATGGCCGAGGTGAAGATAATGAAGCACATACCTGCCGGGGCTTTTTACCCGAAAGCCGTGCCTTCGTCGCTGGTGCTAATCAAACAGAAAAAACAGCTGGACGAGGGTTTCTGGAAATTCCTCTGCTCATTGAAGCCGAACAAAAACGTGTCGAATCAACTGCGCACGAGCGGCAAGCTTGGAACGAAGAAAATCCACCAGCTGACGCTTGATGAACTGAAAACACTGTACAAAAGCCGGAAATCGTAGGTTAATTTTCTCAATGGCATATAAAAAGTGCACTCAGTCGCGAAAAGCTTAAGAGGCGGACAGCGACTATATGATTGGAGATAAATATGGGACAATTTGAAACGCTGACAAAGGAATTGTACGAACCTGATATCAACCCGATACTTGCCAGACGGCACTTGCAGCAGGCAAAAGAGAGCGTCGGATCCACTTATCACGCTGCCCAAGTGTTTGGAAACCCTTATCCCAGGCCGCCGACAAGGACTTTCTGGGACACGAGCCTGAAGGGCACGAACACGATTGCATGGTATCTCGACCCGCAGGAAGTCAAGCAGGAGTATCCGATGGAAGGGCTTGCCATAGAAAGGGAAATAGGCTCGGAACCCATCGTGGCTTATAATCCAAGACTGCTCAGGTCAAGAAACAAGAATTTCATAAAAGCTGTTGACGCCCATGAAAAAGCGCACGGCGGGCAGCAGGGTAAAATGAAATTAAAGAAAATCGGCGCCGTCACGAGATACGGTCCGGTTCCTCTGGGCGAGATGCTCATAGAAGGGGGAGTCGAATGGGCGCTGGACAGATATAGCGAGAAGAGCGGAGTAATGCCGCCAAGCAGGTACATGGACCAGATGAACGGCGGGCTCTCACTGTACGGCATATACAGGGAATTCGCGCATGAACTTGAGGGAAGACAGAATGGAATATTAAGACAGGTTTACAGGGCGGCGGCAAGAGCCGGACCGCGCGACGTAGTCAGACTTCTGGAAACAGTTCCCGGCATCGGAGAAATGGTTGACAAGTACGCAGCCAAGATACACGGACCTGAGATGAGACGGAACTAATGCGATCCAAATAATCGGGATATCAAATTTGGATCACAGTACTGTGCACAATTGTTATATCGTTTCATTCCTTGTAGCACATTAACTGACGATTATCCGATTCTTGCCGCGGAAAGTCGAGCCCAACTTGGTTTCATCGGGAATATGGCCGCTCTGCAGCATCTTCATCTCGCCTGATGACAAGTGCGTCCTGCTGTGCACCTTCAGTGCATTAAAGTTCGGAAACGTCTGTTCGCACCTGGCGCACTGGACCGGGCGCGATTTCTTCTTTTTGAGTTTCATTAATAGAATTACTGCGTGGGAAAATATTTAAGATATGGTGTTACAAGAAACGAAACGATATACAGGTTTCTTGTACGCCATAAATGAAGCAAGTTGTAATAAGTATGTCCTAATCGTTACTTGCTTCACATTAAAAAGATTGCAGTCGTGATAAACCCATGCTTCTCGAGAAATACGCGCCAAAATCGACGAAAGACATAATCGGCAACAGTTCCGCAATAGGCGAAATAAAGAGATTCATCACCGGCTGGACGCGGAAAACGTCAAGGCGTCAGCCCCTGGCACTGCTGGTCCACGGCGCCACCGGCTCGGGCAAGTCGACAGCGATAAGGCTCGCTGCGCAGGAGCTGGGGCACGAAGTTATTGAGGCGCACGGCGGAAAAGCGTCCTTTAACGCTTATCAGCAGGCTTCCATGCAGAGGGGCATATTCTCAAGGAAGCGCCTGATGCTTTTTGAACTGGATGAAATGCCGATGAAGGGACTCCCCGAACTGATAAAGGCGAGCGAACATCCCGTGATATGCACCGTCGGCGACGCATACAGCCTCAGCCCTTCGGCGCGGAAAAACTTCAAGCTTCTCAAGTTCGACAAAATCGGCGAAGCGGAAATGATAAAATTCCTTGAGGATGTCTGCAGGAAAGAAAATATCGCAACGGACCGCCGGAACCTAGAACAGCTGGTTAAGCTGAGCAAAGGGGACGTGCGCAGCCTTCTCATAGACATTGAGATGCTAAAAGCAGAGGGCACGGCTTCGCTGTCAGACCGTATCGGCTACCGGGACAGCGAGGACAACATATTCAGCACCCTGAAAGTAATTTTCAAAACCATGAGCTTGGAGAATTCCAGAATAGCCGTGGAAAACTCTGAAAAGGAGCCGGAAGAGCTCATCAGGTGGCTCGAGGAGAACATAGCCGAGGAGTATACGGACATGACGGCAATTGCGACGGCTTTCGACTATCTGTCGAAGGCGGACATATTTGGCTCGAGAATAATCAGGCGCCAGTCGTGGAATCTCCAGAAATACATCTCTTTAGGCGCATACGGCACTTCGCTGGCAAAAAACAAGCCGTCAATGCGCTTCCCGTCATACAAATATCCCGTCTTTGCGAGGAGAAACGGCGCCGTGCTGGAAAAAATATCAAAAAACCTGCACATCTCGAAGAGGCGGGCGTCCGTATACATCCCCGTGCTCAGGATGCTTGCGAAGAAAAACAGCAGGATATTCGACGAGCTCGGAATTGACGAGAAAGAAGCGGCGTCCATCACCCTATGAAATCGCTCGCATATTTTTTCGTCGTGAAGTTGTAAATAACCTGCTCGTGCGACGCTACTATGAAATCAACCTTGACTTCGCTCTCTGTCGGCGGATTGTCATTGCATACAATCATGGCTGGGTTGTATTCAACCCTTGCAAAGACACCCTTCGCTGCGAGCTCCTTCTCAACAACCCATTTCAGCTCGGCAAGATTAGTCGTGAGATTTATGCAGCCGGATTTGGTTGGCGTGTTCCTGACTACGTTGTCCAGCTGTTCCTGTATGCTGTTGAAATAGAACGCGTTGTTTGTGCGCGCCGTCTCGGCGGAGTTTACGGCAAAGTAATCCTTCAGCAAAAGCGACATGCCGAGAAATATGCTTGAAGCCACGACGGCTGATATAATGAACCATTGCCCGCGCATAATTAAGCTTGTTTTTGGGAGGAAATAAACCTTTTCGGCTATGTAGAAACAACCTGGGCGTGCTTCACGCCTCCGATATCCAGCACAGAGGAGCTTTCCACAAGCCCGTTCTTTATCAGCAGGTTGACTATCCTGTTTCCCACGGCATTTATTATTGTGGAGCGTCTTGCGATGTCCAGTATCTCCTTTTCGCCGGTCTTCTTTCCTGCATAGAACTCGGAAACAGTTATCTCAATGTCGCCTGTGCCGAACGATTTCCCGATTATGTCATCGTCACAGACGGCGAGCATCCTGTCGCTGCCCTGTTCAAACAGATTGTAAGAGAACATTACCGATCCTTTTTCTTGGAAGAAAAAGTCTAGGTATCGCCAAAAAGAACTGGAGATCCTGTAGACTTGACTTCGTGTATTATTTGGAAATTTACATGCCAAGAAGTGCATCACTTTACTGGCCTTTTCGCCCCGCAGGCTTCGCACTTGATGAACGTGTAGCTGTCGAGCTTCTGCAGGGAAGTGTCGGGCTTTCCGCACTCCTTGCAGATTACAAAATCGCGCACATACTCTTTGATTCTCTGGTTCACGAGCGAAGGCGGAACTTTCGCCTGCAGCACCAGCTCACTGCCCCTGATGTCTCCGGGCACTGCAAGTTCCTTGAAAAGGTATTTTGCCAGCTCTTGCGGCGTGCGCCTGATGGTCTTGACTATTTCGGCGAAATTCCTCAGCACCGTCTGCCGCTTGCCTGTCTGCACCGACGCTGTCGGAATCTCAAACCTCGTCTCGGTTCTTACAGGCAGGTTCTTTACGGCTTTCTTCAGCATCTCTTCGTATTCCATGTCGATCCCTTTTCTTTGAAAAGAAAAGGTCTAGACTATCACCCCAAAAGAAACAGGTGATCTTCAGACCTTGAATTCAATATTACTTTATTATTCACTCTTTTCCTGGCTTGAAAAATATTTGCTCTTTGCAGACTTGATTGTCCCTGTGACGCCAAGTATATGCACCATGCATTTTGACTCGCTCACAACGGAGATGAGCGCAAGCATGGCGCGCACCTTCTCCACGCTGTCGTGGCGGCACTTGATGATGCCTGCCTGACGTTTCGCGTCATATGTGTTGTGAACAAACCATATGTTTGCCTCGGCGCCGCCAAGCTCTCCAAGGAACTCCATTGTGGTGGTCCAGATGGCATTGACGAGCTCGCCGTAGATTACCGGGGTATCTGAAATAACCTCGTAAACTATATATCTCTTAGGCGGACGCATGCTCGGCGGCAGTATCTTCGGTTCGGCCATTATTTGTCAACCCTTATCTTAAGTTCGTTAAATCCAGTTTCTTTGTCGAATTCCCTTGAAAATGTTGCGTCTTCGATTTCCCCGATTATTATCTCGGCAGTGACGTAGATTATACAGCCTTCTTTCAAGTGACCTCCGACTCCATTTCCGTTTTCATCGGATAATGATACATGAAGATGGACATCATCCTGACAAAGAGTTCCGGAAAGGGCATTAATTTCGAAGCGATTTTCGTAGTCTTTTATTATATTTTCGTCAGACATTCTCAAAGTAGCCTTCCTTAGTGAACCTACACATGTTATTATGAATCCTGCATTGATGTTGTTTTCCTTAGTGAATTTAATCAGCTCTTTTTTCAAATCCTGATTCGGCCGTAGTCGCAAGGCATGAATTTTCATTATTCCACCTCGCGCACTCCTTCATACCTCTTCCCGGCGAGCTTCTCCCTGTTCTCCCGTATTATCTGCTCAGGGATTGACGTGGTAGTTTCGATTGCTTTTCCCAGGTCAAGCCCGAGAAGATGCGCTATGGATGCAAGCTCGCGCCCTGAACGCATGCCCCATTTGGTGACTGCGGAAGATGTCGTAACTATCTTCACATCGTACTTCTTGCACAACTCTATGTTCTTCTTCATGGCGGAAAGTATGTATATCCTGTTCCGCTTGTAGTTCTCGAGCACCTCGCGGAAGTTCACCTCTATTGCAACATTATTGTCGTGCGCCGCCCGCGTGCATATGTGGTCCAGCCCGCTGTCCTTCCTGCCAAGCTCGGGATGGCAGAGCACGTCTATCGTGCCATTCTCGCATGCCGTGCGGTTTACGTCATAGTTCCCGCCGTGCACCATCAGCACCTCGGCGCGCTCGCGCGCTTTTTCAGCCAATTTGTTCACTTCTTCGGGCTTTGCGGGCTTTATCATGACAGAATTAATCAAATCAATGCCTTCGACGTCAGGCAGCTCGCTTACGGAAGGAAAATACCTGACTAGCCCGATTCCCGCCAGCCCGAGGCGCTTTCCCATCTGCGCCATTTCCTCGACGGAATTCTCCCCTATGGAAAGCGTCGTATGTACGTGCAAGTCGTAGTTCATCTAAATCACCCGGACTTCGAAATCTTAGGCCTGTTGCCGAACCCGCCCGGAGCTTTTGCTATATTATACTGAGGAATGAAAGCTTTAATGCGAACGAAAAAGGAGCTTGCACGGTCAGATTAGCTTGAATTTTATCACTTTGACAAGTGAGCTCCCTGTAACACTATAGCCAAAATATCCCGAATAGGTTCTGTACATCTCTTCTTCTGAGACAAACTTTTCATGCCCTTCCTTGTCCTCATGCCTCATTCCGCCAAACGTTGTGTTGTTCACCGAGACGATTTTTGCTCTGGCGAACGGCTTGCGCGTTACCGACTCTACAAACTCAAGAACATCGCCCGGCAGGATGTCAAAATCATACGGCTGCCTTCGCCAAGTAATCGTCTTTTCTCCGGAAAGAACCAATGGAATGAGTTCGCTTACAAATCCCAGCTGTTTCATTGTCAGCGCCTGAGCCCGCGGCTTCTTTTCCCCGCGCTTGTGCGCCCGCGGAACACGCGGCTTCTCTGGGTCGTTATCCAGTTTATTGTCTTGTCGCTCTTTATCACAGGATGATGTTTATCAACTAAGATAATCTCAAAGTAGTGATACTTTCCGTCTTCCCCGACTTTATAACTGTTGAGAACCTCAAGATTCGGGTACTTGCCCGCCACGCGTTTTTCAGCAATCGATTGCTTGTTCTGCTTCGTCGTGAAGAACAGTCCCATGCTCCTCGGCTTCCTTCCCTTCCTTATCGTGGGGCGCCTTCTGCCGCCTTTCTTGATGCGGGTGCGCA
The DNA here is from genome assembly GCA_000806115.1 of archaeon GW2011_AR5. Lineage (GTDB taxonomy): Archaea > Aenigmatarchaeota > Aenigmatarchaeia > GW2011-AR5 > GW2011-AR5 > GW2011-AR5. The sequence continues at coordinate 45,045 of JWKQ01000001.1, forward strand.
CAATGACAAAACCCTGCTTAGCCTTGTAGCCGAGCGCCCTTGCGCGCTTGGGCTTTGTGGGGCCTTCCAGCTTCTTCATCACGGGCTGCCTTCGCCATAGCTTCTCAGCCTGCAATGCAACCTTGGGCGTATTTTTCTCTTCCGCGCTTACTTGGTCTTCCATAATTAACAAAGTAAGATGCAAAATAAGATATTTAAAGTAAATCCATCAAATGAGAGTATTGTTTATTGGATTTACTGATAGCGCACAAGAATTATAATATATTTTAAATCCTTTCTTGTGCTCTATAAAGATAAGCAAAAAAGTAACAAAAGTGAATTGAAATGCACGCTGCAGTAAAACTCATTGTCGGGATAATAATATTTCTTGCCGGCTTGTACTGGTACCTGCCGGGCAGCGCGGTAAGCAGCTTTTTCAATCGCAGCGCCTTTCAGGCATTCCTCGTCGTTTTCGAGGGATTGTTCGGGCTGATACTCATCTTCCTCGGACTGATAGTTGCGTGGATAGAATACGAGGACCTCAAGTGGGAAAGAAAGGAAAAACGCAAAGAAAAGAAATAATCTCTTTCTAAATATTTTTCTAAATATACTAAGGGCTGTGTTAATCCGCGAAGTCCAAGCCAAGAGCATACTCACCAGGAGCCAGTTGACCGATTACTGCATAAACTGCTACATGGGATGTTCCTTCGGGTGCAGCTATTGCTATGCCCAGCTCATCATCCGCAAGTTTCACCCCGGCGAGGCGTGGGGCGGCTACCTTGACGTGAAAATCAATGCGCCACAGCTGCTTGAAAAGGAGATAGCAAGGGCGAAGCCCGGCACCGTGATGCTTTCTTCGGTTACCGACCCCTACCAGCCTCTTGAGGGCAAGTACCAGCTGACGCGCAGATGCTTGGAGATACTGCTGCGACACGGCTTCCCGGTTACAATCCTCACGCGCTCACCGCTTGTCACGCGGGACATCGGGCTGCTGAAGCAGTTCAGCGAGTGCAGCGTGGGCGTGAGCGTCACCACCGACGACGATTCTGTGAAAAACCTTTTCGAGCCGCTCACGCCGCCGTTCAAAACACGCATCGCTACCCTTAAGGCGCTGCATGACGACGGGCTGAACACGTATGCATTCATCGGGCCGATGCTTAAAATGGACGCAAAAACAGTGGCGGAGTCGATAGCGCCGAACGTGAACCACGTTTTCATAGACAAGCCCAAGTCCCCGCAGCTGTGGAGACAGACGGCTGAAAAAAACAGCATAAGCCTTGACAAAGAATACTTCGAAAGCGCAAGAGACGAACTGACTGACATACTGAAGGGCTACGGAATTAAGATTAATGCGCTTTTCTGAATTCTAGTTTGCAAACCAGCAAAGCTTATAGTATCAAAACTGTTTATTAGTGGAAGGTGTGGCATCTGAGAATGTTTTTTCTAATGTAAAATATCATAGAAAACATTCTAGATTCCATCATCATAAATTTGCAAGAGATGATGAGATGTACGCAAGCAAGAAGCGATTTCTCGAAAGACTGACTCCAAGAATGCCGGCCATGAAATTCGGCAAAACAATAGACGGCACCAGCCCGCCGTCTGTCTTTGTCGGCAGGATGGGATATCCAAAAGTATTTGTGGGCCCCCTGGTCACGGAATTAAAGGGAGACACGTTCGAGATGGACACGCCTGAAGCATGGATAGGCAAAAGCAAGATGAATATAGTCAATTTCAGGATGCAGCTTGCAAGGGGAATGGAGCAGGTTAAAATCACAGAGGTCGACAACAAGACGGTGGAGAAGATGAGAGAGATAGCCCTTGCATCCGGCACCGTCGATGCAAACGCAGAATTTGCCAAGCAGCCGAGAGGGTACTCTTTCAACGAGGACCACCAGCCGTTCGGTCCCAGCGCGCCTCTCAAATCCATGGAGATATCCAACGTGCGGTGGGATCACCAGATGGAAAAGGCTCACAGCGACACCGACATGAAAGCCGGCATGGCAATGGCAGAACTTTATGAAAAAGGAGTCCTCGTAAGTCAGATACAGAAGGCGCTCAGCGTCGGGGCATTTGGCATTAAGCGAAAATTAGTGCCAACCCGCTGGAGCATAACGGCTGTTGACGACACGCTCGGAAAGAACCTGCTGGACAGCGTAAGAAACTACCCGGTTCTTGACAGATACCTTGTTTATGAATTCGCGGCGCTTGAGAATTACTTTGTCATCCTGCTAATGCCGACACAGTGGCAGTATGAATTCCTTGAGGTGTTTCTCGGCGTAATGGGACAGCAAGAAATGATATTCACAGACTGGGAACCCTTCGGAGGACGCACCAAATACGCCGGCATGGGCGGATGCTATTATTCGGTGCGCCTGGCTGTTGCAGAAAAGCTGGAGGAAATGAAGAAACAAGCCGGCGCAATAGTCTTCAGGGAAAGCTATCCAAGCTACACGCCTCTCGGGGTATGGCTCTGCCGCGAGTCGGCGAGGAGATCCCTGCGCGCGCAGACAAAGGAATTTAACGACATGAATTCCGCACTCAGTTACATAGCGAACAAGGTTCAGACGCCTTTCTGGAAATACCGCAAGTCAAGCGTGCTTATGAAACAGTCAAGAATTAGCAGCTTCTGCTGATTCTATATTCTTAAGGTTTGACTATCCTAATTTATCTAGAAACCATAGGACCGGAGGTATACACAATGGTAAGCTTTGAAACAATAAAGAGCGAAGAAATAAAATTCGGAAACAACAATTTCCTCGAGATTGCAAAGAAAAAGGCAGTCTCCGAAGAGGGGGAAAACACGTTCCTTTCCGTGAGCAGAGGATTCGTCACCCCGAGCGGCGAGAAAAGATACAGGAAGTCTTTCACGGTGCCGCTGGACGACAGCGTCATAGACTTCATCGTCCATAAGCTGAAGGAAATCAGCAAGGATTAACTTTTGCTTTATTTTAGGTGTTAAATTTGGACGTCAGTTACGCGATAGAAAAGGCAGGCGCAAGCGAAGACATCAAAAAACTCAGCGGCTATTTCTTGTGTTCGTGCTTCGCGTGCATAAAGCAAAGCAGGGACGGGATAAACCAGTGGACGCTGCTTTACTTCAATCCGGAGGAGAACAAAGTCCTGGACTGCTTCGTCAACGACAAGTTTGTCACTATAGGAGACGAGACTCCGCCGATTGCCGAGATAGAGAAGCCTGATTTCACTGGGCTGAAAGTGCCGGTTCAGGATGCCATATCAACGGCGATGAAGGATTACAGGAAAAGCACGTTAAACATACTCATTACTCTCCACCAGAAGGGAAGGCTGACATGGACTATAAACCTCATCAGCGGCGACATGATGGCAACCACTGTAGACATAGATGCGAAAACAGGCGAAGTAACAAGGCAGGAAGAAACCAGCCTGATACGAAGGCTGTGATGCGAATGGATATACAAGTTACTGGATGGCGTAACGGCACGCCTAAGCCGAGCGGTGCAGGATACGGAATAAGGATAAGACGCAAAGACAGAGAAAAATACTTTAAACATGTAGGGAGTTTCATTAATGTGCAAACTGACAAAGAACTGATAAAAGTCAGCGTATCTCATTCTTTTTGGAAGAATTGCAACGAACTGAGGAATTCAAAAATTGGAAGATGGATGATAGAGAACAAACTTGCTCCGTGGGAGAAAAATAAACCACCCTCGATGACGCTAAGGACTATCTGCAAAGGAAGATTCAGATTATATAAATAGAGCTGCCTGACTTTAACCGGTTGGCATCGGCTGCTCTGCCTGCGATACGTAGAAAATGTAACGCCCGCGCTTCTCGCGCACCACGACGCCGCGCGCCATCAGGACGTCCAAGCGCTCCCTCAGCTTTTTCTCGCTTATCTTCGTTGTTTCCCTCAATTGCGTCATGTTCATGCTCGCCGCATTCAGGGTGTTTACTATGAGTATGTCAAGAGTCTCGTTCGTGACTCTTGGGGCGCGCGAACGCCTTGATTTTCTTCTTGCCGTTCGCTTTCTTCTCGGCTTTGCGCGACGCGCCTTCTTGCGAGTCTTGCGCGGCTTCGCCACAGCGGGCTTGAGCGCAATTATTGCCGCCAGTATCTCTTCCGACTGTTTCTTCACTTCTTCAAGTTCCCTGCGAAGCCTGTGCGTTTCCTCCGAGGAGAGATGAATCCTCTTGTCCATCTTGTCAAACATGTCATTTCCCACGGACTCTACCATGCCCGATAACTTTCTCTCCAAGGACGCCATCTCATCCTTAATCACGCTTGTTACGTCTCCGTCGCCCCGTGTCTGGTCAAGCTTGTCAGAAAGTTCCCTTCCCTGGATAAGCGCATCGTTTATCTTGTCGTTCAGGTTTTCCACTACGGAATACACGCCGGCAATCTTGTCGTCGGTTGCGCTTGTGTCGTACGGCTTTTCATCCAGCTTCTCGTCAATGCGCGCAAGGGCGTCCGCGCTGGACGAAGACATTTCCATAAGACGCTCGTCAAACTTTGATAGAGTGTCAGAAATTGCGTCATGACGGCTTTCCATGTTCCTTATCGAGTCTGATATGCCGCCGAGAAGCTCGGAATTTGCCACAGAAACATTGTTCAGCTTCTCCTCCAGGGCCGCGAGCGCCTCGCCAAGCGCTCCGGATTTCTCGTCAATCTTGTCGACAACTTCCATTATTTCGACGGAGCTGTCGCCCAGTTTCTCATCAAGCTTAATCATCATGTCTGCCGCAACGTCGTACCTGCTTTCAAGCCCGGCTACGGACGACTTAAGGCTTTCCACAACCTGTGAAATTTCGTGAATATCAGAAATCTTCTCCCCGAGACCCGAGACATTCGAAGAAACCTCGCCCATCTTCTCCTCGACGCGGTCTGAAAGCGCGTCAACGCGCTCGCCAAGTTCCGACAAATACTCAATCTTTTCAAGCACAGCCGCGTTGCTGACAGAAAGGTCTCCCAGCTTCTCTTCTATGCTTCCAAGCGCTTCGTGATGTTCGCTGACTTTTTCCAGCAGCGACGCATTGCTCACAGAAATATCACCAAGCTTTTCCTCCGCACTGTCCAACGCTTCTCTGTATTCCGCAGACAAACCCTCCACCTTCTCACCGAGCTCGGCATTGATGACCGAAACCTCGTTGAGCTTCTCCTCAAGCTTGAGCACGCTGTCCGCAAGGAGTGGGTCGATGCTTTTTGACTTGATATCTGCAAGCGAAGTCTGGATGTCTGCAAATATGTCTGCCATGCCGGCAGCAAGCCTGTCAAGAGATGTCTTCTCATCAATCTTCAGCATAATCTCAGAAAGAAAGCTGTACTTGTTGTTTATCGCTGTTATGGAATCAAGCATGCCCGAAAGTATGTCCTTCATGTCACGGAGCACATCGGCGTTGTTTATGGCCGATATACTTTCAAGCTTCTCGATTACGCTTTCCAGCTTCGCCCTGTACTCGTCGCTAACCACTTTTGTCTCAATTACCTTCACCGCCGTGCGCTCGTCGCTCGGCAGCTCCTCGTCTACGCGTATGAGAAACTCGTCGTTCATAGCTTTTACTTAATAGTAGTGGTTTTAAAATTATTTTGCAGCTACCGCGTAATTTTCCCGTTATTTCAAAACATTACGAAGACGGAAACGGATAATAGAGCGCGCAACGAAATACCTGCATGGAGTTCACTCCCGGCATCTACGGCTCGTGGCAGCAGGTTCAGGAGCAGAAATACAAAGAGATGAAGAGGCAGCTGGGCGGGCTATTCGGCGAGGTTTTCTCAGGAGTCATACTGGACGTAGGCTGCGGATTCGGATACCTTGAGAAGACGTTCAAGGGACGCTACATAGGAGCGGATAACAGCAGTGAAATGCTGCACAACCAGGTCGCCATATTTCCCCGCGTGCTGGCGGACGGCGGCAGCCTGCCCTTCAAAAACGGCTCTTTCGATTCGGTAATATCAATAGACGCGATGCACCTTATCCGCGGCGACGACTTCAAGCGGGTTCTGAAGAAAGGCGGAACAGCGATGATATCAATATTCTTCAACGACAGAAATTACGTGGAGCGAAAGGAAATGCTGCGCGAAAAGCTTTCCGGCATGGACATACTACACGATTTCACCATACACGGCAGGGAGAATGAATACGTGGCAGTCGCGAGGAAAATCTAGACGACACTTATGACGTATCTGGGATCCACCCTTCCTTTTTCCGTTCCGTATTCGAGGGCGGCTTTCCAGTTTTTCAGCGACTTCGGGTCCGCCTTGAATTTCACAGCCCCGAACTTCGTTTCCTTGAGCACCTTTCTCAATTTTATCCTGAAACTTCTTCCGCTGAAAATGATTATCAGATTCTTTCTGTCAGTGAAATGAACATAGTAACCAAGCTTAATTATTTTCTCCAGATTCTTGACAATCCTGTTCATGTCTTTGTCAGCGACTTCTACAACATTCAGCCTCCAGATTCTGACTTTGTCTCCTTCCTTGTTCCTTTCAGTGAACGAGTCAATAATGTTGAACTTCCCAAGAATGCCCTTTTTCCTTAGGCTCTTGTCAATCAGCCAGCCTTTCCAGACCATCTACATCTCCTTCAAAACATCTATGCCGAGCAGCCCGAGCCCGTTCTCCAGCACCTGCATCACCGACACGACCAGGGCGAGTCTTTCGCCTTCCTTCTCGCTGCCGACCACTTTCACGGAATGGTAGAAGTCGTTGAACAGCGTGGCAAGCTCGAAAAGATAGTTCGCGAGCAGGTTGGGCTTGAACTCTTCGGCTGATTTTTCCAATATCAGGGGGAACTGCGAAAGCTTCTTCACCAGCGTGCACTCTTTCTCCTCGCCAAGCGCCCCGGCTTTCGGAGCCTTCACGGATTTCCCGAGAATCGAGTTTGCCCGCGCGTAAGTGTACTGCAGGTACGGCCCGGTATCGCCCTCGAATTCTATCGACGCCTTGGGGTCATAGGTAATTGCACGACCCGGGTCGAATTTGACTATGAAGTACTTGATGGCGCCAAGCCCGATCTTTTCCGCGCGCTTTGCCACGTCCAGCTCCGCGACGGCGCGCTCCCTGAGCTTCTCCGCGGCTACCTTTTGCATCTCGTCCATGAGGTCGTCGGCGTCCACCACAGTGCCTTCCCTGCTCTTCATCTTGCCTTCCGGCAGGTTGACCATGCCATAATACAGATGATAGCATTTCTTCGCGAACTTGTACCCCAGAATCTCCAGTATTGCAAACAATGCGCGGAAGTGGTCGCGCTGTTCCTCGCCAACCACGTATATCATCCTGTCCATCATGAAATCCCTGAACCGCTCGGCGGCAAGCGCCATGTCCTGTGTTATGTAGACGGATGTGCCGTCGCCCCGCAGCAGGACGCGCTTCCCGAGCCCGCGGTCCCCGAGATCTATGATTACGCTTTCGTCAGGCTCTCTGGTGAAGATGCGCTTTTTCAGCCCGTCAACCACAATCTTCTTTCCCTTGAGATAGTGCTGGCTCTCATAATAGGTTTTGTCGGTACGCACGCCGAAACGCTTGTAAGTTTCATGGATGCCCGATACGCACCACTTGTTCATCTTTTTCCACAAGGCCCGAACTTCCTTGTTGCCGTTTTCCCAGTCCACGAGCATCTCATGCAGCTTTTGTTCCGTCCCTTCCTGCCCTTCAAGACGCTTTGCAAACATCACGTAAAAGTCGCCGACGAAATGATCCGGCTTCTTGTCAGGCTCCCCGCCTCCGAATTCCCTGTAAGCCATCATCGACTTGCAGATGTGCACGCCGCGGTCGTTTATTATGTCAACGTTTTTCACGTTGTACCCGAGGAATCTCATTATGTTTGAAACCGACGTTCCGAGAACCATGTTCCTCATGTGTCCCAGATGAAGCGGCTTGTTCGTGTTCGGTCCCGGGAATTCTATCACAATAGTCTCCTTTTTCTTCTTACCGGAGCCGTATTTCGATTTTTGCGACAATATTTCCTTCAGCACAGACGGGGTAAATTTTTCATAGTCAAGATAGAAATTGAGATACGGGCCCGATGCCTTGACTTCTTTCACCAGAGCCTTTTTTTCCTTCCCTATTTCCGCTTCAAGCTGCTTCGCGATTTCAAAAGGGCTGCGCTTCTGCTGCTTCGCAAGCTCGAAACATGCGAATGCAAGGTCTGCCGAAACCTCTCTCGGCGGAACTTCCAGAGCGGCTTGCCCCGCAACCGGCAAGATAAGCTTCTCGCACTCGGAAACAAAATTTTTCCAGGACATGAGAATACTTGAGGACGCAACTTAAAAAAGAATTCATCTTGAATGCGCCTGAAACTGCCGTCTTTAGACGGCATGCATTAGGGGCGCATTCGGGATCCCATCTTCTCACAAACCCACGGCTAAAGCCGTGGGTATACAAAGAAGATGTGATGCGCTTTTGAAGTTTGCCATTCCCATTCTTATCAATGAACAGGGACAAGGCAAGGGACAAGATATTCAAGGAATCGGAGGACGTAGAAGGCATTCACGTCAGGGGCTACAGCTTTGCCGACGGCTTAGACATGAAGGATTTCATTGAATCCCTGAAGAGCACAGGATTCCAGGCGTCACACCTGGGAAAAGCGATAGACATAGCAAAAAAAATGAGAAAAGACGGCGTAACCATATTCCTCGGCTTCACGTCGAACATGATATCCTCCGGCGTGCGCGAACCCATCCTGCATCTGGTGAAGAACAAAATGGTGCATGTTCTTGTGACAACTGCCGGCGGAGTCGAGGAGGACATAATCAAGACGCTCAAGCCTTTCGTGCTCGGCGATTTCAGGCTTGACGGCGCAAAGCTCCGCGAGCGCGGCGTAAACAGAATAGGAAACATACTGGTTCCGAACGACAGGTATATTGAATTCGAGAAGGTGTTCACCCCGCTGCTTCACCAACTCTTCACCGAACAGAAAGAAACGGGGAAGATAGCCACGCCAAGCGAGATATGCAGGCGGCTTGGAGAGCTGGCAGACGAAACCAGCGTGCTGCACTGGGCGGCAAAGAACAACATCCCGGTTTTTTGTCCCGGCATAACAGACGGCTCGATGGGCGACATGATATTCTTCTTCAAATCGGAGCATCCCGAGTTCAAGCTGGACGTCACCGACGACGTTGTGAAGCTGGAAGACATAGTGCTGGATGCAAAAGAAACAGGAGCAATCATTCTCGGGGGCTCGCTGCCGAAGCACCACATCATGAACGCGAACATGATGAGGGAGGGCACAAAATACACGATATACATAAACACCGCCATGGAAGGGGACGGAAGCGATTCTGGCGCACTTCCGGAAGAAGCAAAGAGCTGGGGAAAAACAGCAGCGGACGCAGATACGGTGAAAGTGCAGTGCGACGCTACTATCGCTTTTCCCCTGCTTGTTGCCGGCGCTTTTGTTGATTGAGAACTTTTAAGATTCTACATCTTTCAGGTGGTTGAATGGCTGACAGAGAAAGGCGAGAGGAGATAAAAAGTCAGATCAGCTACATTCTTAAGAAGCGACGGAAGTATCTAGAAGAGCTTGGAATAAATAGACAGGAGATCTCCGAAGCTTTCGCGAGGGCAATTAATACAACACATAATTATGCGTCTTCAATAATAACGAAATACGAGCATGGACTCGTGCCTTATCCAACAACAGCCGGATACATTACTAACGCAAGCAAAAATAGAAGACGCCCTGTAAAGGAACATTACCGCCTCAAATATCTGCACGATATCGGAATTTACCTAAGAATTCTGGGAATCAAGCCGCCGGAGCTGGTATCCATCGCGGAAATGTTGCAGGAGCTTGACAGCAATTTTCATCTGCCGGAAGGCACAGAATCTATCGACCAGCCCGTATAGAAATAACATCGCCGCTCTTCAGCTGATAGCTTCCCGAGAGCTGCTTTCCCGTTCTTGCGTCGACTGCTGCAACGAACTTCTTCCCTATGTCCTCGTGAACTGAAAAAGCCAAGTCCAGCGCCGTCGAGCCCTGGCGCATCAAGAGAGCGTGCGGGAGCACGTTGCCCTTTGAGTCGCTCAGCTTGTGCTCGTTCTCCACCGGGTAAACGACAATCATCTTCAGCACTTCGAAGACTATGTGATCTATTATTTTCTGGACGCCCGTAGAGCCCTGCGAGTCCAGGAAAGACTGAATATGCTCAAGAGCCTTGCGATGCTGCGCGTCTATTTCCTTCATAATCCTAAAGCTCGCGCTGCCCGGATTATACTCGATTATGCCCCTCTCAGCCGCGCGCCGAAGGGCAAGCTCGAATTCAGCCGAGCACGGAAACAGCTCGTAGCCGAGATCCTGAAGACGTTCCAGATTCTCCCCGCTTCCGCTGATATCCGCCTTGTTGGCTGCAAGTATTATCGGCTTGGATTTTTCACGCAAAACCGCTATGAACTTTAGGAGATCATAATCATCGGAACCGGCGTGTACGCCTGTTGCGTTCACGGCATGTTCCACTTCCGGCAACTTTATTCCCAAGCCTGCCAATTGCTTGTTCACCACTTCCGTGAATTTCTCCTTCGTTGCTTCCATCCTCTTCGACAGCGTCGACAGGTTCCGCTTCAGTATCCCGAGAATCCAGTAGTCGATCTCTTCCTCCAGGAATTTTATGTCATCCTTGGGGTCCCGGCTTCCGGCCGCAATTGGATTGCCGCTTTCGTCAGTTGAGCCGCTGATGTCGACAACATGAATGAGCGCGTTCGCCTCCATTATGTCGGAGAGGAACTTGTTTCCCAGCCCCTTGCCTTCATGCGCTCCGGGCACAAGTCCCGCAATGTCAACCATTTTCACCGGGACAAAACGAATTCCTTCTACGCATTTCGAGTTCTGCGGATTGCATTTGTTTCCGCCGCACGGACACGGCGCGCGTACATAAGTGACGCCCTTGTTCGGCTCTATGGTTGTGAAGATGCGATTGCTAATCTCTGCGTCCACCAGGGTTGCGGCGCTGAAGAAAGTGGATTTGCCCGTGTTGGATTTTCCTACGAGGCCGATTAGCATAAGACACAATAGAATGGAAAGGTTTAATAAAGTTCAGGCAAAAACCTTGAGCATGAAGATATGCAAGGTGTGCCTGTCCAGCGATTTGCTATGCAGCGGCTGCAGCCGGAAGCTCGACGAGGGCATGATTACTAAGACGGACATTGCGCTGTCAAGGGCTCTTCATGAAATAAATCAGAAATCGGATTTTATCGAGGCTTTCGAGGAAAACGGGCGGCTTTTCTTGATAGTCGACACCAAGCACACGAAGGAGTTCATAGGACCCGGCGGAAAGAATATCCGCAAGCTTTCAGAGGCGCTCGGCAAGCCGATAAAGCTGATGGAGAAAGCGACGGGCACCGAGAAGCACATAATAGAGAAGCTTATCGGAGCGCCTGTTCTCGGCATCAATAAGGTATACTCAAACCAGAAAGCGTCAAAAGAGAATACAAGCGGCGAATCATTCAAGGTGCGCGTGGAGCGCCGATACGTCAGGAACGTGCAGCCGCTTGCCGGTGTCGTCGGAAAAATCCTCAACAAGAAAGTCAGCTTTGTGTTCGAATAATCTAGTATCTCCGCCCCATGGAGCGTTCCATGTTCTTCAGCCGTTCGTTGATGGTTTCTGTCTGGCTGCGTATGGCTGACAGCTGGCTTTCTATGAGACTGAGCCGGTCCATTATGTCATAATCGCGCGAACCGCGTTCGCTTTGCATTTGCGCAGGCTGCCTCATGTCTATACTGCCAAAGCCTGCCGGGTTGTCGAACTGCTGCGGAGATGTCGGGTCGTCCCATGCCGGCACCTCAACCTTCCTGTTGGGGCGCGGGAAATCCGGCTCGGGTTCCTGCGGCATCCGGAAATCGCCGAGCACGCTGGAGCGTATATCCTCAGCGTCGTCGTAGTCTTTCCTGTGAAGCCTGTTCTTTAGCCTGTCAAACATATTGATCTCTGGTATAGATTCGTTCTTCTTAGTATTTATTTGTGTTTTCCAGTTAATTTGCGGTTTGTGCGTATTGAAATAAAATCATGGGAAATGCCTAAGCATCGCGAACGCCAGTGAGCCAGAATAACTAATAAGTTTCTTTGGGGTAAGACCTAGACCTTTCTCGTAAGAAACCAAAGGTTTCTGGCGACTCAGGAAAGCTCCGCTTTCCTCGAGTTTCCGAAAGAAAGGGATTGGTATTAGTCTTCTTCGTGACCTATCTTGAACTTTTCCTGAACAAATTCCTTCATGTCCATGATGTCGTCCTTGCCGTTCTCGAGATAGCCGCGCCGCTGCTTGTAATAGAACCCATGGTTGTAGAACCACCAGAAGCTGCGCTGTATGAAATTAGCAAACGTGTAGCCGGTCTCCAGCGTGCCCTTTATCTCTATTGAGAAGTTGCCGGTCCCGTCCTTGTTCTGGACTCCCTGCACGATCACTCGGATGAGCGTTCTTGACCACTGGTCCTCTGTGCGCTTCCCCATCCAGACGCCGTAAAAGCCTCCGTCAGTGATGTCCCACCGGATGTCCGTTTCGAGCAGGTCTTTCCCGGGAATCTTCATGATGGTCTTTATCATGTCCGGCACCATTCCCATGATGGCGGCAGGATTCGAGCCCCTGTAAACCACCTTCAGCCTGTCAGACGGAGCCATCAGGTCGTCTATAATCTTGAGGTCGCCCATATAACATTATTCTGTTTCCTGCCTATTTATAAAATTCGTGGTAATCAGGAAAAATATGATAATAGACCTGACGATGGAAATCGACGAACGCACGCCTGTTTTTCCTGGCGACCCGAAGCCCGATATAAGACAGGCTGCAACCATTGAAGAGAACGGCTGGAACGAGAAGCGGCTCACATTCAACAGCCACTTCGGCACGCACATCGACGCGCCGTTCCACATGCTCCCCGACGGGAAGAAGCTGACTGATTTCCCTCCGGAGAGATTCATCGGAGAAGCTGTTGTTATTGACGCGCGCGGACAGGACGAAATCGACAGCAATCTGGAAGCTGTGAAGGAAGGCGACATTGTGTTCTTCTTTACGGGCTATTCTGACAACGTCTCCGGCGACTACTTTGAGGGCGGTCCCGTAATCACCTCCGCCACCGCCGGGAAACTGGTTGAGAAGAAGGCAAAAATCGTGGGTTTGGATTCGTGGACGCCGGACAAGGCTCCTTACGACGTGCACAAAATGCTTTTCAGAAATGACATACTGATCGTCGAGAATCTTGTAAATCTGGGGCGGCTAATTGGAAGGCGTTTCGAGTGCTTTGTTCTGCCGCTAAAGATAAGGGATGCAGACGGCGCGCCCTGTCGCGTGATTGCGCGATTATGATGCGCCGCCGTTTCTAAGGGTTTCGCCGAAGTGCTTGACGCTGGACTCCATGGATGTCAGCAGCTCCTTGCCGAGATTCAGATATTGCATTCTCTGCTGCTGGTAGAACATGTTGTGCCAGAAGCGGCGGAACATCTCATACATTATGTTCTGCTGCCAGATGGTGTCCTGGGGGTATTCCGTTATCAGGCGCGGCTTGAGGCGTATGACAGCTTTTCCTTCTCCGCCGGCGCTGAAACCCTTCAATGAGATTTCGCAGACTATGTAAGAATAAGTGTCCAGCACCTTGTTGACTTCCCAGTCAATCTCGAACTTTTCCCCGTCTTTTGTCTTCTCCCAGAGGTAGTTTTTCTCCTGGACGTACGCGTCGGGAACGTTGAACACGGTGCGCATGAGCTCGTTGAGCTTCTTGTAGAACTGCTCCGGCTTCGGGCCTATGTAGGAAATCCTCAGGTCCTTGATAGGTTCGAATATGTAATCCCATATCAGGAGCTTTGTTCTTGCCCATACCATCTTCTACACCTTCTAAGATATACTTGCAGCTATGCTATATATTGGTTTTGCAAGGGAGGATGACGAACGTTCTTTTTTACATGCGCTGAAACAGGGGAACTTCGGGACTATTATTTACCTAAACAATAAATAGCGGATAAAGGCAATAATTATCATGGTACTTGAGATAATACTAGCGGCGGTGCTGATAGCTTTCGGAATCATTGCTATACTGTTCTCCATCAACGAGGATGTCAACGACAAGCAGCTGATTGTCGTGCTGCTGGTAGGGGTGGCTGCCATAATCGGCGGCGGCTGGATAATATTGACGCACGTCACGCTCTGGATACTGCTGGCGAAGCTCGCCGGGCTCATACTGGCGGGCATAGGGCTCTTCCTCATAATCGGGTTCCCGGACGTCGAGCCCGACTACCAGCTCCGCGGGATGTCAAACGCCGGGGTTTTCATAGGCATCGTGCTCCTGATAATCGGGGCTTACCTCCTGCTCTTCTACCCCGCTTGAGCCTTTCTTTCTTCAGAAGAAAGAAACCCTTAACGGAAAGAAAGAACTTATTATTAATTCTGGCTCACTGGCGTTCGCGAAAGCGAACCACCTTATAATATTTTCTTTTTGATTGAGATTTTTCTTTACAAAGAAAAAGCTCAGCCGAGAAAACTTTATTTATGGGGAGCGGGGATATAGTTCTACAGGAACAGGGCAAAAAATTAGATGTCAGAACCGATGGCGATATTATGGCTTTCAAAGACATGTTCAAACCGGTGAAAAAGAAAAAGGAGAAAAAAGAGAAGGGAAGCTGGATACTCGACGACATATCCAGGCACCCGCTAAAAGGCGACATACTCAACAAGGATCTGGGCAAGATGTGCGGGCCGAAGGGAAAGTGGCTGGGACATGTGATAGCCGCGGGACCTTTCGAGGCGCACCAGCAGCTTGACTTCACCGGGCCTCCGGGCTCGGTTTCCGGAATGTATTACAGCCTTGTTTTCCAGCTCAGAAAATGGGAATATCAGGTGCAGAAGAGGGACGAATGGGTGGAGGTTTCTCCCGTCCATGCCCAGTACTACCAGCTGACCCAGAAGCAAAAAGAGGACCTCGAGGGGAGAATAAAGCAGGGGCTTGTTTCCGTCTCGCAATCCGTGGCAGACATGGAACTCCTTATGCACGACAGGCGCAGGTACCACGAGTTCCTCCATTACCTCGGCTACAGGACCCCGAAAGAACTTATCAAGGACAAGAAGCTTGAGGACAGGGAGAGGAAGGAACATTCCCATGTTGACGAGGAAATGGACGAGATATGCCTCAATGAGGATAATGACGACGACGAAAGAAAAGAAAGGGAAAAGCGGACGGACAACCATTCACTGAAGGCTGTTTTCATAGACCAGGTGGACATGCACACCGGCGAAGGGATTTCCATGAGGAGCATAGTGAGCCGCTGGCCCACGCTCATCACCGACTTCATGAGGATGGACGACGGCGACATGGACCCGGACAAGGTGAAAAACAAGCTGGACATCTCCCGCGCAGAAGCAGTGGTTCTGATAACGAAGAACAAGCTCTACCAGGAATGGAAGAACATGTTCGGCCCCGAGATAAAGAACAGGTACGTCACCATCAATGACCTCACCCACGCAAGGAAGAAGTCCGTTGAGGAGTACAAGGAGTGGCTGAAGCCGTTCATAGCGCGCCACAGGCTGCTCAAGGAGGGGCTGGCGCAGGAAGGCATGCGCAAGGGAGGCGTGACATCGTTCGTCACCACAGCCGGCACGGCGACATCATCGTCGAAAATCGTGCTTTACGTCTGGAAGGATTTCCTCGTGCCGGAACTCTACAAGGGCGGCTCGGAGGAGACTGCAAAGCTCAGGGAATTCAAGAAATTGAAACCAAATGACGACTGGACAATGAAGCACCTAATATTCAACGAGAGATACGGACTGATAAACAAATACGACTGGATCACGGAAGACTGGGTAAACGAACATGCGGAAAAAATGAAAAACGACGGATGGTTCACCCACCAGAAGCCCTATTACTCGTTCTTCCAGATAACGCTTGACAAGACGAACATAAGGATGCCCACAGGCGACGAGCTCGAGGACGGCGTGTTTGACATAAACATGTTCTGCATGAGCGAGAACGCGCTTTTTGCAAAACTGCTCGAGCTGAAGGCGGAGCAGGAGCTGATGGAGCAGCACGTCAATAAACTGCTCGGGATGCACAAGCCCGTAAGGGGCAAGATTCCGAAATACGCGTTCAAGGAGGGCGCTTTTGACAAGTTCCTCGACAGATTCAAAATGCCGTTCATTTTTGCCAAGAACCACGGGCCCTACGAACGCGACTTCGCAGACAGGCTCACGAAGATATACTTCGCGCGCATAGCAGGCGAGCGCTACGCACCGATAGTCAACTTCATCAAGGGCAAGATGGGGATGAAAGGTTGAGCCTTTTTCTTTGAGGAAAGAAAAAGCCTCAACGGAAAAAGAAAATATTACTAAGGCTCACTGGCGTTCGCTGAAAAATAATATTTGAAGATAAAGTTTACAAGATCACCAGTTCTTTTGGTGAGACGTAGACTTTTCTTACCAAGAAAAGGATCCGTATGTCAGAAGAACAAAAAAAACCGCTGTACACCGTGGGCATATCGACAGGATTTTGGAGAATCGGCAAGGACCCCAATCTGCTCGGCCTGGCGCAGAAAATCGGCGGGCTGGGCGCCACGGGCGGAATCCGGTTCGTCCAGATAGACCTAGAGACGATAGCGGAGTTCGCCGAGCCTGACGTAAGAAATCAAATAAGGCGCATCCAGAGCAAGCTTGGCATCGGCGAAGTCGGACTTCACGGGGAGATAGGCGAGCTGATGGCGCTGGACTCGGCGGAGAAGCGCATATGGGATCAGACGCACCGAAGGCTCTGCCAGACGGTGAAATTCGCCGCTGAGGTGGGATTTCTTTATGTAAATGTCCACTTCTCAAACAAGCAGTTCATTTCTTTTACCGAGGCGCAGCACCGGACGCAGGGTTACTTCTATCCTGTCGTGGGCTATGACGGAAGAGGGTTGCAGAACGTAGTGAAGGACCATCCTGCAATCTGGGACGAGGTAAAGAAGCGCATGCCACGGACGCTTTCGCAGAGTGGCACATTCCAGGAAAAATACAGAGCGTTGCGAGAATCCAAGATCGCCCAAGCGCCGGTGCTCATCGAGCAGGCAGTGAGAAGGGACATGGAAATGATTCCAGAAGGGCAACGGACACCGGAGGAGAGAAAAAGACGTGAAGAGTACCACAAAAATCAGATAGTGCCCAGCCTTCTGCAGCAGGCAAGGGAAGAGGCTCAGTCACCAGAGTTCGAATTCGATGCATGGCTGAACTTGAGAGATGACGAGTCAGAGAAGTACCAGCTGGACGACGGGGAATGGGGCGCATACCATGTGATTGCTCACTGCATGAAGGCTGCGCATGACACGTTCTGGTCGAACATAGCCGGGAACAAAGATCCAGAATCGCTTTACTTCAAGGACGAACAGGCCTTCTGCGCGGCTGTGTCGTCAAAATACATAGAAGGACACCTGACGCTCAAGGATAATGATGCCAACAGAAAACATCTGGATGGAATGAGCGTCAAGGAATGGTGCGAGAAGCACAAGCTCATGCTTCTGCTTGAAAACCCGGAGTCCGGAGAAGGCGCCGAGGGGCTATACAGGCTGTTCGACCCGCAGCAGTTCTATTTTACGATAAAGAAAATAGGCTCGCCTTACGTGCGCGTGACGATAGACTTCGAGCACATGGTGTCGCAGGGCATAGACCCTGATGACATGCTTCCCAAGCTTCCTGGCGATTTCGGAAAAATGATATTCTTATTTCACCTGGGGCAGGCTGTGCCTTACGGCGGAACAGCCCACATACCCATAGCCAGAGGCAGCATCGCGCAGGAGCAGATATACAGGTGGCTTTTCTGGATGCGCAAAAAGGGATGGACGCGCGGCTACATGATGTTCGAGCGCGGCGGCGGGCGCACCGGACAGGGGAGGCTGCCGAACGAGGTGTTCGAGGACAGCGTGCAGGCGCTGCGTCAGATTGCCACATACCTGGAGAAAGACGCCAAGCCCGAGGCGCTCCCGCCGGAATTCTACGGGGTATCGGTGCGGAACGAGCCCGTATGGGCGCGGCAGATGGTGGCCATACGCGAGCATGCATGGGACCCGCTCGAGGGGCTGCTGAGCGTGTCCGAGGAGAAGCACACGTTCCTCAGCAAGGCAGCTGTCGAAAAGAACAAGGCGCAGGAATGGGAGAAGCGGAAGTTCAGGTAATTTATATTGAATTCTTCCGAAAACCGCCGCCTTCAGACGGCGGATGACATGGCCGGCGGCATGATTGACGCAATGAGGTACATGAGAATCGGGAATGGAAGGGTTGTGCCTAAAAAGCTTTAATACAGTAGCGTTTCAATTGAATTGCAGTTGATATTTGATGGCAAAACAAAAACCGGCAAAACCCCAGGCAAAACAGCAGCCAGGCGCGCCCGTTGACAAGAAGCTGCAGGCAAAGCAGGAAGCGTTCCGCAAAAAGCAGCTTGCCCTCGCCAATAAGTTCAAGGAAGAAGTTCTGAAGAAGTACAAGGACATCGTCAAGGCTATAGTTATTTTTGGCTCTTTCACAAGGCAGGATTTCCATGAAAAATCCGACATAGACATGCTTGTCGTGATAGACGACGTAACCGCGCGGTTCACGCCTGAAATGAAGGACGAGTTTGACGACAGGCTCTACGACATCGCAAAGCGGATTTCAGAGAACATGACTGTGCAGCCCGCATGGATGCTCTCGGAGTTCTGGGACATGGCGAGGATAGGACACCCTTTGCTTTTCACGATAGTCCGCGACGGCTGGGCTCTCTACGACACCGGCTTCTTCATACCCGTGCGCAAGCTGCTCGAGCTCGGGAAAATACCGACCACGCTTGAAGCTGTGGAAAAATTCATGGAAACCGCGCCGCAGAAAATCAACCGCGTGGAGACGGCAAAGCTCTACATGGTTGCAGAGGACTTATACTATTCAATGCTCAACAGCTCGCAGGCGGTGCTCATGTACATGGGACTCAACCCGCCGTCGCCAAAACATACGCCGCTGGACGTCAAGGAGCACCTCGTCGACGCGAACCTGCTCGAAGCCAATTACCACCAGGATCTTGAGGCAGTCATACAGTTCAGGAAGCAGGTGGAGCACAAGGAGACCAAAGACATTTCAGGACAGCAGCTGGACGAGTTCATACAAAAAGCGAAGCAGTACGTCTCGAGGATGGAACAGCTTCTGCTGCAGCTGCAGAAGAAGAAAAAAGAGACGATAGTCCACAAGAACTATGAAGTGATGATAAAAGCGGCAGTCGCGGCGCTGAAGAAGATAGACAAGCTCCCGCCAGACCCGAAAGATTTGCCGGGGGCAATCAAGGAGCAGCTGATAGACACGAAGCGCGTGGACCCCTACTTCAATGACGTGTTCAAGCGCGTAATAACCATGAGAAAGATGCTGGACGAGGACAAAATAAACGAGATACCTCAACGTGATATAGAGATGACGCGGGAATACGTCCGCCGTTTTGTGCAGGACTTGCGCCCGATGATTGAGCCGTCGCCGAAAAAGGCAAAATCGCCTGCATCCAGGAAGAAGAAATAGCTAATTCTTAGCCTGGAGGAAATGCTTTAAAGCTTTTACTTTCAAGTGATAACTATGTCTGCAGATGTCGGCAGTATATCGCATGCCAGCCCGCTTACTTTTGCGCTTAGCGACGGCATGACGCAGATATTCGAAGGATATGCCCTTCTTCCTGACGGAAGAAACGGCGATGTCTTGCACTACAATGGCGCTCCTACGGGAATTGCATTCGGATGCCATGCGCGTCCCGATGAAATCTACAAGGCAGTTGCAGAACACTCAAGAGGCGCTTAACAATGCACTATAGAAAATTGATAATTGCAGCGTCGTTTGCGGCTGCCGCTTGCATATCGGTCCCGGAAGGGCATATAACAAGGCGCACAGGAACGACCTCTGCCATTGAAGGCGGGAATAAGTATGTGGAGTTCATCGACAGGCGACCTGCCAAAGAAAGGCCTGCAAGATATGAAGGCGACATTATTTTTGTTGATATGAAAGCAGACGGAAGCATAGACGGTTATTTGATACCTTTAATTCAAAAGCCTATGCCGCTTGAAGATATTTCAAGGGCGCCGGAAACTGTTAAAACAATTGCAGGATCCATAGTCACGGATTATTTTGGCCAAGAACCGAAAGGAAAATGGTGGAGATAAAAATGGGATTGGAATTTCACGTTCACGGGCTCTGGATACTCGGGGCGATATCATTCTTTTTGGGCACGCTTATCGCCGGGAATTTGCAGTGGGTTGAGGGCACCACGAACGCGTCTTTTGCGCTGTCCGTAGTGATTGCCTTCCTCTTCATACTGTTCGCCGGCGCTTTGTGGATATCCGCCGCTGTCAACGCGCGCGTGGAGCAGAGATAAATGAGATATCTAAGGATGCTTGCAACGGCATCCGCGCTTTTTGCCGCCGGATGTTATTCTAGCTCACAATTCAGCGGAAAATTGATTGAGCATAACAGGATGGAGATAAAGAACATTTCCCCCGATTTTCTGGAGTCTTTTGGACTAGACTCGTCCAACGAATGCATTGTGGAATCATATGTTGTTCACGGAACCGGGCGAAACGAAGACGCATCTTATTTTGATGTCGGCTGCGACGGACACGTAGATGGATTCATAAGATTGGGGAGAACACCGGCAGGAAGGATACCATTAAGGTCGGTGTACGTAAGATACCCCGGCGGACGCGATTATAGGAAATTTATCGACGCGGTAGTTTTAGGCATGTCAGGCCGCGGCTTCCCTGACGAAGAAGCCGACACGAATTCGGAGACTGGGAACAGACTCCAGAAAGAATTTGACGCTGTTGCCTCTGAAAGCAGACGGAGGCCGAACGGCAGAAACTGAACAGGGACCTGATTCTTACGCGGCTGCAACCTTCTCAATAATCTCCGTTCTCCGGATTTCTATGCTTCCGATGGGATAGACCTTGCTTGCGTCTTTCCTGAGCTTGTGCTGCAGGTCGCCTGAAATTATGGCATTTACAAATTCCTCAAAAGTCGACTTGGCTGCAGCTTCTTCAATAAGCTCCCTTGTGAGCTTTCTTGTGGCGTCTTTCGTCGAACTGCCGACGCGCTTGATGAGCATGAAAACCGTCTTTACACGCACATGCACGCCGTCCTTGGTAACCACGTCCTGGATTGCGTCCACGCGGCGGCCATGGCGCTGAACCATGCGGTAGATGCGCTCGCGGAGCACGTCGTGGCCGACGAGCCTGGTGTGCGCCCTGTTGCCGTCAATCTTGTCGATCTGCAGGCGCACCTTGACAAAGAACTTCGAGTAACTATTCGAGATGTCCATGAGGCTGACATCCATCTTCCTTCCGACAAGCTGGCGGCTGTCCGCAGCAAGGGTCTCGCCGATAGGCTTGCCCCCGAACATCTCCGGCGCCACTATTTCGTACCACGTTTTTTTAACTGCCATATCGATCCCTTTCTTGCAAGAAAGGTCTAGATTTCACCCCAAAGAACTGGGGATCTTGAAGAACTGCTTTCAGATATTATCAACCTTACTTGAGCCAGAAGTTTTAAAAAGGTTAGGTGCCCGCTACTGGAGAAGGATCCTGGCGACGTTCGGCCTTTGCTCAAAAAGCTCTTGATCCGTGATATCGTCAGCCTCGAGTTCATACGGGAAGTTAAGCCATACGTCCCTTCCGTCAATCCTGTCATAATCCGACACGAAGAATCTCGGCTTCATGCCTGTAAGGTTCGCGTACGGCTTTTGGTACGGTGCGGCTACGCAAACATCCGTATCAAGAGGCGCTATGTCAGACATCATCGGAACCTGCAAATCATACGATGTCCCGTTCGCATGCATGCCAAAACGGTAATGAACATAGTTTTCAGGGCCGAGGGCCGCCGCTTTTCCAACGCTAATCTCCCTTGTCTTGCCGTCTTCTACAACGAAAGCCCTTTCAGCGTCTGCTCTTCTAAGACCGTTTTCCGCGACGCTAACCAGCGCATGACCCGTTACGCTGCTGTCTATGACGTCATCAATGAAACAAACATGCCCCATGCCGTGCGCTCTGACATATCTTGACAGCTCTTCCATATTATAAACTCTTATCATGTGAGACCTGTTCGCCATGCCGCTATACGATTTGCCTGTTGCAGGAAAGTGTTCGTGCGGAGCACCAAGACGCTTGAGCGCGCCTGTGACATATGCGGCAGCATGGGCGCCTCCGCGCCAGACGCCGACAATTACGTCAGGCCTGTAGCCGCTGTCAACCATTTGCCTGGCAAGAAGAGAACAGTCACTTTCCAGACGGTCCTTTTCTATGAAAATCTTTACCGGGGTTTCTGCCATATTCCCACTATAAAATCAAATCTTAAATACGGCTTATACAGGAGAATTTTCGATTCTCCTTGTATATGTGAACCCACTTGCGCGAAAATCTTTTGTGGGTTCACTATAAAAATATTGTAATCAAATTCTATTCATGAAATTCCTGCGGCTCGCCGAGCTTTATGAGCAGCTGGACGGCACAACCAAGAAGCTCGAAAAAAGGGATATTCTTGCCGAGTTCTATAAAAAGTGCGCCGACACCGAGCTCTACAAGGCTGTCGTGCTTTCCATGGGCACCGTGTTCCCGCGCGGCGAGCAGGAACTTGGCATAGCTGTCGGGATGATCAAGAAAGTCATCGAGCGCGTCACTGGAGCATCGAACAGCGAAGTCGTGGAAAAATTCAAGACGACGGGCGACCTCGGGCTGGCTGCAGAAAAATTGATGGAGAAAAGGAAACAAAATTCCCTCGCCAGGCGAGAGCTTACAATAGATCACGTTTTTGACAACCTCCGCAAACTGCCAACAATTACAGGACAGGGCAGCCAGGACAAAAAGATAGGACTGATAGCCGAGCTGCTTTCAGCCGCCGGGCCGAAGGAAGCCAGGTATATTGTCCGCACCGCCCTCGGGCAGATGAGGATAGGCGTCGCCGCCGGAATTGTTCGCGACGCGATTGCAAAGGCATTCAGCCAGGACGCAAAGGAGATAGACAGGATACACGACATACTCGGCGATTTCGGAAAAGTTGCGGAGATGGCAAAAAAGGACAAGTTAAAGGCGGAGATGCAGGTTGGAATCCCGCTGCGCGTCATGCTGGCGGACAGGGCGGCTGACCTCAAGGAAGCAATGGAGAAATTCGAAAAGGTTGCAATAGAAACCAAGTACGACGGATTCCGCATACAATGCCATAAGAACGGGAACGATGTAAAAGTTTTCTCGCGCCGCATGGAAAATGTCACCAGGCAGTTCCCTGACATAGTTGCAATGGTCAAGGAAGGCGTCACGGCAAGGCAATGCATAATCGAGGGCGAGGCGCTGGCAATAAAGGCGGGACGCCCGCAGCCGTTCCAGACGCTTTCGCGGAGGATACAGAGGAAGCATGACATTGAAAGAACGGTAAAAGAGATACCGGTGCAGGTGAACCTTTTTGACCTTCTTTACCTGGACGGCGTTTCTTATCTAAATGAGACTTTTCGGGAGCGATGGAATCAGCTGAATAAAATAATATCAGAAAACAAATCATTCAGGCTTGCTGAACATCTGGAAACGGAAGATTTCGAGAAAGCAGATAAATTCTACAAGAAATCCCTTGCAGCAGGACAGGAAGGCGTTATTGTGAAGAATCTGGATGCTCCCTACCAGCCCGGGAAGCGCGTCGGTTATTGGCTGAAAGTCAAATCTATATTGGACCCGCTTGATCTTGTGGTGGTCGGTGCCGAATGGGGCGAGGGACGCAAGGCAAAGTGGTTTTCATCTGTTATCCTCGCCGCGCGCGATAAGGAAAAATTGGTGAGCACAGGCAGGATGGCCAGCGGCTTCACGGAGGAGCAGCTTGAAGAATTGACAAAAACTTTGAAACCTTTAATCATAAGCGAGGAGGGAAAAGTTGTCACAGTAAAGCCTCAGGTTGTGCTGGAGATAGGATATGAAGAGCTCCAGAAGTCGCCTAAATATGAATCTGGATACGCTATGCGATTTCCAAGATTGCTGAATTTCAGGTCGGACAAGTCTCCAGAGGACTGCACGGCGCTGAAAGAGATCGAGAAGATATATAATTTGCAGCGGGGACGAAAATAATATGAACGAACAGAAATTCCAGCTCGGCGTGAAGGCGCTTATCACCAACAACAAGAACGAAATAATGCTGCTCCGCGTTGACACGTCCCACTTCAAGGATAAGAACAAGAATCTTTACTACTGGGATATACCTGGCGGACGCATCCAGGAAGGTCATACTGTGGAGGACACTCTCCTAAGAGAAGTCGAAGAAGAAATCGGAACCAGGGAAATAAAAGTCGAAAGACACTTCGACTCGTTTGTTTCGAACATCAAGATACCGCCGCACAATGACGGACTGATACTTTTTGTTTTTCGGTGCATGCTGAAGAAACCAAACCAGAAAATCATACTCAACGAGGAAAGCACTGAATACAAATGGACGCCGGCGAAAGAGGCAAAGAAGCTTCTTACGCACAAGTACCCGAAGAGCTTCATTGATAAACTTGATTCAATTTAAAAAAACCGCCAGTCCCTGACCTGCGAGAATGACATCTGTGATTTGCAGCGCGGGCATTCTTCCGGGGCTTCCTCCGCTTCTATCTTGTTCGCGCATGTCATGCACTGCCATTGCATCATAATCACTTCACCGTGACTGATTTCGCCAGGTTCCTAACTTTGTCAATCGGCAGACCTTTTTCTTTTGCTATGTAATAAGTAAGCAGCTGCCCCGCTATTGAAGCTTCTATTGAAAACGGAAACTTGTTGTGCGCCGATATCCTGATTGACTCCTGAAAACGCTCGTCATCCCGGTTCGTGACTGCAATTATTCTTCCGCCCCTTGCCTTTATTTCCATGACGTTTGAGATTATCTCCGGCTTATTGTCTATCAGCGCTATCACAGGCGTGCCTTCTTCTATTAAAGCCAAGGTTCCATGCTTCAGCTCGCCGCCCATCATCCCTTCCGCGTGTATGTAAGAAATTTCTTTTATCTTGAGGGCTATTTCTCTTGCCACGGGATAAAGATAACCGCGTCCTATGATGTAGATGTCCTTCTCGCCTTTCAGCGACTTTGCAAGCTGTTTTATTTTCCCCTCCTGGCTAAAAACATCCCTTATTTCATCTGGTATTTTTGAGAAATCTTTCTCATAACCAAAAACCGAAGCCAGGTATGTAAGAGCCACCACCTGATTCACAAAGGATTTGGTTGCCGCCACGCATATTTCCTGACCCGCTTCGATATTTATGGAAACGTTGCTCATTCTTTGTATAGTGGAATAAGGAACATTCACCAGCGAAGCTATTTTTGCGCCTTTGGCTTTCATCCCGTGCAGCGCCTCGATGACATCCATTGTTTCGCCGCTCTGGCTGACCGCTATAAGAAGCGTTTTATCATCGACAAGATAGAAGTTCCTAAACTCGCTGGCTATTACGGCATGCGCTTCTACGCCTGCCTTGTTGAGAAAATAGACCCCGAGCAGTGCTGCGTGATAAGACGAGCCGCTAGCCACGAATACAATTCTTTTTGCGCCCTGTATAAGTTCTTTGAGCTTTTCCAGGCCCGGCTTCTGCTCTGTCCTTAATGAATTAATCAGTCTTTCTGCCACCTCAGGCTCCTCATTTATTTCTTTTATCATATAATGGTCAAAATGATTCTTTTCTTCAGTTCCGGACCATTTCACAACTGTTATTTCCTTGCTAACAGGCTTCAGCATGTTATCCAGGAATTTGTAGAATTCATAACCGTCTTTATTCATTATTGCAAATTCATCCTCATTGAAGAAAATAGCCTTCTCTGTTTTATCCGAGAAAGCATAAATGTCGCTGGCAAGCACATTCCCATCGTCAAGCAGCCCGAGGGACAGGGGAGAGCCCCGTTTCAGTGCGTACAAGTTTTTGTCCCCCTTTAACATCATAACTATGGCAAATTCGCCCTGTGCTATCCGGAAAAATTCAAGAACAGACGATTTGATGTCATTGGTTTTCAGGGATTCCTCAAAGAAATGAGCTATCACTTCGGTATCGGTCTCGCTGGTAAATTTATGTCCGACCAATTTATTTTTCAGTTCCTGATAATTACTAATGATTCCATTATGAACGAGAAAAATATTACCTGTGCAGTCGGTGTGCGGATGTGCATTCTCGCGAGTTACGCCGCCATGAGTCGCCCAGCGGCAGTGCGCCAAAGCCATTGAACATCTGTTTTCCTTGACAGGCTTTATCTCGCCAACTTCCTTCTCCATCATGCCCTTGTCGGTTACTATTCCGAATGAATCGTAGCCGCGGTATTCCAGGCGCTTGAGCATTTTGATTATGTCGTTGCTCCCGAATTCGTGTTTGGATGCCATTCCGATTATTCCGCACATAGTTATTCCACCATTTCCATTTCAAGCATAAGGCTGTATTTGAAAAATCCCACAGACTCATAAAACTTTATCGCCGATACGTTCTTTTCAGATGCGGTAACGGCTATACGCCTCACGCTTTTGCTTTTGCACCAAATCACAAACTCCCTTACAAGGGATTTGCCTACGCCCCTGTTTCTGAAGGGTTTTTTCACCAGCATATTTTCGAGCTCAGCCATTTTCACCTTTGTGCGGTATGAAAACGTGTTTCTTACCCTACCCTCCAGATAACCTATAACTTTGCCTTCGATTTCCGCTATCAGCATGCAGCCTTCAGGCCTTTCTATTACTTTTAAAAAATAATCTTTCCCTTTGCTGTCCGGCCAGTCCATGTTCAGGGTTTTGTCAAATTCTGAATCCTCTTCAAAAAGGGATTTGTTCATCTTCACTATGTTTTCCAAGTCAGACTCTTTCGCGTGCCTGATTTTTATCTCCATTTCATTCACTCTTCCTTTCTGACTGACGCGTTTCATGATTCCTGAAACTGCTCAGCGGTATCTCACTCTTGATGTCCTCTTCAACCGTGTGGCATGCGGGCACGAGTATGTCCGGCCAGATGCGCTTGCCCGGCATTATAGTCACGCGCGCACCGAGCTTCACGTTGTCGCCGACGACCGCGCCCAATTTGCGGCGTCCGCTGTCTACACGCATTCCGTTCACTTCCATCTTGACGTTCTTGTCGTCGAGCCTCAGGTTTGCAAAGAGCGTGCCGCCGCCCACGTTGCAGTTCCTGCCGATGATTGAATCACCGACATATGCAAGATGCGAGACGAACGAGTTATCCATTATTATGGAATTCTTGGTTTCAACCGCCTGGCCGATCTTGCAGTTTTTTCCGATGGAAGAATATTTCCTGACGTAACAGTTCGGGCCTATGACGCTGCCTTCTGCAATGCTCACGGGATCCTCTATGACGGCGCCGGGCCTTAGCTCAACAGACTTGTCAATCCTGGAGCCGTACATGTCGAGCATGTGGATGTTCGCGTCAAGTATGTTCCACGGATAAGTAAGGGGTACCCACGTTTTCAGCGTATGATTGCGCACTTTCCCTTGGCCTATCAGGAGCTTGAGCGCGTCGGTAAGCTCGTATTCGCCGCGCGGCGACTTCTCAAGATTTTTCAGTATGCCAAATATCGAGCCGTCGAGCAGGTAAAGCCCGCAATTCACCAGATTTGATTTCGGCTTCTCAGGCTTCTCCTCGAGGCTTCTCACAAGCCCGTTCTCAACCTCCAGCACGCCGTAAGCCTTCGGATTTTCCGACACGAAGGAACTCATCACAGGCGCGTCCATTTCTGAAACGGACTTTATATCATCTTCGCCATAGATGTCGTCCCCATAAATCATGAGAAATTTTCCTTTTACCAATCCTTCCGCGCACAGAAGCGCATTGCCCGTGCCCAGCGGCTGTTCCTGAAATACGAGGCGCACTTTCGGGTTGTTGATGAAGCCGGCTATTATGTCGCGCTGGCTTTCGCTCACGACAAGAACTATCTCCTCACAAAAGTCCAGGAAAGAGCACGTCCATTCGAGCAGCGGGCGGTTTGCCACAGGTATCATTCCCTTGCTCATCGTGGCTGTGAGCGGCAGCATGCGCGTTCCACGCCCGGCCGCAAGTATTACTGCTTTCATTCAACCTCCTTACCCTCAAACCTTTAAGACTCCGTATTAAAACTTTTGTATTACTAGTATGAATATTTTCATAGAGGTTTGCATATGCACATAGTAAAGGAAAACGGGACTCTTGTAATGGAGGCGGAGGAGAAGCAGCTTTTCTCAGGACTGCAGCTGAAGATAATGAAGTTGCTTGCCGAAAATGAGAAATACCCGAAGGAAATTGCCCGCGAGCTCCGCGCAGACGAGCAGAAAGTTTATTATCATATCAGGCAGCTCGAGAAGAAAGGCTTCATCAGTCTGGCGAAGAAAGAGGAACGGAGCGGGGCGCTGGCAAAGATATACCGCATCTCGAGCCCGGCATTTGTCGTGCGCTTCGGGGAGTTCGCGCGGGCAAGGCGCGTGCCGGGAAACGGATTTTACCCGTTCGTGAAAAACGGACTGCTGGACGCGAAAATAATTGTCGGCTCTCCCGACCCGCACGGCCCGGAGAAGGCAAGGAGCAGGGACGTATCTTTCGCCGTGGATCTTGCACTGTTCATCGGCACCTTCCTTACGAGAGCCGGGCATTCAGTCATTGAGGACAAGGATACCACCTCCGACGACCTCCGCAACAACCTGATAATAATCGGGGGACCCGTGACCAACAAGGTAACCAGGATGATAAACGAGAAGCTTCCCGTCAGGTTCGACAGCAGGAAGAACATACAATCGAAAAAGAGGACGTACAGGGGAGACGACTGCGGGTTCGTTGTAAAAACAGACAACCCGTGGAACGACGGAAAGAGCATCATGGTGATTGCCGGCAAACGCTACAGCGGAACCAAAGCGGCGGTTCTCGGCTTCATCAAACATTTCGAGCTTATAGAAAAGAGAAGCCACATGATTGTCGAGGGAATGGACAACGATGGTGATGGTGAAATAGACGACGTCAGGGTGCTTGAGTAACAGGAAATCTCTCAAATAAAGGAACTTTATAGTTCTACAAGGAAACAAACAAGAAAAAAACCAGCTTGCTGTGAGAATCAATCAACCGGCC
The DNA here is from genome assembly GCA_000806115.1 of archaeon GW2011_AR5. Classification (GTDB taxonomy): domain Archaea; phylum Aenigmatarchaeota; class Aenigmatarchaeia; order GW2011-AR5; family GW2011-AR5; genus GW2011-AR5. Next base: position 74,016 of record JWKQ01000001.1, read on the forward strand.
TGTATCCGCGCCTTTTGGCTTCCTCTTCAAATATGGCAGCTTTCGGGTGATCAGTATAAACATCGACATCTTCCCTGTTGTGATGCGATTCAATTCTTGCCACAGGATTTCCGTCAACGGCAACATCAACGTAATGAGGGTCCATGTCGACCCAGCCTGTACTTGCCTGTACGCCAAACTGCCCCAAAAAATCGCGCGTAAGACGATACCTGTTGGCAACAGCTGTCAAAACGCCTGAAAAATAACTCTTGCCTTCAATGTCACGGTGAAGATGCGATACGGGCATAATATCACTTATACTGTTTCCTCTTCCTTTGCCTTCTTTTCCACTTCTTCCTCTATGTCGAGGGCTTCAGCCATTTCCTTGTAGCGGTTGCGGATTGTGACTTCCGTAACGCCCACCACGTCCGCGACTTCCCTCTGCGTCTTGCGCTCGCCTTCGAGCACGGAAGCAATGTAAATTGCGGCGGCGGCGCATCCGCAAGGGCCCTTTCCACTGATAACATCTTTTTCCTTTGCCGTCTTCAGTATCTTGATAGCCCTCATCTGGGTGCGATCGCTAAGCTTAAGCATTGAGCTGAATCTTGGTATGTAAGACTCTGCACGAGCCGGAAGGATGCGTATATCCAGCTTTCTTGAAATGTAACGGTACGTGCGGCCCAGTTCGCGCTTTCCTATGCCGGAAGCCTGGCTGATTTCTGTCAGCGTTCTCGGCGTTTCGTACTCGCGGGACAATGAATATACAAGAGCTGCAATTATCGACTCGATTGAGCGTCCTCTAACAAGCGATTTCTGCAAAGCTTTTTCGTAGAGCTTTGCAACCTCTTCATGGAGCGTTTTCGGAAGCCCCAGGAAGCTGATCAATCTCTGCAGCTCGCTCAGCGCAAAGGACATGTTCCTGTCCTTGCTTGTGAGCAGCCTTTTCTGCCATTTTCTAATTCTAAAGAATTGTGAACGCTTTTTTGCAGGCACCTTGAAAAGCTCCGTGGTGCCTTTTCCGATTTCCGTGGTAAGCCCCTTGTCGTGACGCTTGTGGGTGAGCGGCGCGCCCGTTCTTGCGCGCTTCACTTTCTGGTCGTGGTCGAAAGCGCGCCATTCCTGCCCCGTGTCAACCATGCTCTCTTCTAGGACAAGCCCGCACTTTGCGCAGACTTTTTCCGCCTTTTCCGGGTCTCTATAGAAGTGCTTGGAACCGCACTCGGGGCATTTCTCGAACATGGTTATCACATTCCTTCCCGACGCCAATCTTGCTGATGGAACGACGTGCAGAAGGCAAATCATCAAATTTTTGTAATTTATTACTTATTTGAGGTAACATTACGGCTGCTGTCTACAAACCATTAATTTACGCCGTAAAGTATTTAAAGGTTTGTGGTTTTTATGGGTGGTTTTTAAATATCCATCGGATTTTGGCAAAGTAGGTTAAGAACTGCGCAAAAGTTCTTATAACATCCAGGACAAGAGAGAAGATATGCTCACATTCCTCCTGTTCGCCGTCGGTATTGTCCTCATCACAGTTGTGCTGGCGTTTTTCGGGCTTACAGAGGTTGTGAATGTCGTCACCTCCGCTAACATGGAATACCTGGCATTGGCGCTGGCGCTGCAGCTTGTCATCCTCGGCTTGCTCGCATGCCGGCTGATAGTCATATCGAGGAGGCACGAGAGGCTAAGCTTTTTTTCAGCGTTCAGGATAAGCATGTCGGGAATGGCAATCAGCATGCTGACGCCGATAGCAAAGATAGGCGGGGAACCGCTAAAGATATACCTACTCAGGAAGAAGAAATTCACCGGCTCGGAGGCGACTGCCATCATCGCGGTGGACACGCTTGCCGAACTGGCTTCGTCGCTGCTGGTTGTGCTTTTCGTTTTCGTCATGTTCGCGGAGCATGTTCCCGGGGTGATTTTCTCGTCTTTTGTCGTATTTCTGATAGTCGTGGCAGCCATACTGGTGGTATTCCTCAAGCTCCTCCTTAATCCCCGATGGATGAGAAAGCTGATACGATGGACCGCCAAGCGGATATCACGGGCTTCGCATGCAAGGAAGAAGGATTACGCGAGGCTTTTCTACAACGCGTTCAACGTCCTGATAAAGGACAGGAAGATACTTGCGGGCTCATTCGGCATATCCTTCATAACCAAGCTGCTCGAGTTCGCGCGCATGTGGCTTGTTTTCGCCGCGATAGGCTCGGTGCTGAGCTGGGACGTCATCGTGATTGTATGGTCGGTCATACTCGTGCTTTACCTGGTGCCGTGGCTTCCCGGCTCATTGGGGCTGGTGGAATTCTTCGGTGCAGGCACGCTGGTATTCTTCGGACTTACCAGCAGCGCGGCAGCCGGCGGGCTGCTGCTTGACAGGTTCATCAGCTTCTGGTTCGTGCTGATACTCGGCTTGCTGATAAGCACAACCATGCCGCTTCCCAAACGGCTGAAGAAATAATTATCTTTTGAATATCGGCAGGACTTCTTCCATTTCAAGCCGGGACCAATCATCCCAGCCTGTGATTTCTACTGCCGTGCGGTCATCAAGCAGTTCCCCGGCAGCCGGGTATATATTGCACCTATGCGGGTCAATTTCATACGCCTCGACAAGGTTATTTTCCATGTCTTCTATGGTTTTCATCCACCCCGCCCTGAAATGTCCTTCTCTCGGGCGCGCAACCACGAATCCGTCTGAAAATATGAGCGTATTAAATGACGGACAGGGCATGCTCTTCATCATAATGCCTTCGAGCATGGGTGCGCCGGTTATTGCTGCGTATGATAGAGGATGACCAGTTGTGTTCTGAAATCTTTGCTGGTCTGCTATAAACGGCTTTAGAATATCATAGGCGCCCTGAAAGTCGCCGGTCTGCCTTATGTATTCCCTGCGGAGCCTGTTCATGAATCTCTGCACCTCAGTCTCCTCGCCGATAACATGCCGCCCGTTAGAATAAACCTTGACATCTCCAACCCATGTCACTGTCATTTTATCCGGTGTAACGTATATGTGAGACAAGAATCCTGCAAAGCGATATCTTGGGTCGCTGACATCCACACCAAGCTGCCTGTACTTCCTTTCCATCTCCTGATTTATCTCGCCTATGAGCGAATCGCCTGTTGAACTGCTCCCGGTTATGACACTGCGAGCTGTCTGGGCACCAATCACGCCGCCGTTGTACTCCGTTTCCCTGTCCTGTTCCAAGGCGTCTGCTGTGTCAGCATCCTTATACTTTCCACCCATGAGATTGCTTGCCCAGTCGCCTACAGCTGCAATAAGCGCCCCGCCCCTTAGCTCGGCGTACCAGAAATCCTCACCGGCAGGTTTTCTGATTATCCTGCCATCTTCCTTCCTTTCGCCAGGAACAGATATGTACCGCACTTTCATGCCAATACGATTCCAAAAAACTATAAAAGCAGAAAATAACAAAGTTATAGAATGGAAATGGCTACGGTGAACTATGCTGCCGTCCTTGTGGCGTCCGTGGTAAGCATCATAGTCAGCTTCATATGGTACGGGCCAATCTTCGGCAAAACCTGGATGAAACTGACGAAACTGACGCCGAAGGATGCGGCAAAGGGCAAGAAACAGATGCCTGCGAACACCCTTGGCATGTTCGTCGCCATGCTGGTCATGAACTTTATTCTTGCAAATTTGCTGGATTTTGCAGGCGCGCTGTCCGTTGCTAATGCGCTCGCAGTGGGCTTCATGGTATGGCTGGGCTTCATTGCAACGGTGCTTTTCGGGAACTGGATATGGAGCAGAGGCCCGTCAAAGCTGTTCGCGATAAACGTTGCGCACTATCTTGTAATCCTGCTCGTGTCCAGCGCGATAATAACCATTATGTCAGTGCGCGTCATCATAGTACCTTAGGCGCATTTCCTTCATTTACATTTCTTTGAATGCCTTATGTCTTCCGGTAACAAAACCATGTCAAGGCTCATAGAAAAAGCGACACCTTCCCTCAGGGCTACGCAGTCGCCGGTAACATAATCGCGGTTCAGCCTGTCGAGATCGCTTTTCTTCCCGATGAACGCGTATCCTCTTATGCCGTCTTCTGTCCTCACTTCTATCCTGTAAATTTCCCCGAAGCTTGGGTTGTTCCACTGCTGCTCCATGAATATGCGGCCTGTGGTTTTGAAGCCGTCGTTACCGCAGGAAGCTGCCGCTATCGCGCCCGCCAGTAAGTATCCTGCCATTTTCCTCATGCGAATGAAATGGATGGAGCCTTTTTAAAATAGATTTCATAAATAGAATCATGCTGTCGCTTCTTTCCATCGAACGGATTGCCAAGAAGAACGGAATCAAAAGAATATCCAAAGAGGCGCTGGAAGAGGCGCGCGAAGTCATAGAAGAGATAGGATTCGACATCGCGGAGAAAGCCGTGAAAGTGAGCCGCTTCGCGGGAAAGAAGACCGTGATGGAAGAGGACGTGAAATTTGTCACGAAGCGCGAATAAATATCTGCGGGCTTTAACCCGCAGTATTTTTGCAAGAATGCTGTAATATGAACGACCTGAAGGTCGTGGTATTGACTGCATTCATTGCAATAAAATTACGCATGATTTACATTTTTCCGCCTGATTGTGTTTATATATTTCTGGCAACAACAGAATAAAGACAATTCTAGAGTGATTAAATGTCAGAAAAGCGACCAACCGAAATAAAAAACCTGAAGCCCGGCTCGTACGTGCTAATAGACGACGTGCCATGCGTTGTGGAAAAGGTTCAGAAATCCAAGGCAGGCAAGCACGGCGCGGCAAAGGCAAGGATGATGGCGCGCGGCGTTTTCGACACTTCCATAAAGAAAATCATAGTCAAGCCGGCGGACACCAAGATGGATTCGCCGATAATCGAGAAGAAAACCGCGCAGGTAATCTCGCTGACTGACGACAACGCCAACCTCATGGATCTCGTGGATTACAGCACGTTCGAGGTAAAGATACCTGAAGAGCTGCGCGGACAGCTCGTCGAGGGAGACGAGGTCACGACGTGGGAATTCGGCGCGTACAGGATGATAAAGAGCAAGAAATCGTCGTAACAGGAAAGGACGCCAAACCGACGGACGCAAAACAGGCTGACGCCTTTGGCGTCTTGCACTGTGTCATGCAGTTTCGTGCCGTGCGGCTTGCGAATCACATTTAATAACACGGAAAGACTAATTCTATTCATGAGAAAGAAGCCAGGGCGTTTGCTCTTTTCCGATCCGGAAACGAAATTCATCCGCGTGCTGAAATTTTTCATAAAATTCAACCTGTTCGCCATACCACTGTACGTCATACTTTACGAAGGCTGGACTCTTCCTGAACTGCAGAAGGCAATTGCGGACTTTACAATGTACGCCCTTACATCCCTGGGACTTAATCCAACACTTGATGGACTAATAATTTCGATTCCGGTAAGGAATGGGGATTGGGCTGCCGTTATAAATTGGGACTGCACCGGCTGGAAGAGCATGCTGGCTTTTTTCGCGCTGATTATGGCGACTGACTATCCAAACAAACGAAAAATGCTCGGACTTCTGTTGCTTCCCGTGATATTCGCTGTAAATCTTGCGCGGATAATATTCATGTTCCTCTGGGTTCACTGGTTTGACCTGGCAAACTACCAGCTGGTTCATTCAGTCGTATGGAGCTGGGGGCTGATACTCACAATCCTGACGCTTTGGCTCATCTGGATGAAGTGGGATTTCACAAAACCTCTGAAAAAGAAAGTTCCGGCTGAAAGAAGCGGCAGGAAAAAAAGAAGACGTTAGGAGGTCCCATGCTTCGCGCTATATTCAGGACGCGCACTTCATCTATCTGACCGATAAAGATTTCACCATCCGAGCCGGCAACTATGTTGCGCAGCGTTTCCTGGCCTGCACACGCCTGATCCAGCTGGAGCTGGCCGTCTATAAAGATTTTTATTCTGCTCCCATCGAGTGTGCCAACCACATGGTACCACTGGTTCGCAGTCGGAATGATGTTAGTGTCATAACTACCACCGCATGAAGCGATGCCGTACCACATCAGGCTGTTATCCGTTGCGTGCAGATGGAACCTAGTTTCGTCAATGTGCCCGCGCGTGCCAACTATGTCCCTCCAGACGCCGCCGCCGACAGTTGTCGGACGCATCCAAAATTCAAGAGTCATTTGCGGCACCGTTATGTCTGTTATGTCCTTTTCTACATATTCACTTGCCGAGTCCAGAGAAATCGCATTTCCATACTTCCCTGCTGCCCACACCACTCCATTGTTGAAAGTTCCATCATTCCCGTTGCCTGACGAATCAGCCGCAACTGTACCCGAACCCTCGTCAAATTTCCACCAGGCGATTGCGTCGTCGCAATAGAAGCAGACGTTTCTTACAACATCGTTAAAGCCTCCGGAAGTGATTTTGACATCGGCCGTGCCGTCCTCGAGCAGGGCCAGCTGCGCGTCATTGAGGTAGTATGTTTCAATCGACCCGGGAGCGAGGGTTGCGGGGCCGGCGTGCGTGACTGCCGCGTCGTTGACAAAGAACGCTACATTCCCGAGGTCGCTCGAGCCCGCGTTGCGCACATAAACGCGGTTGCGGCTGACGCTCTCTATTCTCGGCTGCGAGGCGAAATTTGCCAGCTGCTGCTGAAGCTGCTCGTCGCCGGCTTTCGTCGCCGTTTCAGCGGTGCGCTGGAAGAACACCATCGAGAAGCCCACCATGGAGATTGTGATGAGCAGGAGAAGTATCACAGCGATTACTGGCGTGATGCCTTTCATGGAATAATTATGAAAGAATCAGTAAATAAAAGCGGCTGGTAATTGCCGTGTCGGCTCATAACTATATAGTGAACCCAGAAAAGAATATGTGCACGCTGGGTTCACAGATAGTTCCCAAGGAAATAATATCCAGATTGTTTCCTTGGAGAACTATAAATATGGTATACGGGCAATAGAATAAATATGTCGGACAAGGTTGTAGAGCTCGAGGAGCGGCTTAACAGGCTGGAGGAGCGCCTCAAGCTTACTTTTGTCGAGATTGAAAAACGCATGCAGCCGCAGCAGCCCGGCGCATCCGGCACTCCCGCCAATACCATGGACGTCGGCGACAGGATTGACGAACTCGAGGATCTTCTGCTTCTGCTCCAGCTGGAGAACACCAAGCTCAAGGAACGGGTGGGCGAGGGGCTTGACTTTGGAATAACACCTTCCGCTCCTGACGTTTCCGAAAGACTGAACAGGATAGAGAGTGAATTGGGAAACAAGTCGGTGCCGGTGTTTGAGACGGATGAAGAAGGTAACAACCCTGCAATCATCTCAAAGCTGGCGGAACTGGAAGAACGCATCAACGCCATCCCCAGCACCACAATCAAGGTGCCAAAAGACGTGGAGAAGCATGTCAAGCATGAGATGGAAGAGGACATGCGCCAGATGGAGAAGCGCATAAAGACGCTCGAAGCGCTGCTTGCGCAACGCGGGCGCGAGGATTTGGAGAAGGAATCAAATGTGCTTGCGGACGTGCATGCGATTCTTAAGAGGGGCTAAAATTGTCACTTGAAAAAAGGCTCAGCGACGTTGAACAGTCGATAAAAGTAATCGCGCAGTACGTACGCGAGCAGAGTGAAAAGCTGGAGTCGGAGGTAAGCTCGCTCAAGGGAACAGAAAGCCTTTACGACGCCAAGCCTGAGATAGAACAGATAAAGACTAATGTTGAATCGCTTCGTTCTTCCATGCAAGTTGCCACGCCTCTGGACGAGGACAGGGTAAGGAAGTCCATACAAATTCTTCGCAATGAGTTTGACAATTTCAGGAACGAGGCTTCTCCAAAACTTCAATACCTCGACAAGAAGACCGACAAGCTCAAGGAAACTGTTGAAACTGTGAGCCTTGCCGACATGGGCGAACTGAAAAAGTACGTCGAAAGGATGGACAAGAAGATACACGAGATGCTTGCGCTGAAGGAAGAGCTTGACGACGTCGAGGAAACTCTCACCAAAATGAAGGTGATTGCCAACAGGCTGAAGGACTTCGACGTGGCTTCCTACAGGGAGGAGTTCGACAGGCACATGAACGACATGTTCGGCAAGTTCGAAGCAAGCGACATGAAGAGGATTGGCGAAATTGCCGAGCAGCTGAAGGACACGGATATTCATGATTTCAAGAACATGTCATCGAAAATGAAGCATCTCGAGAAGCTGGAGACGGACGAGGCCAAGAAACTTGTGGAGATGATGAACCAGCTGAAGGACATCGAGATGCATGACATCAGGAACCTTGTCAAGCAGATGAAGGAATCAAAGGAAGCGCTGGAAGAAGAGGCGGTAAGCAGACTTTCCACCGAGAAACGGCTCGCGGATATCGAGTCGAAGCTCGCGCAGGTGAAGAATCTTGAGACGAAAGACATAGGACAGCTTAACACTGCACTGGAACACCTGCAGGGCATCGAAATGGAAGAGCTCAAAGGGATAGCAACCACTATAAAGGAGGCGAAGGAAGCGCTCGAGGATGAGTCGATAAACAGGATGTCGACTGAGAAACGCTTCGCAGAATTCGAGAGGACGCTCAAGGAGCGTCAGTCAGCTTTGGAGGCAAAAGTGAACAGGGCGAGCGAGATTGCAAGTCATATTGAAAACGTTGATGGTCTGGACATACAGAAGCTGGGCAGCAGAATCAACGACATGGAGAGCAACATGAAGCTCAATACGGTGAAATTGCTGACGCAGCAGCTCAACGAGTTCGCGAAATCAGTCGACAGGCGAATTCCAAACGTGGTGAGCCGCGAGGAATATATGAGGCAGGTGGCTGACTTGAACCAGAGAATGCGCACCGTCGAGGCGCCCGATCTGTCGCCGCTGGGAGCGCGCGTTGAGCGGCTGGAAAAGAAACTTGACGAGATAGCAGGCATGATGCGCCAGATGTACGACCGCGTGCCTATTGTCGTTGAATAGAATCATTTCTTAAGCTTTCTTTCTAACATCCTCTTCAATGAATGCCTATCTTGAGCTTCTCAGGCTGAATAACGGAATCCTAGCGATACTCGGCATAATAATCGGCGCCATAGTCGCCGACGCATTTCTTCCTTCGATGTCTTTGCAGATTGTAATTGCAATAATCGCCGCGTTCCTCATAAACGGCGCCGGGAATGTCATCAACGATTATTTCGACCACAAGATTGACAAGGTAAACCGGCCAAACAGACCGATACCATCCGGACGCGTCAGGCGCAAAAATGTCGCGGTTTATTTCGTTGTGCTGATAGCTGCCAGCCTCGCGCTTGCATATTTTGTCTCGAGAGATTTCCTTTACCTTGCGGCTATCAATTCGCTTGTTTCACTGGTTTACTCATGGAAGCTGAAAGGAATGCCGCTGATAGGCAACCTTACTGTGAGCTGGCTCGCGGGCTCGACATTTATCGGCGGCGCGCTAATAGTGCATCCATTCGCTGCTCTCCCCTCTTCTGTTCTGCTTCTTGCATCTATAGGTTTCATCGGGACGCTGAGCAGGGAAATATTCAAGGACATCGAGGACGTGAAGGGCGACAAGGAAGGCGGAGCGAAAACGCTCCCTATAGCCGCAGGCGAGAAGGCTGCAAGAATAGCTGCATCAGCCGTACTTGTGATAGGCATACTATCGCTACTGATACCGCTTTACGTCAGCATGTTCAGTATGTTCTATTATATCGGCATAGTGCCGGCAATAGCAATCTGCCTGACGGCGATGGTTAAACCGGCAAAAAAGTCGCAGAAGCTGATAAAAATAGCGATGTATTTCATTTTCCTCGGCTTCGTTCTTGGAACTGTTCTGTAGTTTTAATCTGTTTCTGAGTTACTATTTCTATGCCAAAACGAAATGCAAAAAATACTTCTGAAAAACATCACCTTCGCGTGCTTGTAACGGGAGGTACGGGATTCCTCGGCAAGCGCCTGGTGCAGAAGCTGCTGGCCGAAGGCAACGATGTCATAGTTTTCTCCAGGCACCTGCATGACGACCTGCCCGAAGATGTAAAGCCTGTGCTGGGCGATATCCGCGACAAGGGCGCACTGAGAAAAGCGTTCGAGAAAATCGACGTGGTTTATCATCTCGCAATCTGCCTGAACGAGTCCGATCCCGATATGCGGGAGATAAACGTGAAAGGCACGCAGAACGTCGCGGAGCTCTGCAAGGAATCCGGGGTGAAGCGCCTTGTTTACATGAGCTCCTCCGGAGTGCTCGGCGAAACCGATGCGCCGGCGGAGGAAGATTTTGATTACAATCCCAAAACCGGCTACGAGAAATCCAAGATGGAAGGGGAAATGATAGTCAAGCAGTCAAGCGTTCCATATACGATAATCAGAACAACCATAATAATCGGCCCGAACCTGATATGGGCGCAGATATTCGAGGCGGCGAAGAGGGGATATCCGATTATCGGATCAGGCAAAAACTATTTTCACCTTGTTTACGCCGACGATGTGGTTGAGATGCTTGACATCATCAAGGACAACGAAAAAGCGGCGAACCAGACATTCCACGTGGCATCGAAGGACACGCCGACTTACGGGGAAGTCTACGGCATAATATGCAGGGAACTCAATGTAAAAATGACCGAGAAACACGTGCCGCTCACGTTCGCTTATCTCGCATCGTATCTGCATACAATATTGCGGCGCATCCGGGGAAAACAGCCGTCGCTCACTAAAAGCAGGTCGAGCATAGACAGGCTGGTGCGCAACAGGATAATCTCCACGAAAAAGGCAAAGGCGCTGCTTGGATTCGAGGCAAAATACAGCACACGACAAGCGATACAAGAAACAATTAAATACCTTAAGATTGCAAGACTAGGTTATTCGGATTATGAATTAACCGAGGTACACAAGGTGAAAAGATGAGGACAGAAAAATACATCAACGACAAAATAGGCGAGGATGGCGGAATAATCTCCATCATAATAGACCCCGTCGATTACCCGACAATAGACAAGGCGGTTCGCACTGCGGTAACCGCGCATAGCGCAGGCGTCGACATCATTGCAGTCGGCGGGTCCATCGGAGCGCAAGGGAAGCTTCTTGACTCTGTCACAAAGGCTATCAAGGAAAAGGTTGACATTCCTGTCGTGCTGTTTCCCGGAAACATCGCCACCATAACGCCTTTTGCGGACGCCATTTACTTCATGTCGCTTCTGAACAGCCGCAACCCCTACTGGATATCTCAGGCGCAGACGCTTGCGGCGCCGCTCATCAAGCAGCTCAACGTCGAGCCGCTGCCGATAGGATACATAGTCGTCGAGCCCGGCGGAACGGTTGGATGGGTGGGCGACGCGAACGTTGTTCCGAGAAACAAGCCCCAGATTGCCGCATCGCTCGCGCTCGCTGGACAATACAACGGGAACCGCATTATTTTTACGGACGCGGGCTCGGCAGCATACGAGCCCGTGCCAATTGACATGGTGACTGCGGTGAGCCGCGCGATAGACGTGCCTTACCTGGTTGCCGGCGGAATCAGGACGCCAAGGCAGGCGGGCGACATAATTCGGGCTGGCGCAGACTGGATACAGATAGGCACCGCGGCCGAGAAGTCAAAAGACCCGAAGAAAACCCTGAAGGAATTTGTTTCTGCTGTCAAATCAGAAGGCAGGAAGAAGCTCAAAGGTTGATACTATGTTACACATTAATTCATTGCTTCAAGAGAAGGGGTTTTTAGGCAGGTTATTTGATATGACTCTTCCAGAAACATATTTTGCGACTGGGATTTCAGATTTTTGGAGAGAGCGCAGAGAGTTAAAGCCAACAAGCTACATGAGAACATTTGGATACACACTTCCTTTTAGACCTGGAGGGAAACATCTTTTGGGAAGGACCGTGATAACTTTTTTCAATGTGAAATATCTTGGAATTGATGATTCGGCTATTTGCTTATATGATGACGACATACAGAGACACATATACGCCCGCGTTCATGATATAGAAGGTCACTGCAAGACGCGCGAAGAACAAGGAATTATGGATGAAGATACGGTCCAGCTCGCTTGCATTCTTTATGATCCCAGAGACGACTCTTCCCAACTGATAGCTATACGGAAGCATCTTGACATGCCAGCGCCGGATTTGAGCAGGGCTGATATCCATGACCTTATGCCTGCTCTCGGCTTCTCATAGATGTTTTACTGGTTTAGATTATTGCAAAGAACATGTTGCCATAGAGCAGCGTAAGCACCAGAGCAATCGCGAAAACAGGCACGAAGCGCATCCCGTCCTTTATCACAACGTAGCGCTTCTCGCGCCTTAGCTTCCTTACCTGACTTTCCGTCAGCCCGACCCAGTTGCCCTTCTCAAGCACGTCGCCAACCCGCAGTTTGCCCACGGGTATTTTTTTCTTGAACACGTGCTTTTCTACCACGACAGCATATCGCCAGAAAATCACGAGCAGGAAAACCAGCGGCACCAGCGTTAACGACAACCCGATGAACTGCGGAAGAACGAAAGAGATGCCCAGGATGACGGCGAACACGGCGACAGGCGCGCCGGCTATTATCCTGATATTCGCTTTGAAATCGGCAGCGACATGGGCGAGCGCTTTCCTGTTGAGAAGCCCTATCACAACTGAGTATATCACCGTGTAAGCTATGCTCACCAGCATGAAATTGAACAGGTACGGCACGATGAAGATGTTGCCGTTGTAAACTGGAATCATGTAGCCTATGGCTGCAAGAATCCACGCGTCCGCCCCGCCCCACTGTCCCTTGCTGTAGAGCAACATGCCCGCGGCAAGCAGCACGGTGCCTATGCCGAGGGACAGCAGAAGCGGGCTCAGCTCCCCGGCAACAATCCAGTTGGCTACCCAGAATATTATGCCCGCGGCGACCATGCCAATGGGCAAAGGATCAGGAACCTCCGTGGTCTTCAGGTCCCAGAGCCCGGCAATTATTGAGCCGGCGACTGCAAGTATGATGATAATCTCAATCATTTTACCAACAACATTTCAATTTTTGTCCTAACCGGTGCAAAGGCGAAAATAAGCGCATTTACAAAACTTTTTTAACTGCTAGTTTAAATTAGTTTATAACTATATGAGTCTACTCTTGAATAGTGATTAGAATGCTACCACAACATGTCGGAATAATCCTCGACGGGAACAGGCGATTCGCCCGCGAACTGATGAAGACGCCCTGGCTGGGGCACAAGATGGGGCTTGAAAAGGCAAGAACCGTGCTTGGCTGGGCGTGCGAACGCGGAATAAAATACGTGACAGCCTACGTGCTATCCCTCGAAAACTTCCAGACGCGCCCGAAGAAAGAGCTAAAGATGATACTCGAGTACTTCGGCGAGGAAATGGACAACATAGTCAATGATGCGAACCATGTCATCAACCGCTTCGCAGTTCAGGTAAGGTTCATAGGAAGGACGCACATACTTCCCGACAAGCTCCAGGCGAAGATGAGGAAAGTGGAGCAGAAAACCAAAGGAAACAAGAAGCACACCATAAACATAGCGATAGCCTATGGCGGGCAGCAGGAACTTGTCGACGCGATGAAGAAGATACTGCAGGAAGGGCTGGCGGGCGTGATAAAGCCGTCCGACCTTGACGAGACGCTCCTGAAGGAGCATCTTTACACGAACGGTCAGCCGTATCCGGACATGATACTCAGGACGGGCGGGGAGAAGCGCCTGAGCAACTTTTTGCCGTTCCAGGCGGCTTACAGCGAACTTATTTTCACGGACACCAAATGGCCCGCGCTGACGGAGAAGGAATTTGACTCCGCACTAAAGGAGTTCTCCAGCAGGCAGCGGAGATTTGGTCGATAACTTTTATAACTGACCAATCTAACAAACTTTTACAAGCAGTGTTTTTCTTATGAATCTTCTGAACCAATTTACTATGAAAGCGAGAAACTTTTCAATATTCTTGGCTTTGGCGTACACCTCGGCGTTTTTTGTCGAAGAAATTACAAGAACGATTCTCAGTCAGGTTCATATATGGCAAATCGGGTTGTATGCTATTCCATTCTTTTTTGGGTGGTATGGGCTTCTTTTTGCAGTGACATATTTCTTATTTGTTAAAAAACCCGTCAAGTATTCTGTCGCCTTCGGCATAATTATCGGGATGCTTGCTGAAACATTCTTATTTCATCAGATGAATGCAATCTCGGTATTTATTTTTCCGGTGTTATACGGACTGACGTTTTATTTACCATTCAAAATTATTTCACGTCTTTCTAATTAGAAGATGCTCTGTCATACACTTACTGTTATTTTCTCTTCAGGTTCCAGTTGTAGAACTTCGCGATGAGCCATCCTGTTATGTAGAAGCCTGCAACCGAGACGATTAGGAATCCCAGGGCGTGCACAGGATAGACATAAGAAAAGCCCGGATACATGTAGTCCATCATCGATGGCTGCATCATTCCTCCATGCCAGACGACTGCGACAAGCCAGAACACGAACCCGAACATCGCCATCGCTGCTGCCAGTGCTTTCTCGCTTAACTGCTGATATTTTGACATGAATAGAATTGCACGGCTGTAATAAAATAGGTTTCAATAGCCCCTCTTCTTGTCCACCACATTAATGAGCTTCTTCCCCTTCTTGAAAGCTTCCAGGTTTCTGCAGAAAATCTCCACCATCCTGTCCTCGTAGTGTGGAGTGCGCGATGCGCAGTGCGCCGTTATTATCACGTTCTTCATCTTCCATAGCAAGCTTGATTTTTTCAGCGGTTCGCTCTCGAACACGTCGAGGCACGCGCCTGCGATGCGCCCCTTTCTCAATGCAGCAACCAGCGCATGTTCGTCGACGACAGGGCCGCGCCCGACGTTGACAAGCACCGCCGATTTTTTCATCGCCGAGAATTCTTTCGCGCCCATCAGGCGGCGCGTTTCGTCCGTGAGCGGAAGGCACGCGACAACGTAATCAGCCTGCGGAAGCATGCCGTGCAGCTTCCCCGGAAGGGCAGCGTTGTCCACGTATTTGCTTTTTACAGGCTCGTTGTTTATTCCAATGACGCGGCATCCGAAAGCCTTGCAGAGCCTTGCGATTTCCAGACCAATGGCGCCCAAGCCGAGCACAAACACCGTCTTCCCCGCGAGTTCGCCGCCTGTTATCCTGTTCCAATCCCGATTCTGTTGCGAAGCGAACGCGTCCCTTAGCTTCCTTTCAAAAGCCAGAACAAGCGCCATCGCGTGCTCGGGCACCGGCGTTTTCATCCCGCGCGAATTCGTGACGATGACGCCGCTTTTCTTGATGCCGTCTGTCAGAAGGACATCAACCCCGACGAAGGATGTATGTATCCATTTAAGATTCCTGTACTTCCCGACGTCGATCCTGTCCTCAACAAGCGCAACGTCCGCATCGTAGCCTTTCGTGATGCTTGCAAGCCCGGCTATTTTTGCAATGTTCTCTTTTTTCAGCTTCTTCAGCAGAACTACTTTCATAACTAATGGTTATCAGAGACAATTAATAAGCTTTCTGTGCCAAGTCTATCTATGAGCTATATTGACACGGAAAAAACCTACAAGCGGGGGCCGCAGATAATAACCAGAAAGGACGCGGGCGCAATCGTGGCGAGAGTCGGGCTTCAGCCTAACTGGCGCTGCCTGGACCTCGGCGGCGGCTCCGGGTTTCTCGCGCTGTTCCTTGCAAACCTCACGCCTTCCGGTTCCGTAACCACTTATGAAATAAAAAAAGAGCACGCAGAAATCATAAAAAAGAACATAGGGGCGAGCGGCTTCAGGAACGTAAAACTTGTGAACAAGCCGGCGGAGAAGTTCGCGGGCGGCGGCTTTGATTTGATAACAATGGACGTGAAAGGTGCGGAAAAAATAATACCGAGGGCTTACAAGGCATTGCGAAGCGGCGGGTTCATTGCCGTGTACTCTCCGCACATAGAGCAGCAAATTGCGTGCCGTGCAACGATGGAGAAGGCGGGATTCAAAAGCGTCATAACGATAGAGAACTCGCAGAAGGAGTGGAGCAGCGTCCACGGCTTCACGCATCCGGTGCCCAGCCAGACAGTGCACACGGGATTCCTCACTTTCGGACGGAAAGAGTAACTCTATTTGATATTCTTTTTCAATTTTACGAAAACCTCTTTTATATCCCTGATCGCGCTAAGGAGTACAGCTTCATCAAAATTCTCTCCATAATAAATTGAAGAATTTCTCAACAGACGCGACCTGTCAAAGACCCGGTAGGATTTGTTATCCTTTATCACATCCCTAAGATAATACCCAAGGCAATAATGATTCTTAACCTTAAAACCGGCATCGTACATCAGGGCATGAAGAAGCTCAAGCAAGGCGTCATAATAATTTGTGAAAAACACGGATGCGTTATTTTTATCGATAAGAATTTTTTCAAGGACCTTCATGGTTTTTTCTGCCTGATTCACAAGAAAAACAGCCCTTTTCCTGTTCGCAGTTATCTTTACAGAGTTGCCTTCCCTGACGCATGTATTCCAGTCCATCAGCTCACGTCCAGCCTTCCTGAAATCACAATTCCATTTCTCAGACCATCGTAGATGCTTGGGTTCTCTTTTCTTAATTTCATGAATTCCTCTTTGCTGAATCTGAACAGCTGAATTTCCTGCCTGAATTTCTTTTCAAAGTTGCTTATGTCTGCGTCTTTTTTTGATTCTGTGATGACTGCTATGTCTATATCGCTCCCTTCCACTGCTTCGCCTGTTGCGCGAGAGCCAAAAAGCAACACCGCCGGATAACCATAGAATTTGTCAAGAAATTCCAGCAACCCGGAATCTTCAAGCCTTAACACCATGTCAAATTTCATGAACAGGCGGAATTTTCTACTCTCCCTGTTTGCCCTGTACAAACTCCGGGCACCAAACTTCTTCTCTTCTATTATACCTTCTTTTTTTAGCTCATCAATATATTTCTTTGTAGAAGGCGGACCAAGCTTGAGCTTTTCCGACAGCTCTTTCCATCCGAATTCCCTTGACGGATTCGACAAAAAAACCGAAAGCACCCTGTAGAAGTTATATTTTTGTAACATAGGTTATAATTATATAACAAAAAGTATAAAAAGATAAAAATTCAATTGGGTTCGCGGAGATTTGAACTCCGGCCACGAGGTTTTTCTTTCCTTCTTTTGGTTAAGTTTTTCTTCCCAAGAAAAGGTTACCCGAACCTCGAATCCTACCAAGCTAGACTACGAACCCGTCTAAAGTTCAGATGACAATACTAACTTATTTAGTTTTAAAAGCATCACGGTGCTTCCGAAAAACTCCTACCATCGGCGTGCAAACGTGACGTTTCAGGGAAAATTCTTTGTCGAGGACTGGATACATCCGTTCGTTCATACTTTTTCGGATTTTGTCGTCGAAAGCGTCGAGGAGATAGAAAATATCAAGAACGACGTCCTGTCCGGGAAAATAAAAGGGATAGACATAATTGACAAGGCAATAGAGCACAGGGAAAAATTCTGACGTTCATTCTGCGCTCTGCCTGACTTCCTTGGCAACCTTCGGGCCCAGCAGCTTTGCCAGCGTCGTCTCGTCCGTTTTCTTTATATCTGATAGGCTCTTTATGCCGGCGCTGAACAGCTTCCTTGCGCGGACGCGCCCGACGCCTTTCAATGTGACTAATTTCAGCAGCTCCTCCTTCACGCCGTGCTTCACCTGCATCCTGACCTTGTTTATGTTGTTCGCTATCTCCTTTATGCCCAGCAGCACCGCCAGCTCGCTCGCCGAGTACAGCATCCACTCCGCATTCGCGGTTTTGTTGTAAAGTTCGCCCGGAGTCACGCCGAATTTTTCCATGATCTTGTCCTCGCCAGACTCGTTCGTCCATTCCTTCAGCATCAGCGCCGTCTTGAATGAGCTGAGGAAATCCTCGTATTCCACGTCCCATACGTCCGGCGGCTCGATGTCGCTCCTTGCAAGCTGGTCCTCCACGTCCTCGTACTCGCTCTTGCGCACAGCAAGCAGCGGCTTCATCTCGATGCACTGGCATATGGTCATCAGGTTCTGCACGGTGCTGTCCTCTTCTGTGATGACTGATAAAATAAAATTCGCGGAAACCGGGTCTATGTAGAGCTCGCTCACGCGCTTGCCAAGCCGCGTCGCCTTCAACGAGACGTCCTGCGTCAGCTGGAATGCCGGCATGAACTCCTTCGAGATGAACTCGCTCTTGTCGCCTACGAGTATGAACTTGTAGCTCTCGAGCTCGTCTATTATGCGGTCTATCTTTCCCGATATGCTCGCTATGTCCCCGTATTGTTTTGCGAAAAACGTCCGGAGGAAGAACGACTCCAGTTCGCTGCGCGTGTGCACGTAGCCGGAAGATATGAGCGCGAGTATGTATATGCGGAGCGTGCGCTCGATTCCCAGCTTGGAATATATCGGCTCGGCATCGCCTTCAACGTACCTTTCCCACAGCTGCTTCGCCTCGCCCTTATTCTTTGCAAGAAGGATTGCCTCGCCCTCCGTGTCGTACTTCGGACGCCCCGCGCGCCCGAACATCTGGTGCACTTCTATGACCGGGAGATATGCAGAGCCGTAGCTGCCTGAGAACCTCTTCGTGTCGCGTATCGCAACGCGGTATGCCGGAAGGTTCATGCCGAACGCGAGCGTCGGCGTTGCGGCGAGCACTTTTATCAAGCCGGACTTGAAGCCGTCCTCGATTGCCTTGCGCTGCTTGGCAACAAGCCCTGCATGGTGGAATGCGCATCCGTTCTCCAATATGCGCGCGAGCCTACGGCACTGCTTTGTCGGTGCGCCTAGCGCGTTTTCCACGCCGTCTGCAAGCTCTTTCAGCGAGCTTCGCTCGCCCGCAGAGATCAGCTTTCTTACGTCCTTGGAGATGCGCTCCGCCGCAGCCTCGGCATTCCGCCTGGTAGAAACAAAAACAAGGGTTTGCTTGCCTTTCTCTATGGTGTCAAGGCACAGGGAAACGTCAGCCTCGCCTTTTCCGCTGATAGCCGACGGACGCGAACCGCTTTTCCTATCCCTGAACTCAAGCTTGAACTTTTCGCCATCAGGATACATCACCCCGCGGTGAAGCTTTACAGGGCGATAGTCGCTCTCAACAAGCTGGGCCCCGAGCCAGCCCGCTATCTCCTTTGAATTCTCAATCGTGGCAGACAAAGCAATAATCTGGCTCTTCGTCATTCCCATAAGCTGGGTAAGCACGACTTCAAGCGTGGGACCGCGCGACGGGTCGTCGATGAGATGAATCTCGTCGCTGATGATGAGGGAGATGTCCTTCGTCCACGGCGCCGCGTGTCGCAGGAGCGAGTCCATCTTCTCGTTTGAAAGTATGATAAGGTCGTAGCTGCCGAGCCAGCCGTCCGTCTCGTCCATGTCGCCTGTCGCGACTGCAACCCGCATCCCTATTTTCTTGTACTTGCTGAAGTCGCTGTACTTCTCGCTGGCGAGCGCCCTCAGCGGCACCAGATATACGGACTTCTTCCCGTCGAGAAAATTCCTGAGGATTGCCATCTCTGCAATGAGCGTTTTGCCGGAAGCGGTCGGCGACGCAACCACCAGGTTCTTTCCCTCGAGCAGCCCCTTCTTCACGGCGAGCACCTGGGGAGGATTGAGCTCGGTTATGCCATCCGTCTTCAGGAGCGCCGTGATTTTCTCGGGCATGCCCAGCTTTTCAACAAGCATGGTGGTATTTTGTCAAAAAAAGATAAATAGTAGCGAGACGTTAACGGAAATCGTTGCGTCTGAGCGAGCTCGCGAGGATGGATGAGCAGCCACTGGATTCAACGACAGAGAGAAGATATTTTTCCGCGTGGTCTCTGTCCAGCGCATTGACTGCATGCCCCAGTCTGTAGATATGATCCGGGGACATGCTGCAGTCTATCCCTTCGCCATTGTTGTATACCTTCACAAGGGTTCTTTCAATTATCCCGATTGCGCGAGGGCTATTAGGATAAAGGAACGGCTTTCCCTCATTCCTTATGACGAATTTTGCAAGATCGCCTGCGTCGCCGGCAAGCATGAAATATTCCATGGAGGACTCGTCGCCTATGCTATACAGCGCGTCCTTCAGGTCGTCCGGCAGCCTGCCAGTGGACACGCCCCTTTCTATTATCGCGTCCCTTGCGACGGGGATGCTTATAAACCCGAGCGCGCCGGCTGCGTACCGTGAGAAATTTTCCTCCCCATTTTCCGGATTCACAACAATCGAACGCAGCTTCTGTTCGGCTTCCGGCGTGCCTATGTGCCTCAAAGCTGCCATCGAACCGCCCACCACACGTTCGTCGTTTGGATATGTTCTCGCGAAGTTCAGCAATTCTTCGATCTGCGCATTGTCGCCCGGCCGGGTCGCATTTATTGATTTTATTGCCCTGTCATAGGATCTCGCTCTTTCACGGCTGGCGGCTAATTTAGGATCAAGCCTTTCCTCTATGCGCCTCGCCCTTGCGTTCCAGACACGTTCATAATTTTCCGGGCCTATGCTGCCAAAGTCATATGCAAGCGCGCCCACTCCGGCGAGCACCAATACAGCAAAAGACTTTCTTACGAGCCCCATATCATTTCTTCCTGTTGACAAGATAATCTGCGAAAAAAACAAGCAGTTCGTTCAGCTCGGGCACGGATTTTGCGGTTTCCATCGCTTGCCCCTTCAATCCATCAGCCTTTTTCCTTGCATAGTCTGTTGAGCCGTACTTCTCGAAAAGATGCTTCGCCACAAGCACGTCCTCGCCGGAGGTTTCCTCTGGTTTTTTGTTTAATATCACGAGAAGCTCCCTTTTCTCCGTCTCGCTGCATTTTCCAAGGCAGTGAATTACGAGTATGCTCTTCTTGCCTTCCTTGATGTCACGTCCTATCTCGCCGCGCCCCTTGCCTTCGGTCAGGTCCAGCACGTCGTCAGCTATCTGGAATGCCGGGCCGATTGCCATGCCGAACTCGACAAGCTTCGGAATCAGCTCCTTCCTGCCTGCAAGAATGGCAGCGCCAACCATCGGCACGGTAAGGTAGTGGGCGGTCTTGCCTATTACCATGTCCATGTAGTCCTTTTCGCTTGGCGAAGCCGAGCGCATGTTGATGTCCATTGCCTGCCCTTCTGCCGTCCTAAGCGAGGTTTGGACCATCGCCTCAAGCAGGTCCATTGTCTTTTCATTGTCCACGCCGTACTTTCTCGAATTAAGAATCAATTCATAGACTTTCTGCGCCATGTAGTCGCCGGCGTTTATTGCATGAGCCAGCCCGTACTTTACCCACATTGCCGGCTTGTCTCTTCTTACTTTGTCCCCGTCCTCGATGTCATCGTGCACCAAAAACCAGTTATGAAGGACTTCGCATGCGGCGGCAAAAGGGAGAATCTTCGCGTCTTTTTCCGCAGACGACGCACTTCGTGCGTCTTTCGACATCAGCGCCTCGTAGGTTAATATTGCGAGCAGGGGACGCAGCCGCTTGCCGCCCGTGTCCATGTGGTAGCGCACAGCGTCATGGAGGTTCGGTACATCTCCGCTGAAAACCTCTTCAATCTCCTTGTCTATGAGATGTCCTTTCTCCCTTGCCAGGCGCTCGATGTCTATCATAAAACCACTTTGGGCAAAAAGCTTAAGAACAAACCAGAACTCGCAAAAATCCGCCATGAATCCGAAAATCTTAATATACGAGGCTGTCTATAATATCAATCAGAACAGAGGCGCGATAGCGCTGTGGAGGTAATTAGTCATGTCTGCCCCTTACAGGCGAGGATACACGCACACGAAATCGAAAGGAAAGGAGAGCACGGTGGTATGCACCTACTGCGGACGGCAGGTGCCCAGATGGAAGACATTCGTGCAGTACAGGGGGTTCAGGATAAGCGACCCAACCCTCAGGAAACAGATAGATCCGAGGCGGGTGAGCGGATTCTCGTCCAAGATGTATGTCTGCCCGTCGTGCGCCAGGTACAGGGGCATCGTCCAGGTGGGACGGTCGCGCAAGAGCAGGCGGGGCTGACTGCCTTAAGGCCAAAAGAAAATATTAACGGCGGCCTGCCAGCGCAAGCTGGTGCAAAAAATGAAAATAATATCCGAAGACAAGGTTTGTAGGGATCCCATTTCTTTTGGGGTAAAACCTAGACCTTTTCTTCGTAAGACGTTGTGAAGCACGGCTTCACGACGCACATTGAGCTTTGCTCGAATGATGAAAGGGATCGGTAATGCTGAACAAAATCAAAAAAGCGAAATCGCACCCGGCGCTAAGGGGCGCGCTTTACAAGAAGATGCATCATCAGGCGCCGCTGACGCCCACTACTCGCGCGGGACAGCTGCTTGCCACGCTCAGGAAGGGCGACGAAACGAAATTCAAGATAGCGCCCGCACGTTCTTTTGTGACAGTCCCCGCTCCCGCAGAGATGAAAGGCGGGAACCTTGTATATCCCCTTCTAAGGCCCTACGCTTACGCAAACATACGCTACGACAACAAGGAGAACACACTGATTTACGACGTTATCGAGCCGAGGCTCAACGAGAGGGAACAATTCATGCTTAACAAGCTCCACGAAGGGCTGATCCAGATTATAGACGTCAGCCTCGGGGACATCAAGGAACGCGACAAGGTGCTCAATTTCCTGGAGAAAAGCGTAAACAGGCTGCTGGACGAGTACAACTTCAAGCTCACCGAGAAGGAGTATGTAAAAGTGATGTACTTCATTTTCCGCGACTTAGTCGGGCTGAACAAAATAGAGGCTCTCATGAGCGACCCGTACATCGAAGACATAGGATGCGACGGGGTTGGAATCCCCGTTTACGTCGTGCACCAGAAATTCGGCTCGGTAAAGACGAACATCGTTTATTCCGACATCAAGGAACTCCGGGAATTCGTCACAAAACTGGCGGAGCGCTGCGACAGATACATCTCTTATGCCGACCCGCTGCTCGACGGCACGCTGCCTGACGGCGCAAGAGTGCAGGCATCGCTCGCGAGCGACGTCACAACCCGCGGGCCCACCTACTCGATAAGAAAGTTTAAGGAAGAGCCACTGTCGCCTGTCGACATGATACGGCTGAACACCGCTTCCGCCGAGATGCTGGCGTACCTCTGGTTTCTGGTTGAAAACGGCATCAACATACTGATAACGGGGGGCGTAGCCACGGGCAAGACATCTCTGCTCAACAGCCTCGCCTTCTTCATCCTCCCCGAAGCCAAGATAGTGAGCATTGAAGATACGCGCGAACTAAACCTCCCGCACGAGAACTGGATTCCCGGCGTCGCGAGAGTCGGCTTCACCGGCACCGGAGTCGGCGAGGTCACGATGTTCGAGCTCCTGAGAGAAAGCTTTAGGCAGAACCCTGACTATCTCATAGTCGGGGAAATCCGAGGCAAGGAAGCGTACGTCATGTTCCAGGGCATGGCGTCAGGACACCCGTCCATAAGCACCATGCACGCCGGCGGCGTCGAGGACCTCATGAAAAGACTGCAAACGAAGCCCATAAACCTGTCGGTCGGGCTGATTGAATCATTGGACATGGTCATAGTCATGGTGCACTCGAGGGAGAAGGGCAAGTCGGCAAGGCGCGTGAAGGAGATAGTGGAGATAGAGAGCATAGACATAAACACGGGGTCGCCTCTAGTGACGAAGTCTTTCGTATGGATTCCCGCCAACGACGTCTACGAATACAGGGCGAACTCGTGGCTGCTCAACAAGGTGTCGACTGAAAAAGGCATACCGATGAACATCATTATAAAGGAAATCGCAAAAAGGAAGAAGTTCCTGACATGGCTCTACGAGAACAACATAACCAACATGAGAGAGCTGGCAAGATACACGTCGCTGTACCACAGGAGCCCGGAGAAGATTTCGAGGCTGCTGGCAGGCGAGAAGCTCGGCGAAGACGAGATGTAAATACAGCATTTCGAACGAAATGCCCGCAACGAAAAAAGAAAATATTAATTAGGTGAATGATATCAACAAAGTTCCAACAGGCATACCCGGAATGGACGAGATTCTCGGCGGCGGAATACCCGAGAACCGGACTGTTCTGATAAGCGGCACGTGCGGCACGGGCAAGACGACGCTCGGGGTGCAGTTTCTGACGGCTTCCGGCCCGGGAATCTATGTCAGCTTCGAGGAAGACCTTGACAACATAAGGGAATATTCGAAGACATTCGGCTGGGACCTCAATGACATGGAAGCGAAGGGAAAGCTGCGGCTGCTCAAATACGACCCGTTCAGGCTGGAGGACATACTTGAGGTAATCCAGAACAACATCCGCGAAATCGGCGCGAAGCGCATCGTGTTCGACTCGATATCAGCGCTGGGCATATACATGAAGGACGTCTCCGAGCTAAGAAGAATGATTATCCAGACCGCGAGCCTGATGAGGAAGAACAAATGCACCACCCTGATGATATCCGAGGTGATGCCGAACTCGCGGGCGCTTTCCAGATTCGGCGTGGAGGAATTCATTGCCGACGGCGTGATACTCCTTGACAATGTTATTGAAAAGAACGACATGAAACGCGCAATAAGCGTCTGGAAACTGCGCGGCTCGGACCATTCGAGGGGAATACACAGCTATTCGATAACAGACAAGGGGATTTCCGTAAAGAAATCATCAGGACGCGGGTGATCTGGATTGTACAAGGACATGATAAAGTTTCTCGGGGGCTTCGGCACCCGCCACTTCTCAGGTTCGCTGAAGCCGCTCCGGGAGGAGATTGTCAAGTCAAACCTCAGCATACTTTTTGAATTATACGTCGGGCGCATGCTGCTGCTCACCATACTCGCCTTCATCATAACATTCTCCTTCATCTTCGTTATGTTCGCCTTCATCGGCGCGCCCTTCCTGTTCGGACTGGTTGGGGCGCTGATAACCGCGTTCGCAACATCCTTCATTGTGCTGACAATCTATCACTCCTACCCTTTCCACCTCCTCACCTCGAAGAAGAACAGCATAGAGGGGAACCTGCCTTTTGCCATAAACCACATGGCTGCAATCTCGGCAAGCGGCGTGCCGCCGTTCATAACGTTCAAGCTACTGACAAACATACCTGAATACGGGGAGGTTGCCAACGAGGCGAAGAGGATAGTGCGCAATGTAGAGGCGTTCGGCATGGACGTGGTGTCCGCCATGAGGAACGTGGCTGACAGGACACCCTCCGCTGAGTTCAGGCAGACAATATACGGCATAATATCAACGATAGAAACGGGAGGCGACCTGAAGAAATTCCTTGAGAACAGCGCAAAGGAAGCGCTGTTTAACTACCGCCTTAAGCGAGAAAAATACATGCAAACGCTCTCCACGTATGCGGACTTCTACACTGCGGTGCTGATAGCAGCTCCGCTGTTCTTCGTTTCCGTCCTGTCTGTGATGTCGTTGGTCGGCGGCTCGGTATTCGGACTCTCCATACCCAACGCCATGAGGATAGGGGTGTATGCGATGATACCGCTGATGAATATCATGTTCATATTGTTCATACATTACACGCAGCCGACGATATAGGTGATTCAAATCGGAAAGAAATTCAAGATGAACCTGAAGATACTGAGCGTAATCACGCTTTGCGCCGGCGCGCCCATGCTCCTGTTCAACTTCCTTTACTTCTCGCAGTATCCCGAGATATACGCAATACTGAACCTCGTGGGCGCCGTCATAATCGTCGGCATACCTCTGCTCTACCGCTACTCGGAGTTCAAGAAAATCCGGAAGATAGAGGAGATATTCCCGAAATACCTGAACGACATAGCCGAGAACATCAGCGCGGGCATGACGCTTCCACAGGCAATCAGATCGACGGGGAGCATAGACTACGGCGTGATGAACCCTTACGTGCACGAGATGGCGTCCAAGGTCACTTGGGGGATAACTTTCGAGAAGATAATGGAAGACTTTGCCAAGAAGACGGGCAGCAAGAACATGCGGCGAAACGTGCAGACCATCATAGAGACCCACCGTTCCGGCGGGAGCATGGACACGGTTCTCAAATCAGTCGGGCAGTCGCTGATAGAACTCGAGCGCATCAAGAAGGAACGGTCTGCGTCGGTCTACGCACAAATGATAAACGGCTACCTCATCTACATAGTCTTCCTCGGAGTTATGATAGGACTCTCGTCCGTCCTTGTTCCGGCATTCCGACTTGGCGATACGCTTCCGGACCTCCAGGTGGTTTTCGTCGAGATATTCCGGGCGCTGATTGTTGTGCAAGGCTTCTTTGCAGGGCTAGCAATCGGCAAGATGGCAGAAGGCACCCTGATCGCCGGCGTGAAGCACTCGCTCGTTCTCGTGGTCGTAGGATACTCCGCTTTCCTCCTGTTCGGGTGAGATTTACATGTTTTCCGGGACGCACCCGAGGAAAATGAAAAAGCCTGATTAGAGAGCTCTGTGAGCGGCTCTTTCTTTATAGCGAACCCAGAAAAGACGACATGAATTTTGGGTTCACTGATACAGGGAGAACCTTTGGTCTTTGCTGTACAGGTGAAGCAAAGCTTTACCTTGTAGCTCACAAGGAAATAAAATATATCCTTTGTTTCCTTGTAGAGCTATATATACGCGAAATCTCCAATATATCATCAATGATATCTTTCATCAGTTATCATTAATGATATGTTCCTTAATACGACTAAACGGAACATGGCATCCAGAATGCATACAGAAAACAAAGCTTTCTGTAGCATCAGTTAGCCCCGCTAACTGCTTGCATTGAATGAGATTGACAACAATGCATTCTTAGATGATTATTATTGCTACAAAGGTGCAGGTATGAGGAAAATCCAGGACGTGCTTGAGGATTCCCCGTTCGGGCTCACATCAGCGGAGATAGCGAAAATATCCGGGGTGAACTGGAAAACCGCGGAACGCGCGCTTGACAGGCTCGTGTCGGAAAAAAAGGCGAAGCGCACCAGGGCGGGCAGAAGCTATTTCTACGGCATCATGAAAATAATTATAATCATCTCATTCATTTCCGCCGTCCATGCCCAGAACATGAGCAGCACCAACTTCAGGGCATACCCCGTCATGTCCAGCGCCGGAGGCGATTCCCAGGGAACAACGCTCCAGCTCGCCGGAAAGCTCGGGCAGCCGGTCTCCGGGATAAGCAACTCACCCTCTTTCGAACTTTGCGCTGGATTCGTCTGCAATTTCCTTGAAGCGATAATCAATGCGAAGGTCACGTTCCTGCTCGAGTTCAGCATAGGCGGAAGCGGCGACGACACCGCTTATGCCGACAATGAAACCGCACTTGCCCAGTACAGATCGTTCCAGATATCCAACTACTACGCGTGCCTGCACGATACCGTGCTGTCGAACAGCCCAGTATTCGGCATAGTGTTCGCAGGCAGCAGCATCAACTACATCAACCTTTCTTCAAACACCACCGCCGGAAATTCATTCTCGCTGCGCCTGTCGCAGGACGTGCCCGGCAACGAATTCATAATACCAGTCACGCACACGAACTGTACAGTGATAAACACAAAGCTGCCCGAAATAGAGCAGACAGGAACCCTCCTGAACCCGTTCGTCGTCCTCAACGAGGCGGTGAATGCCGTAGAGCTCATACTTGGCTACCCGAACATAGACATATCGGGCAGCTTCGACAGGTCGGGCGCATTCACACTCGTGGTCGAGAAGAACGACACGAACGAGAACCAGATAATAGTCAAACCGGCATAGGCGATAAAATATGAAAGGCGACATGATAAGCAGCGTTGTAGTTATAATAATCATAGTCATGTCAAGCATACTGGTTCTCAACGCCGTGAATCCCGTGATAGACGAGAGCAGGGACTTCCAGAAGTTCAACGAGGCAAGGGAAATAATGAACAAGATAGACGTCGCAATCAGCGACATACTCTTCGAGGCGCCCGGCGCCCGGCGCAGCATCGACATCAACGTCAGGGACAGCCGCCTTTCCGTAGTGGGAGGCGATGATTCCATAAAGCTGAGGATAGACAGCGTCGACATATTCTCTTCAGGACTTCGGACGGAGGAAGGCAACGTCGTGATAACCGCAGGGCCTTCCATGAAGGCGTATGAAAGCGACATAGACGGCGACGGCAACACGGATCTCGTGCTTGAGAACAGCCTCATGCTTTTTGCCGTGAAAAAGACGGGCAGCCCGTCCAGCTACGCGACCGTGAACACCACAACCATGATTACAATAATGAAGAACAAGCGACTGAACATCAATGTCTCGCATCCGGTGAGCGGAATATTCATCAACGACCTCGCGACGACGGCATACGGTGTGGGATACAGCGAGCTCACGCGCTCTGGCGAAGGCCTTGACTCAAGCAGCATACACGTCTTCATCAACGCGACGGCCGCCAACGTCACATACGACGCGACGTTCTCGCTTTCCACCTCGCTTGATTTTGTCGACCTGCAGGTTTCACACGTAACAGGGGTTTAGCATGTTAGAGGAAAAAATCAAGAAATGCCTAAAAAGGCAGTCGATGACGATAGAAGAAGTGTCGAAGGAACTCGGCATAAGCAGGGCCACCGCCTCGAAATACCTGCTTGTCCTCGAAATCAAAAAGCAGGCAAACCACCGCGACATCGGGAAGGCGAAGCTTTTCTTCCTCAGGTAGCACGAACCCGTCACAGTTTCAAGAACCCGTTTTACGCCGATTTCCATGGATTTAACGTAACATTAATGACTAACTTTAACGAGTAAAAATAACTATTTTTTGTAATCGTTACCTTTATATGCTAGGGTTGGTCGTATATTTATCTGGGACGATTAATCCTGCACGGCGAATTCGCGCTCTGAATTCTCTGTGCTAAGGTTGGTCGAAAGCACAATTAGGTAATATCGTGAACGACATCAAGTCGAGGATATTTTCCTCAATAAGCAGGGAAGCTACGCCGATTTACAAGGTAGCCAAGGAGGCAGGCGTCTGCATAACGACGGCTTCCAAGTACTGCTACATTCTACAGGCTGAAAAACGTGTTGACATCAACAGCTTCGGCAACATGAAATTGGTCAGGAGGAAATCTTCATGACGTCAATTTCTTTCGAGCATACGCCCGAAATGAAGCTTGTCCGGAGGCTAAAGCCATGAAGTGGATAATTGCAGCCTCTGTCCTCCTAATGCTTTCAGGCATCTCGTTAGCATGGGAAGTGCCGACGGTCATAGACTTCCAAGGCAAGCTTACTGACAACAACAACAACCCACAGGCAGGAAGCTTCAACATGACTTTCAGAATATATAACCAGAGCTCCGGCGGAGCATTGCTCTGGCAGGAGAACAAGCTTGTAACGGTGACTGACGGGCTTTTTTCCACGCTTCTCGGCAGTGTCAATGCCATTAACCTCACGTTCGGCGAGGACTACTACGTTGAGATGGTTGTTTCCGGCGAGACTTTCTCGCCGCGATACCGAATAGCAACAGCTCCGTATGCGTTCCGCGCGAACATAACCACAACGGCGATAGCGGGGACGACAACGGAGCCGTCTTTTGTTGTGAACTCAATCAACCAGCAAACCTCGAACCTGACTGAATGGAGGAATTCGACAGGCGCGACAGTCGCGTCGCTCAACACATCAGGGTTCTTCAATGCGAGCGGAGGAGTGCCCTGCACGGCGATACGCGGCGGCGACGGCGATTTCTGCCAGGACGAGAATGCCACAGGGGCGGGACTTCAGGACAACAACACCCAGAACATCCTGATCACTGCAAACAACAACACGCTCTACGCCCTGATTGGCCAGAGGCTCAACCTGACAGGCGGAATCCTGTCAGGGCTTCTCTCGATATTCGGCATCAACACAGCCAACAACCTCTCGCTCAATGTCAACAACACGCTGTACGTAAACGCTTCGCTCGACAGGGTGGGAATCGGGACGTCATCCCCGAATCAGCTGCTGCAAATAGCCGGCGGGCACGTGAATATATCTTCAGGCAACTTGTGGGTAACCGGTTCGATTATCATAAACGGAACGGAAGTGGGGGCTGGAAGCACCAGCGACAACACCACACAGGCTGCGCTGCTCGGGCAGAAACTGAATCTTACCGGCGGGACGCTTTCAGGTTTGCTTTCGATAAATAATATTACGGCAACCAACAACCTGTCGCTGAACGCATCCGGCACACTCTACGTTAACAGCAGCCTGGGATACGCGGGAATAAACACGCCAAATCCAAATCAGCGTCTTCACGTATCTGACGGCAACGTCAACGTGTCAAGCGGCAACGTATTCGTTACGGGCGACCTTGTAGTGAATGGCACAGCATTCGGCAACACCAACGTATCCATACTCTACGCTGCCAACCAGAGCAACCTCAGCAGCATAATACCCGCGCAGATATCGGCGCAGGGCAACCTTATGGTCTCGATAGACGAGGGACTTGAATCAGGGTGGGCTGCGGGGAGCGGAAAGGTCATACTCAACACGATAAGCGACAACGTAGGAGTAGGAGCAGGGACGCCGCACTCAAGACTTGAAGTAGCCGGCAACGTGAGCATCAACGGCACGCTGCTCGTGAATGGCCTGAACCTGAGCGCGAGCCAGAGCGCGGACAACTCTACACTCACTGCGCTGCTCGGGCAGAAGCTGAACCTCACTGGCGGCAACTTGTCAGGCAATCTCACCTTCACTGTTGACAGTACATACGACATAGGCACTTCAACTGTCGGTCTCAATGACCTGCACTTAGGAAGCGGCGGTGTAATCAACTTCGACGGCGGTGATGTGACACTTACTCATTCGGCTAATGCTCTTACAGTAGCAGGAGGATATCTTGGAGCAACTCAGATTAACATAGATTCCAGCAATGACTGGACTGGTAGCGAATTAAAGGTCAGCCTTCTCCATTTAAATGGAAATTCGTATTTCTATCCCCAAGCCACAGGCAGGTTCAATCTTTACAACGATGCTCAAAGTGCCGGTGTGGACGTTGATTTCTCTACCGACGGCACGTTGTTCATCAAGTCCCTTGCTAATGCCGACACTGCTATTGTGAAAGCCAATCAACTGCATGCAACCGGTAAGGTAGGCATCGGGACGACTTCACCATCGGCAGGACTCCAGATAAACACGTCCAACCCGACATTGAGGACTAACGGCTCGGTGTTCATTGACGGGGATGTCGGCATCGGGACGACTGCTCCAACAGCCAAGTTTCAGGTAGGGTCGCTCTCTCCGGAGTACGGTACTTATAGTCTGTCCAATTGGAGTGGTACCGGCTCTGTTGTTCCCGGATTTTTCGAAATACAAACAAACAACGGTGGCAACTCGCCTGCGGCAGCTGTGCCGGCTTTGGTGCTCGCACGAGAGGGTGTCGACAGCGAGTCTTATTCCAACATCGCCGAATTCAAGCTGCGCCGCTACGAGGATAGCAATCCGTATAATGGCCGTACAGCCCTAGACATTGCCTTGTCGCACACCGATCTGGAGACTGGCGTGGCTACGAATATCCTGACCCTGCTCTCCTCCGGCAACGTCGGCATCGGGACGACGAATCCACTCGAACCCCTTCACGTTGTCGGCAACAGCAATGCGGGTTTGACTATCGAGCGTACGACTGCCACGACTGGGCGGTATTCAATTTATGCCGCAAGTACCGGCGGTAGTCTCTTCATTGATGAGTCTGGAGTTGCGAATCGAATGGTGATCCAGAAAACAACCGGCAACGTCGGCATCGGGACGACGGGCCCCAACTACAAGCTAGACGTAAAAGGCGACATCAACGCCAGCAGCTACCGGAGCAACGGAACTGACTATGCGGAGTGGATGAGGGTCGGGGAAAACGAGTCAATCTCGGCAGGGGACGTCGTAGCTGTGGTGAACGGCAAAATCACAAATCCTGTCAACCTCGGCACGGGGGCGGCGGCGCTTTACATGGTCGTGACCGACAGCGCGGGTGTAATCGGGAACGGAGGATGTCCTGAAAATGAATGCGAGCCAGTCGCTTTCGTTGGGCAGGTGAGAACCAAGGTGTCTGGCATTGCAAGCGAAGGCGATTATATACTTGCGGGAAACAACAGCGTTGGATACGCCAAATCGAAAGATAATACGACGTTTGACGAGTTCAAGAAGAGGGTTGTGGGCATAGCGCTGGAAAGCAAGGGGAACGCAGGAACGGCAAGAATATCAGTAGCGGTGGGAGTGAAATAGGATGAAAGAGCAAAACAGCTCGAAACGGGCAAATTTCAGGGAATCTGGCGAAACCGCGAATGGATTTGGATTTAGCCTACTGCCGCGTCATATCACGAATATTGGGCAATATACGAAAACATCCAGAATCCGTGACATTTTCACCCCACAAATCCGTGATATGGGATTCGTACTGTCACTACATAATTTGGTTGGAGTTGAAATGCAATGAAACCGCCATTCCAGAAGGACAGGAAACTAGATTTGTCCACGCTGCAGGACTGGCCGAGGAAGGCGCGGGAAGACAAGGCGGCAACTATCGAGAAGACAGTCGAGAAATGTCCCTATTGCTCGTCAAAGAAGATAGTCAAACGCGGCACGCGGAAGAAGAAGCTGGAAGAAGTGCAGCTCTACCTGTGCAATGATTGCGAGAAAGTTTTTACACCTCAAAGAGTGAAAGGAAAAACCTTCCCGTTGAAGATGATAATAGACGGGCTGAGTTGGTATAACATGGGATATTCGCTTGAGGATTCATGCAATTTTCTGAAGGAACACTACGGCCATGATGTGCAACCCACAACCCTCTCCAACTGGCTCGAGGAATTCGGCAAGCTTTGCACGTACTCGAGGATGCGCGAGTTCGGGAAGAAACTTTATACGCCGAACCAGATAATACAAAGTGTTACGCTCTTCCACCGGCAGGTCTATCGATACCGCTATCACCGCGCGAAGGCGGAATTATGCCTGCAGGAATTTCGCAACGCAAGGCTTTCGCCGCTGAAGGAGTATCTTGAAGCTGTGATGGCCGAATGCCCGCATCAGCTTTTCAGGGATGGAGGGCGAGCTTCGGATAACGCCAAGTTCGACCTTTCGCAACTCATCGTCAACGAGCGGTTCAACTTCGCTGTTCGGCTTGCCCAGTTCGTGCTGCAGGCCGTGAACAACAACCGCGAGCGGCATGAGATACTGCAAAAGTTCATGCTCGCGAATGATTCCGTCACGGTAGCAGCTGAAGTTCCTGTGTACATCGACAGCGATGATATTGACCATATGAAGATTGCACTGGGATTTGAGATTCCTGATATTTTCCGTTCCACTGCTGGCGTTGAACAGAGCTTTGCCGGCGAGTCCCAAGAAAATACCGGCAGGGACTTGCCCTCAACGGACGGTAATGACGGCAAGGGGGCGTACGGGGACAATCCGCAAAGCTCGGTATCAACTGCGGCACAAGGACGACAGATAATAACAGGACACATAGACTTCCTGCAAATCCGCAACGGCTCCGTGCACATACTCGACTACAAGCCGAATGCGCACAAGGAAAGGCCGATAGGACAGCTGACAATATATGCGCTCGCTTTGTCACGGCTCACCGGCCTGCGGCTTTTTGACATGAAATGCGCGTGGTTCGACGACAAGAATTATTATGAGTTCTTCCCGCTGCATGTTGTTTACAAAAGACATAAGATAAAAATAACCAAAGACCAGACAAGGTTGAACCAGATGCGTTCCGCTGCCGGCATTGAGGAGATTTCCAGTACGCCCCAAAATACCGGCAGGGACTTAGCATCAACGGCAGGCAATGAAAGCAGGGGGACAGACGATGGAGATTAGAAAAGTTTCCAATAACTTTCACGGGACAAAATTCTTCCCGAAAAGGCCGGTCAGGAGTTTCAGAGACTTGGAAGTATACCAGAAGACATCGCAGGCGAGCTCGGACGTGATGAGAAAAATCACGCCTAAGATAACCGGCAAGTACCCGATGACGGACAAGATGAGCCAGTGTTTGCTCACCATACCGAACCTCATCGCAGAGGCGCATTCGCGGAGATTCGAGGACGAGAAAGCGGGCCTGAAGCTGCTGGATGAATCAATGGCCGAATGCAACAAGATGGTTGTCTATCTTGAGCAGGTGCGCGACATATATGGCGGCGAAGTTGACAGGGGCGTGTGCGAGGAACTCATCAAGACGTACATCTATTCGCGCGAAAAGATATTCAGGCTTTACAAGTCATGGAAGAGGTTTCAGGAAGAGCACGAGAGAAATGCGGGCAGGATACGGGAGGTTAAATGAATGATACCAACCCTACCGATAGTATTCTGGATTGCGGCAGCGGGCCTGATAGGCGGACTAGTGAGAGGACTTGTGGGCGTGCTCAAAGCATTGAGGCAGGGCAGGAAGTTCAAGTGGAAATATTTTGCAGTCACGATGGCGATGTCCGCTCTCATCGGGCTGATTGCCGCGATGTTCGTGGAGAATGACGTGCGGTTTGCGATACTTGCGGGATATGTCGGCGGGGATTTCATTGAATCGTTGTACAAAGTCCGGTTCCGGGAGAAGTACAAGCCCTCTAACCGGAAGGTGAGGATACCGTGAAAAATGGAGGCTTTAATAGTTATATCAATTGATATATTATATCAGATGATATAACTACTGGGTGGGGAATCGATATGGAGAAGCTTAATGAGAAGGGTATACTGAGATATCCAAGATTAGATACTGTGCTCATGGTGGAAGAATTCATACGCGAGCACAGCGGCGAGTACAGACGAAAACAGCTTTGGGAAAAACTGCCGAAGGGCATGATGTACCAGACGTTCCAGGTAATACTCGCATACCTTTACGAATCCAACAAGATATCTGTTGATTCCGAGGGGAAGATAGGATGGATATGGGACCCCGAAGGCGTTGCGAAATACATGAAGAAAAAACATCTGTTCTGGAGAAATAAGAAATGAAATCAAACATAGTTTTTGCAGATGCGAGGATAAAGGCGGCATTCAATAAGCTCAGGGCATCAAAAACAGAGAGCAAAATGCTTCATGAATTCATGCTCAGGGCATTTGATGATTTAGAGAAGGATGCATTCTGCGGCATACAGATACCAAAAAATCTTATACCGAAGGAGTATGAAAAAAGATACGGGAAACTCAACAACTTGTGGAAGTACAACCTGCCGAATGCGTGGCGGCTTATTTACACAATTAAGACAGAAGAGGTCCTTGTTCTTAGCGTAGTCCTCGAGTGGATGGACCACAAGAATTATGAAAGGAGGTTCGGCTACTGATGACATGGCACCTGAAGCTTGCAATCGCAGTATTTCTTGCCGTATCAATGATTCATCCAGCCAACGCGGCAGGCTCGAGCAATGTCACGCTGCTGTACGGCTGGAACGGCACCAACTTCGTGCCCCTTCTGACAGATGCAAACGGCACTCTGCTCAGCTCACTGAACACGACTGACAGCATCGGGCTTTACCCGGACATCAACAACACATACGACATCGGCAGCGCTTCGAAGCTGTGGGCTAATCTCTATGTGCGCTCTATAAGAGGAGGCTCGGGACCTCTGTCATTGTTCGCCGGCGAGTCGGAGAGGATAACGCTGCTGGCCAACAATAATGTGGGGATTGGGACGACTTCACCAAATGCTACTTTGCATGTTGCGAGCACGTCCGTGACAGGAGCGTTGCGAATCACGAATGCGTCAAACAATCTGGAAGTTTTCTTTGTCAATACAAGCTCGGGCAACGTAGGCATCGGGACGACGAGTCCTGCTAAGAAACTTCATGTTTACGGAGCAGATGGCGACAACCTAATGAGACTCGAAGGTAATGGTGAATACCTTGATGTCACAAACAGGGCAGAGTTTAATCTGTTTAGATTAACTGGTAGTGGTGTGGGTATGGATTTTATTACAACAAGTGGTGGAAGCTGGGCAGCTGGAGGGGGATATATCAGATTTAGCCCGAATACAGCAGAAGCGATGAGAATCACAACCGGTGGCAACGTAGGCATCGGGACGACGAGCCCAAGCGCGGGACTCCAGATAAACAGGTCCAATCCTACATTAAGGACTAACGGCTCGGTGTTCATTGACGGCAGAGTCGGCATTGGAACGGAAAGCCCTGACTTTAAGACGCAGATTGGGGTTTCCAGTATCACAACATTTGGTTATCCTTTACTTCTTCTTGAGACGACTGGCACGGTAGGTCAAATGGCTACCATCGGTTTTGGTCGTGATAATGGTATTGGAATGACGGCCACAGCGGAAATAGGATATATTCCAACGTCTTTTGCCAGCTACGGGAAAGGCAGCCTGGTTTTTGCCACACGGGATTCAGAGGGACAAAATGACATACCAACAGAGCGTATGAGAATAGACAGCTCAGGCAACGTAGGCATAGGGACGACGGCGCCGTTGGCGAAACTGGAGGTGAATGGGACTAATACTGTCAACAATTTATCATTGTCCGTGAACGGGTCATTGTACGTGAATAGCAGCGGCAACGTAGGTATCGGGGACACGGCACCCGGCGCGAAGTTTGTAGTGGAAGGAGTCAACTCTGCCAATAATTTGTCAGTGGATTTGGATGACGTGTTTTATATCAATGGAAGCAACGTAGGCATCGGGACGACTGCGCCAACTGAAATTCTGACAGTTGTCAAAGCTGATGATGAAACATTTTTAGGTCTGAGTGGCGCTAGCGGAAGTTATACTTCTATGGCGATTGGCCGCACCGCTGCAGAAGCAAGGTTAGCTATTGCCGCAGTTGCGGGACAGTGGTCTACAAACGCAGTTGCCGGTGATGCAGTTTTGCGAGTAGATGACTCAACTAAAAAACTTCATTTTTTAGCAGGAGCAGGAACTGAGGTAATGACAATCACATCCTCCAGCGTCGGCATCGGGGACACGTCTCCGCAAGCTAAATTTGTTGTTGAAGGTGTTAATTCGACTAACAACCTTTCACTTGATGTTGATGATGTCTTATATGTCAACCAGAGCAGTGTCGGCATCGGGACGACGGCGCCAAAAGCGAAGTTACAAATTGGAAATGCGCCGGACGGTATTACAGCCGAAACGGACGGCTTTTCGGTTCGGTCAAGCAGCACAGCTAATAATCGCGCTGTCGTGTTTGAACAAGCAAGCGCAGTAAGTACTAATGAAGCATTGGTAGTAGGACATATGAGCAGCACTGCCACAACTCGCGTATTTGGTGTGTTCGGTGGCAACGGGGCAGCTGATGCGTTTGCCAATTACAGATTTATTGTTCTATCAGGAGGAAATGTTGGCATCGGGACGACGAGCCCAAGCGCGGGACTACAAATCAATACTTCAAATCCGACATTGAGGACGAACGGGTCGGTGTTCATTGACGGCAACGTAGGCATCGGGACGACGAATCCAAGAGCCGCTTTAGAAGTTTATGACTCGGCTCTAATTATTAGTAAGCCGACAGGTACTGATAAAAATTGGCGCTTTCTGCCAAGTGATACCACCGCAGGAGACCTGGCAATTCAACAGTCGGCAACTTCAGGCGGCATTGATTTCGCAGCCAAGGTTACATTTGGAGCAACCGGCAGTGTAGGCATCGGGACGACGAGCCCACAGCGAGGCTTGCATCTCAACGGCAGCAATTCGGTGGGCTCCCCTGAATTCGTTATATCAAATACTGACATGGTCTCGGGCGGAAGGAATTTCAACATAGAAGCTGACACAACTGGGACAGACTTTTGGGCGCTTAGGACACTCACTGATGATTTCATCGCGCAAAATACAATGTTCATGTCGTTCCAGACAGGCACAGGGAATATTGGCATCGGGACGACGGCACCAAGCACTGCTTTAGACATTAGAAGAAATGGAACATTAAACTTAATGGTGGGCAATACAAACAACACATTAGGGGATGTTGGACAAATTGCAGAAATTATCCTTAATCCGGCTACACAACTCTATGGAACAACCGAAGCTCCAAGGATTTATGGTTATCAAGAAGAAGCAAGTCCGTATAAAGCGGGAATATGGTTTGATACGTATGCCGGTGGAGGAATACGTTCTACAAGAATGGTTATTCAAGGAAACGGCAACGTAGGCATTGGAGGCACAGATGCTTCATATCAATTATCAATAACGGAAGCAAGCGGGGCAGGCGCTTTTCAAGCTAGTAGTGCCCAAAATATCCTTGCTCTCTATAATAGTAATGACAACAATAACAACTGGGCGAATATGGTCTTCCGCTTCGGTCCCTCAGGTATTATAGGAGGAGTTATTGGTGTAAATTCAGATAATACAGGTGCAGGGTTAGGGGCTTTGCACTTTGCTACTAGAGATGGCACGAGCCTAGCCCAAAGAATGGTTATATCCAACTCTGGCAACGTCGGCATCGGGACGACGAGCCCAAGCGCGGGACTCCAGATAAACACGTCGAACCCGACTCTGCGGACTAACGGGACTGTAACTATTGACGGTGTCCTAACCATAAGGGACGATATTAATCAATTTAATAAAGTAATGACCGGCGGCAACTCGGGCCCTTCGGGCAACACAGGCATCCAGAGTTTTGTTGCATATGACCTGAATAACAACGACGAGAAGAATATATCGTCGTCGGGCGGGCTATATTTCATATATGACAGCGGTGACGCAACTAAGTACGCGGTGATTTCCTACTCGGGAAGTACTGTAGCTGCGATATCCACTGGCTCAAGCGTTTCGACAACAAAAGATACATCGAGCAAGATAAACATATATGCAGAGAACAGCAAGCTTGTCGTACAGAACAAGCTCGGCTCGTTGACCACACCATTCATCTATAGATTTGGGTAAGTAAAGGTGAAATAAAATGGGACAGTCTTTGACAAAAGGGCAGCGGACAACATCGGCAAGGTGAAATAATGGGACAAGGAACTCCTGCAAAATTTTTGAAGAAACAGGAACAAGAAGAAAATCGCGCCAACCCCGGTATCGGGACGACGAGCCCCGACTACAAATTAGATGTAAATGGGAATATCAATGCGACATCGTATAGAAGCAATGGCACTGACTATGCGGAGTGGATGAGAAAGGCAAATATAAGCGAGTCAATCTCGGCAGGGGATGTTGTTGCGGTGGTTGGCGGCAGGATAACAAATCCTGTCAACCTCGGCAGCGGGACCGCCACCTATCGGTCTGTCAATAATACGTACGGAATGCCGGATCCCATATTCAAGAAATACAGGGTATTGCATCGAATCGGAGATTCATGCAAATTGTGCGATTGCATAGCAATCAGCACAATATTTAGGGCAGACTTGCTGAAGAATCAGGAGGAGCGCCCGCTATGATAACGAATAAATTCCTTCACGCCTTTGCGAAATTCAGGATCTTCCATAGCCTTCGCTGTCTGTTTTGTAATCTTGTGCTTGTGCTTGTACTTGGCCATAAAGTTTCAACTCTGTCACATGGGTATCCAGTGAAATACTTAAAATTATCTATAATTGTCCTGCTCGCTTTATTCATTATTCAACCATCAAATGCCTCGACAACCAACGTATCAATTTTATACGGCTGGAACGGCACCAACTTCGTGCCCGTTCAGGTGACGGATGCCGGCGCAATCAAGACGGACATAAATCTATCACAGTCAACCGGACTTTCACCCAAGCTGAATAACACTTACGACCTCGGACAGACAGGCTTCCTCTGGGCAAACGTGTATGTGCGCAGCATCCGCGGCGGCTCGGGACCTCTGTCGCTGTTCGCCGGAGAATCAGAACGCTTAACGCTGCTGGCGGGCGGGAACGTCGGAGTGAACTCAGCTTCGCCTCAATATAAATTTGAGGTTGGCGGCAACGCTAACATAACCGGCGAACTTCTTGTGAGCAATGTATCTTTGCTTGACCGCACTCAGAGCGACAACACCACACAAAACAATGCAATAACAGCCAATAACCAGACGCTCTCGGACAGGTTCGGAGGCGACAACACGACACAGAACAACCTGATAACTGGCAACAACAACACACTTCTTGCTAACCTTGGACAGAAGCTTAACCTCACCGGCGGGACGCTTAGCGGAAAGCTGAACGTTTCCGGCACAGACATCACCAATAATATTTCCCTCGCAGTGAACAACACTCTCTATGTCAACACGAGCGCGGACAGGGTGGGTGTAGGAACGTCAGCACCCACACAGGCGCTGCACGTGGTCGGCTCGCTGAACGTCACGGGCAGCATCTGGTCAAGCGACGCCAACATAACCGCGTTCACGAACGTCTCCATCGCATACGGATACAATGGCTCGAACTTTGTGCCGCTCACCACAACTTCAGGCGGGGTTCTCAAGCTGTCAGTTGCCCAGTCATCCGCGAGCCATCTCACTGGCACGCAGAGCAACGCAACTTCCATGCTCATCTCGAACAACCTCACCGTTCTCAAGAACCTCTCAGTCGGCACCACCACTCTTTTCGTCGACCAGACTGCCACGCGCGTTGGTATAAGCACTGCTTCGCCTTCGGCTACATTGGAAGTTTCCGGATATAATGTCGTGAATAATATTTCCCTGAACGTCAACAACACTTTGTATGTGAACAACTCGGGCGGCGGCAACGTAGGCATCGGGACTACCGCGCCAGGCTATAAATTAGATGTAAATGGAGATACAAATCTTGCTGGTGCTGTGACAGGGGTTTCAACATTGGGATTGTCAGGCACAATCACCTCTAGCAAGTCTGGGTGGTTCGCTACGCAATCGGTAGCTGGAACAGTTTACCGCGGGATGTACATGGAAAATACAAATTCTGGCTTATTTCTTGGGGTTGAGGGTACTCCTGGAGGGACAATACTCACAGGATCTACAGCATACGCAGCTGTCATCAATCAACAGGCTAACAAGCTAATGCAATTTGGTACTAACAACGCCGTGCGTATGACTATAGATAACACTGGCCTCGTCGGCATAGGAACAACTTCACCGTCAGCCGGTCTCCAGATAAACACGTCCAACCCTACATTAAGGACGAACGGGTCTGTTTTTATTGACGGCTCCGTGGGAATCGGCGATACGTCACCCGGAGCGAAACTGGTAGTTGAAGGCGTCAACTCCGCCAACAACCTGTCATTGGATATTGATGATGTCTTTTACGTCAATGGAAGCAACGTCGGCATCGGGACGGCTGCGCCGGGAGTCAAGCTGCATGTCAACAGCGGCGCCGGCGCGATGTTTGTGATTCAGAAGGCAACAGCTTTCACAGGAAGCCAATACATAGATTTCCGTGATAGCACAGGCGCCGAAATAGCTTACGTTGGATATGGCAGCTCTACACAAGATGACTTCTATATATCAAACGTCCAAAATGCAAATCTTACCTTCCAGACTAACGGAAGCATAAGAATGATACTAAATAGGGACGGCAACGTCGGCATCGGGACGACGGCACCTCAGGATGCTCTCCATGTGTCCGGCGGTTCGGGGACTTCGATGACTGTTGCAAGCACCACAAACGGCAACAATGCGCTGCTTAAGATAATGACTTCGCGCTCGGCCACTGCTTCGTTGAATTATGGATGGCAGCTAAACGCGACTGATGACGGAGCTACTCCTTCAATGGCGCTGAGAATATCGAGAATATCCGAGGGTTCCGTGTCGGACAAGGTAACAATAGACACTAGCGGCAACGTAGGCATAGGGACGACGAGTCCAAGCGCAACACTGACTGTTTCCGGCGCCGAAGGCGCAAACGGAGTGTCAAACCTTTGGGCTGACGATGGAGACGACGCTGCCGACAAGTGGAGCCTGACAGCCGGCACCGACGGAGTCCTCACACTGGTTCCCGGAACTGCCAATGACGCCGACTCGGACGCTATATATCTGGGAGCGGGCGGAGCAATCAGCAGCACTCGCGGCGCCATAATACAGTTGTACGGCAATGAGGCTTCTAGCAGCGGAGGCTCCCTTGCTTTCGTCGCTGGAAACATCGACGGAGGCAACCAGACTTTTAGCACAGGCGGCAACGAACGCATGCGAATCACTTATGCGGGCAGCGTAGGCATCGGGACGACGGGGCCGAACGCTAGGCTGCACGTCAACAGCACTTCTGCAGCTGCCGCAAGAATTCAGGGCACGAGCACCGATGCAACAGTCCTTATCATGATGAACGACGACACCACACCACAGAGCTGGGGGCTTGGCGTTTCCGGAACAAACAACTTGGGCGGGGCTTCGAACAACGGGAACTTCTACATCCGTGACGAGACAAGAGGAGCTGTCGTTATGACGATTAACAAGACCACCGGCAACGTAGGCATCGGGACGACGAGCCCCAACTATAAGTTAGACGTGAACGGCAACATAAACGCAACAAGCTACAGAAGCAACGGAACTGACTACGGCGAGTGGATGGAAAAACTGGACGTCAGTGAAAAAATGGAGGAAGGGGATGTCGTTGCAGTTGTCGGCGGGAAAGTGACAAAATCGGGCAATCTCGGCACGGGGGCGGCGGACAGCTATATGGTCGTGACGGGCAGGGCGGGCTATGTCGGGAACGAAGGATGCCCTGCGGGCAGGTGCATTGTCGTCTCATTTGTCGGGCAGGTGCCTGTGAAAGTCGCAGGAAAGGTTGGAAGGGGCGATTATGTAATAGTAAATGAGAGCGGCGCTGCAATAGCGAAGCCAAAGGCGAATGTCACATTTGAAGAATTGAAAGGGAAAGTCTTGGGAACGGCTTGGGAAAGCAAGGGAGACGGGAGTGCAGCAAGGATACTGGTTGCCGTGGGCGTGAAATAAATGAAACAAATCTTCGAAACGGGGCAAGGAAAAATCACAAATTCCCTCAACCCCGGCATCGGGACGACAAGCCCCAACTATAAGTTAGACGTGAACGGAAACATCAATGCAACGTCTTACAGGAGCAACGAAACTGACTATACCGAGTGGGTGGAGAAACTCGACCTGCAGGAAAGCATTGCCGCCGGGGACGTTGTCGAGATTGTTGGCGGGAAGATAACGAAATTCGACAACCCTGGCACAGCCGCCAAGCATCCTGTAATTCACATGTAATTCTAAAAACTCATGCCAATTGATTTATATATTTTCCAGCCAATTTCTCTGCAGATATTATGGTTGACAAAGTGTACATTGGCATCATCGCAGTGCTTGTTCTTATTGTGATTTATCTTTTCGCGCAGTCCAACCAGAACCTGCAGGACATCTCCGGGCAGCAGGCTGCGGCCAATGCAGTCAAGGACATTTATGACCTGCAGTATGAGACGAATTCGGAGGTCCTCAGCACAGTGGAGATGAACGGCGTCTACAAGGTGGTTGTCCGCTTCGCCGATTTCTCCGGACAGCGCGTCACCCAGGATGTCTATATTACTAAAGACGGCAGGCTGCTGACGGACCGGTTTATTGTAACAGCCGATTATCGCACTGCGTTGCAAAACCAGAAAACCTTCATCGAATGCTTGTCCGGCGCCAATTTACGGATACTTGGGCAGAGCAACGACACGGCAACGCTCCAGCAGTTCAACGTCCTCGGCACCTATTCCTACAAGCTGTTTGTCAGCTGCGACGCGGCTAACGAGCAGTCATGCAGGGATTTGGGCGTGGCGCGATACCCGACAACAATATACAACAACACGGGCTACGCCAACATCTACGCGCCGGCTTTCTTCTCGCAACTCACCGGATGCACGCCCGCCTAATAAATTGACAAAAACCCTGTCTCAACCGATTAAGCTTTTTATAGTGAACCCAGAAAAGAATTTGGACATAATTCTGGGTTCACAGATAGTTCCCAAGGAAATAATGTCCAGATTGCTTCCTTGGAGAACTATAAACCGCTGATGTAATTTCTTAAAGTATTGCGTGCATCTAGATAAAAGGTGCTTATGGTGCAGACATTCAAAGTATCTATCGTGGTCGAAAAGGACAAGAACGGCTATTATGCTTACTGTCCGGAGTTGCAGGGATGCTACTCCCAAGGCGACACTTACGAGGAAGCTGTAGAAAACATACGGGATGCCATTAAGCTGCATATTGAAGACAAGCTTGCGGAAGGCGAGGAAATACCTCAATCAGAGATAACAAGCATAGCGAATATTGAGGTAGCTGTATGAAAGTGCCGAGGCTCACTTCTGCAGAAATAATAAAGCTCATCGAAAGGAAAGGATTTGTTCTTGTGCGCCAGAGCGGTAGCCATAGAATTTACAGGAATGAAAAAGGTGCTAGAATAACAGTGCCCTTTCATAGCGGAAGGGTTTTACATCCGAAAATCATAAAAAGCATAATAAAAGACGCAGAACTTACCCAAGAAGACTTGGAGTAATTCAGCCGCTTCTTTGAAGCCTTTTAACTGCCCGCAACCAATAACAATTATGGCACTGGATTTTTACAGACATCTGGGAATTGGAGTGTCGGTTATAACGTTCGGTGTTGCCCTTTCAATCTTCATATATGCGGTAGCTTCCAAAACCGTTACAGGTTT
This sequence comes from archaeon GW2011_AR5, assembly GCA_000806115.1. Taxonomy (GTDB): domain Archaea; phylum Aenigmatarchaeota; class Aenigmatarchaeia; order GW2011-AR5; family GW2011-AR5; genus GW2011-AR5. The sequence goes on from JWKQ01000001.1 coordinate 118,160, forward strand.
TCACGCCTGGCTGCTTTTTGCGACTTCTTTTCTGCTTATGCTCCGTTTCTGGTGGAGATACAACGAGCTTTTCGTGCAAAACTCGCCGTCACGCAGCTTCTGGCACTTCATGTTTGACTTCCTCACGGCTTTCTTCGGGATACTTGCCGTGCTGCTGGTTAATGACATACAGGCATGGGCATTGTCAGGGATAGCCGCGATGCTCTCCTCACTCGTACGGTGCGGGATGTCTTGGAAAGAAGCGAAAATAAGGAAGCAGCTCAGGGCGACTGCTATCGGCGCCGTTGTGATGGCTATTGTCCTTGGAATTGTTTACGCGTTCTCGGCTTCGTACAGCGCCACGAACCTCGCCACCGGCACGCTCATTCTTGTAGTAATTTTTGTTGTTTACTCTTCTAGGAAATAGAAAAACCATTTATTATACTGCCTCCAATAGTTGTTTATGAGGTTAGTGTCATTTGTCCTCCTTGTCCTATTGTTCTCAGGCATAGCCGCCGCCCACACTGTGACATTCAACTTCGCCGTCAGAACGGGGAACGCTGGCAGCGACTTCACAATCCGTGCCAACGACACGGATTTCGGGACAACGCCTACAAGCCTTACCTTCACGGGACTTGGCAAGAAATACCTGCTTGCCAACAACACCACTTCCATGGCGGGCATCGCCTCTGCCGGCACGCTTCTCAGCGCGCGCCTGAACACAAGCTACAACTCAACCCATTACCTGCTGCAGATGACCCAGGACGGCGAATCCAGCAGGATTCTTCTTTTTGCCACTAACGGAAGCTATCCTGACGTGGAGGACAACCTTGACATGATTGAGCAGACGCGCATGGTGTCCTCGACTTTTGGACGGTTCGTTGCCGGCGTACCGAAGACGTTCCCTACATTCATACGACTTGAATACACGAACATCGACATATATGGCAGGGCTTTCTGGTCCGGCACGGGACAGCTGAGAATCAGAAACAACGGCATGAACAGGGGAATTCCAAACATAACAATCGAGCTGGTGAGAAAATGATGAAAGCGCAAGCGATACTCCTGAACCATGCTATAATGGTGAGCTTCAGCATATTCATGGTTTACGTCGTGTTCACAACGCTCGCTGCCATCAAGACCGATTACCAGGAGCATGTTGGCGGAAATGAAGTAAAGGAGCTATGCTTCGTTATGAGGGGGGCAATCGACAAGGTTTACAGCCCTGCAGACTATAACGTGTCCACAAACACCTCTCTCGGGCAGATGGAGGTGCGGCTCCCTGAAAGGATAACGGACATAAAATACAGCGCGCGATTTTTCAACAAGTCAATACTCATAGAATCAACCGCCTTCAACGACACCTGCAAAATCGGATACAGCGCGAACTATAACGGCTCCACGTCCGGCGGACTCACAAGGTTCTCTTATTCAAAATATTCCAACGGCACAAACGTGATAGAGATGACAAAGATTTGAAAGGAAGTCGACTGAATGAAACATAACACGAAAAGAAAAGCGGGAAGAAAAAAAGGGTTCGCGCAGACGGACTATGTAGTGGCCATAGGCATATTCATACTGGTTTTCGCGCTTGTGATACAGTACGTCTCAAACTATTTCTCCACCGTGGGCGACACCACCAACATACGCGTGATGAACAGCCAGGCAACATCGCTGCTTGACATAGCCGAGCGGGGCTTTGAGCCTGGTCATTGGCCGAACACAGCTGCAAACTCTTCTGTTGTCCTTCTGCTGCATCTTGACAACTCGACGCTTGACGACAGCCAATACGGGAATAGTGTTAGCATAAATGGAGCTAATTGCTCTTCTGCCGTTAAAGGGTATTTTGATAATGGATGTGAGTTTGACGGCATTAATGACGACATAACACGCCCGACTGTTGCAGGGCTCGCTGCTACTAATTCAGTTTCGATGTGGTTCAAGCCAAGGATTTTTTCTGTCGGAATGAACCAATACTTACTTGACCAGGGAAACAACAACCATCAGTTGCAAGTGTATGATGCAGACGACAATGACGGACTCCCAAAGCTAGCCTTTAACGGCCAGATTGGCATATCTGAACTTGGCTCCGCAAACACCTGGTACCACGTTGCCGCAATCTATGACGGAACAAATTCGATAATTTACATAAACGGCGTACTTGACACGTCAATCGCGAGCTTAGCCTCGACACCGGCAAGCATTACAATTGGAAACTATGGCGGAGGCGGAGATTACCGCTTCAACGGATCAATAGACGAGGTCGTGATATACAACAGATCTCTCGGTTCTGATGAAGTTTACAACCTTTGGGCGTACGAGAATCTTCTTGACCGCATAGGGCTTTCAACCCGCGCGTACCGCTTCTCCGTTCTTGTCAATAATTCCCAGAGCTACTGGAAGAACCAGTCGCTGCCTGTAGAAACGATAAGCAACGAGCTTGTCAAGGTGAACTTCACCGAACTCGGCTACGGCGCGAAAATACCTTCCGTTGCCGTCTACGAGGCGAACGGCTCGCGCGTCGGCTACGAGATTAACGGGAACATCGTCACTTTCAGGACGGCAATAAGCGCGAACAGCGCGAAGAATTTCACCGTTTACTTCGATGATGACTCGACTTTTCCCGACCAAACCCAGAGCATAACGGGCGTTGACAACTTATCGGAAGTGATGGAGCCTGTTCAGCCAGTGCAAATAATACAGAACAGGAAAATGGGCGCGCTTGAAAATGCGAATTACACAAGAATAAAGAATTCGACGGGGCTTCCGCGGGACTTCGGGATACGGATGAACGACGTCGACGCGAGCAGCAGCGTGCTGAGCTTCGGGCCTCCCGTGCCCCCGAGCGGCAATGTTATATCATTCAGGCGCTTTGCGCTTTACCAGAACGCAACCGGGGCGGTACGCAAGGCAAGGATAACCATACAGGTGTGGTAAACTCCTTTTTCTTTAAAAAGAAAAAGTAGCTTCCAGTCAAAAAGAAATTATAGATGGAAAGAAGAAAAATATTATTTGAACAATGTGGTAAACAATGAAAATGCACAATAAAATGAAATGTCGGCGCGTCGAACGGCTTCAAAAAAAAGGCTCAAAGGGCTATGTGTACACTCTGGAAGTGATGCTGGCGGTTTCCCTGATATTCGTCACGCTAATACTCGTGTTCAGCAGCTCGCCGGAGGAGCCTGAAACGAACCTTGCCATAATGAAGCAGAACGGATACGACGCGCTCTTCTACCTCGACATGACGGGAGACCTGAGGAATGCAGTTGCAAGGGGAGCCGTGTCCGAGATAGACGCGAATCTGACGGGCATACTTCCGCAGAATATCAGGTTCGACACCAATGTCTGCACCACTTCGTGCAACTCCACCGAACTCCCGTCAAACAGCACGGTGGTGACCGTCGATTACTATATAGGCGGATACAGGAGCGAGTACGTAGGCAAGAAAGTAAGGCTCTGGATGTGGAGGAAGTTTTAGACCGATCCTTTTCTTTTAGAAAGAAAGGTCTAGATACAAGCAATTGAAGAATTGCTGTACAGAATGAACTTTGTTCATTCTTGTATCACCCCAAAGAAAATATATTATAAAAGGTGGAAAGATGAAAACGAAAATAAAGAACAGTTGTGGAAAACTATGTGAGCGCAAGCGAGTCCACAATAATACGTTCTTTTTTTCAAAACAGAATGACACTTTAGCGTCGTACACTCGGTTTTTTTCTTTTCAAGGAAAAAGGGTTAAGGGGCAGATGTTCGTCATAGCCGCGATATTCATGATACTCGGCTTCGTGCTTCTCCGCAACCTGCTGTCGCTGCCCGAGATTACGCAGGAGAAGGTTTACCAGGACACATCGTACCTTGACAAAAACCTCAGGAACCTGGAACGGGAATACAGTTATCTCGCCGGCACCGCGTCGATGCAGCCGAACGTGAATTTCTCCGGCAACCAGTACCTGCACAGCTTCACACAGCTTGTGCGCAGCGAGTTCGATGCAAAGGTGCTCTACGTCTACATTTACTCCAACGGCACGAGCAGCAACGTGTCAGTGACTATAGGGAACTTCATGAAGAACAACATGAGCGGGGTGCTGAACATAACAAGCGCGACGCCAACCGGCAGGACATTCTCGCTAAACGACACACATAACACGACGCTCGAGTTCAACTTGACAGCAGGGTGGCTGAACGCGACACTCAACTACACTATGCAGAACAGGGAAACAGTCGAGCGCCTTTATTTCAACGCGTCTACAAGGAACTATGTGCTCGGCTTCACGGACATGACGCTCCAGGAGCGCGGATTCCTCGTGAGATTCAAGAGCACATACAACAGGACGTGGATTATATCATAAAAAGCAAAAAAGGCCTAAGCACCATCGTGTCAGTCATACTGCTGTTCGTAATAGTGATACTTGCCGTGAGCGTCGTGCTCAACATCGGCGGACCTCTTGTGGACTCCACCGTCAAGACGACGGAAATCAAGAACGCGGAAGACGACCTCCACTTCATCGACAACTACATCATGACCGTCGCGCGGGAAGGAAAGGACGCGATGCGCATCTACAAGTTCTCGAGCCCCAAGGATTTCGAAACCATACCCGGAGAGGATGCCATACAGTTCTCCACGACATCCGACATCGGCGTAATAGAGTACCTCAACAGGAAGATGTCCGGGAATTTTGTTTATGTCTCAGGCGCGAACGTCAACTGCCAGGAGAAGGACGGCGACGGCGACGGGACTATCGACCTTGTCGCCGAGAATGACAGGATAAAAGCCGTGTTCAGGAAATATGCCGTTGATACAGCCATTGTCACCGACAGGCTTCTTCTGCAGGTAACTGAGAAAACAAACAACATCACGACATACGTCGGCAATTCTTCTGTGGTGATAAACGAGAACCCCGCAACCTCGGTGGGCGTGGGGTACTCGGAGATATCAAGAAGCGACATCAACCTTCCCGTATGCCAGGTGCATGCATTTGTCAACATGACTACGGACTACGACATCTACTACAAGCTTTATGCGGGCGCCGACTTCCTTGTTGTGGAAGTGAGGAACATTTCTTAATCCCAGCAGCTAGCTGCACTTGGGCGTGCCGTCGAACGTGTTCGCTATCCCGCCGCAGTTCGACGTCACCAGCACCTTCGAGAACGTTCCGGGGCACGTAGGCACCGAGACATTCGTAATGGAGAATGACTGTATGGAACCGGACGGGAAGCTGGACACAACAGAGAAGCCCGTGGAGAAGTTGTGCCCCGTGGTGTTGTAAACCTGGAGGCTCGTTATCCCGAGGGTGGTGAATCCCGTGTTCTTCACAACAACCCGTGCGCTGCCTGTCGCAAGGCTGCCTGCAGTGACGTAAACATCCTCTACAGTGATCTGCGCGTTGCTGCATGCCACAGCCTCAGTGGTCTTGTTGCTGACAGTTGTGGTTGTTTCCCTGGTAAGTGTGGAGAACCATCCCATCACAAGCGTCGCAATCGCTACAGTGAACGCTATGAGCAAAACAGCGGCTATCAGCGGAGATATCCCTTTCATAAATATATCCCTTCTTTCCCGATTCCTAACGACGCTTTGGCGTCATGCACTTTTGTCTAGAAGACCTTCGGTCTTGTGATATTATTTTGCGGGCTCAGTATATATAATTTTTAAAATGCGCGAGAAAAAAACGAAGTTACTGGCAGAATGTCGGAGTGCTCTCGAACACGTCAGTGACGCCACCGCAGTTCGTGGTCACAATTACTTTCGAGAAGGTTGCGCATGTCGGTATCGATGCCATTGTTATGTTGTACGCCACGAGAGAGCCAGGCGTAAGGCTTGATGCTCCTCCGAAACCTGTTGAGAAGTTTGCACCCGTGGTATTGTAAACCTGCAGACTTGTAATGCCAAGGTTGGAGAATCCACTGTTTTTCACTAGCACCCTTGCATCGCTTTCAGTTGCATTAAGCCTGATATAAACGCCGTCTATGCTTACCTGCGCGTTGCTGCATGCCACAGCCTCAGTGGTCTTGTTGCTGACAGTTGTGGTTGTTGTCCTCGTCAGCTGGGAAAACCAGCCCATAACGAGGGTTGCTATAGCTACAGTGAACGCTATGAGCAAAACAGCGGCTATAAGCGGCGAAATTCCCTTCTTTGTTTTCTTCATAATAATCACTTAACCACATTTTGGCGTGTTGGTGAACGTGTCTCCCACGCCTCCGCAGTTTGTCGTTACCACTGCCCTCGAGAAGCTTCCCGGGCAGGCGCCGAAACCTGTTCCTGTTATCGTGAACTGCGTCAGCTGGCTCTCGTTCAAGGCGCCTATCGGCGTGAAGCCGGTACTGAATGAGTTACCTGTGGTGTTCACGACTACTAGCCCCCTTATGGCTACCGGGCTTCCACCCGTGTTTTCAACTATCACATTAACGTTCTGCGCACCTGCTGTGCCGCCGAGGACATATACGTCGCGTATGCTCACTCGGGCGTCGGCGCACTGAACCGCCTGCGTGGTTTCGTTGGTTACCGTGGCGGTTGTGCTGCGCGTAAGCGTGGAGAACCATCCCATGATGAGCGTGGCTATGGCGACAGTGAACGCTATGAGGAGCACGGCAGCAATCAATGGAGAAATGCCTTTCATTTTTATTTCCTTCTGTAATTCCTTCGTAACTAGTTGTAAATATGTTTTTGGATGGTATAAATACTTTTTGAAGAGCAGAGCTTTGCACGTAAAGTCCGTTCTGCAAGTAAAGTCTGAAAGTTGCACGTAAAGTCAAATTGTGGGTTAAAAGAAGCTTTATGTAAAAAGTCTGTTTTTTGAGCAAATTAAAGGACTTTGAACATACAGCAGACTATGGACTCTGAAAAGGCTATTCGTGAGCTAATAAAACAGAACCTGCATAATGGCGTTCCTCTTTCCCAACTCAGAAAGTTTTGTATAGAACATAACTTTCCTACCGAAATTGTAGATGATGCACTTACAGAATCAGAACTTGAGTGGAGACGAAGTCTTAGTTTTAGTATCACAATGCTCTCTGGATGGAATGCATTTGAGCAAGCACTTAGAAATTCTCAGGGAGCTTTACGGGATATGAAAGAATGGTATTTGGGGAAAAGTGCTGTTCTGAATCTGCTTATTGGCATTTATCTTGGTATTATAGGAAACATCTTTGCATCAGCGTTAATGCTTGGACAATGGAATTTAACACTTGCAATATCTGGAATTCTTCTGGTTATTGTTTTAGTATTCTACATTCATAGTTTTTTCAAGCTACGTTCTAAGGATAAAGAATACAAGAATTTCTTTATGGAATGTTTGAAAAATGTTGAAGAATCAAAGAAAATATTAGAGGAGAGAGCCAGACAATTTACTGCAACAAAATAACTATTTCTGAACCTCATTACATTCTGGATATATAGCGGTTTGGCTTTTTGCTAAAAAGTCAGATTGTGGGTTAAAAACCGATTTTTAAAGGCTAAATACAATCTCTCTTTATGGTCACAAAGGAAGAAGCAAAAAGGGAAATCAAGAAGCTTATTGAACGGTTTGACCAGAAAAGCCCGTCAGAACTAAAGACTATGAATGAGGAAACTGTAAAGAAGAACTTTATTCTGCCTCTTTTCAAGCAGTTAGGTTGGGACGTTGATTCTGACGATGTTTCGGCTGAAGAGGACATATTCAAGAAAAGGGTTGATTATGGCTTCAAGGCTAACGGAATAACAAAATTCTTTCTGGAAGCAAAGAAACCTTCCGAAGACATATTGAATGATACAGACCATATCAGGCAAGCCATAAACTACTCATATTGGAAGTCGGTTACTTGGGCTGTATTAACTAATTTTAAGGAATTGGTAGTTTTCAATGCAGAATGGAAAAATAATAACCTGTCTGAAAACCGATTCATAACTTTGAATTATAAGGAATTTATTGAGAAATTTGACAAGCTTTGGTTGTTAAGCACGGAAAGTTTTGAGAAAAATACCATAGATGAAGAAGCCACTGTAGTAGGCAAAAAACAGAAAAGAGAGCCAATAGGTGAACAGATTCTTGAAGACCTCATAAAATGGAGAGAATCACTAACAAAAAACATAGACAAATATGACCACAAATTAGACCAAGAAACATTGGACGAAGCTGTCCAGAGAATACTTGACAGATTGATTTTCATCAAGTCATGTGAGGATAGGGGCATAGAATCTCATGTTCTTTTGCCAAAATCAAGACAATGGGAAGAGAACTGGCGACATGCTAAAAAGACTCTATTAGAGGAACTGAATTTAGTCTTCAGATATTTTGATAACAAATATAACAGTAGGTTGTTTGAGCCTCATGTATGTGAGACTCTCAAAATAGACAATGAAGTCATAAACCAAATAATAAAAGAACTACATGGTGACGAATCTGGTCTTGTAAAGTATGACTTTAGTGTAATACCATCTGATATTTTAGGCAATATATATGAGCAATATTTGGGACACATACTCAAGAAAAGCAAGAAATCAGCAAAAGTAATTGAAAAACATGCCCATAGAAAAGAACAAGGAATTTACTATACTCCTACATACATTGTGGATTATATTGTCAAAAATACTGTTCGTGAACATATCAAAGATAAAGACGTAGACGAAATACTTGATACAAAGATTCTTGACCCTGCATGTGGCTCTGGCTCATTTCTCATAAAAGCTTACTCAACCCTTCTTGACGTTGTTAAAGAAAAAATGAGGGTGGGAGAGCGGAGTAAGAAATGGGTCTCCCTCAAGAGTTATTCTGGAAGGCTTAACATTAACCAAAAAATCGTAATATTAACTTCCTGCATTCATGGTGTGGACTTGGACAAGAAGGCAGTAGAGATAGCACAATTAAATCTTTTGTTGAAACTTTTGGAAGGTGAAACACCCGTTACATTGTCCAACATAAAAGAAATAAAAAAACTTTTGCCTATGCTAAATGATAACATAAAGTGCGGTAATTCTCTTATTGATGATAAAAAATATAGTGACAATAAAACTTTTGTATGGGAAAGAGAATTCAAAGAAATCATGGATAGCGGAGGATTTGAAGTTGTTATTGGGAATCCTCCTTACATCAATATGCAAACCCTAAAAGATTTTCAGAAGTATTGTGAAGTAAGGTATCCAGAGATATATACAGGACAAAATGACATCCTTTACTATTTTGTTTTACGAGGACTGAATGTGTTAAAAAATGAAGGTAGACTTGGATTTATTATCTCAAGGTATTTCTTGGAATCATCTTACGCAAACAAATTTAGAAAATTTATTCTTGATGATTCTGTAATTGAAACAATAATAGATTTCAATAATTTCCAAGTTTTTGGAAGAGATGTAAATGTTCTTACATCAATTATAATTCTCAGAAAAGAAAATATTGAATTAGAAAGAAGGAAGAGTAATGTCAAGATAATTAAGTTAAAGGATTATACTGGTTCTGGTCATGAGCTTATAAATCATATTTACATAAAAACGACAAATAAAGAATATTCGAATAGAATTCTTGATATTTTTGAAGTAAAACAAAGTGATTTGACAGGAAAAAGCTGGTCATTATCCAATTCATATATATCAACACTAAAAAGCAAAATTGATAAGAGTAGTATCGCACTTGATAAATTATGTTATGTGGGAAAAGGTATGGAAACAGGACTAAATGAAGCATTTGTTATAGATAATAAAATAGAATCTGAAGGGAAAATAGAACGGCATAATCTAAGAAATTATGTAAAAACACGTGACCTTAAACGTTTTGTTCCATTAAGTAGAAATTTGAAAATCATATACATACCTAAAAAGTTAGATGAAAACAAAAATAAGAATACATTGCGTCATCTTCAAAAATGGCAAGTGGAACTTAAACAAAGATTTGATTTCAAAAACAAACATTGCGAGTGGTATTCATGGGGAAATTTGAGAAATCGTGAATTATTTGAAAGTGACTCTGAAAAGATTATAACTCCACTTTATTCTACATCCAATAAATTCGTTTATGATTCTGGGAAGTCTGATGAAAACTATTATACTCTTACAGATACTTACATTATAGTTCCGAAGTCTGATATAAAAATTAGTTTGAAGTATTTGATTGCATTGCTTAACTCAAAACTAATCGAATTCTATTTTAAGAATACTGCAAAGTTGAAGAGAGATGGATATTACGAATACTCTGGTGGAGCATTGTCAAAAATACCTATTAAGCATGACAAGAAGATTGAAAACAAATTAATTTCACTTGTGGATAAGATTTTGTATCTAAAGAAAAGTCTCATAAATCTTGGAGATAATTTAACAGACGAAAAAACAAAATTAGAAAAAGAAGTAAAAGAAGTTGACAGAGAGATTAATGAAATTGTATACGATATTTATGGCATGACAAAAGATGAAAGAGCCATTATAGAAAAAATTGTAGAATGATTTTTATGGGCGTATCACAAAAAGGCTTTAATGAAGCACAAAGGAAACGATTGTTTAAACACTATGACAAGAAGGAAACTCTTCCAGATAATATAACAACTGCTCAAGTAATCTGTAAGAAGTGTGGTTTCAAGACAAGGTATCAATTTATCAGATGTCCCGAATGCAATGAGGTTCAATAATGGATATATCAGATAAGGATTTCTGGGTAAATGGCACAAGAAAAAGACAACTTGGTGAAATAATTGTATTCTTTGGAGTCTATTTTATCTACCTTTATTTTATGGTTACTTACTCCATAAACGTGATTAATCAATATTTTACAACATATTTCCCACCAATAGCCATGATTTTATTTCTGAAATATAGATATTTTTGGAGAGGAAGAACAGCGAAGGAGTTTTTTACTTTAATAAAACAGAAGTTTGGCTTAAACCTAAAAACAAAACACAACCAACACATTTTGCATGATTTGATTATGGCAGTTGTAATTCTCTATACTCTATTTCTCACTTTAATCTTAATTCAATATCAGCCATTATACCAATTATCAGACGGTCTTGTGCGACCAGATTTTATTTCTATTACAGCGAGTATAATTCCGAATCTAATTTTTTCCTTACTTTTTCAGCTATTTGCAGTAGCACTTTATGAAGAGTTTATTTTTAGAGGATATTTGTTGAATTCAATAAATCATCTTATTAAAAATAAATCAAATTCGTATTTTGCAGTAATAATCTCATCTGTCGTTTTTGCTATATTTCATATATTTTCTGTTTCATTTATCCCACTTAATTTAGAAATGAGACTTATTCAGACATTCTTGGGAGGTATGATATTCGGTTTTTATTATTTAAGGTCTCAAAATCTTATCCGTTCTTCAATGATGCACGCTGGACTGAATACATTAAATGAAATTCTGGCACAAACCAGCACACAAATAATAAGCATTGTGAAAGAAATAACATCTAAAATTTGAAATCAAATTTGAAAGGATTGTTAGAAGCAGAACCATATACAATATCTAATTGTGTCCCTTCATTGGTATTGAATGTCAATTCTGTCCCTTCATTTTGAGTTATTATCCAGAAAAATAATTCTCTAATCAGGGATTTTGTAGAAACAGGCTGTATATTGCTACTTTTTAATTCCATTCCTGCGGGCAATCTTATAATTGTTATATCATCTTGTGTTGTATATTTGAATTGCCACACATCCAAAAAAGCCGAAGCCTTTTCAGAAGTAAAAGTATTATTATTTACAGTTACTTGGTTTCCCTGAACTGTAAGATAATCTGCACTAACTGACACTGCACTTAAAAGAAAAAAACTGCCGACAATTAAAATTGCTATCAATCCAACTTTCATTAAAGTTAGTTGGTTAGCCGCCTTTTTAAACCTAATTTTAGTCACAATATCACCTTTTAATTTTTGCTGGAACAATATTTCCAACAGAGAATACAGCAACATCTACATAGAATGTATGTGGTAATAATTCTATGTAACACAAAATTACTAAAATCTATGCCTTCTTCAGAACAAGCTCAATCTGTTTCTGCTTAAGGTCTATGTCTATTTCATCGCCATCTTTCAAGCCCAAAGCGTCAAGAAAGTCTTTCGGGAGAATCACGCCATAAGAATTTCCTATCTGTCTTATTTTTGCTTTCATATGTTATTATTAAAGTGATAACCTTAAATAGTTTACCATCTATATGTTATTATAAAAATATCAACATAAGAAGGTGATGTGAATGCAAGAAGAAAACAAAAACCACGAAGCCGAAAACGAAGTAAGAAAACAGCGAGGTATGCAGATAGCACAAACTTCAAGGATTATGAAAAGAGAGAAAGGCGGTTACATAGTGCCGTCTCAATCTGGAAACGGGGCGTATCTTGTGCAATACAAAAACTTCAAGCCAATATGCGAATGTCCTGACTTTGAGCAGAGAAACGCTTTGGGAATACTTTGTAAGCACTGCTTTGCCGTGCAGTTTTTCATAAACAAGCAGACCAACCCTGACGGAAGCACAACTATAACAAAAACAATGAAGGTAACCTATGGTCAGAATTGGTCTGCATACAATCAGGCACAAACCCACGAAACAGAGCAATTCATGGGGCTTCTATACGACCTCACAGATGGCATTTACAAGCCTTATGAGTTCGGCAGACCTTCCCTGCCCTTGTGCGATGTCGTGTTCTGTTCGGCTCTGAAAGTCTATTCAACCATGTCAAGCCGAAGGACAATGGCTAATTACAGAAACGCCTTTGAGAAGAAATACATATCGCAAATACCAAACTTCAATGCGGTTTCCGAACTGCTCAACAAAGAGGAAATAACGCCTATCCTTCTTGACTTGATAGAAGCTTCAAGCCTTCCGCTTAAAGCTATTGAGACTGACTTTGCCGTAGATAGCTCTGGATTCTCAACAAGCCGATATGCAAGATGGTTCAATTTCAAGTATGGCAAAGAAGTCAATTCAAGGATATGGCTAAAGGCTCACCTGATAACAGGCACGAAAACAAACATAGTTACAGGCGTGAGAATAACAGGGGCTTTCAGCCACGACACGAATGAGTTTCCCGAACTTGTGGAAAAGACCGCAGAGAACTTCAACATAAATGAAATATCTGCCGATAAAGGCTATTCGTCAAGAGCTAACATAGAACTTGTGAATGACATAGGCGGTTCTGCATTTATCCCATTCAAGAGCAATACAACAGGGAAACAAAGAGGCTCACAAATATGGGGAAAGATGTTCCATTACTTCATGTATAACAGAGAGGACTTTTTACAGCACTATCATAAGAGAAGCAATGTAGAAACGACCTTCCACATGATTAAGGCGAAATTCGGAACTCATGTAAGAAGCAAGAACACGACTGCACAGATAAACGAAATTCTCTTGAAAGTGCTGTGTCATAACATATGCGTGGTTATTCACGAAATACATGAACTTGGAATCAAGCCTGATTTCTGCAAGGAAAGTAACGAAACTGCAAGAAAAGAAGGGGGTGAAGGGCTACTTTAAATGCAAAGCCGAAGAGCAGGATTGAAGTCTCGACGCCTTCATGCGGCGGTTTTTCACGAAAAGGAATTTCCACGCAGCCGCGAAAACGGCAGCTTCCCTCAAGCAATAGAGGACTTTGAATAATATATGTTTTGTTCAAAGTCCTTATTGCGAACTTTGACAAATTAAGGGGTTAATCAAAGTTCTCAATAATTTATATAGTACTGGCGACAATTAATTTTATGAAAGGCGTAAGTCCTCTTATTGCAGCAGTCCTTCTTATCGCCGTAACCATGGCAATCGCCGGCGTCATGGCAACATGGGCGACAACGTTCACCGCGGGCAAAGTCGATGAGGCCAACATTGGCGCGGACTGCATCGGCGCGATAGACATAAGTTCCCTAACTTTCAGCAACACAACTGTTTCTGTAAAAATACGAAACGTCGCGGAGAGAATCAACCTGACGAACATCCGCGCGTCGATAGAATACGGCGACCCGACGAAGAACAAGGAAATCAGCATACAGGATTACAACGCCACAGACCCGATGGCTCCCGGTGCCACGACGTGGCTCATCTACAACACGGGCTCCACAACCAAGCCTCAGAAGATAGAAGTTCTGGCTTCGAACTGCCTGAAGTATCCCGCCAACCTGTTCTTCAGGTAAGCCTCTTCGGATTTTGGAAAAGACATGATAATACCGGACATACCGGCGCGCCCTAATTCTGAAAAATATTATATAGCAGAGCCGCTCAGAATACTATTATGAAAGGGATAAGTCCGCTCATAGCTGCCGTGTTCCTTGTAATCATCACGGTCGTGGGCTCGATAATGCTCTCGGGCTGGCTGTCAACCACGTCAACTTTCCAGGCTAACGTCATAAGGAACAACAGCATCGCGCAGCTGCAGTGCCAGTACACCGACATGTTCATCAAGAACGCCACCTACAACTGCGGACTGAACTGCACAACGGGCACGCAGCACACGACCACGCTCACCGTGGTAAATTCCGGAAAACGCACGATAACCATAGACAGGCTTCACATACGGAACACCACAGGCTTTGTCACATCCCTGCTGCTTAACGAGTCCAGGACGATAACCGTTGGCAACTCGCTTTCGATAACAAACACAACAAGGGCGACGTGCACGGGCATAAACAATTCCATAGAATCTATAGAAGTCAGCTCGATAGAATGCCCGTCCAACGCTTACGACTCGCTTGACAGCGGCGACATAATTTACACCAGCTGTTGAGCGCCAGCTTGCGCCGCGGAATCTATACAAGGTGAAACGAAGTTTCACCTGTGCAGTTATAGTGAACCCAGAAAAGAATCTGGACATGAATTCTGGGTTCACAGATAGTTCCCAAGGAAGTAATATCTTGTTTATTTCCTTGGAGAACTATAACCAGTTGAATTTTCTATTTGGTTAACTATATAAAACGGGCATGTCAATAATCTAATCATATGAAAGGCGTTTCCCCGCTGATTGCAGCGGTATTGCTCATAGTAATAGTCGTCAGCATAACGGCTCTTGTATCAGGATGGCTCACCACTTTCTTCTCAGGCACGAGGGAAACCGTGAACAACAGGACGGATGCCCAGGTCGGCTGCACCGGCGCATCCATATATGTCGAGACGGTTTACGTTGGAATAGCCAACGGGACGTCAGGCAACGTCCGTGCAATAGTCAAGAACGACGGAGTCATAGACGACTCGATAACAGCCGCGCAATATGTCAACACGACAGGGCACAATTTCTCGACGACAGTTGCGATGCCGATAATAAGCTTCAGCCGCGGATCGATCAAAACCTTGCTGTTCGAGAACGTGTCCATACAGAACTGCACGGCGTTCTCGCAAGTAGTGGTGTCAACGAATTGCATCTCTGCGCGCTACAAGAAGTCTCCTGAAGGATGCTAAAAACCCCTTTCTTTTGGGAAAAGAAAGTCCCTTGGGTTCAAAGAAAACATATTATCAACGTGGCTCACTGGCGTTCGCGTGAGCGCCACTGAAGAAGAAAGGGCTCAAACCCTAAGAAAAAGGCTATTTATTAAGCCCTGAAAAAGTGAGATTATGGCTATGAGCAAAGCATTTTATTATACAGGAATCGTGGTTGTGGCGGCACTTGTAGTGTTGGGCACGCTGCCCCGCGGCTCGCAAACGGAAACAGATTCCCTCAAGAAGTTCGCCTCCTATGACGAGCTGAAGAGCTTCATAGAAACCCGCTCTGAAGACTACGCCGCTTACAGGAGCCTTGGCGGCGCTGACATGATTGCAACGCGCGAATCGATGGCTCTTGGTGCGCCTCAGGCAACTATGGCAGACTCCTCAGATTCTTCGAAATCATCCGATTATTCTTCCACCAATATTCAGGTTGAAGGCGTTGACGAGGCTGACATAATAAAGAACGACGGCAAATACATCTACACGGTTTCCGGCAACAAGGTTGTAATAATCGACGCCTACCCCGCCGGCGACATGAAAATTGTTTCTGAAATTAACGTCACAGGCGTAAGCGACATATTCGTCAACGGCGACAGGCTGGTTGTTTTCGGAAGCGACTACACTGCGAGTACAAGCGGAGCTTCTGCTGAACGAATGATTTACCCCTACTTCAACTCGCAGACAACATTCGCGAACATCTACGACATATCAGACAGAAAAAGCCCGACGCTTGCCCACAACGTCTCCGCTGACGGGAGTTATGTCAGCTCAAGGATGATAGGCAACCACGTATACATGATAATAAACGAGCCGGTGACGCAAGACGTGCCTGTTCCTGCGCTGCGCGGAACAACTGCTTTTCCCGACATCTACTATTTCGACGTCCCCGGCAGTTCCTACAACTACATCAACGTGGTTGCCATAGACGTAACGACAGGCGAGGCAAACAACAAGGCATTCCTTGTCCCTTACTCCGAGAACCTGTACGTCTCGAAGGACAATGTCTACCTCACTTATACGAAGTGGCTTGATTACAGGGATTTCTTCGACAAGTTCGTCGACGAGGTAATAGTACCTGCGTTCCCCGAGCTTTCATCGCGAATAACCGAGATAAGAAGCTACAACCTTGGAAGAACCGCGCAGCTTGCTGAAATTCAGGAAACACTTGAAGCTCATCTCCGCGGCATGAACCCCGAGCAGGCTGCAGCCGCACAGAAAGCAGGCGAGCAGAACATGGTAAAGTTCCAGACGGAGATAGCCAAGGAACGGGAAAAGACAGTCATCCACAAGATTTCGATAAGCGGAATGGAAATAAGTTATGTTAATCAGGGCAGCGTTCCGGGGAGGCCGCTGAACCAGTTCTCCATGGACGAGCACAACGGCAACTTCAGGATTGCGACAACTGTTAGCAGTGGCTTCGGACCGGTAATAATGACAGCTTCCGCAGGGGTAGCTGATGCCGCAGTTATGAAACCGGCAACATCCGCGCCTGTATCTTCTGAGATGCCCGCGCCTGACGCGGACACGACAGAGACGATAGCCGAGCCTGTACAAACAATAGCTCCGCCTGCGCCGCGCTCATCATCGCTAAATAATCTTTACGTCCTTGACTCAGGCATGAACATCGTCGGCAAGCTGGAAGACCTTGCGCCGGGCGAGCGCATCTATTCGACGCGCTTCATGGCAGACCGCGCCTACATGGTCACGTTCAGGCAGATAGACCCGCTGTTTGTCATTGATCTGTCCAGTGAACCGAAATTGCTGGGACAGCTGAAGATAACCGGCGTGTCACAGTACATACACCCCGTGAACAGCACTCACATCATAGGCGTAGGCAAGGAAGCAACTGAACAGGGATTCTTCCAGGGGCTGAAGATGTCGCTTTTTGACGTGTCCGACGTCGCCAATCCGAAAGAAGTTTCCAAGTTCGTTATAGGAGACCGCGGCACGGAAAGCCAGGTGTTGTACGACCACAAGGCGTTCCTGTACTCGCAGGAGAAGAATCTTCTGGTGCTGCCGGTGATGATTGCGGAGATAGACAGGTCAAAATATCAAGACCCGCTGCCTACATGGGCGTACGGCGAGCCGAAGTGGCAGGGCGTCTATGTGTTCAATATCGGCGAAAACGGCTTCAAAGTAGCCGGAAGAGTTACGCACGCAACAAATGAAACTGACAATTACCAGTTTTATTATAGCGAGTACACCGTGTCAAGGGCGCTGTACATTGGCGACGCGCTCTACACGATGTCGGGCAAGCTGCTGAAAGCAAACAGCCTTGACAGCATGGAAGAAATAAGTTTGGTGGAACTCCCCGGTACTGATTATCGAATTTATGACAAGCCCATGCCGCTTTAGATTACAACAAGCGCCAGGAGCCCCAGTGCCCCGACAAGGGCAATTGTCATGCCGACTGCGTACAGAAGAGCTATTTCCTTCAGAACCTTGAGATCTTTGTGCAGCTTCTTGTGAAGAGAAAGATACGTGTACACGACGACACTGAAGATTATGTTGCTCAGCGCAACCAGAAGCGTAAGGACGAACCACACGAACGGGTTGATTTCAACCATAAAATGTAATTGGACTGGGCCGTATAAATAATTTCCAGAAATAGAAAACTGCCCGGTTTATGCATGGACTTCACTATAAATTAGAAGAAAACCGGCTGGAGCGCAAGGAAGATTAAGACAAGCAGCGCGAAGAACGAAGCCCATATAACCTTGTTCCATGAAAGCACCTTTGAGCCGTCCAGCGGAGGTATTGGCAGCATGTTGAAGATGGCGAGCCACAGGTTAACAAAAACCGCGAGCGAGAACAGCTCAACACCCAGCACAGTTATCGGGTAGATTAATTGCAGGGGCAGGAAAGCCGCGACAAGCAGAAGGTTTATCAGAGGACCTGAAAGCGACACAATTCCCATCCTCTTCTTTGACACGCCTGACTGCCGCCCCCACAGGTCGACGCGCGAGCTGACATAAACCGCGCCGGGCGCGGCGAAGACGAAGCCCGCAAGAGATGAAAGAAGCGCAATCACGAGCCCGAATTTCCACATGCGATACTCAGCGTGCAACCCCAGGCGCTGCGCAATAAGCTTGTGACCTATAAGCTCATGCGCGAGGAAACCTATACCGACTGCGATGAATGCAAAAAGCACCAGCACAGGCAGCACCGCAAGGTTCAGCGAGAATATTCCGTCCGAATAGGCGAGCGCGAAGGCAAATGAAAGGACAACGGCAGAAATGACTATCTCCTTCACTTCAATTGCAGTAAATGTGAACTTCATAGAAAGCAAACTCTTCTTGAATAAAAGCGGAGGCGCGCCATCGGTGACTGCATGAGACAAAAAAAGTTTGTCCGGCTCCATTGCTCCACTCAGCGACCCTGAGAGCACCACATCCATAGTTTAGCGCTGCACCGTTCCCGGCCTCGCGCGGTTCGCCATAAACATGATCCCCCAGGACTGAGCTTCGACGCTCTGGTTCCGGGCTCTTTTTACCTCTTACAGCGCCCTCAGGCTTCGATCCCATCTGAAGCGGATTGATGGCAACAGACGTCCGCTACCCGTCCGACCTAGCCTCCAGTCTAACTTAATGGAGAAACATATTAAAACCAGATATGATTCGAAGAAAAAGGGTTTACAACACGGTCATCTTGCCGTACTTGCCAACAGAGAGCTGCAGCGTGCCGTTCCATTCCTTCACGAACCCGTTTTCTATCTTTAGCGAGTCGCCTTCCTTCACTTTGTCGGCGTCGTCCCCCCAGAGGGTAAGGGCGATTGTGCCGCTGTCGTCCTCTATGACTGCGTTGGCGACTTTGCTCCTGCCGAATTTCGTGTTGACTTCGCGCGTTGCTTCCTTCTCGATTACCTTGGCTTCGATGTCGACTTTTCCGGTGCCGTCCTTTAGTTCAGATATTTTCATTAGTGAATTTTGAACGGGAAAAGATATAAACTCATTTTACTGCAATGAATGCGGCAACATATCATACCGTTCATGCTCAGAAAGCTTCGCTTTTCGCGGGAATGTCGCGGACTTTAGCCCGCGGATATTTATGGGTTCACTATACAATAATGATTCATGCCAGAGGTAATTGTCGGGCGGGACGAGGACGACACGAAGCGCTTCGGCACCACGGGCACGCTTTTCATAGGCAAGCACCTTGTCGGCAGCGGCGAGGAGACGCATCTCACAACTCCTGTCCTGCTGGACGTTCTCCGCCCGCACATCATCACCGTCACCGGCAAGAGGGGCGAAGGAAAATCTTATTCAATGGGAATTCTTATTGAGGAGATGTTCAAGCTGCCTCCCAGCATAAAAAGGAACATCTGCGGGCTTGTTGTTGACACGCAGGGCATATTCTGGACAATGAAGTCGCCAGCCGAGAAGGACGCGGGGCTCCTGAAGGAGTGGGGGTTGCTGCCCCAGGGATTCGACGTGACTGTCTACGTGCCAGAGGGACAGGAGAAGACGTTCAGCTCGGCGGGAGTCGACTACGACGGCGTGTTCTCCTTCTCGCCGAGCGAATTACGCGCAGAAGACTGGCTTCGCGTCTTTGAACTGGACGCCAACGAACCGCTCGGCATACTGCTCCAGAAATCGCTGCCTGCAGGCAATTACACCATTGACAACATAGTCGACTCAATTAAAAAAAGCGGCGCTACGGACGTGGAGAAAGCCGCGCTGGAGAACAGGTTCGAAACCGCCAAAGGCTGGGGGATTTTCGGCTCGTCGAAAGTGCCGCCGCTGCTCGAGCCGGGAAAGATGACTGTCCTTGATATAAGCCTGACGCCGCAGAACGTGCGGGCACTGCTTGTGGGACTTGCATGCAACAAGATTTTCATCGAACGGGTGGAGGCGAGGCGAAGGGAGGAACTGGCAGACATAGAGGTTGCCGCCATAAAAAGAACTCCGATGCCGTGGATATTCATAGACGAGGCGCACAACTTTCTTCCCGCAGACGGTGACACCCCGGCAACAGAAACGCTGAACCGGATAGTAAAAGAAGGACGCCAGCCTGGAATAACCCTTGTTTTCGCCACGCAGCGCCCCGAGAAGCTGCATCCTGATGCATTGGCGCAGACTGACATGATAATATCACATCGCCTGACGGCAAAAAATGACGTTGACGCGCTGAAGGCGATAATGCAAACCTACCTGCTCTATGACATCGGCAAATACATCAACGAACTGCCAAAATTGAAGGGCGTAGCGATAATACTTGACGACAACTCGGAACGGATGTACAAAGTCCGCATGCGACCGCGCCAGTCGTGGCATGCCGGAAGCAGCCCTGTTGCCATCTAGGAGATAAATTCATGAATCTCAAGGAAATGCAGAAAACCAAGAAAGAGTTCGACAAGAAACGCGGATGGGACAGGCATCGCGCCTCCAATGTCTTCGTGCATCTCGTCGAGGAGCTGGGCGAGATAGGAAGGCACATCAACTACGAGGAAGGCTACAAGGAGAAGGGGAAAAACTCGCCGGATATAAACAGGAAGGAGCTGGAGAGGGAGTTCGCGCAAACGCTCATGCTGCTCCTTCAGCTTGCAAACCATTATGAAGTCGATTTACAATCCGCTTTTGCCGGCGAGCTTAAGATAATGGAGAAGCGGTTTCAGAAATAGGCTATTTGTTGTCTGTAAACCCATATTCGCGCCAGAACGGATTTATTTCACCGTTTGTATCTCCCATTATCCTGTCAACCCTGATGCCGTCTTTTTCCAGTTCCGGTTTCAGGAGTTCACCGAACCGTTGGGCAGCTTCCCTCGGGATTGCCCCAAAAGTACTTGAAAAATGTTTCAGTTCCAAATCTCCGTCAAAATAAGTTATGGAGCCCCCTCCAACAACTCTTTTTCCTTCTTCAACAACAAATTTGTTGGATGCGATGTCGTATTTGCCTAACCCGAATGCCTCCGCAACAGCCATATGCCCGCCTGCAAACTCTTTTGCGTAAATAAAGACTGCACCACTTTCCGAACCTACGACAAAATCTACGCTGCGTAAATCCAGGAGAGTCTTGGGCTGATGTTCAGACCGCCGATTCTATATTCGAGCATATTAAAACGATTCCTGGAAGTTTCTTAAACCAATTTAATCTTCCAGTTCTACATATCAAAATGAAGCTGACGTGGATCCTTGTCGCGATTTGCATAGCGGGCTTTGCTTACGGCGCTTATGCGGGCGAACAATTTTACAACGAATACGGCTTCTCGGGCGACAATCTTGTCCAGCGCCCTTACGTGCTGCTCACTTCAATATTCATGCACGGCTCGGCTGAGCATCTTCTTTCAAATATCCTTGTGCTGATTTTCTTCGGGCTTGCCGTCGAATCGGAGCTGGGAAAGAAACGCACGCTGCTCATATTCTTCCTGGGCGCATTCGCCGGAGATGTCCTTTCCTTGCTTGTTTACGCGCCGTCTGAAATAGCAGTCGGCGCGTCCGCAGGGATATTTGCCTTGATAGGCGTAGGCATGCTCGTGAAGCCGCTTGACCTGTCCTTCTATCCGCTTGTTGTGCCCGTGCCGCTCGCGCTACTCGGGCTCGCATACGCCGCGTACAACGCTTACGGCTTCATAACGAACATCGACCCGAACGTCTCTTATATAGCGCATTTCGGCGGGCTCTTCGTGGGGCTTGTTTTCGGATTCCGAAGGGAAGGCTGGAAACGCGGGCTGAAAATAATTGCCATAACTTTTCTGGTGATGGTAGCGATACCGCTGATATGGCTACTATTAACGTAAAAAAGAAAAATCAGAACTAATTCTCTTCCCAGCTGCCTGGAGCTAGTATGTTCCGCGGCCGAACATGTAGTATAGGACGACGAGTATGATAATGACTACGACTATCCATACCCACTTCGACACACCTTTCATGTTCTTCATGGCCAATAGGTTCTTCAAAAGGTCCATCATAGAAATATATTGAATTCCTGTGCTATAAATATGTTTTTTATTTCGGAATTCGTGATTGTCTTGTATTACTTCCTGTGCTTCTCAACAAGATTCTTTATACTTTCTCTCTCGGCATCGTCGGGCTTCTGCACAGGCTCGCCAATTTTGTGGTACCTGCCCGCGTGGTAAAGAACGGCATTTTTGTCGTGCACTTCAATTTCAACAGCCTCGCCTACGAAAGCCATGTGGTCGCCGAGCTTAATCGCTTCGACAAGCCTGCATTCGACATTCATGGCGGCGCCCTTCACCATCAATGCATTTATCTTCTTCCCTTTGTAGAATTCGACGCCCAGCTCCTTCAGCACGGCAATCTTGTCGACTTCCCTGCCGCTGCTCCCTCCGGCAACGCTCGAAACCACGTTCTGGTCCTCCGCAGCCAGCGACACGCCGAATTCTTTGCCCGCTTTTATGTTCTCTTCCGTGGCTTTGTCAAAGCCGATATTTACCATAATCAGCCCGGGACTATAGGAAATCTGATGAGTCCATTCCGCAGCCATTATGTTGTCGCCGTGCGGACCGTTACTCGTGATAAGCCCCACGTTCGTCGTGAACTTGTGCGCGCCCTCGCTTCCCCATTGTATATCCATAGACAAGACACCTACGGTTTCTTTTCCTTGATACGAGGTGATGTTTACTTCACCTGTACAGCAAGACTAAATGTCCTGCTTGTATCTTCCCTTAATACGCACGGATAAGAATTAAAAATAAGCGTGCGGCGAGCGTAATTCGATTTTTGTGCAATTAGCCACTTGGAAGAAATAATTTCGTCGAGAACAGGCAAATAAAAAGACTTTATCCAACTCATTTCTTGATGCCCGTACCAGCAGCATTTGATTTTGAGGGGCCGATAGCAAATCCTGCAATCGACGTCGCTCACATAGTATACAATGAACTCATTTCTGACGCGACAAAGCAAAGGTATCCAAGACAGGTTTTCGAAGCTTTCGACGCCTACGACGATGCGAGATGGCTGGCCGAGCGGTCCCGCGGGGGGCATTCGACGGGCACGACGCCCCTTCTAGTCGATTGTTTCGCAGCCGTGGACGGACTTGGTGATTATGCATTCACCGAACTTGCCATGAAAAGAATGGAAAGTGACATGGTCTACAACCCGGGCGCCAAGAGATTTCTGGGCTCTGTCAGGGGCAGGGGACCGACTTACATAGTGACGAGTTCTTATCCTGCCATGCCTTTGATAGCTGCATATGACAATGGTTTAGGGCTGAGGAATGTATTCACGCACGGGAGGCAGCCGAACGGAGAAAAGTCATTACAAGTTCACGATGAAATCGACCATAGGTCACCTATGACAGTCCTGACTGCACATCCTGCGGAGCTTGCACAGTTCCTGGATGAATACCTGCCTGCATGCGACAACATACTTAGGCTAACCGGCAACGGACATGCGACGCATGTCGCGAGTCGCGAGCATGACGAAGTCTTTTCGAGAGTGACAATTCCACAGCTGCGACGCGAGCTTGAATACATGTTCCTTTCCCAGAAGGGCGTGATGGGCGGGCACAGGAAGAAGCATGTGCTTCAATCCATAGCACCCGACGGGAACATCGCATTCATGGGCGACAGAATAGTCGACGCTGATGCGCTTCGTTTCGCAAGATACGGTTTCTCAATCAACTGCACAAACCGCGAAGCTCTCCAGGCGTCGAAACTGAATTTCGTGACCGACGATATCATGACTCTTTATGAACTCTTCAACGACGTCCAAGGCGGAATGTTCACATTCGAAAGCGCTGCAAAGAGATATGCATGTGACGACCTTGTTATATTCACGCCGGGTGAAATAGCTGAATGCGTCGATGATGTAAAGAAAGAAAATGCAAGGATGAAGGCAGCGCTTAAGGAACAATACGCAGCCGCTTCAGTATAAATATCCGCGGGCTAAAGTCCGCAGTATTTCTTGCAAGAATGCAGTTTAATAAAACTAGCTGCATTCATTGCAATAATCAACGTATCGCTGTTTCTATTACGGCTTCCCTGAGATATTTTCCCACCTCTCCGGAAACATTCATGCCGCCTTGCTGCGGCTCATTGCCGGCGTAAAGGACACGGTCCCTTATCGACCAGTCTCCGCGCGAGAGCTTGGAATACGTAAGCACAAGTAGCGGATGCTCGCCCTGCACCTGCTCACGGCGTATCTCTCCTGCGAGCTCCTCGAACTCCTGCATCTTTTTTGCCTCTTCAATCCCGCATGTCCTTGCATTTCCGGCGTTTTGTCCCCACATTTCGTAGAGGCGCGAGCTTGTGAGCGGGAATTCATACCATGAGATAACCTGCCCCCTGTCAACTTCGCCTGAAACAAGGTGCAGCATCCCGCCTGCCATGTAATTTCTGTTTTGAAGTATACGGCACATTTCTGCTTCGTTGCCGGCTTCTGTCAGTTCATGAAGCGGCCTTTCCGCCTGCTCCTTCATGACATCCTTCCACATTCCTTTGGGTCCGATTTCAGGAAGGGCAGGATGGAGGTTCACTATGTCCAATCTATCATAAAGCTCGGGTCCCATTATCCTCATGTATCCTATGTTCAGGAAAGAGGAAGCCCCCAAGTCGGAGAGTATCTTTGCAACTGCCGAATCGTACTGAGCGCGTCTCTCCTCATTATCGCCTGTAATATGAAATCCCGAAGGAGGAAGCAAGGCAATGTTGTTCAAATGCCTCAGCTGCCTTACGCGCCCGATCCGCGCATCTACGGCCGCATCCCTTCCCTCTCTCCGGTCGCAGAACACGAGCGGCACTTCACCTTTTATAATTCCGCTTTCGATTGCACCGTCTATTGTTTTGAGCAGCTTCGGCGCTTCGTCATCATACAGGCTGGTCAGTATTCCAAATTTGTACATGGTTATCACACGCTGACGGTGAAGTCGGATTTGCCCGCCAGTTCCGAATATTTCTTCAGGACGGGGCTGACTTCCTTTTCCAGAAACTCCTCTGTCTGCTGCCTTGCGGCGCCTGCAAACCTTTCAGGCTCCTGCAGCAGGTTATCCAGATATTGTCTTGACATACCGAGCCTGCCGTCCGCGACAAGCCGTTCAAACAAATCGTTGCGCTTTCCTTCCAGCTTCACGGCATTTCCTGCCGCAACCGAATGATATTTTATTATTTCGTGCATCTCCTGCCTGTCCTTTCCCTGCTTGGCAAGGTGCATCAATATCGCTTCCGTTGCCATGAACGGGAGTTCTTCGTCCAGATGTTTCCTTACCTG
This sequence comes from archaeon GW2011_AR5, assembly GCA_000806115.1. Lineage (GTDB taxonomy): Archaea > Aenigmatarchaeota > Aenigmatarchaeia > GW2011-AR5 > GW2011-AR5 > GW2011-AR5. The sequence goes on from JWKQ01000001.1 coordinate 143,670, forward strand.
CGCTGGGTACACAACCATTCCGCTTGTAATATTCTGATAAAGCTTGAGTATCGCATTCGCAAGCAGGAATGCCTGCGGTATGTCCATTCTCCTGATTGCAGAGTCATCCAATGTCCTTTCGAACCACTGGCTGGAATGTATGTGCGCGAAATCAAGCTGGATGTTCATCAGTTTTCTTGAAAGCCCTGTCATCCTTTCGCACCGCATCGGGTTGCGCTTGTATGCCATCGCCGAGCTTCCTGTCTGCCCCTCTTCGAAAGGCTCTTCCTGCACCTTGAGATTGGAAAGCATCCTCATGTCCGTAGCGAACTTGCACGCGGATTCGGCTATCCCGGCAAGGGCTTTGACGATTACCGTATCAAGCTTTCTCGTGTATGTCTGCCCGCTTACCGGAAAGCTTGATTCAAACCCAAGCTTATTGCTTACAAGCATGTCAAGCTTCTTCACTTTTTCAAAGTCATTTTCGAACAATTCCATCATGGCAGCCTGCGTGCCGGTCGCCCCCTTCACTCCGCGCGCTTTTATCATCGACTCGGCATGCTCGATATTCTTCAAGTCCATCAGCAAATCCTGGATGTATAGGGTTGTCCTCTTGCCGACTGTGGTCGGCTGGGCGGGCTGGTAGTGCGTGTAGCCCAGCGTCACGAGCGATTTGTGCTTTTCCGCAAACTGCGCGAGATTGTGAACAGTGTTTATCAACCCCGCCTTGATTATCACAAGAGCTTCGCGCATCTGTATCAGGTCAGTGTTGCACCCGACAAACATCGAAGTTGCACCGAGATGAATAATTCCTTTTGCTGCCGGACAGTGCGTTCCGAATTCATAGACGTGCGCCATTACATCATGACGGATTTCCTTTTCCTTCTGTTCGGCAATTTCATAATCGATCACATCCACGGATTTCATCTCATCAATCATCTGTTGAGTGATTTGCTTCAGCCCAAGCTCCAGCTGCGCCTCAGCCAGCGCTATCCAGCACCTTCTCCATGTCTTGAACTTGAAGTCGTCAGAAAAAATTATCTGCATTGCCTTGTCAGTGTACCTGCTCACTAACGGATCCTGGTAAACATCGTGCATATTTATTTCACCGGATAACTCAGGCTTCCGCCGTCCCTTCCATGCGACTCTATGCTGATTTTCCCGTCATTTGTTATTGCGCCCGCCAGTCTTGAAACGATTCCGAACCGTTCCGCTTCCTTCATAACATTATCAGGCTCGGGCGTTACCACGGCAAGACCCTGACCCATGTTCCACGTCTTGTACGCTTCAAAATCAGACACATTTCCAAGTTCCTGACAGTATTTCATTGCATGGCACGGACTGAAGAGGCTGTCGAGCTTCGCGCCCAAGCCTGCCGGCTTAAGTATTCTCGCCACTTTGTGCGCCACGCCGCCCCCCGTTATGTGCGCAACCCCGTGTATCTCGGAACTTCCGCCGCCCATCGGGCCATGCATCGCGACGAGAGCTTTGCTGTAGATTTTTGACGGCCTGAGGGCATGATTTCCGAGCTTGTCGCCTTCAAACTTTGTTTCATGCCACTCCTTTCCCAGCGACGACTCAAAAATTTTTCTCATGAGCGTTATGCCGTTCGTCCTGAAGCCTTCCTCTTCAAAAACAACGACTGAATCCCCCTCTTTAATCTCCTTGCCTGTGAACAGCTTCTCCTTCTTCGCCAGCCACACTACTGACGCGCCCCAGTTGTAGGCGAACTTCCCGTACCCTCCTACGGCGTTCCCGAGCTGGCAGAGTTCGCCGTTTATGACTGCGACGTTCGCGGCTTTTGCCGCCTCAACATACCCCTCTGCAAGCTGTTCGATTATCCAGAGATTGGAGTTGTCTGTTCCGAGCGACGTAACATCAAGATTGCTTCCGGCGAGAACGGGTTCTGCGCCGCGAACTATTGCATCGTCACAAACCATTGCCAGCAGGTCGAACGCTATGGTTTTGTGGAAGTTCATCCTCTGGGCAATTTCCACTTTAGTGCCAACCGTGTCGAATCCCATGCACATATACGTGCCGGGCGGAAAATCAGCTTTTGCCGCTCTTAGTCCCGAGAAATCGTCGAACATTGACAGGACTTCGCCTGTACGTCCTGTCCTGTTGGCGAAAGTCTTCTTTGACGCCTCATAGAGCATCTGCGAAGCTTTCGCCTCAATGTCCACGTCAACACCCGATTTCGAGTAATCCATCACTATTCCTCATTACAACATATAGTCCATATTGGTCAGCGCAAAGATGCCGTTGAAGTTTTCCAGCAAATCTTTTGTCCCGTCCGCATGAAAAACTGCTATCGAATGATACGAAGCCATCGGAATTTTTTTATCTTTCGCGTCAATTAACCTCGGCTCTATTGTTATCGCCATTCCGTTTTTCAGCCCCAGAGTCTCCGCCCCGCTCAGGAACTTCCTTTTGCTGCTTATCAAATCTTTCGCGGTTGTCCAGCTTTCTTGCAGAATTTTCATCTCTTCCTTTGTCCATTCCTCGTATGATGCGGGTATGGTATGTCCTATAATGCCCGTGCTGTCCGGTTCCGTCACGCTTACCACATCATTTGAGACGCGGTTTTTGCTGATAATTTTCATGCCCAGTCTTTGCACTTCCGAGAGGTTCATGCCTGCTTTGATTGATGCAAATATCTCCCGGTTGATGTCCAGGCATTTCTTAAGATGATTTATTATTGCCGGGTCCTTACCCAAGTAAAATGTCATTCCAAAATCCCCTATTATGCGCGTTTCCCTGTCGACGGGAGATGCATACACATATGCCACCCCTTTTTTTCATGTCAAGTTCTATGCCAGCCTGCGGTTCCATTTTCCTGAGGCTCTTATGATGAAGCCTTCCGCAGTTGTCATCTGTTGCGAAAATTACCCCGATACCGTTCCTTGGAGGCATATACCAGCCGTCCTTTTCGATAGAGTCGCTTTTTCTCATTTCCGCCAGCCATTTTTCATGCAGGGACAGCTCTGTAATGGTCTCTCCTGAGGAAAGCATTTTGCCAAGAACAGAGTGCAGGCTCGCTGCCGCAAACGCCCTGGTGCGCTTGCACACATCCAGTTTATGTTCTGTTTTATCCATTTTGCATACCTTCGTCAGCCATCCTGAGTTTCTCGAGCTTCTCACTGTTCTTGTCGAGGATTTGCTTTTGCAGCGCAGGCAGCTGATGGCCGAATATTTGGGCAACGTGCTTTGCCGCATTGGACACGTTCAAGACGGTCGAATTAGAGCTGCCCGGAGGGTTCAATATGCAGGATGCATACTCTGACGGATTCGGCGGACAGCTTATCACAGGATGAACGCTCAAAAAAGAAAGTACGCCTGAAAGTGCGTCGGTTCCGCCTGCCACGGAGATGAAGACAACGGGCTCGACTGAGCTGTTGTATTTGCTTACCAGCTCCTCGCATGCCGACGGCTGCTTGTGCGCGGAACATATCCTGACTTGCGACCTTATTCCGTACTTTCCCAACTCAGCCCGGAGCTTTTCCAGATGCGACATGTCGCTGTCAGAACCTGCAACAATCACTGCAAGGCAGCCGCGTATGTATCCTTCTTCTTCAAGGCTGCTGAGGAGCTCCGCCCTCACATTCGACGGCGGGAACTCAAAACTGTTGCCCGTCAGTATTTCGTAAAGGCGTATGTATCTCCAGGAGACTTCCACTACGTCGTCGTCCGACAACGACGGCGGCTTGCCTGTCGAGCCGTAGCCGAAACCCTTCTCTATTATCACGTCCCTCACGAACTGCTTCGACATCTCCTGTATTTTGAGTTCCGGCTTCTGCTTCAGCAGCTCGGATACGCTATTGAAGCCGCCTCCCGACATCTCTTTCTTTATCGATTCGAATTTCCCGTATTCCTCGACAGAGCAGTATCTTGACGAGTCCGGCGTGTTAGCCTCGTCTATCAGGAAAAGGTTGCCGTTCTCATCCGTGCCGAACTCGTATTTCGTGTCGATAAAGAGAAGCCCTGCTTTTTGCGCGAGCTCCGCGCCGCGCATGTAAAGCCTTATCGATACGTCGCGAACTTTCTCCGCCAGCTCTTTGCCGACCATCTTTGAGACCTGCTCGAACGTCATTGCTTCGTCGTGCTCCGACTTTGTAGTAGGTGTGAAGAGCGGCTCGTCAAGCTTCTGATAGCGCAGCAGACCTTCCTTGAGCGGCACGCTGCACACTTCGCGCTTCCCCTTCTCGTATTCTTCCGCCATGCTGCCCCAGACATAGCCGCGCACTACGCATTCGACCATTATATTTTTGTAATACTTCTGGACAAGCACGTTGGCGTGCGGGCTGTCCATGGAAGCGTTCTGAATTATGTCCCCGGTGTTCTTCATCGCCCATGTGTTCAGCAGATTCAGGATGCGCCCCTTGAACGGGATTCTCCTGTCAAGAACATGGTCGAAAACAGACACCCTGTCGCTTGCCACCATTACTATGGGCTTCCCGATTTCCAGCGAAGTGAAATGAATGTCGCGCACCTTGCCGGACTTGTGCTGCCCGAGCTCGGGTATGAAACCCGATTCGAGCACGTTGTTCAGGTTTTTTCTTATTGCTTCCTTGTAGTTTTCCATATTAACACCTCACCTTCCGACGAAATCCACCGCGTTCTTGAATATCATGAAATTGCTTTCTATTAGTTCCCTCACTATGAGTCCGTTCCTCCTTGCGATTTCCTTTTTCCACTGAAATTCGGGCTCATTACAGCTGTACAATCCGCGTTCGGGATGCGGCATCATTCCGAACAGTCGTCCGGACTTGTCGCATATCCCTGCGATGCCCGCGAGAGAGCCGTTCGGGTTGTCCGGAAATCCGCCCGCTTCATTGCCGAAGGCGTCGCAATAGGTGAAAACAACCTGGCGGTTTGATTCAAGGGACTTCAGCGTTTCTGCGTCGCAATAAAATCTCCCCTCGCCATGGGCAACAGGCACATGGGACCTGTCCATACCCTGCGTGAACACGCACCTGGAGTCGCGGTGCTTTATGTGCACCCAGCGGCACTCATAGCGGTTCTGGCTGTTTGCAAGGAGCGCGCAGTTCCTGACGCCGTACTGGGGACCGAACAGCCCCAGAGAAACCATTATCTGAAACCCGTTGCATATCCCAAGAATCAGCTTGTCAGAACTTATGAAATCCTTCACGTCATCCCACACGTTGTTACGTATCTTGTTCGCGAAGGCACTGCCGGAACCGGTGTCGTCCCCGTACGAGAAACCGCCGGGGAACACAATGATGTCGAACTCCCCTATCCTTGATTTCCCTGAAATTATGTCGTTGATGTGCACGATGCTGGGGCGCGCGCCGGCTCTTTCGAAAGCGTGGGCTGTCTCAGCCTCGCAGTTTATGCCGTACCCCGATATCACCAATACGTCAGCCATTACCAGTCACCGAACCTCTCCTTGTATTTCCTGTCAATAGCTGCAACAGGCAGGTTGATCAAAGTCCTCCCGTTACAATCGATTCTGAGACTACCGCCTTTGACAACGCCTATCCTTGCAAACGTAAAATCCTTCATCTCCTTCCCGAACCTTTCCATGTTGCCGGGCGCTATCGCGACTATAAAACGCCCCTGGGATTCCGAGTACATTATTTTTTCCGGCGGCAGATCCCGGTTCGGCGCAATTCCAATGTCGCATTCCGCGCCAAGCATGCCGGCTATTGACATCTTTGCGAGCGCGACTGCAATTCCCCCCGGACCCACGGACGCCATGGAACTTAGCAACCCTTTCTTGTTGAGTTCGCATATCTTTTCATACAGCTTCCTCGAGTTGCATACCTTCGGAGACCTGCTTCCCGTTTCACCGAACAGTCCGTAGAACTCGCCGCCGCCGCACTCGTCCCCTGTCATTCCGACAACATAAATCGCGTCATCCTGCATCTTGAAATCCATCGTGCAGGTATTTGCAACATCCTCGACAATTCCGATGGCTGATATGAGCAGCGTCGGCAGAACCGATATTTTCACGGGGGCGCCTTCGGAATCAAGCCCTTTGAAGTCGTTGAACATGCTGTCCTTGCCCGAGATGAACGGCGTGCCGTAAATTTTTGCATAATCGTAGCACGCGCGCGCCGCATCCTTCAGTTGATGCAGGCGTTCCGGTTCATCCGATGAGCACCAGCAGAAATTATCAAGCAGCGCTAGGCGGGAGATGTCGCCGCCTGCAGCCACGCAGTTCCTTATTGCGGTATCTATTGCGCATGCCGCCATGTCGTATGCGGAAATTTCGCTCAGCCGCGGGTAAAGCGACTGGGACAGCACAACGCCGCGTCTGTTCGAGAGGAGCGGACGTATCACAGTTGCCGCGCCGTTAACGCGCCCCCTGCCCTGGAGCGGCTTCACTATCGAGCCCCCCTGGACTTCATGGTCGTACTGGCGCGATATGAACTCGAAGCTGCAAAGATTATGGCGGGCAAGCATCCTCTTCAAAATATCCTCATGATCCTGAACGCGCAATTCCGGCTCCGGGCTTCCCTTGTACGGATAAGGCCTGGTTGCCAGCCGCCGCTTTGGCAGCCCGTTGTGCAGAAAGTCCATGTCGATGTTGAAAATTTCCACCCCCCTGAAGCTCACTACAGCCTTTTTTGCGCCGGTGAATTTTCCGATGACTGACGCTTCAATGCCGCGGCTTTTCATCAGTTCCGCAAATTCGCCGAGCGTGCTGTCGGGCACTGCAAGCGTCATCCTTTCCTGCGATTCCGATATCCAGATTTCCCACGGCTGGAGTCTCGGATATTTCAGCGGTACCTTGTCCAGTTCCACAATGAAGCCGCCGCACTCCCTTGCCATCTCGGCGACGCTGCACGAAAGGCCGCCTGCGCCGTTGTCTGTTATGCTGCTGTACAAATTCCTGTCCCTCGCTTCCTTCACCACGGCGTCGGAGAGCTTCTTTTGCGTGATCGGGTCGCCAATCTGCACCGCAGTGACGGGACTGCCCTCGTCCATCGCTTCTGACGAAAAGGTCGCTCCGTGGATGCCGTCTTTGCCGACGCGACCCCCTATCATGACTATATTGTCCCCGGGTTGTGCCTTCTTCTCGTGGCTGGCGCTGTTCCCGATTCTGGCCGGTATAATGCCGACGGTGCCGGCAAACACAAGGGGTTTGCCGCGATAGCAGTCGTCAAAATAAACAAATCCCTGCGGCGTAGGAATGCCCGAGCAGTTGCCGCCGACATTCACGCCGCTTATGACACCCTCGAATATCCTCTTCGGCGTCAGCACAGGCTGGTTCTTCGCCTTGTATATCGTCCTTGAATCTTCGGGAAATCCGACGCAGAATCCGTAGCGATTCGCTATCGGCTTGGCGCCCATGCCGAAGCCGATGGTGTCCCGGTTGACGCCCACTATGCCCGTTATCGAGCCGCCGAACGGGTCGAGGGCTGAGGGCGTGTTGTGCGTCTCCACCTTGTCCGTCACCAGAAAATCGTCGTCAAAGCGCACGGCGCCCGAGTTGTCCCTGAAGACCGATGCGCAGAAGCCGCTGTTTATCTCCTCTGTCGCGCGTTTTATATAATGCGAGAAGAGCCCGTCCTCGATTTCGTCAATGGCTGCGGAAAAATACGTGTGCTTGCAATGTTCTGACCATGTCTGCGCAAGCGACTCGAGCTCTATATCAGTTGGCGCACGCCCCAGCTTTGAGAAATATTTCTTGATCGCGTGCATATAGTCGACGTCAAGCGCGAGCGGGCCTCGCCGCAGCTTTGTCAGGGGGTCCAGGATTCCAAGCTTTCCAATCTTTGCCAGCTCGCCGTCGCCGACATTCAGATCCACCCATATGACTTCCTGCTTTTCATGCAGCTTCACGTCGGGCGCGACGGCATCCATCCCCCCGTCACGCGCGTAATCGGCGGACGATTTTATGTGAAACCTCTGTATGAGCGTGTTGACAAGACTGTTCGCTATCGCCTCGACGTCTTTCTTTGCCAGCCTTCCGCCAATGTAGAGAACCTTGGAACTGAATACGTCGGTTTCTTTTTTCAGCATATCAGCAACTATCTCCCGCGCCGTATGTCCCGCGTTGTCTGTCACGCCGGGAAGCATGCCGAGCTCGAGCGCCCAGTCGAATTTCCGCGAGAACGGCGCATTTATCCTGGCAGTCTGGACGGTTTCATTGTGAAGGGATTTTGCCACATCTTCAACTTCGCTCCTGGAAAGATTTCCCCGGACAGTGTAAACATCGGAAACCCGCACGTCCGCTGCAAAGCCCATCTGACTTATTTTTTTCTCAAGAACCAGGGCTTCGGAGCTCTTCTCGTTAAAATCTATCGATATCCTGAACATGTTCGCCATTTGGGTTAACGATTCCATTTTTACAACCTTTTATTGTTCATGACGGGCATGGCGCGCGGACCTTTCTCGAGCACCGACATCGAAGCTGCAGATGCCGCGAACCTTATGGCATCGTTCTCCGGCTTCCCGTCCGAAAGCGCCGAAACAAAAGCGGCTGCGAAACAGTCGCCCGCTCCTGTCGTGTCGACAGCCTTGACGGCATTGACCGGAAACTCCCGGACGCTGCCGCAATTGAAAAACCTGACGCTGTTCCCGCCGTCCGTGACTATGACTTTGGGCACGGCGGTCAGCAGAATATTCCCTATCATCCCGAGTTCCGCCGCGTTGAGTATGACGTAATCGCAATGGACAAGAAACCGCTTCAGTTCGCGGAATCCGAGGCGCGCCAGTATGCTGCCCGGCACGAACATGATTTTCGCGCCCCTTTTCCTGGCACGGCCGGCTATTTCAGAATAAACGTCCACAATCCCGTCCTTGACAAGACTTGTGAAGATGACGAAGTCCGAATTCTCCAGATGTTCCGGGAAATCAGCCGCCGAGAACCCGACATTGTTGTACGCGTACATCTGCCTCCTGCCTGAGGCGTCGATGAATACATAACATGTGTTGTTCGGCTTGCCGGTCCTCACGGCGGAAGAATAATCGACGCCGTCTTTGTCGAAGTCGCGTTCCAGCATTTCAGTGTAATTGTCGCTCCCAAGATTGCCAAAGAAAGAAACTTGATTTCCAAGGCGCCCGAGCCCCGATGCGATGTTCGCCGCCGAGCCTCCCGAACATACGTTTGTGGAAGAGACGCCATGCTCACTGTCTCCCGTCCCAAGCTTGTCGACAAACAGGGAAATATCAACGTTAGCGCTACCTATGCACACCACACGACCCATTGTTCCTATGATGTCATAAAATTTTATATAATGATTCGCTTATTTTTTTCAGGAAAAACCAATTACAATCGACAGACGAATCGCGTATTTAAGCAAGAAATCCTGATTATATACTACATCACATATGTTCTGCCGTAGAAATCATTTATATAGAGGTATGCCAGAATAGAAGTATTGATGACACGCCTGGACAGCGAGTCAGAAATATTACCTTCAGCAAATCTGGACAATTTGCTTTGGGACATTTGGACAATTGGACAACCTTAGGTTTCTTTCTCTAAGATTAAGAAATATAATGCAAACGCAGCTTAAAAGGCATTTTGCCTGCACAACATATGCGTTGCAGAATACAAAAGAGGGGTAAAAATGTCCGATTCGTTCAATAACATAAATGATTTTGAGATGCATAAGGCTCGCATAATGGTGGTGGGCTGCGGCGGCGGCGGATGCAACACAATCAATGCGTTGTCGAAGAAAGGCATCAACGGCGCGAACACGATTGCGCTTAACACTGACGCCAAGCATCTTGCAGTTACGCAGGCGGACAAGAGGATACTTATCGGGAAATCATTGACAAGGGGACTGGGTGCCGGCGGATTCCCGGAAATAGGCAAGAATGCGGCGCTCGAGAGCAAGAATGAAATCCGCGAGGCGCTGCACGAATCGGACCTCGTTTTCGTCACTTGCGGGCTCGGAGGCGGAACCGGCACAGGCGCTGCGCCTGTTGTGGCAAGTCTTGCGCGCGAGTTAGGCGCGATAGTAATTTCTGTGGTGACTCTACCGTTCAAGCTGGAAGGCGCCAGGATACACAAGGCAGAAGGCGGACTGGCTACGCTCAGAAACAGCTGCGACACGGTAATAGCGATAGAGAACGAAAGGCTTCTCAAATTAGCCGGCAACAAGCCCCTGAAAGAGGCGTTCGGGCTGGCTGACGACCTCATAGCTACGATGATAAAAGGGATAACCGAAACCATCTCGGAACCTTCACTGGTGAATCTGGACTACGCAGATGTCAAGGCAATCATGCGGGCCGGAGGCGTGGCTGCGATAGGCGTGGGCAGCTCGGAAAGCCCGACAAGAGCAAGGGACGCGGTTACGGCTGCGCTCAACCATCCGCTCATAGACGTCGACTACCATGGTGCCAATGGCGCGATGATACAGGTAATCGGCGGCAACGACATGAAGATGGATGAAATCAACGCCATCGGCGAGGCGGTGCAGGGCATGCTGGACCCGAGCGCGCAGGTGATGTGGGGCGCGCGAATCTCTCCGGATTTCGACGGCAAAATCCAGGTAATCACCATCGTCACCGGAGTGAAAAGCCCGTACATAATGGGGCGCACGAACGAAACCCAGGAGAAGCTAGACGAGGACGAGTTCGGGATCCCGGTAATCGGGACGAAGAAACCGTCCGCCCCGGCTGCGAAACCTCCAGCGAAGCCCGGCTTCGGCAAGAAATTTTGATACTGACCACACCCCAAAGATAGGCAGCTGCTTGTGTTGCGCTCTCTGCGCTATGAGGCAGCTGCCGACTCTTTCTTTTTATAGTGAACCCACAAAAGAATCCAGACATGTTTGTGGGTTCACAGATAGTGCACAAGGAAGTAAACATATCCAGATTGTTTCCTTGTAGCACTATAATTTCCGGTTTTTGAGAAAAAATATTCAATCTGGCGGGACGCTATCTTACCGCATCTTCAAGAAGGCTGTCAACTCCCTTCTGGGTCATCCGGTATGTCCTGCGACGCTTCTCACCCTCCGTCCTTACATATCCTTTTCCGACAAGATGCTGCACTACTAATTTGTCGCCGCCCGCAAGAGCAAGGATGCCGTCTTCATCTACTTCGTGCTTGGTGCCGCCGTTCGAACGCAGGTTTGTCAAGATGCGTTCGTACACATTTGCCGGCGCGTGCGGAGAGTAACCAGTTCCGACACCTCTGTAGCTGCGCCCCGGCGCTTCATGGCGCGAGCCGTTGCCGCCCGGAGCAGGTTCTTCAGGCTTGTATCTATTTAACAAAGGCGCGGAAAGCACAAATCCTTCGTTGCCTATGCCGAGCGCGCCGCCTATTATACCGAATCGTATGTCGTCCTCTGTGAATCCTGCAGCCAGCAGCTCATCTTTTGGCGCTGCACGCCCCCCGTTTTTCTTTTCAAGAAAATAATTCGCAAATCTTTTTTCCGCGCTTTCCGTCAGGCGTTCGCGTCTTCTTTCAGGCGCATGCGCAGCCGGTTTTTGGGCGCGTGTCCTGGCAGTAACTGTCTTACCTTCCGACATCGCCCTCCAATTGTTAAGCCAGTCGGGGTCGTAGCCTGTGCCGGCTGCCTGTTCTTCATGGCGCGAGCCGTTGCCGAGCACAAATCCTGAGCCCTCCCTTACCAAAAACCCGTCTGTTTCGAACCGTTCTACGTGCCTTTTGATTACTCCTATGTCCCTGAAATCACTCCATCCGATGATTTCTTCGCCGCTGTCTGAAAAATAACGTCGGATTCTTCTTCTTGCTTCTTCCAGCGATACCGACGCGCTCGGCACTTCTTCAGTCTCCGGCTCAACCGCCGGTTCCTGCATTGCATAAGGTTCTGCCGCCTGTATGGGTTCCCCCGCACTTTCCGGCTTAGCCGCAGTTTCATAAGCTTCGGGAACTGCGTCGCCTGCGTCTCCATCATACGCGTCCAAAACAGGCACGTCCACTGCTCCGCCGGGAGAGAACCCTGCGCCCGCTGTTCCACACGCGCTTCCAGTGCGCCTTCTTTCCCGTCGTGCGCGCCTTGGCATTTGTGCCACAGCTTCGTATGCTTCTACTGCAGACACAGCAGGCACAGTCTCCGGAACAGGCAAAGCCGCTGCATGTTCACATTCGCCTTTTCTTGCTCTTGGCACCTGCTTTTCACAGCGGTTTGCGGGCTTTTCTATTATCATCCTGTAGAGAAGCCGGCGCGAATCATAACTGAACAGCCCGTTATTCCTCATAGTCTCGGCTGCGTCGAAAGACTCGTCATACGTGCGCCGCGTGTCAAGGGCGAAACCCGCAATGTCAAGCTTTCCGCCGTGCCTCACAGCCCATTCAGTCTGCTCCTCAAAAATAGCGTTTTTTCCGCTGGTATTTTTGCCGTGTTTTCGCACCAACTTTGTCACTCATATTTTATTTTTTACAGGATATTTAAGCTAAAAATTAAGATACGGATAAATTACGAGCCAAACCGGTCAATTGCAGAACCCCGGCATACGGCGTTTCTAAGTCCTTGGCTGTTCAGGTTCTTCGCCGAGATACTTGTACCTTCCGGGCTTTATTCTTCTCAACACCCCTATTTTCACCAGCCTCTTCAAGTGATGACTTGTCAGGGAGTCGCTTATCTTTAGGCGCTTTGCAGCATTGGACAGCCCGAACTCCCCCTTCTGCATTGCATATTCGATGAGCCTGTCCCTGTTGGTTTCTGCCGGCGGCATTTCATCCACCAGCGGCACGTATTTCTTGTCGTCACGCTCGATAAGTCTGTTTTTCAGCAACGCACGGATGTGCTGGCGCGCTGCAGGCAGCCTCATTCCCAGAAATTCGGCAGCCTCTTGTGTCGTGAAGCCGTCATGCCCGATGCCGTAAGACAGAAGCCTTTCGGCTTTCGTGTGCATCCTTTTGACGTCCCTTTTCGGGCGTGCAACAGCCGAGGACGCGAGATAATTCATGCCGAGCGACGGGACCACGCGAATATCCGCAAGACTTCTGGGGTAGTGCAGCAGGCGCCTGTCGAGATTATGCACGTTGTAGATATTGGCAGACCTGACGCGCATCTCAACGAGTCCCTGCGAATTGACCACTTCAACATCGCCAACATAACCAAGGGCGTCCATGCAGTGCCTGTACAACACTTCTACGGCGCCTTTGTACTGCCGGGAATAACCGACCGGAAGCATGATTGCAAGTCCCTCGTGGTCCAGCTGACCGAATATGGGGGCTGTGACGCGGGAATAAACCCCATTTGTGCCGCTTTCTTCGGACAGTCTGTAAGCCCTGCTTCGTTCCTCGATTCTTTTTGCGGCGTTCCGCATTATCTGAAGGGTTTCTTCTTTAATGTCCATATGAAAAGGAAAAGTCCAAATTATTTAAACGCTCTTCCCAATCTGTTTGTAATAGCAATCACATTACATAGGACGTGATTGGGATGACGGGAGATCCTGGGGTGAATCCTACATGAAAAAAATAACAGAGGAGACGGTAAAACACGTCGCTGCCGTCGCCCGCATCAACCTCACTGCTTCTGAAGTAAAGCGGTTCCAGAAAGAGCTCACGGAAATACTTGCCGCATTCAAGACGCTGGACGAGGCGCCGGCTGCGGAACCCAGCTTCCAGCCTATCCCGATGGAAAACGTCATGCGGGAAGACATAATAGAGGAGCCGCTCCCGCGGGAAGTTGCGATGAAAAACACTAAGCACAAGGAAAAAGGATTCTTCAAGGGACCGAAGGCGATATAAGAAATGAAATATGAAAAACCCATAAACCTTGATGACGGCATCGGCGAGAGAAGAATAGCCGGGGATGAAACGGAAGGCAGATGCGTCCCCGATTACCGCGACGGAGTCATAGTTTCAGCCGTGTATTATTCGGGCATCGAGGTTCAACGCCGCGGCAAAAAATTCTTCCCGGAAAGAAACGACGAACGAGACAGGCACCTTCGGTGAGCGCTATGCACAAGTACGATTTATCTGTGACGGAATTCCTGCAGCAGTCGCACTCGGGCAGCATAGACTACAACGATTTCATAATAAATTATCTCGAGGCGCTGAAAGAATTCAACAAGAAGCTACGCCTGATGCAGTGCGTGAACGAGAAGACAATCCTGCCAAGCGCGGAATTGTACGGGCTGCCTGTCACCGTCAAGGACAACATCTGCACCCGGGGCATGCAGAGCAGCGCCGGCTCGAAGATACTGCAGGGATACGTGCCTCCGTTTGACGCGACGGCAGTCAGCCGCATCAAGGACGCGGGCGGATTCGTTGCGGGAAAGACGAACATGGACGAGTTCGGGCACGGGACGTTTTCGGTTCACAGCGCATACGGAATACCGAAAAATCCACACGACCCTGAGCGCACGTGCGGCGGCTCTTCAGGAGGCGCGGCAGGCGTCGTAGCAGCCGTTCCTTTTCCCCAGATTGCGCTGTGCGAGAGCACCGGCGGTTCTATCTCCTGTCCCGCCGCTTTCTGCAATGTCACGGGACTCACGCCTACGTACGGACTGGTTTCGCGGTACGGCCTGATAGACTATGCGAACAGCATGGACAAGATAGGCGTCATCGCGAAGCGCGTCGATGACATTGCTCTCGGGCTTTCAATCATTGCCGGACACGACAAACGGGACTCGACCTCCCTTGCTGTCCAGCCGAAACAGTACAGAGTAAGCAGGGACTTGAAGGGCGTCAGGATAGCCGTGCCGAAAGAATACTTCGAGAACCTTTCTCCCGACGTAGAAAAATCCGTATGGGACGCAATAAAGCTCCTTGAATCAAACGGGGCGGCTTATAGCGAGGTTTCTTTGCCGACAACCAAGTACGCCCTTGCAGCTTATTACATAATCGCAACAACCGAGACGTCGACGAACCTCTCGAAGATGTGCGGCATGCGGTATGGATTGCACAAAGAGCTGGAGGGAAACTTCAACCAGTATTTCTCTTCTGTCCGCAGCGAAGGGTTTGGCGAAGAGGCAAAAAGGCGCATAATACTGGGCACGTTCGCCCGCATGTCAGGCTACAGAGAGCAATATTACATGAAAGCCATGCGTGTCCGCACACTAATAACACAGGATTTCAAGAAAATCTTCTCGAAGCACGACGTAATAGCGGCGCCGACCATGCCCACACCGGCGCCAAAATTCAGCGAGATAGAAAAGCTCACGCCGCTGCAAAACTACCAGATGGACGTGCTGACGGTGCCGCCCAACCTTTCCGGCATACCGATGATATCCGTTCCGTGCGGACACACCGTCGGACTTCATCTCCTGGGCGACCATCTGCAGGAAGAGAAAATACTCGGCGTTGCCGCAGCTTACGAGGGACTGAGATGAACAAACCCGTAATATTCATAGACTTCGGCGGCGTTTACTTCACGAGGGCAACGCCAATATACGGCATCTACTCAAGGAAGTTCGGGATGCCCAAGAAGAGGGTGCGCAGCGCAATGTCCGGGACAAACTGGCTGAACCATTCGATAGGAAAATGCAGCGAAGCAGAATACTGGAAAAATGTCGCCGTGAGCCTTGACCTCTCGGACATGCAGGCAAAACAACTGCGCAATGCACTCTATGCCTACTCGAAACCGCAGAAGGGCATGGCGAGCCTGATACGCAGGATAAAGAAGAAATACAAGGTTGCCGTGCTGTCTGACAACATCTGCGGATGGGTGGGATTTCTTGAAAAAAAGTATAAAATCTCCAATGAGTTTCATGATCAGCATTATTCCTACCATCACGGATTCGGCAAGCCCAACGTCAACCTGTTCAAGCGGGCTGCGAACAGGATGAACGTGAAACATTCGGACTGCATAGTGGTTGACAATGACAGGGTATTCCTCTCCGGAGTCAAGAAAACCGGCGCGAGAGTAGTTCTGTTCAAGGACGCTAAAAACCTTGAATCGAGGCTTAGGAAGTACGGTGTTGAGATATGAAATTCAATGAGGGAAAGATAATAGAAATATTTTACGCAGAGAAGAGAGGGAAAAAAGTTCCGATTATATTCAGATATCCGAAGAAATCTGATGTAAAGAGCGTCTGGAAGTTCTACAACAAGGCAATAAAGGAAACGGAAGGACTCAGCCGATTCAGGTTTGTTTCCCTGAAAGAGGAGAAGAAGTGGGTTGACGACGTGCTGAAAAACATGAAGAAAGGAAACAAGTCGCAGATAATGGCGGAGTCTTCCGGCAGGATAATCGGCTCGGTTTCAATCGACCGGAGATTGGAAGACAGGAGGAGGCACGTCGGCGGATTCGGCATCGCGATACTTCAGGAGTATGCGGGCATCGGGATTGGAAAAAGAATGATGAAACTGGCGGAAAAAGACGCCGGGAAGATGGGACTGAAAATAATAGAGCTTCATGTCCACGGGAAAAACAAAATCGCCCAAAGCCTGTACAGGAAAATGGGATACAGGGCTGCCGGGAAAGTACCGAAGTCTGTGAAGACGAGAAACGGGTTTGATGATGATATACTAATGTACAAGGTGCTGAAAAAACTATGAAAATAGGACTGGAGGTGCATGTACAGCTTCGCACGCAAACGAAGCTGTTCTGCGGATGCCCGAACAAATTCGTAAGCGAGCCGAATACGCAAGTCTGCGATTATTGTTTGGGGATGCCAGGCACGAAGCCGCGGGTGAACAGGGCTGCGCTCGACTTCGCCATACTCATCGGCACCGCCCTTGACTGCAAAATATCCTCGCCGACATATTTCTCGCGCAAGTCTTACTTCTATCCCGACATGGGAAAGAATTTCCAGATTACGCAGTACGAGGTGCCCATCGCCCACGGCGGGCACGTAAAGCTCGGCACGAAGCAAATCAATATAACGCGCATACAGCTCGAGGAGGATCCCGCAAGAATAGTGCACTCTGGCGGACAGGCGCATGACGACCAAGGTCGTCGTTCTTCTTTCGGCTCAGGCTACGTGCTGGTTGACTACAACAGGAGCGGCGTGCCTCTTTGCGAGATAGTAACCGATCCCGACTTCGAATCGCCCAAGGAAGCGCGCGAGTTCCTTCAGAAGCTCTCCAGCATACTGGAGTACCTCGGGGTTTACGACCCGAACGTGGAAGGCTCTATGCGCGTTGACGCAAACATCTCCCTTGGACCGTCGCGCGTCGAGATAAAGAACATCTCCGGGTTCAAGGACGTGGAAAAGGCGCTAAATTACGAGGCAGTGAGGCAGAAGAACATGCTCCGTCGCGGGCAAAAAATAGCCAGGGAAACGCGCGGGTGGGACGATGTTGCAGGAGTAACACGTTCACAGCGCACTAAGGAAGAGGAAGAAGACTACGGATATATTTTTGAAGGGGACCTGCCCAAATTCAATTTCACCTCAGACAAGCTGGAGAAGCTGAAGAACGCGATACCCGAACTGCCCGACCAGAAAGTGAAGCGGTACGTGAGGGAGATGAAGATTCCCGAGGAGCTTGCGGTATCGATAGTGTCAGAGCCGGACCTTGCCGAGGCGTTCGAGAAGATTGCGGCGCGGACGGACAGGCAGCTTGCGGCGAAATGGTTTGCGGGAGAAATCAAAAAAACGCTGAACTTCAACAACCTTCGCTGGAAGGACAGCAAGCTCACTGTGGAAGGAGTTTCAAGGTTACTTGAGATGGTACAAAGAAAAGCGGTTACCGATCATACTGCCGAGATGATGCTAAGAGACATGGCTGTCAAGCAGGTCAATCCGGAAGAAAATATACAAACGCGCATATACGACGAGGACTCCATCAACGACGCCATACAGGAAGTCCTTGGCAGCAACACGAAAGCCGTGGTGGATTACAAATCAGGAAAACAGGAAGCATTCAACTTCCTGGTGGGGCAAGTGATGAGAAAGACGCAGGGGCGCGGGGACCCCGACACCATACGGAATCTGCTGAAGAAGCTGATATAGCCGCATCAAAGATTTTTCCACTACTATTTTAGTCCGGGAAAATTCATTCACTAAATATCTTCTGCTTCTATAATTAACTATCAGTGGTAAAAATGAAGAGATATAATTGCGGGCAATGCTGCGTGGATTTCAGGTCAAAAAAGGACTTCGACAGGCACATGACAATTGATCACTGACTTGCAAAACTTCTTCCTGTGATTCTTCTTGCGGTGATAAAAATGCCAGAAAGAGTCATAAGAACGGCTGTCAAAAACTTGAACGATGCCACCTGCAAGCTCTGCGGCGCGGCTTTCCGCTCCTACGGCGACCTCAGGAGGCACAAAATCGGGCGGCATTAGGTGATTTGATGAACAGCAAAACAGACGCCGGACAGGACGGAACCCCCGACTTCTATGAATGCGGCGAATGCGGGGCGGTTTTCGCGTCGAAGGACGAACTTGACAGCCACATGATAGAGACTTCGCATTTCATTTCAAGAAAATATGAATGCGAATCGCTCACGGACTTGATAGTCCGTGACATACACAAGGCGATAGCCGGATAATGATGGGAGGCGATAACATGCACGAGGCTTACATATGCTACAGGTGCGGCGCGTCTTTCTGGACAACCGAGGCCATAGACAAACACATGCACGAAGCGCATGTCATAGAGATGGAAGTGTGATATGAGCTCGGAGGGATTCGAACCCCCGACCTTCTGGTCCGAAGCCAGACGCTCTATCCAAGCTAAGCTACGAGCCCATTACTAATTACATTACGCTTTCGTGGTCACACCTACCATTTTAATACAACCTTCTGTTCATGCTACATCTTTTTACGGTTTCTTTTATCCTTTTTTCCTTAGTTTCAGGACGTCTGGCTGTTACGACCCACCATATGTAGAGTTTCCTCGCAGTTGGTGGGAAGTTCTGGAAATTCTGCCAGGATTTATTGTTAGCCATCAGAGCATTTTTCATGTCGGTGGGAGGTTTGAGGCTTTCCGCTGCAATGAGCGCACGTTGGTTACTTCCAGTACGCCCGAATGCCTCCAACCCTGCCCGTTTCATCTTCCCCGCCTTTATCATTCTCCTTGCGCGCATTTTGTTAAGTTTGGACCAGATGCTTGTCTTTTTGCGTGGCGTGAAACGCTGCGCGAATTTTTCATCGTCTATTTTCTTTACTGTCGAGTCTATCCAGCCGAAGCAGATCGCCTCTTCAACAGAATCATCATAGCTTATTCGGGACTTTCCAGAACTTTTCTTGTAATAGATAAGCCAAATTTCTTTCTTGCGTTTGTGGTTCTTCTCCAGCCACGCTCGCCAATCGTCCCTCCTTGTCATATAAAGAGTTTCTCTCATTCACAACACAATTCCATTGCATGTGTAATTAACTTAACTTGTCGCCATAACAAGATGACGAGCCCAATAGCAAGTATCTCAATTTCAGAATATATAAGAATTTAAACTATCTCAATACTAATGTCTAAAGGCGTCTATAATGAAGAAAGAAAAAATAAGCGGTCTTACAGCTGTTTATAGAAAGGTAAAAGAAGGCTATATCGCTTACGTAGAGGAAATACCCGGCGTAAATACGCAGGGCGATAACCTAAAAGAAGCCAAAGAAAATTTGCTTGATGCTCTAAGACTTGTCCTTGAGGTTAACCGCGAAATGGCGGAAAAAGAGATTTCTGGGCATGATGTATTAAAAGAAAAGATTTCAATAGATTTGTGATGAAGCGAAGAAATATCATTGACCACCTGACTTCTAATGGATGTGTATTATTAAGAGAAGGTGGGAGACATACGATTTTCTACAATCCAAATACAAAGAAAACATCTTCTGTTCCTAGACACGTTGAAATTAATGACTATCTTGCTAAGAAAATATGCAAAGATTTAGGAATAGTAGAACCGAAGTAGACCACAACCCAACCACCCATAGCCTGCATCTGTCCTGCGAAGAACCTAGCAAGGAAGCTAACACAGCTACGAGCCCAATAGGAAGACTCTTTGAATAGTAATAATTAAAAGCAAAAATTGTATATATTTTATATGAAGTTCTATCTTTCTTCTTACAAGCTGGGGAACAAGTCCCAACAACTGGCAAGGTTAATGCCGAATAACAAAAGGATTGGGTATATTCCGAATGCATGTGACTATACGAAAGTTGATACCAAAAGGAGAGCGAAAACTGACCGAGAAACCGTGGCACAGCTAAGAAAATTAGGTCTTGAGGTAGAGATTCTTGATTTGAAGAAATATTTTGGCAAACAAGATAAACTTAGGGAAAAATTGGACGAACTTGGCGGCGTATTTATCAGAGGCGGCAATACATTTATTTTGAGACAGGCCATGAAACTAAGCGGCTTTGATATAATTTTCGAGCAGCTTCGAAAAAGAAAGAATTTTGTATATGCTGGATATAGTGCAGGTATTTGTGTTTTGGCTCCAGATTTGAAGTCATTGCAAATCGTTGACGACCCAACCGATAAGCCTTATAGACAGCTAAAAAGGACCATATGGAAAGGCCTTGAAGCACTGGATTACATGATACTGCCTCATTACAGATCAGGCCATCCTGAGTCTGCATCTATAGACAAAGAGGTCGCCTATTGTAAGAAAAATAAAATACCGTACAAAACACTCAGGGATGGGGAGGTAATTATAATTGAATGATTACTTTGTTCACCAACGCCATAGCCCTTCAGGGTGTGGATGGATGTAATGTTGGTGAACAAAGGGACGCACGCCCCTTCAGGGGCGTGAGATTCACTTATGCAGATAAATATATGGATTTTAATCAGCCTAACAGTTAGGCTGATAGTTTTAAATAATCTTATCAGCCTAAAGACATCATGACGTTGAGAACAAAGGCCGTTAAGGGCAAAAAATACTACTATCTGGACTTGAGCTACTTTATTCTTAACAAATCAAAGACGTTCAGTAAATATATAGGCGTGGAAAAGCCTTCTGGCAATAATCTAGAAAAAACAGAAAACAGGTTTAAGTCTGAAATAATATTGAAATTGTCTGGAAAGAACTACGACAATAATCTGATTTCAAAAGACGCTGTTATCAAAGCACTCCTTTTCCGTGATGCCTTTGATAAGGTTTTTGTCTCGCTTTCAAAAAGCCAACAAAGACAATACAAAGTTGATAGCACAATACTTTTCACGCTAACGACGCTTACAACAGAAGGCGTTGACATCGGCTTCAGAGACGTAAAGAATGCCTTTGAAAATAGCAGAGAATTAAACACACGCGAACAGATTAGCAAAAATATGCTTAGGGCAGTAGAATCTATAAAAGAGGGCCATATACTTGACAAAAAATATCTGCTTGAATTACACAGGACTATAATGGCAGGCTTTGAAGAAAAAAATCCCGGAATATTGAGAAGGCAGAAGGTCTATTTGCACATGCAGGATACAAGAAACCCAGCCGGAAAAGAAATAGCTTACAGGCCGCCCCATTATAAAAAATTGGATAAATTGGTTGATGAATTTATCATGTGGTATAACTCGACAAAATTGAATCCGATTGAAAAGGCAGCTTTGGCACATTATAAACTTTACAGAATTCATCTGTTTCTGGATGGAAACAAACGAATATGCAGGTTGATGCTAAACAAAACTCTTCTTGATGGCGGATTCCCGTTGCTGAATATTTCCGTCAAAAAAGACAGTTATTTCGAGTCTTTGATAGACTCGATCGAGAAAGACGCACCAAAAAGGCTTGCCGAATTTACGCTAAAGGAATTCTTCAGGCAAACAAAAGAATTTCTAAAGCTGCACGCTCGTTCATAGGCAGATTACCAATAAACCACAAACAGTTTACAAATAGCCTGCACAGAACCAAACCCGTAAGCAAACACAGCTACGAGCCCATGAAACTTCCTTTGAATACTGAAAATATAAGCTTACGAAAAATGAAGTAATCAGAATGGAAGATAATATCATAGACTCCGCCTTCAAGGAAATCGGGGGAATTGTCAAGACCGCCATTTCCAGGCCGATTAAGGTTTGCATCGTCTGCAGCCCAGGGATGGGAGGATCAGGCATCATGGGCTCTTCTGTTGCCTCGGAACTTTCTGACAGAGGACACGATGTGCACCTGATATCTTACAAAAGACCGTTCAGACTCGGCAACAAAAACGTAAGAACGCATTTCATTCCTCTTAGAAACTATCAGGTTCTTGAGCACTTCCCAATTGTAATGAGCACCGCATCCAAACTCTATGACGTCGTGAAAAAAAATGACATGGAAATAATCAACGTCCATTACGCCATACCCTATTCAGCAGCATCGTACTTGGCACGGGAGATGTTCAAGTCGGAGAACGTCAAGATACCCATAGTGACTACGGTTCATGGAACTGATGTCCATACAATAGGCCAGAAGAAGGAACTCAAGGACATAGTAAGATTTACGCTCAAGAGCAGCGACGGAATAACAACCGTCTGCGAGTACCTGGCGAACCAGATTAAAAACAAGTTTGACATAGAAAACAACCTAAAAGTCATACACAATTTTGTCGACACAGGACGCTTTACCAGGAAAGAAAACCCGCTCCTCAAAAAAAGACTCGGGAACGGCAAGAAGATAATCCTGCACGCCTCAAATTTCAGGGCTATCAAAAATGTTGACAGCATAATAGAAGTCTTCAGAAATCTCGTGAAGACGACACCTTGCAGGCTTGTCCTTGTCGGCGACGGCCCGGAAAAATACAGAATACGGAAAAAAGTTGCAAGATTCGGGCTTTCGAAAGATGTTATATTTGCAGGGTCCAGGAAGGATATGGAAAAGTTCTATTCCGCAGCGGATGTTTTTCTCATGTCTTCCTTGAGAGAGGGACTACCACTGTCCATTCTCGAAGCTATGTCAAGCTCGCTTCCCGTTGTTTCCACGAAAGTAGGCGGCATACCAGAAGCGGTAAAGAACAACAGAACCGGATATCTTGTCAGGTTTGGAGACACCGATGGCATGACCGACAAACTGCAGGATTTACTTGGCAATGACAAAAAAATGGAAAAGATGGGACGCGCCGGACGCGAAAAAGTCCTCAAAAGCTTCACAGCCGACAAGATAATTCCGCAATATGAGAGCTACTACAGGAAGATAATGCTTAGCTGATGCCATCTTGAATGTGCCAGAAACTGCCGCCTTCGTACAAAAACCTTCGTCCACACAAGGAAACAACTAAGGCACAACCAGCTTGACGTACTCGGCGCGCTTGTTCTTCCTGATGTCCGCCAGAAACTGCGTGATTTTCTCCGCCGAACCGTGCAGAACGAAAAGCTCTAGACACTTGTCATGGCATAGGTTGCTGTGAACCTGCGTGACGACTATGCTCTCGTACTTGTGCTTGGTCTTGATGAAGGCGTTCTCAAAGCGCTTGTCGTGCATCATGATGAGGACGCATTCCGCGTGCCCCTTGAGGCGCTCCTTCTCCTTCAAATCGTCCAGCAGCAGCCTGACTCCCGACCTTATCACGTCGCTGCGCCCCGAGAAGCCCTGGACTGAGTCAATCTCCCTCAGAAGCTGCTCGCTGAGCGACATGCTGATTATTTTTGCCATATTTACCGTTATTAATTATACGCCGCAGAGTTTTAATAAGTTATTAACAACAAGGCTTAAATTTAATAACATCCCATATAACTGTCATGTCAGACCCCGTAACGCTGTCGCTCCTTAGCGTAATTTTAGTCAGCGTAGTGTCGTTCGCAGGGGTACTAACACTCGTCCTGAAGGACGTGACGATAAGGAAATTCCTGCTTTATTTTGTCGCCTTTTCGGCAGGCGCGCTGTTCGGCGACGCTTTCATACACCTCCTGCCCGAGGTGACGGCGGACGGCTTCACAACCAACATATCGCTGTACATACTCTCTGGCGTAATAGTTTCTTTTCTTGTAGAGAAGGGCGTGCACTGGAGGCACTGCCACATACCTTCCTCGAAAAAACACCCCCACACGTTCGCCTACATGAACCTCTTCGGCGACGCCGTTCACAATTTCATCGACGGGCTGATAATAGCCGCATCGTACATGGTCAGCGTGCCGATAGGAATCGCCACGACCATAGCAGTAGTGTTCCACGAGATACCGCAGGAGATAGGGGACTTTGGCGTGCTGCTCCACGGCGGCTTCAGCAAAAATAAAGCGCTAATGCTGAATTTCCTTACGGCGGCAACCGCGATAGCCGGAGCCCTTATTGCACTGGCTGTCAGCGCGCAAATAGAAGGCTCGATAGTTTTTCTGGCTTCGTTCGCGGCGGGCGGGTTCATATACATAGCCGGCGCGGACCTGATACCGGAGCTGCACAAAAGATTCACGATAAAGAGCTCGATAGGACAGATAATAGCGCTGCTGCTTGGCATGGGAGTTATGTACCTTCTGATTTTCCTTGAATAGTCTCACCCATGCTGCTTATAAAAAGCTTGTTTCATAATTTCAGATTGCTCTTGGTAGACAGCTCCAATGAAATAATGGTTTATTATTTCATGGCGATCGTAGTCTAGCCCGGTCAAACCGAGCCGATAGGATAGCGGCCTCTCACGCCGCGGACACGGGTTCAAATCCCGTCGGGAGCACTTGGAGAAAGGATTTGAGCCCTGCGGGTTCATCTTCGGCTGAGCGAAGCTCACCGAGAGCTCGACCACGGAAAGCAAAAGCTTTCCGGAGTCGCAGCAATCCCGTCGGGAGCACTTTTATCCTTCAATATTCAATCTTGTCTTATGAACCAGCGGGAAGTATGGGAAGCCATCGCAAGGGACTGGGCTGATTACAGGAAAGTCCCGCCGGAAGAGGCTGCTGAATTCATTGCAAACAAATCCGGGCTGCTGCTGGATTTGGGCTGCGGCTCCGGCAGGAACTTCATCCAGACTGACGCCGCTGTGATAGGCGCCGACTTCTCATACAACATGCTGCGCTTTGCAAGGAAAAATGCAAAGGAAAGAGGACTGGATGTGCATCTTGCGGTTTCTGATGCCATTGCGCTTCCCTTCAAGGATGATTCGTTCGACGCTATTCTTGCGTTCAACCTCCTGCCGTCTGTAAAATTCAACATGCACAAGAAAGTCCTCGAGGAAATCAAGCGCGTTTCAAAAAACGGGTCAGCCATATTCATCTCGGCATGGAACAAAGACCAGCCAAGGTTTGCCGGCAAAAAGCGCGAGTCCTTCATACCGTGGAAAACCGGGGGAAAAGAATATCAAAGATACTACTACCTCTACTCGAAGGACGAATTTCAATCGCTGCTGAAGAAGCATTTCAAGAACGTGAAAGTTTTCTACGGCAGGGAGAAGGCATTTAAAAAGTACTCAAAGAATATTATTGCCGTTGCGAGGGTAGCCAAGTCTGGTCAAAGGCGCAAGGCTTAGGAATTGTTAAGTGCGAAGCTCAGAAGCCAGACAAGTGAAAGACGCCAAAGCGTCAGTTCGCAAGTTAAGATACCTTGTCGGTTAGTCCGTTCGGCGGTTCGAATCCGCCCTCTCGCATAACCTTTTTTCTTTGAGGAAAGAAAAAAGGTTAATCAAAAAAGAAAATATTACATAGGTTCGCTGGCGCTCACTATGAAAATCTTCTACGCGGCTGTGACAGACCTGTTCTTCATCGGGAAGATTGGCAGCTTCGCGAAAGCCGTCGGCTCTAAAGTTGTGTTTGTCGACAGCTATGAGCACCTACTGGAGGCTATAGAAGACAACAAGCCTGAAGCCGTGCTGGTTGACTTAACCGGCTTCCTCACGCTGGCTCACATCGAGGCTATCAGGGGAAAAGGCGTCCGCGTTATCGGATATCTCCCCCATGTCCAGACTGAACTGATGGAAAGAGCGAAAAAAGTCTGCGAAGTGTACACGCAGGGAGAATTCTCTAATAATCTTGTGAAGATACTGGGATAACTAGCGCTCTATCTGGTGGCATTCCCTGCATCGCGCCTCGTACATTTCCGCCGCGCCAACCACGATGGTGGGGTCGCCATATTTTGCGGGCATGCCGTCTATGAGCCTCTGTGTCATGACGGCTTCCCTGTCCTTGCACTTTATGCATATTGCCTTCAGCTTGTCGACAAAATCTGCGTGCGCAAGAAGCCGCGACATATTCGGGAAAGGCTCGCCCCTGAAATCCGTGTCAAGGCCCGCAGCGACCACGCGCCTTCCCTGCCTTACGCATTCCAGGACGAAATCCACTATCCCGTCATCGTACATCCATATCTCGTCGAACGCAACGACTTCAGGGTTCTTCTCGATTATTATCCTCCTGATTTCTTCTATGGCATCCGCGTCTATGCCGGTTATAACAGCCTCCAGCTTTCTTTGGTCGTGAGAAACGACGTGCGTTGCATCGTATCTTGTGTCTATTGACGGCTTGAAGATGACAAATTTCTTGCCGCTGATTTGGACGCGCTTCATTCGGCGGATGAGCTCTTCGGACTTGCCGGAGAACATCGGGCCGCACACCACTTCAAGACTGCCCGACGGTCTTCCGGCGTCAGTCGGCATCTTGAAGTCATTCATGTTCAGGCCTCCTTATTCTTTCTTCGAAACATCTCAAAGGTTCGTAAATTGGTCCCATGCCGCCTCCCAGCGCATAATGTTCCGGCGTGCCGTATTCCGGACACCTGTTGGGATATTTTAGTTTCATCAGCACAGAGTCGGTTTTAGAATGAGGAATGTCATGCATTTTATCGTGGATGATTATATCGCCAAACTTTAAGAATTAAATATCAGGACGGACAATTAGTATCATGCGCAAGATGGTCGCTGCCGTAATATACAAGGAAGGGAAGTTCCTCGTACTGAGGCGCAGGCTGCGCTGGAAGGGCTGGGAGTTCCCGAAGGGCGAGACGCACGAAGGCCTAAGGCATGCAGTAATGAGAAAGATACGCGGGGAAACGGGGCTGAGAAAGATAAGCATTGTTTCCAGGCTGCCAATAGAAATAATTTATCATCATGACGACATGCACGGGCACCACACATCCGCGCTCAAGGCTTTCCTTGCGGAATGTCGCGGCGGCAATGTTCGCCTGTCCGCAGAGCATTCCTCATACAGATGGGTGACTGCGGAACAGGCTGAAAAGCTCCTTACATTCAGCACCCACAGGACGTTCCTGAAGCATGCAGCCGAATATTTCGCCAGGAAAAACAGGGAAGAAAAAAAGAATCTGATAGAAAAACTGTCCAGAAAACATGTCACGCTGTTCAGATACGACGGCAGATGCGTTTCGCTGAAATACGACGGCGCGCACCTGCGCTGCAAAGCTGTGCGCAGGGCCGTAAAGGATGTCGGCGACTGGTCAAAAAAGAAAAACATAGTATATTACGACAAGAACCTGCCGGAGTCGGGCTTGCTGCCCATACTGCTCCATGAGGTCGTGGAAAAACATGTCACGCAAAAGTACAAACTGGACGTCGACACGGAGGCGCACACGATAGCGCAGGCAGTGGAGAAGGAATGGATAGCCGACAAGCGGTGGATAGCCCAGGCGAAAATCGTGACGCGCGCATGGGTGAAGGCAAACCGCAGGAAAGTCGGGAAGAGCAAGTTCTACTGAAGCACGAAACAATTACAAAATCTGGTATGACATAGTTTTAAAAAATATTGATGTATCCTTTCTATCAGTATGACTCCTACTGATGCTACTGTTTCTGAAGACGTTCCAAGACCCTTTGGACTCGCAGTGCCTGACTATAAAAAAATGGGAATTCCGGGACCTTATTTCGGGGATGCCGTCTGGTCTCACCTGCAGGAACTTGACGCGAACTCCGGGCTTTTTCAATATATCCCGCTTGATGTCATTCCTTTTCCTGACGGAGCCGAAAAAGTCATAGTTGGGGAGAACTGCCGGGACAAGGTAATTTACGTCGTTCATTCCCTGTATACAATTCCCGCCAGGCATGTGCTTTTGGGCGCACAATACTGCGATTCCATAGTGAGGTCCGACGCCGAAAAGGTCCATTTGGTTGAACTGTTCAATCCTCATTACAGGCAGGATGCACGAAAAGACAGGGAGCCCATAACAGCAAAACTGGTCGCCGATCTTTATCACTTGTCAGGCATGGACACTATGTACACGGCGGATCCACACTCGAAACAGCTGGCAGGATTTTTCAGGAAATTCGAACCTCTTCCAATGACAAGAAGACTGGCTAAACGGGTAAGAAATAGTTACGATTTAAGCAATGCTGTGGTTGCGTCGGCAGACGGCGGCAGCGAGGACAGGGCGGAACTTTTTGCAAATCTTCTTGGACTCCCTCTCGTGAAAATCCATAAGGAACGGGTTGCGGGTGATGATGTCAGGGTAAAGGCAATTTTGGGAGATGTAGACGGCAAAGACGTGTATCTGCGTGATGACATCATCAGCACCGGTGGAACTACAGTTAAAGATGCAGCAGCCTTGAGAGAACAAGGAGCCAGGCTGGTATACAATGTTTCCACACACCTTGAATTATGCGGAGGCGCCCGCGAAAGACTTCGGGAACATGATATTCGTGTTATAGGCACAAACAGCGTGCCCCAAATCATTTCGGAAGAAGAATCACACCACATAGATGTAGTTGACATTTCGGATATAATTGCAAGCGTGATTTATACAAAAGCCAGAATGGGCTCGCTCCGCGGATTCTTCAGGGAAAGAGAATAATTTATACGGCAAAAGCAATGTAATTTACATGAACTACAGGGTAAAAAGGCGCGGAACAGACGGACGCCAAAGGCGTCATACGAATTACGTTCTCCCATTCAGCAAGCTTCGCATAAAGGACGTCCCGCTGGTCGGCGGAAAAACGGCTTCGCTCGGCGAGATGATGTCCATAGGATTGCCTGTGCCTGACGGATTTGCCGTGAGCGCCGAGGCGTACAAATTCTTCATAAAGGAAAACAACCTGGACGGCGAGATCAAGGAAATAATAAGAGGCTCCGATTTGAAAAAACTGAAAGAACTGAGGAAGGCGGGCAGCGGCATACGTTCACTGATCAAAGAATCATCTTTCCCCCCGGAACTTGAGAAGCAGATTCTTGCTTCGTACCGCAGACTTGGCAGCAGGTTCGTCGCGGTTCGCAGCTCTGCTACGGCAGAGGATTTGCCGGACGCGAGCTTCGCCGGAGAGCAGGAAAGCTACCTCAACGTTGACGAAAAGCATTTGCTCGCGCGGATAAAGGACTGCTTCGCGTCGCTTTTCACCGACCGCGCGATAAGCTACAGGGAAGACAAGCGGTTTGACCATTTCAAAATCTACCTGTCGGTTGCAGTGGAGAAACAGGTTTTCTCGAAGGCGAGCGGCGTAATGTTCACTCTTGACCCGGACAACGGGCACAGGAATTTCATTGTGATTAATTCATCTTACGGACTGGGTGACTACATTGTGCAGGGGCGCGTGACGCCGGACGAATTCCGGATATTCAAGAAGAACTGCAAACTGATAGAGAAACGCCTTGGCAAGAAGGACGTGATGGAGATACGCGACATATTCGGTGTGAAGCAAAAGCGCATCTCGCCGGGCATGCAGAAAACATTCTCGCTCACCGACAGGGAAGCAGAGCAGCTGGCACAGTTCGGCAAGCGGATAGAAGAGCACTACAAGCGCCCGATGGACATCGAGTGGGCGAAGGATGACAAGCTGTACATAATACAGGCGCGGCCGGAGACGATACACTCGCAGCGCACAGCATACGAGGAGTTCAGGCTGACTGAGAAAGGAAACTTGCTGGCAGAAGGCGCGTCTGTCGGAAGAAAAATCGGCACGGGGCGCGTGAACATAATCAGGAGCGTCCGCGACATAGGAAAATTCAGGAAAGGGGAAGTGCTGGTCACGACGGCAACAGACCCCGACTGGGAGCCGATAATGAAAATCGCCGCGGGCATAATCACTGAGGAAGGCGGGCGCACATCCCATGCCGCAATCGTAAGCCGCGAGCTTGGGATTCCTGCTGTTGTCGGCGTAAGCGGCGCGACGAAAAGACTGCACGGGACGGTTACTATTGACTGTTCCGGCGAGAAAGGGCGCATCTGGAAAGGCGCGCTGAAATACGAGAAGCGCGAGCATGACGTCAGGAAGATGCCGAAAACAAGGACGCGAATTTATGTAAACGTAGGCGAGCCTGACGAGGCTGCGGATGCGTCGCTGCTGCCTGTTGACGGCGTGGGGCTTGCGCGAGAGGAGTTCATAATTTCCTCATCGATCGGCGAACATCCTCTCGCGATGATAAAGCAGAAGCGCGAGAACATTTTCATAGACAAGCTTGCCAGCGGCGTGGCGAAGATAGCTGCATCCTTCTATCCGCGTCCTGTTGTAATACGCTTTAGCGACTTCAAGACAAACGAGTACCGCAACCTCAAGGGCGGCGAACACTTCGAGCCGTTGGAAAGCAACCCGATGATCGGCTGGAGAGGCGCCTCGCGTTACATAAGCAGCTACGAGCCTGCTTTTCGCTTAGAGCTGAAAGCCTTCAAAAAATGTGAGCGGCTCGGGCTGGACAATATCAGACTGATGGTGCCATTCTGTAGGACGCTGGAAGAGGCGGACAAGACGCTGGCGATAATCCACGATGAGAAGATAACATTTGACGTAGGCGTGATGGCGGAGATACCTGCGAACGTGATACTTGCAAAGGAGTTTTCCAAGAGATTCAAGTTTTTCTCTATAGGCTCGAATGATTTGACGCAGCTCACGCTTGGTATTGACAGAGACAACACAATGCTGGCCAAGGAGTTTGACGAGCGGAACGAGGCGGTAAAGACAATGATAAAGAATCTCATAAAGGACGCGCACGGAGCCGGGCGAACTGTCGGCATTTGCGGGCAGGCACCCTCAGATTATCCGGATTTTGCAGAATTTCTTGTGAAACAGCGCATTGACAGCATATCAGTCAATCCCGATGTTGCAGTGAGCACGCGGTTGCTTGTTGCAAGGGCTGAGAAGAAGTAATTACTTGAATTTACTGTAAAGCCTGTCAATCTTCGCAGCAAGTATGAAGTCGTTCTCGCTCAATCCGCCGATTGCATGCGTCCATATCTCTATGTCCAGCTTGTTATAGTGCACTGTGAAATCCGGATGATGCCCTTCCTTCTCTGCTAGTTTTGCCATGTCATTTATGAACTTGATGAGTGACATGAAGTCCCTGAAGACTAGTCGCTTCACCAGCTTGTTGTCATGGATTTTCCAACTGTTGACTTCTTTCAGGTATTTCGCCGCTTCGCTTCTCGAGAAGGGTTTCACCCCGCCCTCGCAAGGCGCGCATTTTTTTGTGAGATCCATTAGAATCAGATGTGATGGAAAATTATTAATGATAGAGGACTTTGAATAAATATATCTTTCGTTCAAAGTCCTTATTGTGAACTTTGATAAATCAGGGTGATCAAAGTTCTCAATGGTAAGATATTAAAAGAATCCCCCGTTTCATCATATATGAGAATGCATTTTGAATATCCAGAAGGGCTTGGGGCGTACCTGCAAATGACAGAAGCGCGTGGAACTGACCCACTCGTGACAGTTATAAGAAGGGACATATCGTTAAGGGGAAAACTGAGCAGGAAAGTTTTGTCTGATTATCCTTCTTATTACATAACTGTCCTTAGCCGCCCTCCAAGACGATACGCATTCAGGCCCGGTGATAGAATTTATGCGGATGAGGAGTTTCTGGGAAGCGTAAGGCGGACTAGAACTCATCCAGTCTGCTCTTCATGATGTCCGATGATTTCTGGCTCCCGACTGCTGCTATGAATTGCGCGAGCCTGGGACCGCGAAGGCTGTTGAGCAGAAGGACGTAAGCTGCCTCGAAGAACTTGCCGACCTCAAGCCCTTCTTCCTTCGGTATCGCGAAAAGCCTTGCATGAAGCTCTTCCTCAGTCCACTGCTTCGATTCCAGTTCGTAAACAAGCTTTTTTATGGCTTTTCTTTGCGCGTCGCTTAGCGCGTAAACAATCTTCTCCTCGGGAACCGTGTCATTTATCCAGTTGGTGACGTAATCTATGCGGCTTTCAAGCTCCTTTTCGCCGTCACTGTCAAGCTCCCGCGGCACGTGCCCGGTTCTTTTCAGTATCTCTTTTACGACTTCCCTGTTCTTTGCGATTCTCATGAGGTTTGCAAGCATGCTGTACTGTATCATCACTTTTGATTCCCCCGCCGTTTCCAGGAAGTTGACATATTCGAACAGGCGCTTCTGGTGCTCGAGGTCCTTGGCATTAGCTACCTTGTTGTTGCCTGACGCTTTGCGTCTTTCGGTTCCGAAATAAACTTTCGCGAGCTCGTCAACCTCGTCCATATAAGCGGGAATTGCGTCAGGGTCAACCACGCGGCTGGTGCCCAGGCGCTTCAAAAACAGCAGCCGCAAACTCTCAGGAGACGCGTATTTCATCCATCTGGCAGGCGTGAAGACGTTGCCTGCGCTCTTGCTTATTTTCTTTCCCGACCTCTCTGTGAACAGCTCGTAGAATGAATGAACGGGCGGCTCCCATTCGAATATCTCCTTGCTGATGCGGTCGTTACATTTAACGCTGTCGAGTATGTCCTTCCCGAACGCTTCGTAATTTATCTTCAGCGCAGCCCACCTTGCGGCGAACTCCACCTTCCACGCGAGCTTGCCGTCACGCAGCCCGCATGTGCCGTCGTGCCCGCAGCCCTCTATTATTATTTTCTTTCCCGTGTTGCTGTTCTTGCCCTCGAACGACTGGTCGCATTTGTAATAAATCTTCTCTTCATCTTCGTCGAACCTGTAGACGCGCGTCGTGTAGAGGCGGCCGCATTCGCTGCACACCGCGATATACGGGAGCTGGGTAAGGTATTTTTCCTGTCCTGTCACTTCCCTGATTATTTCCCCGCACCTGCGCGCCTGCTTCAGCGCGGTGACAATCTGCCTGTCCAGAGTTCCTTTCGCATACTCCTCGTGCGCCCTCAAGAGACGGAATTTCACGCCAAGCGCGTCGAAAGAATCTGTAAGAAGCTGGCCGATGTGAAGAGCCATGCTCTTGTGGCAGCCAAAAGGGTCCGGTATGTCAGATACGGGCTTCCCGATTTCACTCTCCATGCTAACCGGAAACCCCGCGGGGACTTTGCGAAGCCCGTCTTTATCATCGGAGAACGCAACGAACTCGCTCTTTACTCCCAGCTCTTTTAGTGCCAAATTTACAACATAAGAACGAATGCCGTCTCCTGCCGAGCCGACGTGAGGTATGCCCGAGGCTCCCAGCCCCATTTCTGTCCTGAATACGGACACGCGGTTGAGCTGTTTCTCCCTGTCCACTACCTGCTTTGCAACCTGGTCTGCCCAGAACTGCGGTTCCATTTTTATCAAATCTCATTCAGCACGCAAGGATTAAAAACAAACTTGTCTAAGAACGCAATAAAGAATCTGAATACCAAGCTATAAAACATTCCGGGAATACCCGACAGCGCACGAATGCTTTATTAAGCCTCCCTCCCGAACTAATACCCATGAAAAAATCTTCTGCCGCGCTTTCAATAGCAATCGGCATAATAGCGGCAGCCGCACTGTCTTCCATGATTTCCGCTGACATGGCGCTGTTCGCCGGATTCATACTTGCTGTTGCGCTCCTGATATACAGCGACAGGAAGAACGTCAAGCTCGAGGGTATCATCTTCATAAGGCGCACCACGAAAGGGCGCAATTTTATAGACAGGGTGGCTGCGCGGCACAATAAATTCTGGAGAAAGCTGTCGTACGTTGGCATAGCACTTGCGGTTATATTAATGATACTCGGCTCGGTGCTGCTCATCACGCAAGCTTACGCTGTTTTGAGCGGCGCGGAGGGCGGCGTGAAGCTTCTGCTGCCGGGACCGGTGAGCGACCCCGTGAATGCGCCCGGCGTCTTTGTAGTGCCGTGGTGGATATGGGTAATCGGCATCGCAGTCGTCATAATTCCACACGAGTTCATGCACGGAATCATGTGCAGGATTGACAAAGTCAGGATAAAATCAGTCGGATGGCTGCTGCTGATAGTCATACCGGGAGCTTTTGTCGAGCCGGACGAGAAGCAGCTTGCAAGGATGAGCAAGAAAACCAAACTCCGCGTTTATGCGGCAGGGAGCTTCGCCAACATGATAGTGGCGCTGATAGTCGTCCTTGTTGCATTCGCCGCTGTCTTTGCGATGAGCGCGTCTTCTGTTACGGTGCCCGGCGGCGTGGCTTTTGCATCCATGGAGGGCGGCTCGGCGTACAATGCCAGCCTTAACGGTTCCATAGTTGCGATAAACGACGTCCAGGTAAGAAAACATTCCGATTTGGTGGGCGCGCTGTCCGCATTCAGCCCCGGCGACACGATCAGCGTGACAACGACAGAAACCATGGTGGTTTCCGGCTTCTTCCCGCAGGGCGTGATTGCTGACAGAAGCAATACAGTCACGAAAAGCGTCGTCCTTGGAGAAAACGAGGGGCGCGCGTTCATGGGCATCAGCACGCTCGGCGAAGCAGTGGAAATAAGAGGAAACATCCAGGCTTATGCAATTCTTTCCGTGCTCCTCTTCTGGATATTCATATTCTCCTTCGGGATAGGACTTGTGAACCTGCTGCCGATAAAGCCGCTTGACGGCGGGCTCATGCTTGAGGAGCTTGTCTCCGGCAGCAAATACAAGAAATCAATCGTGCGGGTTGTTTCTGTAGGCATGCTATTGGTGCTGCTTTTCAACATAATCGGGCCGCTGTTTCTTTAGTAAGGAAAATCTTTAAGTATCCTTACTTTTAATGAATAAGTAAGGAGATGATAGGCATGGCAGAGAACGCTAAGATAACTAGCAAAGGACAGATAACAATACCAAAGGGAATCAGGGAGTATCTCGAATTGAAAGAAGGAACTGAAGTCGTATTCATAAAAAGGGAAGGAGAAGTAGCAATGAAGCCGAAAGTCAAGGACTCTATAAAGGAATTAAGAAATCTAAGGGACAGACTGCCGCGCCTGACGGAAAAAGAGATTGATGAAATGATAAAAGAGAGCAAGAAAGCCTGGGGCTAATAGGATGATATTCATCGATACTTGGATTTGGATTGAATTTCTGGCCAAAGGTGCGAAAACCGAGGAGGCCAAAAGTGTAATTGAATCTCAAGCAAGGAAGGCGATAAGCACAGCTGTCTTGGCAGAACTCCGCTACCATTCCATAAAAAAATTCGGCATGGAAGAAACAGAGTCTATAATGTATTTGATAGAGTCCAATGAAAGCATTCTGGTAGTTCCTCTGACAAAAGAAATCGCGAAAACGGCTGCAGATATCCGACTAAAATATTACGACAAAAAAGTCAGGGACATGTCATTCATTGACGCAATAAATCTTGCTACTGGAATTTTCACCAATTGCAGCAAATTCTACACAGGCGACAAGGATTTTGACGGTGTAACAGAGATTGAAATTATTAACATACGAAAAACAAAGAAGGCAGAATAAAATAACCTGAATTCAGCATAGTATGCCCGCTGTTCCTATTAGAGCGTTTCAAAAGCTTTTCTGAAATCAGATTCTCATGAGGCGCCTTACCTACGGCGTTTTAACTGCGACACTGACTGCAAGCCTGTTCTCATGCTCGGAACAGCAAAAGAACATTGTCAGTCCCAGTCCTTCTTCCATTGACGCGTGCGCAAATATCGAAGGAATCCAGTCGGACGTGCCTCCGGGCGTCCAGGTAGAAGATGGTAATTGCGACTTATGCGCGAACCTTCCTGGATTCCAGCCTGTTGTTCCCGAAAGACATTCCAGAAATCCGGAAGCGTGGACATGCACGCCTGTTCCTGATACTCCGAAGCCAGTAGTAACAGTTGAATTTTCCGGAGCCGGGGACATATACGACCAGGGCTCGCAAGCGTCGGAAACGACGGGAGCCCTTCTTCCTCCGGGCGGGCTTGTTTTCACTCTTGGCGACAACGCGTATCCCGACGGAAGCGACAGGGATTTTGAAGGGTATGACAGGACGAGATGGGGCGCGAACAAGGGAAGGACAAGGCCGACAGCCGGCAACCATGAATATCATACAAGAGATGCCGCAGTATACTTCAGGTATTTTGGGATCGCGCCGGACGGCTATTACGCGTTCATGCACGGCGACTGGCTGGTAATCGCGCTGAACACGAACGCAGAAGCGAATATTTCTTCAGAACTGTCATGGCTCGAGGGCATTCTTGCAGCATTCGGCGGGAAATGCGCCCTCGCTTACGGGCATCATCCTTGGCGCACATCGGGGCCGAACAGGGACATCGGACACATGGAGGCGTTCGCGGGCGTGCTGCAAAGGTACAAGGCTGAAATGCTCCTGAGCGGACACAACCACAACTACGAGAGGTTTGAACAGGAAAACGGGCTTCTCCAGATAGTCGCGGGCACGGGCGGGCACAGGCAGCTGTATGATTTTCCCTTTCCCCAGCCGTCCAGTCGCGTCCGCATCCGCGAATACGGCATAGTAAAACTGAAACTGTCGACTAACGGATACCATGGGGAGTTCGTGACACAGGGCGGCGCGAGGGACATGTTCGAGGGCTTGTGCCGCTAATTTCTCTGTTTTCTATATATGTATATTTAAATCTTGACATAAATAGAATACGAATGCAGCAGCAAAGCGATCTCGTATCTGCAAGACTGAGCCCAAAGGAGATGGAAGCGATAGAAATTCTTGTAGGGGAAGGGTTCTTTATGAATACTGCAGACTTCGTGAGAATGGCGGTAAGAGAAAAGCTGGAATCAATAAAGATAGTTGACGCCAGAAATCTGCCAAAAGAGAAGGCACAAAAGGAAATAATAGAATACCTGAAGGACAACAAAAAAGCTTACCCAAGCGACATAGCCGATGCGCTGCAGCTTGACTTCGACCTTGTTTTGTCAATCGTAAAAGACATGATAAAGGAAGGACGGTTGAAATGATTCTGAGGAACCTTGGCGACGAAGTTCAGGGGGAACAGATAATCTGCTTCTTTAGAAAACGCGACAGGGAAATTCTTTTCCCAATGACATCCGGACACAGAGGCTTGAGACTTAGGATTCGCGGTCTGCCAGCAAGGGCTATAATAGAAAAGACCGTTGAATTCATAAAGTGATGTTTTTCACTACCTCAAAGTAATATAAATACCAAATCTTTATATAGTGAGCCAAATAATTATAGATTGTAGGATATTTGACTCACAGATACAAGGAGAATCTTCGATTCTCCTGTACAGGTGAAGCAGAGCTTCACCTTGTAGCTCACAAGGAAAATATCCAGATTGCTTCCTTGTAGAGCTATATATGGGGTAAGGACAAATAATTTCATAGGGAAGATATAACAGTGGTTTTATGACATTCTACATACCGAAAGGCATGGACGAGCGCGTGGCAAAGCCGACAGACAGGGAAATCGCCAAATACGGCAGGCGCGAATTCTTATACGCCCTCGGGGCTCTTGGGGCATCAGCTGTAGCAGCGGGCTGCGGCGGAGGCGACGGCAATGGAAACGGCTGCTATACTCCTACGTGCCCGACACAGACTTATACGGTTGCAGGCTCCATACGCGGGACATATGACAATAAAATGGTTGCACCTGTTACGGTAAGGTTTGGCGACAAGTCTCAGGATTCTAACAGTGGGAATTACAGCTTAATCGTAAACGGCGGGGTATACAACCCGACAGTAAACGGGGGAGTAGTACAGCGCGTGCGCAATAATGTAAACATAGAAGGAAATACTCGCCTGGATTTGGATGCACTTGACAAGGGCGTCAATGTTAATCACTATCGGGAGATTGGGATGGGAATAGGCTCGCCTGGCGCATTAATGAATCAAAATGGCAGAAGCTACAGATTACCTGATGGCGTGCAGCCGCGAGTAATTGTTGTAAGAGATGCAGGTGTAAATGCCGATCGCTATGCAGCAATTGACCAGGCACGTTCTGTTTTTGGAGAAATAACTAACGGTATCCTAAACAGTGTCAACATTGAATATGTTGATTCTGCAACATCTAACTTGCCGGATGGAGCCATTGTTGTTGATTTTAGATCCGGAACAATATTTCTTGCAGCCCCAACTAAAAGAAACGGATTTTATCTTGTAAATAGCATAGTTCATGCTTCCGATAGCAATTCTCTCGATTTCAATGTCTACAGAAATACAATGAAACATGAATTTTGTCATGCCATAGGTTTTGACCATGCCACAAACGATCAAAGTATTATGAACAGCGGTACAGTCCTAGCAAATAATCGCATGCCATCACAGGATGACATAGACGCGGGCGTTTTGAAATACAAGCGCCTTGGCGGACACGAACTTGATGAGACGCAGGACAAGGACTAGTTTTCACAACCTTTATTAAATTGCCTTACAAATACATTACTATGGCTTCTGTCAGCAGTTCCATACAGGAGGCGCAGCGCGAGGAACACAGGAAGAAATGGACTTTTTTTGCCGTTGCGCTCATAGTTCTTGTTGTCGTTGCAGTTCTATTCTCAGCAAGCTTTCCTGCTTTAAATTCACCGCAGCAAGATACGCAAGCTCCATCGCAAACCGAACAAATCTCTTACGGTGACCCCGACAGGCTTTCCTATGGCTTGCCCCAATACAGCGCGCCTGGAGTAACCTTCAGCCTGCAGAAAGTAATGGGGGCCATGTGCACGAGCCGTGGAACTCTTCAGTGCCTTGAACCTGTGGCTGATTCTGTATTTGTTGAGAACAGCCGCACTGGCATATCGCGATACGAGATGAACGTCCACTTTCTCCTGAAGGGTGCAGTGGACGCGACAAGCATCAGGCCTTCAGTTGAACTTGACGGAAATCCGTGCTCTTTTGTTGGCAGCAATCTCACGCTCTCTGCAGACCAAACCTCTGACAGGATTGACTTCCTTTGTCCAAGCGTTAACAGCACCGGCAGTTTCAACGGAAGCTGGAAAGCCACTTACATGGAGAACGGCGCTGAGAAGATGACTACCGGCGTTCTGAGGAGAACCTGATTCTGATTTTTATAGTGGCCGTGCCCTTAATATATTACAATGCCAAAAAGGAAAAGAAATTCCGGTTTCAAAAAAACGTATTTTATACCTATTGTAGTTATTGCCACGATTATTCTTGCCTCGGCTGCCTATTTCTATCAGCCTTCTGCAGGCGGCATCGACGAGCTTCTCAATGAATTTCATCAGGCAGGCTCGGAAGGCAGCATAAAACATTATTTCCCTGACGCGCAGCTAATTCAGTCGGAACAGCGCAACAGGAGCTCGTTCAGGTATTACTACACAGAGGACGAGAACCGCACGATAATATTCAAGTATTATTACCTTGAAGGCGAGAACAAGACCGTAGTTGCCTGCGACAGGAACGTGACCATAGCCATATGTCCTGGAAAAACCAATTCACTGACAGCCGAGGATGTTGAGAGATGCATGGTTGCTGATTCCACAGCTTTCAGCCTGACAGGCAATGCAACTACGCCCTAGAAAGTATATAGTGAATCCACAAAAGATTTTCGCGCAAGTGGGTTCACAGATACGAGGAGAATCGAAGATTCTCCTGTACAGGCGAAGCTTGCTTCACCTTGTAGTTCCCAAGGAAATGAAATGCTCCTAATAACCCGCACCTAACTCGAAGTTGAGCTTTGCTCAACTTGAGTCGCCGAAGGATTTCAAAGAAATCCTTCGTACGAAGGTGCGGGTTTCATGGGAGCACATGGTGAAACTTCGTTTCACCTGTGCAGAATGAGCTTTGCTCATTCTTGCATGGCATCCAGAATGCATACAGAAAACAAAGTTTTCTGTATGCATCAGAAAGCTTCGCTTTCTGCTTGCATTGAGTTTCACAAGGATTTCAAAAAATCCTGTGCAGGAAAAGCTATGCTTTTCCTTGCATCACACGACTAAAGTCGTGTGTTTTCAATGCATTCTCGGATAATATGCCAATTGTTTCCTTGGAGAACTATAATCTTCCGATTAGGCTTTGTTGAAAAAGTGATGGACATCAGTTGATGTCCATCGATTTGGTAGGCTATCGACGCTAGACGCAGGTCGATAGCCGAATTTTTCAACAAAGTCTTCCGATTATAAAGGTATATATAACGCCCAAATCCATAAATCACAGGAGGGGCGTGTACTTTGAAGGCATTACCAAGAGTTTTACTGATATTTGCCATAGCTTTTGGTATGTTTGTTTCTGTTTCTTCTACCGGATACGGCCAGGGCTGGTGCGGTACCAATACTGACTGTGTTATAGAGAATAGCGGCGCGAGCTGCGAAGTTGACCAAAGCCAGAATAATTGCGAAGCAGGCTATTCGCCAAAGGCACGGTCATATGGCGGCCCTTTTGCTTGCACTAATGAGTGTAACTGCTGCCCAACGTCCAACTGGTGTAGCTGCGAATGCGAACAAACCGGATGCAATGACGATGGAACATGCCAGTGGGGACCTGAGAATCCCGGCAATTGCGGGGATTGCGGATGTCCCAGTGGTACTGTTTGGGATGGGAGTCAGTGCGCGACTCCGGAAGACCCCTGTGCTGGCGTGAGCTGCGGTGACGGAACTTGCACAGCCGGCTGTGAAGATGGCTGGTCGTGCCCTGACTATAACGGCGGGGATTGCGCCTGCAACCCCAAGGAAAGAACGTGCAACTACAACGGAGTTTTCGAGCACTATTATAACTGCAACGGACGGCAGATAATTGATGATTGCGAATTTGGCTGCTCCGGCGGCGCGTGCAATCCTGACCCGTGCGCCGGCGTTTCCTGCAGTAGTCCGCCCGGCGCATACTGCTCTGGTGCTACCCGATATTATTATAATTCTCCCGGAACCTGCTCAGGCGGCGACTGCA
Source organism: archaeon GW2011_AR5 (assembly GCA_000806115.1). Lineage (GTDB taxonomy): Archaea > Aenigmatarchaeota > Aenigmatarchaeia > GW2011-AR5 > GW2011-AR5 > GW2011-AR5. The sequence continues at coordinate 184,175 of JWKQ01000001.1, forward strand.
GCTATTCCACATCCAGCCAGGCATGCAGCGCTCCGGGCGCTGACTGCTCCGGCTCTTCATCATGCACTTACACGGCAACCTGCTCCGGCGGAAGCTGCGGGAGTTCGCGAAGCTGTTCGCAGTGCCCGACACCCGGCAGCACCTGCTCCGGCTCTTCTTCATGTTCTTACTCACCAACCTGCTCCGGAGCGGGTTCTTGCGGTTCCTCGCAGAGCTGCTCACCATGTCCGACGCCCGGCGGTGACTGTTATGATGGTGACACGCGGCGCACTTATTCACCAACATGTTCAGGCGCCGGCAGCTGCGGAACATCCCAGTCGCTGACCGACTGCACAGCCCCCGGTGCTGACTGCTATGACGGCGACACAAGAAGGACATATTCAGGATATTGTTCATCTGGCAGCTGCGGAACTTCCTCATCTCTGCAGGATTGCACAGCCCCAGGACCTGACTGCTACGACGGAGACACGCGAAGAACCTATTCAGGATATTGTTCATCTGGCAGCTGCGGAACATCCCAGTCGCTGACCGACTGCACAGCCTCCGGCCCGACTTGCATAGGCAACACGCGGCGGACTTATTCAGCCTACTGCTCAGGCGGCAGCTGCGGACAGAGCGCTTCTGACACAGCCTGTCCCACCTCGGGGTGTAGCGGCAGCTGGAGGCAGACTGGCGGCTGTTCTGGAGGCAGCTGCTATCTCAACAACGCCGAGAACTGCGACAACAGCGACGGCTGGTATGACACCAGCGGCTGCTACTCTGACTGCGAAGGCGGCTACGCCCGCACGTCGAAGAACCAGGAATACCGCAACTACGGCTGTTCATCCGGTGCATGCAGTTACAGCGTAACCGGCACCCAGAAAGTGCCGTGCAGCACCGGAACGTACTGTGCCAACAGCAACGGCTGGTACGGCGGCGGCGAGAACGGCTGCGGTACATGGGACGACCCGACCTCATACTACAGAAGCTATTACTGCTCAGGCGGCTCCTGCGCGTACAGCAACACAGACTCACGCGATTATGACGGCAGCGACGGCTGGACAGGAGGCGGAAATTCCGGTGGCTGCGGAACACGGGACGACCCGACAGCTTATCAGATAGACTACTACGTGACAGCGAACACGCCAAACCAGAACAGCTGCACTGCCAATTCCAACGACTGCGACAGCAGCGACGGATGGTATAGCGGCGGAAATAACGGTGGATGCGGCGACGACCCGGCATCTGAAGACAGGGATTATTATGCAAGCGGCAGCTCTTGCACCTATGCCAGCTGCAACAGCCAGGACTGCGACTCGTCTGACATATGCGGAAACGTGTGCGAAGGAAACGTGATACGACAGTATCTTGATTCTTATGTCGTGTCCGGCACGAACACATGCACGTCATATTACGGCGCGGTTGTCGAGGATTGTTCCTCAAAGACAAGCAGCGACAGCGACGGAGACAACCCGCAGGCTCAGGGAACAGTCACGGACTACACCGGCTGCTCAGGCGGAAGCTGCAGCACCTCTCCTGTCACGGACGCATGCACAAGCTCAACGCAGGTGAGGGAATATCTGGCAAGCGGCTCGAGCTACACAAGCTATGTGAAAAACTGCGAGGAGTACGAGCCGTCAGCAACGTACTGCAGCGGCAACAACAGGATGCGCCGTGACTGGGGCTGCTCGTCGGGTGCGTGCAGCGATGCCGCAGCTACAGACACCGTTGTCGAAACCTGCGCTCTTGGCTGCAATCCGAACACTGGGCAATGCTATAATTCTCTATGTTCGCCCAACCCCTGCACCAGCCCGCCTGTGAGCTCATGCAGCGGCACCAGCACCGTTACATATCCCAACCCCGGCACGTGCACGCAATCTGGCGGGACTTACAGCTGCTCGTATCCGCCGACATACACTCAGTGCCCGCCAACAGGCTGTAGCGGAACCACGAGATATTACAGCGGAACCTGCTCAGGCGGCTCATGCACGTTCGGCAGCAGCGAGAACTGCGGCGCCATCGCCAGCAGCGACACTGACGGTAACAACGCACAGGCGCAGGGAAGGTGCACAGATTATGTGACATGCTCAGGCGGCTCCTGTACATCTACCACCACGGATGACGCGTGCCTTGATTCGAACTTGTTGAGGGAATATTATGCCAGCGGTGCCAGCTGCCCTACACAAGACTATGACTGCAGGAATTACAATTCATATTACTGCGCAGGCAGCAACAGGATGCAGCATGTCTGGGGATGCACAAGCTCTCCCGGCTACTGCGCGAACACGGCGGACGTCCTTGTCGAGAGCTGCGCATACGGATGCAGCAACGGACAGTGCAATGCAAACCCGTGTTCGCCCAACCCCTGCACCAGTCCGCCGGCCAACTCATGCAGCAGCAACACAAGAACATATTATTCCAATCCCGGCACCTGTACGGTAATCGGCAGCAGCTACAGCTGCTCGTATCCTCCGCAGACAGAGAACTGCCCGTCAACAGGATGCTCCGGCGAAACAAGGCAGACTGGCGGCTGCTCAGGCAGCTCATGCTACATGAACAACGTCCAGGACTGCAACTCGCTTAACGGATGTGTCAACAGCGGTGGCAGCTATCGTTCATGCAGCGGCTTGCAGGCGTGCGACGCGCAGAATCGGCTTTACAACGATTACACCTGCTCGGGCGGAGCGTGTTCTGTCGCCTCGTCCTCGTCTTCGTCCAGCTGCCCGATTGTATACTCTAACTGCGTTACATGCACGAAGAATGACAATGTCTGCATAGACAGCACGCTGCGCACTTACGCAGCCGCATCATGTTCGAGCGGAACCTGCGGAAGCAGCTACACTGAAAGCGCCTGCCCGTACGGCTGCAAATCTCAGGCAGGCGATGACGTGTGCCATTCGGACGCGTGCAGCCCCAATCCATGCACAAGCCCGTCTGACGATGTCTGTGCCAGCAGCAGCACGCTCACGACATACGCCGCGACAGGAAGCTGCACGAACAGCGGAACAGGCTCGGCTAACTGCGCCTACACGCCGAGCAGCCAGGGCTGCACCTATGGCTGCCTCTCGCTCGGCGGGGACGACAGATGCGCTTCCAACACCGCGCCTACGCTCAGCAGCCTGTCGCTTTCGTCAACCTACGGCAACTATGCGGCAACAGGCCAGCCGGCTACTGTGACTTCGACGGGAAGCGACCCGAATAATGAGCAGGTGAGGCTGCGCTGCGGAAGCAGCAGCGGTGCCGCGGATTTCTGTACCAGCAGCTACACCGCATCAAATCCAAGCTGCACCTTCTACTCCCCATGGGGAGGTTCCGCCGACCAGATTGTATACTGCTTCATTGAAGATGCGCCCGGAGCGCGTTCGTCTGTGCTGCAAACCACGCTTTCAGCTGACAACTCAGCACCGGCTGTCAGTCTTTCCAGAAATCCGTCAGCCGGCCAGATACTGCCGGGCACTTCAACCACACTAACAGCGTCGTCTTCCGATACAAGGAGCGGCGTTTCAACTACATCCATAACAGTCGACAGTGCAACGGCAACCACATGCTCGGGCACTTCCTGTCAGCATACCTTCTCGCCGGCATATGGAAGACACACAGTCTCATCGAGCGCTACAGACAGGGTAGGGAACATCGGGCAGTCGCCATCTGAAACTTTCATTGCTGACAACCCACCAGTTGTTGCCGGTCCGATTTCATATTCAGGCTCATGCAGGGAGGGCAGTACCATAACCCTGCGCTGCAGCGCATCTGACACAAACCAGGCTTCGAACACGCTCGCCGTAAGGGTCTGGGCAGGCGAATGCACTGGTGACAACTGCTTCCCGACGCGCAGCTGGACTTATTTCAACGGTGGAACAATGAATTACCAGTCAGGCGACACATTTGCGAGGGACGTTACTATAACATCAGCGGATGGACGAGGCATAGCAGCCACCTGCCAGGCGACAGACGAGCTTGGCGTAACGTCGAACTGGGGAGACTCGTATCCGCTTTGCATAGTCAACCAGTGCCAGAACCCGCCTGTAGTCACAGTCGAATCAATAGTCCAGAACCCGTCAGGCCCGGGCACCGTGCAGGTAACGTTCAGCACAGACCGAGCGGTGCAAGGCGAACCGACCGTGCGCATCAAGCCCGGCTCGCAGCGCGGCGGCACCACAGAGATAACAGCCACCCAGGCATCAAAGCAAGGCAACAGATATGTTTATTCATTCACAGCACAGTCAAGTCACCTCAGCGGAATCGCGGACATTTCTGTCAGCGGCAACTTCAATGACAGGGGCGTGAACTGCCAGTTCGGCAGGATATCGCAGATGACAATAGACACTGACGCGCCGACAACCACCATCCTTTGCGACGGCACCCCGTGCAGCAGCTCAACAACCTATATTGGCAAGGCAAACATGGTGCTCAACTGCAACGACCCGACGACAAGCTGCTCGCAGATTCAGTTCGGAGTTGGCGAGAGCCCGAACCCGCCATTGTCAGACACTTACACAGTCTCCCGCGACATAGTTCCGACTGCGAGAGGGCTCAACACCTTTACAGTCAGCTACCGCTCAACAGATGCAGTGGGCAATGTGGAACAAACAAAAACACAAACCGTGCGCATATACGCCCCGCCCTGCGCCAATGCAGGAAACTGCAGACCCGACTGCAGCGACTGCGGCGGATACGCGCAGGAGGAAGTCAAGGTGGGTGTGGTGCATGAAAGGCCCACAGTGCTCAGGGGCGACACGCTTAACTCGCGCATGTACTGCTTCCTGAGAAACGCACAGACAAAAGCGAAAACCCGTGAGTGCGACATCAACCCGGCTTCATTAAAGATTACAGTTGACAAGAACGACCCGAACCCGTCAAACAGGAAGGATTACTTCAGATGGTACTATCCCGGATACGATTATCCGCGATACACAGCCAATTATGATGTTTCAAGGGTTTCTGCTTTCCTCGGCGAAAGGCAGGACAACACGCAAAACCACCCCCAGACGATAGACAACATACCTTACACGTTCGCCAAACACTGGAGATTCCCGATATGGACAAGCGAATTCCAGTCGGAAATCTGTGTGGAAGGCGGCGACCAGACATCAGGCTTAATTGGCGAGGGCTGCGATGATTATACCGTGACAGATTCGGAAATTTTATTGGATGTTTCGTTCCCGGACCTCGGGGTGACTGTTCCGAGAACTACGGACGGGCAGAACGAGGCGAACTTCACAAAAACCATGGTAATAGACTTCAAGGCGACGCCTACCGTAAGAACTGTCCTTTCCACCGCGCCGTGCACCGGAACCGCGTGCGATGTCGACTTCAGCTTCGACGGGCAGCCGGTTAACAAGGGAACCACATGGAGCGACTTCGAGCGCGCTTATCTGCCGGACCCTGCCGACGCAGCGAGCAATGCGCTGTCGTGCGACACATATCATACGCTTAATGTTAAGGCTGTCAAGACTGCCGAACCTGACAGCGGAATTGAGACAACCGTCCAGAAAACATTCTTCCTAAGCTGCGAGCCAAGGCTTGTAGTGAAACCGGCTGAGGTGAGACTTGTCCTAAGCTCCCAACCCGGCGATGTCTTCGAGGTTACTGCAATTAACCCAAGAGACGAGGAAAAGGTGTTTAACATACAGGCACTAACTACAGACCCGAACAGCTACCCGCTTCCATGGATCAGGTTCACCTGCAATTCCATCGGCTGCGAGGCGGGACCCGGACAGGGAATGCCGAATGACGATTACGCAAGGCTTACCGTGCCAGCCGGGCTGCAAAGGTCGGTTTTCGTTTCGATGTCCACTGCCGCAAGGTCAGGACAGTTCCCTGTCGAATTCAGGGGGACCTACACGGAGGTGGTGGATGGCAATACCGTGACAAACACATTCAGCGCGATAGGCACGCTTCTGATATTCGCGGAAGGCCTGGACGAGTTTGCCGTGTGGCAGCTTGCCGGCTTGATGCTGATAGTTATAGCGATTCTATATTACTCAGATTTCTTGAGCGTCAAGAAACGTCCCAAGCGAAAGAAATAGGCGTTTTCTTATTTTGAATTCTCCTGAAAACCTACGCCTTTAGGCGTATGATGAAGACAGGAAATTCGAAAGAAATCCACAAGAAACCTGCACCTTCGTACGAAGGATTTCATTGCAATGAATGCAGCTAGTTTAATACAATCGCGATTTTGTTGATTGGTTGACTATAAAAGCATTTTTATCAAATAAGTCTTAATGAAAAAGGTGGGTTCAGATGAAGGAATCAAATTGCATAGTTCTAGATTTTCTGCCAAGCGGCTACGCCGACAGGCGGCACACTGAACCCATAGCCCAGGCAATCGGCACTTCGTTCTTTTCGCTTCTTGAACTCGTTACACGCGAGGGCGTGACGCTCGCGCAGGAAGAGGACGTGTACATAGGCGAGGGCAAAAGAGACAAGGTCCGCTTCATACGCGGACAAATCGAGTACCGCGACCTGACGAGCATGGCCAAACACCTCCTGCCCGAGATAGTTGACAAGCTTGTGAAGCTCAACGAGCAGAGATTTGTTGAATTCTTCAACAAGGGCACTATAGTGACGCCGAGGATGCACCAGTTCCAGCTGCTGCCGGGTGTCGGCAAGAAACACATGGCAGACATACTTGCAGAGAGAAGCAAAAAACCGTTCGCGAGCTTCACAGACATCAGCGAACGCGTCAAGTTGTTCCCTGACCCGCAGAAAACCATAGTCCGGCGCATACTTCAGGAGCTTGAAGGCGACGAGAAATATTACCTCTTCGCAGTCAGACAGCAGAGAAGGCAGTCATTCTAAAATTTATAGTACCCACGCACAATATATTCTTCATGAAAGGCATCACGCCTGTAATAGCTGTTATATTGCTGCTGTTGATAACCATCTCCATCGTCGGCTTCTCAATGCTTTTCTTCCAGCGGACTGCACAGACAGCAACACAAGCAGGCGACGCCGAACTCGAGCATTTCACCAAATCCCAGGGAATACCAAGGCTTGAAGGCTCGAGCGGCAACAATGTTTACCTGAGGAGCGTCGGCGGAACGCCGCTGGAAAATCCCACATTCTTCGTAGCGAACCAGAAGGTGGACGCTACAGGACCCGCATCACTTGCCCCCGGGCAGGTCGGCACGTACATACTTGACGAGAACCAGCTCAATAGCCTGCCAAGCACTGCTGAAATAAAAGTTACAACCAACGGGTTCTCCGACAGCATCATTGCGACGCTCAGGGAGATACTTGCAAAGATATTTACGTCGCCGGCGACCGTGACGGGGCTCGTGACGGGCGAGGATGATGGTATACTTTTCAAGAGCTCGACCGGCGTTGACCTGGCAGCTATATCTGATAGCGGCTTGATGGGAATCGGGACGACGAGCCCAAGTTCTTTATTAACCCTTTCAGGAGATGATGGAACTAACGGATTGGTGAGTTTTGTAGGCACAGGAAACGCTATTATAAATTCAAAGCAAAGCTTTCTTTTCAATATAGATTCAGATTCTTCTCAAACTGATAGAGTTTTTACTATTTATAAAGATAGAACTGGACAAACAGACGGAACACATTTATTTACGGTTCAAGAAGACGGCAACGTCGGCATCGGGACGACGGCGCCGGATGTAAAACTGGAAATTCAAACTAGCTTTGCATCAGCTGTTGGTAATGCTTTACATTTAACAAATGAAGGGTTAACCGCTAATCGTGGATTTGGGACAGGAATATTGTTTACAGGAGTGCCTACTTTGCAAGATGGGGATTTTCAAACAGGAAGAATTTATAGCACATTTGATGGAAACGACTATACAACAGTTAGACTAACACTACAAAGTATTGATTCTGGCGGTAGTTATTTGGATACTTTGTCAGTGAAAAATGGCAACGTCGGCATCGGGACGACGAATCCACTCGAACCCCTTCACGTTGTCGGCAACAGCAATGCGGGTTTGACTATCGAGCGTACGACTGCCACGACTGGGCGGTATTCAATTTATGCCGCAAGTACCGGCGGTAGTCTCTTCATTGATGAGTCTGGAGTTGCGAATCGAATGGTGATCCAGAAAACAACCGGCAACGTCGGCATCGGGACGACGACACCTCAGGATGCTCTCCATGTGTCCGGCGGCTCGGGGACTTCGATGACTGTCGCAAGCACCACAAACGGCAACAATGCGCTGCTTAAGATAATGACTTCGCGCTCGGCCACTGCTTCGTTGAATTATGGGTGGCAGCTAAACGCGACTGATGACGGGGCTACTCCTTCAATGGCGCTGAGAATATCGAGAATATCCGAGGGGGCAGTATACGATAAGGTCACAATAGACACTTCCGGCAACGTAGGCATCGGGACGATATCTCCTGGGGAAAAACTCCACATACAGGGAACCGGCTCGACAATATTGTTGAAGGCTGATGAAAACGAACAGACTACCAGCTCGCTGATCAAGTTCCGCGAGATGGGAGATGTGGGCTTTAATCTAAGACACGACGGCGGAGGGACTTGTAATTCTTTCACGGGCTGTCTTTTGATAGAGGACCATCTGGGAGTAAACTTGCTCACAATATACAGGACCGGCAACGTAGGCATCGGGACGACAACTCCAGGTACGAAACTCCATATAGCAGGCGGCGATTCTGCCATCACGAACCAGGGCAGCGGACTTATCCTTCGCGCGACCGACGGGCCTAACTGCTTCAGGGTTACAGTCAATAATGCCGGAACCGTGAGCGCTGCGTCCGTTGCCTGTCCTTAGTCGTTTTGCGCTTTTAAGCATTTCTATCGAAAGAAGTGTTAGACTTATTGTTTGAGTTGATAGTTATGGTGCAAAAATCATACGGAAAAATGAGACGTTCGCGGAAAAAGATGACGAACCCGCCAAAGCCAACCATCACGGACCTTCTGAGGAAGTTCGAGATAGGGGACAAGGTTCATGTCGTCATAAGATCCAGCGGACGCTTCCAGCACCCGAGATTCCACGGAAAAACGGGCACTGTGCTGGCAAAGCAGGGCAGGACTTATATCGTCGAGATACACGACGGCTCGCTCGCGAAGAAGCTTTTCTTGGCTCCCGAGCATTTAAAGAAGGGATGAATTTAATATTTACGAAGACTGAAGGTCTGAGTCAAACTCCTTTTCTTTGGAGTGATACCTCAGACCTTTCTTTTCGGAAAAGAAAGGGATAGGTATGGACATAGCTTCAGAAGAAGACATAAGCATACACGACGCCAAAAGAATCATAGACGAAAGGAAGAAGGAAAGAGACCTCGTTTACGACCAGAAGATCTGCCTCGAATACCTTGAGAAGGTCGCAACACTGACATCCACTCAGGTGAAGAACCTCGTGGAGGAACTGGGCGCAATAAGCATCCTCAAGCCGCGCTACATAGCACTCATCGTCAGCATGATGCCCGACACGGAGGAAGAGGTGGAGGCGCTTTTCTCAAAGGAAAGAACCAATCTCAAGAAGGAAGAGATAAAGAAAATCGTCGAGATAATAAAGAAATACAAGAAATAAGACTTTTCTTTCGAAAAGAAAATCCTTAAGCCAAAAGAAACGTATTATATTTTTGGCTCATTGGCATTCGCATTGATTCTCATGAAGATTGACTCTATCTTTGACGAAGGCTCGAGCAAAGAAGATACTTATCTAATAGGCAAAGATATATTCGGTGTCTTCGACGGCGCGAACAGCATAAACAGGTTTTTTGACGACGGCAAGCCGGGCGGACTGATTGCAGCCATGATTGCAAGGGATGAGTTTGCAACAAATAAAGGGTCGCTGAAAGAGATGGCTGCAAATGCCAACAATGCGCTCAGAAAGAAGATGATATCTAACAGCGTTGACATATCGGACAAGGCAAATTTATGGTGCACTACGGCGGCTGTCGTGAGACTGAAAATGGACAGCTTCGAATGGCTCCAGGTTTCGGACTCCATAATTCTCATAATTTATAAGGACAACTCATTCAAGCTCATGCTGACTGATTACGACCATGATAGAGACGTAATGACTTTATGGAAGAGCCTTGCGCAGGAAAAAACAAAAAATATACACGGCGTTATCTGGAAGAAAATCCCCCATGTAAGACTCAAAGCCAACGAGGACTACGGCCTGATCGACGGCGAGGAGAAATTCTCGAAATTTATCATGACAGGCGAAGAGAGCCTAGAAAATGTGAAACATGTCATTCTTTTCACAGACGGCATGATTCTTCCGAAAGAACGTCCCGAAGATGAGGACGATTTCAGCACGTTTGTGAGACTGTTCATGGAAGGCGGGCTCGGAAAAATCAAGGATTATGTTAGGGGACTGGAAAAGGACGACCCGGAATGCTGGAAATATCCGCGCTACAAACAGTACGATGACATAGCAGCGATTTCAATTTCTTTCTAGATCTTCAGTCGAGGCTTGATTTCAATTTCTTCAAAGGATTTTTTAATCAGGAATTCTTCCAGCTTCAGAAGAGCTTTCACTTTTTCATTCTCCGTGTTTATCGAATAAAGCTGCACCCTGCCTATGGTTCTGGTAGTCTTGATAATATTCTGCTTGACAAGTTTCGGGAAGATTTTGTACAATGTCGGACGGGATATCCCGGAGTTGTCAGCTATGTCCTTCTTCGTATAGTCTATGCCGACGCCCTCGATAAGAAAGTCTATTACTCTGTTCTCAATCGAGTCGCCGACTATTTCCAGCAACATTGATTTTTCCATATCTTACCACTTTCACAAAGATCTCAGGAGATCTCAATCTTAATAGAACACTTTTAAACTATTTAAATCTTTACACTCATGTAAACTTATGGATAATGAATTAATTAGAGCCAAAATACTGTTTGCACTCGCGAGACACCGCAAATGGGGTGAGAGTCATACAGCTTATGAAAACATGATGAAACAATTTCGCTCGCAGATGCTCGGCAGAGAAGGAATGAAAATCGCGGCAAGAATGGCAGAAGAACTCATGAGAGAAGGATTTATTATCAAGAAACCAACTCATTATGGACTTCAGGTTTCGTTAAATCCCAAAAAATCCCAAGAAATAAAAGAAATAATAAGGAAAAACATAGGATTTGATTTGTAATGAACTTCTCGCAAATAGACGCCTTAGAGAACGGCATAATGGACGAGTACAAGCTTGGCCTGGAAAAGCTTGTACGGAAGATGAGCAACGCAGAATTCAAAAGGATGCTCCTCCAGAGAAAGTGGACTTCCTATTCATTCACGCCCCTCTACGATTTCGGCATCGACGGGATGCAAAATGAAAAAGCGAAAATCATACTGCGAGGCATACGCAACGACGAGTATCCGCCGGGTCCGTCGCACAGGGAGGACCTTGTTCACGACATGAAAATCATGGGGATGGACATCGAGGAGATAATGAATACGCAGCCGTCAAAGCACACCGAGAAGACAATAAAGAGCCAGTTTGATTTTTTGAGATTCAATGAAGAGCAGGAAATGCACGACATAAAGGTTGTCACATTCCTGCGGTTCGCGCTGGAGATACTCGTTTCCGTGGAATACAGCGTGTTCGTGCGGCGCCTAGAGGACTTCGGGCTTACAAGGCGCAACTCAAGATTCTACTGGCCGCACTTCCTGCACGACATGAAGCAGCACCCTCTCGGACACCGCGGTGAAACCCACTCTGACATGCTGTCGGAGCAGCTTGCAAGCATGCTGGACACGCTGAAGAAAGCGGCGGCATGCGGGCGCTATATCCAGAAGTCGTACGACTTGCGCTCAGGTTTCTTCAATCAGAAATTCTAGGATGGAAAAAAATATGATGGCCAAAACTTTTGTCAGGGACTATGCGCTTACCTGCTACACTTTTGACAGCGAACCGGAAGACTATCTAATTGCGAGACTGATACACAAACATATGAGAGGGAGCAGGGTCCTTGACCTCGGATGCGGTCCGGTTGCGCCTCTCCTTGCGCTGTTTTATCCCGATGCGAGGGAAGCGGTTGCGGTTGACAGTCTCAAGGAAAACATAGATTTTATGAAAAACGATTTTCGCTTCATGGATGGAATCATGAAAAGAGCGCTTTCTTACAAGCACCGTTACATCTCCAAAAAAGATTCCAGCCCCAGACTGTCGCTGATAAGGGGCGACGTCACAAAAAAGCTTGCCATAGGGAGATTCGATTCAGCCATGCAGATAGGATGTTTTGGAGCTCTTGATACGCAAGAACAATTTCAAAGAGCTGTCAACAATGCTTATAGCTACCTAAAGCCCGGCGGAATTTTGCTGATGGTTAACTGGCTTGATGAAATATCAAAAGTCAAGCGCCCTCTCCAATTCAACGGAAAAGTTAACTCTCTCGAGCTTTACGTTCCATGCCTCAGGCAGGCAGGTTTTAGGATCAGGAAAATGCATACGACATCCAAGCTTGGCGGCGAGACAAAGAGGATGGGTTATACGAGGATTGTCTGGGCAGTCGCTAAAAAATAATCACTTTTTCATTTTGGCATTATGAATGGCTGTGACGTCAAGCTCCTTGCAGATGCAACTCTGCTGCAGAATGCTGCTCACGGAGGGCGTCGTCCTTCCGTTGTCGCCGCTCACCAGCTCCTTCACGTACAGCCCCGCCTCGCATTTGACTTCTATGGAGAATTTCTTGCCGCTGATATATTTTGTCTTCAGCGACTTTAGCTTCCTGTGGCGGAACTTGTCGGCGCGGCGGTGCACCACGCGCTCGGGGGTTTTCTGCTTTATTTCACCCACCAGCGTTTTCAGCTTGTCGAGGTCTTTTCTGGAAACATTCTCGCATATGACTATCGCGCGGTATGTCTTGTCCGCGCGCTCCTCTTTTATGCGGCGGACCTCTTCTATGTTCGAGAGCTTGAGATTTCTGATCCTGATTCCTTTGCCGACTTTCTTCGCCAGCGCCTTCAGGTTGAGCTCCCGCTTTCTGGGGCTGAGAATTTCAAGGACAAACGGGCGCCATCCTAAGCACCTTGCATCTATGTCCTCGCGCCCGAGCCCGTGAAGCTTGTGGCTCGCGCCAAGCGTAGCTTTCATAAACGGCACTGCCATGATTTCCTCGATTGACGTCTTGTACTTTTTTGACGGCCAGCGCGTTTGGGGGATTCCGCGCACGAGCTTCTGGTACTCTCCGTAAATGAAAATTGGATTTATCTGTATGTCCACCGAGCCTTCAGGAATATTGACAAGAAAGTTTATGTCAGGACGAGAGTGATATTTTGCCTTCGTCTTCTTCTCCACAAGCTTTCCGAGCTCGCGGTTCAGCTCAGCCTTCAGCGGCTCGCAGTAGTCTATGCCCACGCGTTCCCAGAGATTTTCTTCCCGCGAAATCAGCTCGAAGGAAAGCTTGGTGCCGACCAGAAACGTCGAGAACTCGTACTTCTTTCCCGCTTTTGCAACCTTATCCACAAGCCTGTCAAGATTTTCGAACGTATCTTCGCAGATGACACACTTCTTTTTTTCAAGTTTTGATTTTGACTCAAGCTTGTGGAACCGGAAGCTGTGGAAATTGTTGATGTCGATGTCGCCGTCGTAATGCTCCCTGTCGACGCTCATTGCGACAAGAGTTCGAAGAAGCCCGCCCCGTTCGCTGTTTGTCAGTCCGCTGAGAAGCTGGGCGAACTGGCGCCCGAGGCAGTTGTCGCATACCGGATGCTGTAGAATACGGTGAGCCTTTTCCTGTATTTGCATGAGAACTAATTGGCTGTACGGCTTAAAAAAGAAGATTAAATTGTTCTCCTTACGTCAAGGTCTTGAAACGGCGACGGCTGAAGCTTGTACCTTACGTTTCTATTCAGCTTCAGGACCGTTCCGGGAGTTACGTCCGGGCGGGACACTTCAAGAGCCCCGTCGCGATAAGTGTCAATCTCTATCCTTCCAATTCCCGATGCGACATACAGCACTTCCCTGCTTCTGGTCTTTTGTTCAGCAAGCGGCACTTGCGGAGACTGTTCAACCATTCCGGCGCCCAATCCGGCGAACTGGCACAAATATGGATGTCTCGCAACGTTCTCTGCGTAAGCGATATGAAATGGCGCGTCCATTGAATAAATATTGCACTTCCAAGTATAAAAAATTTTTGAAAGAAGAAAATGATATAGATATCATTAATTTATGATGCATAGTTTTTGAATTTTCTGTGGATGATAAAATCCTATAAATTTTCTGAATTTTAATACTTCTACTCTTGCTATCGTTAAATAATAACTTTTATCGGAATTTGGTCCTGTTGTTACTGATTTTATTCCTATATCTCTCAAAAGACTTTTTACTTGTATCAAACCTTTTCCATTCATGGATTTTATTCTAATTCTTCGTGTCTTTATATCGACAGTTGCCTCGTCATCAAAAAAAGCTTTTAGCCATTCAATCTTTATTGCCTTTTTTGATAATTTTATATCTTTCCCTACAAACCAACCTCTAGTATTTCCACCACCAAGCGCTCTGATTCTTTCAAACACTCTTTTTGATTTAAATCTGATTTCACATCTCACTTTCATTGGTTTAATACCGAATACATAATTTACATCATTTCTGAACTGCTCGAGCAATATATTTTCAGTATTGCAATATCCAATTTGGTATCGTATTCTGTCTCTTCTATATCTTCTACCATTTACTATCTGAAGAGAATTCCTTTCTAGGAAAAATGTAAGCCATCCGTCTCCACAGACATGTGCGACTATTCTAGCTTCCTCTGGACTTATGCTCATCTTTAATTATTATCTTTGCTTCTATTTAAAAATTAGCGGGTAGTGAAAAAAGTAGATAGCGGAGGGAAGATTTGAACTTCCGACCTCCGGGTTATGGGCCATTCGTATATGCATTATCAAAATGCAAATTCGACGAGCACTCCAGGCTTTGAGGGGCTTAGAGTTTTCTATAACCCATGCTCTACTCCGCTATAGTTTTGAATAATTGCATGAAGGATTTAAATAAGAATCAAGGCAAACCCGTAATTATGATGCATCACAATTGCATTGGCATAAAGCACTGCAATAGTTTCGTAAAAATTATTTATACCGTTCCTTGTAGTAATAAATGTAATGACTAGTGTCTCACGGGCCATCGGCATTGACGAATCCGGATGCCTGAGCGATCCCGAGCTGCCTATGTCCGTTGTTGTTTCTCTTTCGTCGCACAACCCTGCCGACTACAAAAGGACTTCTTCCGAACGTGTTGCCAGATATAACGGCAAGCCGAGAGGGAGAGTAAAGCATCATGACAGCTACCTGCCGCCTTTCGGCTCTTTCCAGTATGTTGCATTGACGCCCGCGCACATGAGGGACGCGGAATTGATTTATGGCGAGCCGGAAACTGACGAAGAGCTCTCATGGAACGAAAAGTTCTACGAATTCAGGCTCAGGCACGACGCGATAATCAGGCTGCTTGAAGAAAGGAATTTTGACCCGAACAATGAAAAGGTAATCATTGACGCGTTCTGCGGACCCAGCGTCATGCTTAGGCAGCTGTCACTTGCATGGCAGAGACAGTACGGGGAGCCGCTGGCAAGAAGGTCTGTCGAATGCCAGACGCATGCTGACGAACATTATCCTATTATAAACGCCGCAGACGAGGATGCTAACAGGCTCATGACACGGCTAAGGTATCCTGAAAGGTTCGAAGGCCACGATGAATCCTGGAGGGCGCGGGAAATCACGCTCAGCGCGGATGACATGATGAGGCTGAACCTGAACAGGCACATGCAGAGGGAAGCAAGAAGACGGATGGAACATGCAGACTTTTCCGATGTCCAGCCGGCTTTTGATGCCGCCTGAAGCTTAATAATCCACAACTATATTTATTCTCTATGAATGTTCTTGGCATTGATGAGTCTGGAAGAGGCCCGGTGTGCGGTCCGCTTACAATGTGCGGATATCTCATCGACGAAAGCAAAATGCACGAATTGAAGAGCATCGGCGCAAAGGATTCCAAACTTCTCACGGCGGAAAAGCGCGAGAACATGGCGCCCCTCCTGAAAGAGCTTGCAGACGATTTCGTGGTGTTGAAGATAACAGCAAAGGAGATAGACGAGCTGCGGAACGAGACGAATCTGAACATAATCGAGATTGAGCGCATGCAGCACATCATCAACATAATGAAGCCCGACAAGGTTATCATTGATTCACCGGAGGTTAACACACCCGCATTTTCAAGAAAGGTGATGGCGAGGGTCAAGGACAAAAGCCTTCAGGTGCTTAGCGAGAATTTCGCCGACAAGAAGTACCCTGTCGTAAGCGCGGCATCCGTCATAGCCAAGGTGGAGCGGGACGCGGAGATAAGGAAGCTCCATGAAAAGCACGGGTTCTTCGGTAGCGGCTACAGCCACGACGAAATAACGATTGCGTTTTTAAAGGATTGGATTAAGAAGAATAAAGAGTTTCCCCCGTTTGTCCGCAAGAGCTGGTTCACGGCGCAGCGGATAAAGGAGGAAAAAGAACAGGTGCCGATAAGCAAATTCATAAAGTGAGGCTTTTCTTTGTAAAAAGAAAACCCTTATGAGGTTGAGTAAGGCTCAACCTATACAGGTGAAACAAAGTTTCACCTTGTAAGGCAAAAGAAAATATTACAATATGGGGAAAGATTGGTAATGAACCTCAAATCATACTTCGACATGGAACTTAGAACGACATCTGTCTACGCGGTAGCCGCCGTAATAATGGGTTACCTTTCGCTGCTGATAAGCCACACGGCGTACGCGACGCTTGCCGGACTCATAGTCCTTGCGGTGCTGACTTTTGCGATGCGCGCCGCGTTCAAGATAAAGGAAGGCGCGAAGTGGTGGCTCGGGAACGGCGTAATTGTATACATTTTCCTGTGGCTGATTGTCTGGACTATATTCTACAATGCTTACGTGCTGTGATAACATGCTTCGCACACATTTTGCAAAAGACATAGAGCCTGGCACGGTGAAGGTTGCCGGATGGGTGCACGAGAAGCGCGCTCTCGGGGGCATACTTTTTGTAATCCTCCGCGATTCCACGGGACTCATGCAGATAATAGCAAAAAAAGACAAGACTGACGCGCAGATGATAAGGACTCTTGAAGGACTTTCGCGGGAAAGCGTCGTGTCAATCGAGGGCAAAGCTGTGGAGAGCAAGAACGCCCCGAACGGCGTGGAAGTAATCCCAGGCATCATCGAGATACTTGCCGAAGCCGAGCCGCTGCCAATTGATACTTCTCCCGGAATAAAGACGGGGCTTGACAAGCGGCTTGATTTTCGCAGCGTAGATTTGCGGAAGCCCGAGAACTACGCAATATTCAAAGTGCAGTCAACGCTGCTGCAGGAGATGCAGTCGTTTCTCAAGGAAAACAGCTTCATGCAGATATTCACGCCGTGCCTCATGGGCGTCGCATCTGAAAGCGGCTCGGAGGTGTTCTCTGTTGTTTATTTTGACAGGGAGGCGTTTCTGAGGCAGGATCCGCAATTGCACAGGCAGCTTGCGATAGCCGGCGGACTCGAGCGCGTCTACGACGTGGGGCCCGCGTGGCGCGCGGAACATTCGCACACCGTAAGGCACATGTGCGAGCATCGCGTCATGGCTGTAGAAACCTCATTCATAGAGAACGAATACGACGTCATCCGGCTCGAGAATGATTTGATAATCAATTCGATGGAAAAGCTCCAGAAGGACTGCAAGCGCGAACTGAAGATGTTCAACGCTGAAATGGAGATTCCCAAGAAGATACCGATACTTGAGTTTCCTGAAATCTACGACATACTTGAGGAGCTTGGCGAGCCGCTGCCGCGCGGCGAGGACCTCAACGGCGCAGCGGAAAAGAAACTCGGCGAATACGTGAAGGAAAAACACAAGTCGGACTTTTTCTTTGCCAACAAATTCCCGTTCAAGGTGAAACCGTTCTATGTCATGCGCGACGGGGAGTGGGCGCGCAGCGTGGACCTTATCTTCAAGGGGATAGAGATGAGCTCCGGCGGGCAGAGAGAGCATCGTTATGACAAGATAATGGAGCAGGCAAAGCTCAAGGGGATGAATCCCGAATCTGTCAAATGGTTTGCCGACTTCTTCAAATGGGGAGTGCCGACGCACGGCGGATTTGCCCTTGGAATAGAAAGACTAACGATGCAAATTCTAGGACTGGAAAATGTCCGCGAAGCCACGCTGTTCCCGCGAGACACTGAAAGACTCACGCCGTGATTGTCATGCTTGTATTCGACTTTTCTTCAGGATGGTACGTCCTGTTTTTCTTCGCGCTTGGATTATTCGTAATATTCTCTCACATCAGAAAAAGCACCAAGGATGTCGTGAAATTCGGCGCCATCGGACTTGCTATTGGAATCGTGAGCGAAGCGATTGGCGTGGGCATGGGACTCTGGAATTACTCTTCCGGAAACTGGCCGGTGATACTGTGGCTGCTTTATTTCCTTTACACCGCAGCCTTCTACCAGATTTTCTGGGTGCTGAACAGGGAAAAGAAATGACTATCTGGCATAGTCGCCGATTTCGGGCTTGATGATGTTCGCCATATCCCGCGGGTTCATATTTATTGAGACCTCGTGCATTCCTGCGTTGAAATTCACTGTCTCGCTGTCCAGTACATGCCTGTCCATTAGCACGCGGAGCCCGAAAAGATTCCCGAAGGGATGAACGGAGCCCACTTCGCAGCCCGTTATTCGAAAAACCTCTTCCGGACTTGCTAATTTTGCCTTTCCAATTGCATGCTTGAGCTTTTCGAAGTCAATTCGCCTGTCTCCCGGCACCAAAATCATTGCGTAGCCGTCTTTCGACTTGACAATCATCGCCTTCACACCGCTCGAAAGCGGGACGCCACGAATTCTTGCAGCTTCCTCGCTGGTGTAAACTCTTTCGTGCGTAAGAACCCTGTGTTCCACGCCGTTTTCTTCAAGCAGGCACTTCAACGCATTGACTTCCGGTTCCATAAAAGACTCCTATTCCCTTGATTTATTTTGATTTTTCACTTAAAAAATGTTTATATGTGGGGAAATCCAATAAAATTCTAGTGCATTATGAAAGCTCAAACAGCTTTAGCTATATTTGCCTTGGTCACGGGGATTGTAGTGCTCGGTGCTTATTCATACGGCGCCGAGCAGTGCGGGACTATGCTATGCAGGGCGACGGAGACTTGCAATCCCGACACGCTCGAATGCGAACCACTAAATAATGAGTGCGACCCGCCGTGTGGTTCCGGCGAAACATGCATTTCCGGAACCTGCGTCAACGGCACGGGAGGAACCCCATCGACAACTGACACGGTAACGGGCACAGGCGCCCCGACTGCGTGCACATCTTCTGTAGGCTGCCCGACAACAGCACCGCGATGCCTATGGGGATATTGCACAAAGACAAACAGCCAGATAGAATATACTTTTGACACCGGCGGCGTGTGCGTGGCAAATGCATACATGTCAGGCGGCAGATGGGCTACTGCGCCGGTATGCACCACAGAACTCTTCTCGTTGCCGATTCCAACGGGCTACAAACCTGAATGCCTGCACACTGTAACTGTTACACAATTGTCTGCTGATGACTCGGGCGAGGTATGTTACGGTGATTGCGGCGGCACGGGCGGCGGCGGAGACGGAGGAAACAGCTTCGTCGCAGGTACGCCTGTAATGCTTTCTGACGAAACTTCAAAGCCGATAGAACAGATAAAGACCGGCGACAAGGTTCGCTCGTTCAGTCCCGAAACAGGCGAGTTCTCAACAGGTGCTGTTACGTGGATTCTTACCCGCAACGTAAACGAGGTTTATCATATTGAATTTGACGACGAGTCAAGTGTCGAGGCGACAGGCACTCACCCGTTCTACGTAAAAACCGCAGCACCCGGCGTGCCAACAAAACACAAATATTTCGTCACGGTTGAGAACCTCAGGACAGGCGACACTGTTTACAAAGCGGACAAGGGACAGAACATTCCGGTTAGAATAGCATCTATTGGAAAGATTGAAAAAAAAACTTCCGTTTACAACTTCAATGTTGAACCGCTTCACACATACATTGCCAACAGCATGATGGTGCATAACCTGAAGGAGCCCGGAAACAATTTGCCTCCGGCATTTGCAACTTCAAGCCCTACTTTCCCGGTAACCGGGTTTGCAACGGTCACGACATCCGCACCGCGTGACATTACATCCCAGATAACAGACAAGTCAAACCTGCAGTTCAGGCTGAGGGTGACTGACACTGCAGCCGCCACGCGCCCCGGCGAAACAACGCGAAGCATATCAGCGCAGTTCAAGATGCAGGTGCTGAACCCGTCGCCGACTGAGAAGTGCGTGCCTGACGGCACTACAGGCAAGCCGAAAATCGTGCCGCTGTGCGCCGGAACGCTAACCGAATGCACGCAAACGCCTACGGAGAATGCCAGCATAACAGCGCCGCGATGCATATCTCCGTCTTCGCTTAACGGCTGGGTAAACGGCAATTCTTCCAACCAGTGCGTCGACGGCAATTACAGGGCGCTGGTTACGCAGCAAGTTTACCGCTCATATGGCTGCGCGAAGCAGGTTCGTGACCCCAACCTGCCCCTGTTCAGCAGCCCCAATTCTTATGGCAGCTATAACACTTCAGGCTTCACTATTAACGGAACAAGAAACAACTGGACGACCAGAACGCTTTGTTCTGCAGGGTGCAGCAATGGCGTGTGCAGAACTGTAACTACGCCCGGTCCCGGTGGATGCACTACAAGACCGGGAAGCAGAACACCATCCCTTACTTCAATCACGGCCGCGCCCCGCCGTGTTGCACCGACTGGCACAATCACCATGACGTCTGTGGCAAGCGACCCCGACACTGTCAATGGCAGGCGCGAAAGAATAAGGCTTGTCTGCGGCACTGCAGAAGGAACTGTAATAAACGGGACAACCGGAGGATGTACCGGCACGGGTGGAACCGGCGGCGGGACAGGGGGAACTGGCGGAGGAAACGTTCCCAATATATTTTCTACCGTACAGTCGGTGCGTGCTGAATACGGAGCACAACCTTCAGACGAGGAACTTGGGGAAATGCTGAACACGATGGCATGGATTAACCGCGCGGGCGGGTGGGGACTTTCGACAAAGTCAGGCGGCACCAGATGTCCATCGCCGCAGGGCGTTGACATAGCTTGTGACATACTGTACCACCGGCCGACAAATGTTATAGTTGATGTGCTTGTCGGCGCTGGCGAGCAATCGGACCCGGCATGGCAGGTGCTGGGAGTTAACACCCAGGCAGACCGTCCATGGCTTGCACCCATGCAGCCCAGCGGCGGAGGGGGCAGCAGCCTGACAGTATCGCCAAGTTCTGTGACAGTCGTGTCGGGCGGACAATCAGGCGACATAACGATATCAGGCGGCA
The DNA here is from genome assembly GCA_000806115.1 of archaeon GW2011_AR5. Taxonomy (GTDB): domain Archaea; phylum Aenigmatarchaeota; class Aenigmatarchaeia; order GW2011-AR5; family GW2011-AR5; genus GW2011-AR5. The sequence goes on from JWKQ01000001.1 coordinate 205,455, forward strand.
GCGGAAGCTACAGGGCGAGGAACACTCCGGGCGACGACGTAGTGTCTATTACTTCGACATCAAACCCCTCTGTATTCAGGGCGTCCGCTTCAGGCTCAGCCGCAGCAGGAACCCAGCACACGCGGACGATAGAAGACACTGCCGACACGTCCAAGACCGCAGCAATAACAATAACCATATCATCGGACGGCTCGGGCAGCAGGTGCGGCAACGGACAGATAGACGAAGGGGAAGAATGTGACGGTTCAAATCGTAACGGCGAGACGTGCGCGTCGCTCGGATACGACAGAGGGATACTCAGGTGCAACAGCGACTGCAACTTCGACACGAGCACCTGCCGCTTCGGCCGCACCACCGCGCAGCTCACAGCGAGGCCAACGTTCGATATAACCGGATTGGTCGTAGGGGCGTGTGATACTTGCGCTGAAAAAGGACAGTCAGATAACTACCAAAGCGATGTGAGAAATGCCGCAAACGAATACATGGCTTCTCATCCAGAGATTGCAGGACTTTCGAGCTATGAAGCTTTGGATGCTGTAGCGCAGCTTAGAGATGGAACAATCGCTATTTTAATCAGTCAGGGGTTTAATGCTAAAACAATTCCTGGACCAGACGGGGTTCCATATCCTCAAGTGGTGTCTGTTTGGAAATCAGGAGACACTGACACTACAGACTATCGGGTAACTGCAGGCGGAGGACCTATAGTCCAGGCGATTGCTGCAGGGTATTGTGGCGGACATAGCACTTTTGATGGTGTTGATATTATTCCTAATAGCTGTAACTCCGGGCTGGCAGATGACACAGGTGGCAGCAACAACTTCACCGCGAACCTTTGCAGCGGCGAACTTGCAGACAGCAACCCAACGTGCACTTTTACTGTTCCTGCCGAATGGCGCGGCGGCGGACATTTCCGCAACCTTTACTGTCGCGTGCAGGACGAGTCCGGGCTTTATTCCGGAGCCGGCAGGACCAGTGTTATTGTTGATTCAATCCCACCAACTTCCCAGATTACGTCGCCAACGGCAAACAGCGTGCAGATAGGCAGTTTTCCTGTGACTGTCACGGACGCTGACGACGGCGAACTGGCGAGCTGTTATTATTCAGTGTCAAACACGGCAAGCACTACAACTACAGCCACGTCTGGAAACATCCGCGTCAGCCAGACAACTTCAGTGTGGAGGCCGACTGACATTGCTTACAGCAACAGAAGCAATGTGCTACTGGCTGTCTGGAACTCCAACACTGATCCAACTGGGGTTCTTGATGAGAAATCTGCAGTGGGGCAATTCATGCGCAGCGACGGGACGCTGGCAGGAAGCAATATTGGACTCGGCTCAGACGGTATATTCAACGGCGGCATCAAGGTGGCGTACAATGAGGATGACGATACATTCCTCGTCGTCTGGGGAACTGCGCTAGACAACGACGTCGGCCCTGCCAAGGGCTCTGTAATCAGGCCCGACGGGACGTTCATCAGACGCGACTTTGACATCGCTGCAAACTGCAACATAGGCGGACATGCTTCATCGCTTGGCAACATAGCATACAGCACGGCAGCCAGGGAATTCATAGTTTCTTGCACGCGAGGGATTGTGACAGGCGGCACCATAGTTCTTGTTGGCATACGACCGGACGGTGCAATCCGTGGCGAGGTGACTGTCACCACAGGCGGAGCTGCGTCAACAGTCGCGGCAGGACCGAGCAACATTCTTGTTGCATGGGTTGGTTCTGACGGATTTGCAAACGCCAGGCTGGTTAATTACGACGGATCATTCGCTTCGCAACCTGGACGGATAGGCACTATAGTGGGCGGGGCTGCGGCTTTCTACAATGCCGCCAGCGGCAACTATGATGTTTTCTACGGTTCGTGGGAACTCAAGAAGAAGACCGTGAGCGCAACTGGCGTGGTCGGAGCCGAGACGACGATAAGAACTGCTGCAGAAGGCGTCGGCTTCTCTGACGTTACACAGACGTCGTCAGGCAGCTACTGGGTTGTAGGTGAGAGCCAGCAGGACGGGGACAGCCTTGGATATATAATAAGCCCGAGCGGCACCGTTGGCGCGCCTGCATCATTTGCAGAAGACAGGGTAAGCCCGAACTATGCGCCTTCCATAACTGTGATGAATGACGTTCCGGTTGTAGTCATGAACCGCGGGCAGGGACGCGTGCCCGGCGAGCTCAGGTGGTACCCGGGAGTTATGTTCGCGCAGATTGGCTCCCTTGGCGGAGGAGGTAATGGAAGAGTACGCCAGTGTAACTCACAGTTCACGGTGACTGTCGGATCGTCTTCTTCTGATGCTTATGCCAGCTGCCCATGCGATACAGGCGCGGCCCAGCCAGGAGGTTGTCTGAGTGTAGCCGGTGCGTGTACGACATCGGCGAGGTGCGGCTCTTCTTATATTGGAGTCCGTCCGATTCCGAGCGCTTGCACTGCAGTAAGCACAACAAGCACTAACGACTGCAGCGACGGCACGTGCACTGTCAGGGCATGGGCTACGGACAGGAGCAGAAACGTCGGAAGCCCTGATTCGAGGAACTTCATAATAAGAACTCTGTCTACGAATATTACGTCGCCCGAGGCCGGCAGCTACCAGACTGACAACTTCTCAGTTTCGGTGCAGGACAGGGATTATTCCAGCAGCACTACAAACCTTACATGCACGTATGACGTTTACACAATCAGCGCCATCGCACTTAGAACCGTAACCAACGCGAACCGCACGTGCAACAGCAATTTCACGGTTAGCGTGGGACCCGATGGCAGCTGCAGAAACATCGGGCAAAACACCTGCCGTGTCGTATCAAGGGTTTCCAGAGCGGGAATCAGCTCAACCGACGAGCGCTTCTTCAGCATTGACTGGGCGTCTCCGGTGAGCACGATAACCGCCGCGCCAACCGGCTGGGTTTCCGGCAACTTCACCGTCTCTGTGATGGATGACCCGCAGAACACGCAGCTGACTGAGTGCCAGTACCGCGTGGTGAGCAACGGCACCGAAACCGTACCATGGAGGAACAGGACCTGCAGTACAGGAACCCCGATGCAGCTTGCTATAAGCGTTGGCAATACATCTGCCAGCAACTGCCGCCACGAGGGCGGAGAATCGTGCCTTGTCATGGTGCGACCGCTTGGCAGAAGCCGCGCACCGGGCATAGGGGACAATGCCTCGATTTCAGTAATGCTGGGCAATATTGACACGAACGGCTTCCACATGCCGCTGGGCATCGTCACAACTAACAGGGGCATAAACTTCTCTGGCACGACCAGGACAGAACTGCGCGCCGCCACGTTCTACGTATGCAACAGCAGGAGCAGCGTCAGCAGCTGCATTTCCGCTTACAATTCCGGCAACCGCGGACAGAACAGCCCGAATTTCTGTGGTTCCATCGCCGGCAGGTGCGAGCTCCGATGCAGCGACCGCGACGTGAGATTTTACTTTGCAGCGCGCGGCATACCTATAGGCACATCCGAACAGGTAATCGTTCTCAGCCAAATAGGCAACGCCTCGTGCCCCGTATTCAACATAGCCGAAATTAACAGACTTCTTGACATATTCCACCAGCTTGATCGTGAGATTTCCATACAGATTATGGAGATAGACGAATTCATACGCCAGAACGGGGAAACCGACACCGCCAACAATGAAACGCTGGACGTGCTCAACGAGGCGCTCCTGATAACAAGGGACCACCTGAATTACATGAACGCAACCATGCAGGAACTTACGGTTGAAAGGGCACAAGAACTGATAGCAACATCCAATTCACGTCTTGATGAGATAAACCGTCTCCTTCGCGGTCTTGTGTCGCCGCTGCGCGTACGCCTCACCGTGAACATGCCTTCAACTATCAGATTCAACAGGACGACTGTTCTGCCTGCGCTCATCACCAAGAGCGGTAATAGGACAGCTTATGCGAGGGTGGCATGCGCCATCACTATGCCGAACACCAGCGTCACGCGCAGCACATCCTCATGCCTCACGCTTGACGGAAACACGACTTTTGATACGCCCTTCATGCCTAGCCTTCTGGGACAATACACTTACAGCTGCACGCTTGCGCGCAGCGTGCGCAGCGACTGCTCCTTCCTGGTGAACCAGACTCCGGTAACGGGCACGTTCAGGGCGCTGCCCGGCTTCGGGACTTACATCACCACAATATCCGGTCCGACAACCGTACTCAGGGGACGGGAGGCAGTTGTCACAGCAACAGTGGCTAATCCCGACGATGTGGAAAAGTTTGGTACCGTGAGATGCGACTTCACGGATCCGTTCGGCTCGCTGAGGAGAAACACCTCGGCATGCACACAGTTTGGGAACGACTTGAACACCGATGTTCAGGTAACCATGATAGCCGACCGCGTTGGCAACTGGTCTGTGAGCAGATGCCAGGTATCGGCAAGCGAATTTTCAGGATGCACCGGCGCAGTGCTGGACAATGTCTCAAGGCAGGTTGTGAACTATACCGTGGCTACGCCAGATGACGTTTTTATCGAATCAATACTTTTACCCACCGCGCCGGTAGTGAACGGAAGCGTTGCGTTCATCACCATGTCCGTAACCAATCCTACATCAAGCGTTGCATACGTCAACGCAACATGCACGCTTGTGCCTTCTTACGGACCGCTAAGAATAGGCACCACTGCAGGCATGGAATCCGGGACAACGAGATTATTTTCAATGAATGTCACCACAGACGCTGCAGGCATCTGGAGCGTCAGCAGCTGCACGACATACAAATCTTCAAGCCCGTCGCTTGTCGAACAAACGCAGACAAACATGGTTGAAAACCCGGGGAGATTCACTGTTATTGCACGCACCAATTTGTCAATCAGCTCCGTAACAGTGCCGCCGCGCGTGAACAACAGGACGAGCGCGACTGTTACGATAATTGCAGATAATCCTTCTGTGGCAAGATACGGGCGCGCGTCATGCGTATTCAGGAGTCCTGCCAACGTCCAGACGACAAACCTGTCGGCTTGCATGCTTGTGGAAGACTCTGCCAGCATTCCCGTAAGCATTTACCTGAACAAGGAGGGCATCTGGAACGTTGAATCGTGCAGCCTTTTCGGCTCAGTGAATCCGGACTGCACTTCCTCTGCGCTGCACGACAGGGTGCTGCAGGCAGGAGCCATTAACTCTACGACAACCGACATAGTGGACAACCCTGTATGCGGCGACGGGCAAGTGGGCGGCACAGAACAATGTGACAATGGACAAAACAACGGACCGTGCAACGCCACGTGCAGCACGTCTTGCACCATCAACAACTGTGGCGGGTGCACTCCCGGGCTTTACCATGCATTCAACGCGACAAACGGCGCCTGCGCAGAATTCAGCAGTGACTGCGTGCCTGCCGGATGGATTAACAGGACTGCCGGACCATGTCCCTCCAACGCCAACAACGTCTATATAAATTCCGTTTCCGTGCCTTCGTCAGGCGTAGTCAATAACACGAACGTGGACATAATTGCCACGGTTACAAACCCGCTCGACGACGACAGGTTCGCTTACATAAGCTGCTTCGTCCGCAACCCCTCAGGCAATTCTGTCCTGCTCACCTCTTCATGCACAGGAATCCAGGCAGGCAGTTCGCGGAATTATGCCATGTCGGTATTTGTCGACGAGACGGGCACATGGAACGTCACGTCATGCAGCGCAAACGCTTCCGTCAGTTGTTCTTCCGCCGTGCGCACACATACATTCAACGCAAGCAGAACCTTCACCGTGGCGCGCGGGCTCAACCTTTCATTCGTTTCGGTTATCCCGCCTTCGAATGTACTCATCAACAACACCGCAGTTGTCAGCGCATCTGTCAGGAACCCGTCCGAAGCTGCGAGATTCGCGCAGGTTACCTGCAATTTCAGGAAACCGAACAACCAGGCTGTTCAGAACTCTACGGGATGTGTTCAGGTAGGCGGAACTTCTGCGCAGAATTTCGATGTAAACATATTTGCAAACGCGGCGGGCACATGGACTGTCACATCCTGCACCGTCCGCGGGGGGCTCTCGGACTGCTCGGCGCTTCAGGACTCGGAAGCCAACATAGGAGCGTTCAACGTCACCGCATTGTCCATACCGGTAATCAGTTCATTTTCTGCAAGTCCGCCGTCAATAAACGAGGGCGGCAGCATAAACCTTTCATGGTCGACGTCAGGCGCGGACTCGGCAAGCATTGACAATGACATAGGAGTTGTTCCTGTTTCCGGTTCATTGATAGTCACGCCTTTCACAAATACCACTTATATGCTGACAGCCACAAATGCCCAGGGATCCGCCAGCAGGAACGCAAGCGTCACTGTCAACGTGACAATTGGAAACCTGAGCGTTGTAAACATAGCGTCGGTATCGGTTCCTGCCGGCGACGTCATAAACAATTCCAACGTGAACATCCACGCGCTTGTCCGCAACCCGCTTGACGACGACAGGTTCGCTTACATAAGCTGCTTCGTAAGAAACCCGGCAGGTGCGGTGCAGCTTGTTACATCACCCTGCGAGGGCATACAGGCCTCAAGCCTGAATACCTATACTGCCAGTGTGTTTACAGGAATAACCGGGAGATGGAACGTGACAACATGCAGCATCAACGCTTCGGCAAGCTGCGCTTCGGCGACCCGGCAGCATTCCATTAACGCGAGCAAAACATTCAACGTCATACGAGGCATCAACCTTTCATTTGCGTCGTTCTCGACTCCGTCAAATACACCACTCAATACAATCGCAGTGCTCACTTCCGGCGTCAGAAACCCTTCGGACGCCGCAAGATTTGCGCGAGTAACATGCAGCTTCAGAAAGCCGAACAACCAGATTGTGTCGAACTCGACAGGCTGCGTGCAGGTGGAAGGCGGCGGCTCTGTAACGCCTTTCGACGTGAACATCTTCGCAAACGCGGCAGGCACATGGTCAATAACCGGCTGCACGCTTAGGGGCTCCCTGTCTGCCGACTGTTCGGCGCTTCAGGACTCGGAAGCCAACATAGGCGCGTTCAACGTCACGCCTGCGCCAACCGTTCCGGTAATCAGCGCATTTTCCGCATTCCCGTCCCTTGTGAACCCGGGAGGCAATGTCAATCTTTCATGGTCTACCACAGGGGCGACATCCGCAACCATTCATGCTTCGACAGCTGACTTTATCCCGTCTGTTCCTGTTTCAGGTTCTATAATAGTAACGCCTATGAGCAACACGACATACACGCTGACAGCGATAAATTCCGAGGGCTCTTCAAACAGGAGCGTCAATGTAACAGTCAACATAACCATATCCGGCCTGACCAACATAAGCATTTTGTCAGTGTCAGTTCCTTCAGGCGACGTGATAAACAACTCTAACATAAACATAAACGTGCTGGCAGCGAACCCGCTTGACGACGACAGATTCGCACTGGTAAGCTGCTCGTTCAGGAATCCTTTCGGCAGCTCAACTCTTCTGTCGTCATCATGCAGCGGCATACAGGCAAATTCCACAAGGACATATAACGTGCCCGCTTTCATTGACGTCGTAGGAAGATGGAATGTGACAACATGTTCAATCAACGCGTCCACAAGCTGCTCAACGGCAACGCAGACGCATTCAATCAATGCCAGCAGGACATTCAACGTGGTACGCGGCATCAACATGTCCTTTGTGTCATTCGTCCTGCCTGCAAACTCTCCGGTTAACAGCAGCGTTCAGCTGACTGCCAATGTAAGGAACCCGTCAGACGCGGCAAGATATGCGCGAGTAACATGCAGCTTCAGGACTCCGTCGAACCAAGTCGTGTCCAATTCAACATCATGCTCGCAAGTAAGCGGCACAACCACAACCGCGCTTGCCGTCAGGATTTTTGCCGACGAAGCAGGCGCCTGGAACGCGGAACAGTGTTCGCTGCGCGCAGGGCTGGCGGACTGCAACAACCTTCACGATGCCGAATCGGGAATAGGAATATTCAACATAACCGCGTCAGCTCAGCCCCTGCCGCTCCTTGGACTTTATATTTCAAACATAAGCGCCCCTGCCACAGCTGTCAACAACAGCCAGATAAACGTCATAGTGTTTGGAAGAAACCCGAACCCTGCAAATAGCTCCTATGCCCTTGCCGGATGTTCATTCACAAACCCGTCAGGCTCCTTGTCAAGACATGCATCCAGCTGCCTTCAGCTGACTGCAAACAGCACCCAGCAGTTCATGGTATCGAATCTGGCTGACATTCAAGGCCCGTGGACTGTGGCGAACTGCTTCATCAACGCATCGGGCGATAATTGCGCGACTTCGCTGCTGCACAACGTCTCGCCTGAAACAAGAACTGTGAATGTAATACTCCCCCCTGACCTATACATAACGAGCGTAACCGCACAGGAAGAAGCGGTAAACAACACAAACGTGCCGATAGACGTTTACGTAAGCAACCCTCTCAACGACGACAGGTACGGGCAGGTGTCGTGCATAATCGAGAATCCCGTCGGTGCGAACCAGACAAAGCAGACGGCATGCAGCCTGATAACGCGGCAGAACAGCAGGCGCTACAACACGTCCGTATTTGCCAACACAGTCGGCACATGGAACGTGAGGAACTGCACGGTTTCGGCATCATCAAGCTCGTCATGTTCGGGCGCCCAGGCAACCAGCAGCATGATAAACGGCGACGCATTCCGGGTGATACGCGGCTACAACCTTACAATATCAAACATCGCAATCTCAAGCCCGGCTTACACGTTCACCCCCGTGTTCGTGTCTTACACTCTAAGGAACCCGTCGGCAACTGAAAGGTTCGGACGGGTAACCTGCACGTTCACGAAAGGCGTGCAAATAGTCAACCGTTCGGCATGCTTCACCCTGCCTGCCGAGTCATTTGTCGACTCAAGAGGCAACCTTACCACTGAACAGGCCGGGACATGGACAGTGAACTGCAATGCAGAACGCAGCGCAGACAGTTCATGTTCCTCAGTGGAAGTCCATGACAGCGAATCACTGACATTCAACATCTCAAACCCGCCGGACATTTACATACAGTCGGTTGATATGTCTGCGCTTGCACCGCTCAGCAACCTTTCAGTTGCCACGCTGAGGATAAGAAACACGGCGCTCACCCCCCTCTACGGCTTCGCAGGATGCACATTCAAGAACAGGCTTAACGAGACGTTCAGGAACGTATCGCAGTGCGATGAGATGTCTTCCGACACAAACAACGTAGCCATCGGGATTGTGCCTGAACTGCGCGGCAACTGGTCGGTTTCCGGATGCTTCGTGAACGCATCGCGCTCCCAAGGATGCGGCGGCAACAGAACCCATAATATTTCAACCGTGTCCAAATCTTTCAGCGTAACCGCGCCGCTGCTGAGAATAGAACAGGTATACCTGACGTCAGCGAACCTTCTCGTGGGCGAGATTGCAGACATTTCAGTTGACGTGAAGAACATCGGCGAACGCGAGTACACTGGCTTCGTCAACTGCACAATGTTCAACCCGTACAATACAACAATCAGGCTCACCACCCCGAACCAGAGCATACCGCTCGGTGAGATAAGAACATTCAACCCGCAATACATAGTTGACGTGCCGGGAAGATGGCGCGTGAGCTCGTGCTCCATATACAGGCTGGGCAGCATAATACTCGAGGACTCTGAGAACGTGAACAAGCCCTTCAACGTCACCTACCAGCCTCCCGATGAGGAGTGCAACAATAACGTTCCGTGCGAGACGGGCTACGTGTGCGACAACGGATTTTGCGTCCCCGAGCCCGTAAGCTGCTCCGCGAGCAATTGTCCCGGCGTGAAGGACGCGTGCTACTGTTCCAGCAACCAGTGCATAGCGTGCGGCTCCGGGTATGCATGTTCATCAGGCAGTTGCGTACCGGAGATACCTGTCGGCGCATGCAACTCGAACAGCCAGTGTCCTGCGGAACAGATATGCGTGAACAGCGTCTGCCAGCAACGGCCTCCGGAATGCTACCAGAACAGCGATTGTCCTGCTTCACAGGAATGTGAAAACGGCAGATGCACCGCTTCTGAACCGGTAAGCAGGGATATTATAGTGCTTCTGATAATAATCCTTGCGGTAATCATGGTGCCGCTCATACTTTTCATATATATCAAGAGGTCATTATAGTAATTCATGAGTAGTGTGCAGGAGAACCAAGTATTTGTCGATTAAAACCTGAAATAAAACATTATAGACAAACATCATGTTAGCGTATGGAAATGTGAAATACCATGAAAAATAAAAAAGGGCTTGCTGTGTCGCTGAACGTGGTCATAGTGGTAGCCATAGGACTCCTCACCATCGCTTCCCTGTCTGTGTTCTTCTTCAGCAGCTCCTTCAGCCAGATATCCGAAGCCGACGCGCAGCGAATTTTCTCTTCGGGGTGCGCAAGATACTGCCAGCCCGACCTTTACCAGACATTCAGGAATGCCTACACGGCGTCGCAAAATGACGAAAATTTTGTGCGGGCATGCGAACGCTTGAATTACGGCGACAGGAATCATGTCAACAGGTGCTTTGAGCGGTGTGCCAACTGCAACCTTGACGTGAACGAGGGCGACATAAACACGGGCTACGACAACCTGCTCGCGCTGACGGAGCGCGGCTAAGCTTAATAAGGAAGGAGAAATAATAGTAATTCAATAGTGATGCAGTGAAATATTTTTGAGGTGATAAGATAATGGCGAAAAAATCAAAGAAGGCGAGAGCCAGTGCGAAACAGATAGTTCACCCCCCGTCGAAGCTCACCCGCGAGGAGTTCTTCCTCAACAAGCACGACGAGGAGAAGGTGCTGCTGTTTGTAACCGGGCTGGTCTTCGGCATGGGTGTCGTGGCATCCATCCTTGACAAGTTCTTTTACGGCGGCATAGCAATGCTGGTTGTCGGACTCGTACTGCTGCTCATGGAACTGAACGTTGAGGAAAGGCACTACAAAGTTTAGGATTTTTATTTTTTCTCCCAATGATTTTATTTTTTGAGAAGAGTTAATATCTTCTCCGCAACTTTTTCCGGATTTTTGTTTTCGGCGTTAATTACAGTTCCATGATCGAATTTGAAAACAAGCTTATAGACAGCCGATGCAGACTCTTTTCCATAGCTGAGCTTTCTTTTCTTGTCTCTGTCAATGCAAACATTGAGGGAAGCTTTCAACGTAAATACTCTTACCTTACCTAATTTCCTTTTCAAGTCACTGATCTGACTTTTATAATAAAAGTTCCCGTCTATGATAAGCGGCTTTCCGGGATATTTTTTGGCTATGATTTCATTCGCCCTGATGAAGTTTCTCAGGGGAATGTTTCCATCTTTTACATTGTCTAAATTGTTTCTCCGCAGAATCTCGTCAACAGAAACATACTTCCGCCCTGTTCTTTCTGCAATACGTTTTGCTATTGTTGTCTCCCCGACTCCCAAAGGACCCCGCACGATAATACAGTATGTCATAATAACATTGAGAACTTTGATTAATAAATTGATTGTCAAAGTTCACAATAAGGGCTTTGCACAAAAGACATATTATTCAAACCCTCCATTCTTGATTTTCAGCTTAAAAACCATCGCTTTCAAATAATCTATTATGACGCAGATAGAAGTCACATTCCTTGGAACGACGGCGGGCGTTCCGACTCCCCACCGCAATCATGCTTCGCTTTACATACGCTACCAGAGCGAGAACGAGCATTGCTTTCTCTTTGACTGCGGCGAGGGCACGCAGAGGCAGATATTCGCTTCGGGCGAGAATTTCATGCGAATCAATGACATTTTTATTACTCACTGGCATGCTGACCATTTTGCAGGGCTTCTCGGACTCATGGAAACGATGAACCTTGAGAAGCGGACTAAGCCGCTTTACATATATGGCCCGGAGGCGGACCGGTTCGTCGAGACGTTGCTTGACCTCGGCTACGCGTCGAAGAAATATGACGTTGTTGCGAGACCCGTGCCGTTCGAAGGCAGCGAAATAACAACATTGCTCGAGACGGACGAGTTCAGGATATGCTCGATACCCGCGAAGCACGGGATACCGGCTGTCGCCTATGCTTTCTTCGAGAAGGACAGGGTGAAGATAGACAAGGCGAAAGCGAAACATCTCGGGCTTCCTGAGAAGGGACTGATATTCAAGAAACTAAAAAGCAGCGGCTCGGCAGAATGGCACGGGAAAAAAATCTCGCTTGAAGACATAGCGCTCATCGAGCCCGGCAAGAAATTTGTCTACTCAGGCGACACGCTTCCCTGCAGGAACGTAATCAAGCTCTCCGAAGGAGCGGACGTGCTCGCTCACGACTCCACGTTCTTCGAGGAGATAGACTCAAGACATTCGAACGTCGACGAGGTTCTGAAACTTGCCGAGGAAGCGGGCGTGAAACAGCTCATACTCACCCACATAAGCAGACGATATCAGGATATAGAAGAGATGAAGGAGAAGATATCGGGGCACGGCAACGTGAAGATTGCGAAAGATTTGATGAAGATCGTGATAAAATAGTTATTTCGTAACAGAGCCGTAAACAGAAAACCCCCTTTTGGTGTCCCAACTTCCTACCAGCCTTACGGGACCGATGACTTTGCCTCCGCTGATCTTATGGCTTGTTATTTCCTTGTCTGCTTTTCGCGAATGCTCGAATCCGTACCCTCCTATGAAACTGTCGTGCATGCAGAACCCTTCTGCGCTGTACATAGCAGTCCTTGTTTCTTCGTTCCTTGAGAATCTCGGTGAAAATGCACACGCTCCCTGTTCGCTCAGGTGAGTGTTCTGCGGGGGAAGTATTGGGTGGTACGTCCAGTATCTCGAGTGCACTATGGGCTGCTGAAGGAAATCGAACCTGTCGGCATCGAACGCGCCCCTCGTGTAGGGAAGATAGCGCCCGCCCAGTCTGACGAACCCGAAAAGCGACTGAAGATTCCCGTCATTTGCATAAAAGAATTTTGCCAGGCCGTCCCTTGAATAGTAAAGCAGCACCTGATTTTTCTCACTGAACGGTATTTTCAGCTCCTTGCCGAGGTTGTCCGTTCTTTTTGCAAGGCCTGCAGCGACATGATTCCTTCCAACATCCGACATTCCGCCGACGGTTACTGTCGATATGCCATTTGTATTTCCGTAACCGGCGAAAGCAGCATGATTCTTACTGATGTTGATTTTCGCATGTACCTCTGCCGACAAGCCTCCATTGAGATGCTCCGCCCCGGTTCCCATCAGCAAAGGACCCTTTTCCTGTGTGAAATATATGCCCTGTTCTTCGATGTCTCCCGTGTTGCCTGCCGCTATTTTCAGCTTGCTCTTTGAAAGCGGTATGAACGTGCCAAACGTGAATTTATCATCGCCTTCGTAGCATAACCTGATACGCGGATTCGGATTCCAGTAGCTTGCGCAAACGTATTTCTGACCGTCGGAATAATTTGTCGTTAGTTTTCCTGATTGGGCAGCTGCGGCAGCAGGAACCAAGCTTATTGCAAGAGCACCAAGGAGTTTCTTGAACTTCATTGAAGTTTCTTGTACAACCGGCATTTAAACAAGACGAACTCATTTTTGAAATAATAAGATTAGTGGTGGTATATCAACACCACAACTTTATAAATAACCAAACTAATTAGGTTCCATGGCAGACCTTACAAATATTGGGCTTTCTGAGAATGAGTCGAAGATCTATATGGCGCTTCTTGACAACGGAGCGTTGCCTGTAAGCAGAATACACGAAGAGACGGGAATTGACAGAAGAAATATTTATGACGTATTAAACAAGCTCATTTCCAAAGGACTTGTTACTTTCGCAATAGAGGATAAAAAAAGAACATTTCAAGTCACTTCTCCAAAACGTATAATGCTTTTTCTGGAGGAGCAGAAGCAGATAATAAATGAAAAGAAGAAAATTGCAAAGAAAATACTCTCAAGACTGGAGAGTAAATTTGAAACAAGAACGTCTTCTGTTGAAGCTGAGATATACAGAGGATATGAGGGCATAAAAACTATATGGGAAGACACGCTGAATTATAAAGAGGCAATGATGATAGGCGCCGGCGGATTCGGCCATGACAGGATGCCGCGATACTGGATATCATTCAACAGAAAAAGGATAAAGCGCGGCATAAGATGGAAGGAGCTTGTTATAGACCGGATGAGGAATCACCCAATGCTAAAAGAAAAACTCATAGAATCCAAGTTCCTGCCGAAAGAACTGACAGGGCCGCCAAATGTGATATGGATATATGGGAATAAAGTGACAAATATACTATGGCTGGAAACAACGCCCATAGCATTCGTTGTCCATGACAAACAAATCGCTGAAAGCTACAGGAAATACTTCAATTTCCTCTGGAACAAAGTGGCAAAATGGTGAATTCATGAAGCTAAAACAAACCATAGGCAAAAAAACCCTCCTCATACTCATCCTGAACTCCATACTTGGTACTGGAATATTCTTTCTTCCTGCAGTAGGCGCAGCATATTCAGGCAGCGGCTCGCTGCTCGCTTGGCTGGCGATGTCGGTTGTTGCCATAGTGATATCGCTCTATTTTGCCGAAATCGCCTCTGTAGGTTCAACATACGACTTCGTCAAGAACGCCTTCGGCAAATCAACTGGCTTTCTTTTCGGATGGATGTCGTGGATTGCGTCCAGCATAACCATATCTATGCTGATAGTCGGCTCACTCATCTACATATTCCCAGACGCTGGCATACTGCTGAAAATTTTTGCCGCACTGTTCTTCATCATACTCTTCAATTTTGTCAATTACCGTGGCATAGACTTTGCCTCGAAGATGCTCCTGATATTCGGTATTCTAACAGTTGCTGCACTACTTGCGCTTATAATCCCAGGGATCCCTACAACAGACACGTCACGTTTTGCCGGGATGTTTTCAACGCCGCTGCCCGTGATATTGCTCACAATATATTTCATATCCGAAACATTTTTTGGATGGGAAACGGCAACCTACCTTTCGGAGGAAATAAAGGACTCAAAGAAAGTGCTTCCGAAAATGCTGGTGTTGTCGACGGCAATAATCGCCGCGATCTCCATTCTTCTGGTTTTTGTTTCCATAGGGAACGTCGGAGCAGACGCCTTCGGGGCGCAGAATGCGCCGCTGGCGTTCCTCGCCGACAGGCTTTTCGGCAGTGGAGTTGGTGCCGTATTTGCATTCATAATATTTGTGCCTTTGATAGGCACAGCCGCGTCATGGATGGTTTCCTCACCTCGTCTTCTCTACTCGATGTCCAGGGACAAGGTGCTGGTGCCGCGCTTTGCCCGTATTCATAAGAAATACAGGACGCCGCATGTCGCCATACTTTTCCAGACAATAGTCATAGGCGTACTCACAGTCCTTGCATTCGGGAATTTCCTCTTCCTTTTATCGCTGCTTGTGCCGCTGGTTATAGTCATGTACTCGATTGTGATGCTGTCGGTGGTTAAACTCAGAATGTCCAAGCCAAAAATGAGGAGAGAATTCAACGCCCCGTTCCCGAAAACCGGCCCGGTTGCGATAGTCATATTCAACATAATGCTGCTTTACATATGGCTTTCACACGTGACGGGTGCAGTGTACATATTCTCCATGGGAATCATACTTGTGATACTTGGGCTGCCGCTGTATGTTGCAATCCGCCTCAGCGTCGACAAGAAATTCACGGAGAAATTCTACGACAGGATAGCTTTCTTCTGGGACAAGTTCTTCCATATATGGTACGGGGAAAAGGAGGCTGAAAAAATCCTGAAGTACCTCAGACTCAACGACAATTCAAAAGCGCTTGATTTCGGCTGCGGTTCCGGGAACACGACTCTGTTTGTCTCGAGAAGGCTGAGGAAGGGCACGGTGGTTGCCGTGGACCTCAGCGAAAAACAGCTGGAACACGCGGTGAAAAAAATAAAGAAATATCATCTCCATAATGTCATATTCGTCAAGGGAAGCTTCAAGCCTCCAAAGAACACTTTCGACGCCGTAACTGCCGTAGGCGTGCTCGAACATCTTGACAGGCCGCACAAATACGTGGCGCAACTGGTCAATTCCCTAAAGAAAGGCGGGCGATTCTATTTTCTGTCTTTTGGCAAGAGCCTCGGCATACCGGGACCCGAATTCCTTGAGAACGACAAAAAAATAAAAGAACTTTTCAAAGGAACAAAAACAGAGATACGCATAGAAAGAAAGAAGAAAAGGCTTGTTGAGTACGTCTCGATTTACGGCGTGAAGAAATAAGCCCCTTTCTTTTCAAAAAAGAAAGGCCCTTGGATTCAACTCGAGATTGAACAAGTTCAATCTGAGTTCCCGAAAGCAATCATGCTTTCGAGGAAAGAAAATTATTACGAATTTGGCTCACTGCAAGCATGAAGAAATCAAATCCGAAGGACACAAAGCGTCAGTCAATAGGAAAGGAAGAAAGTTCTTAATATCATCATTGTCCGCCGCCGCGCCCTCTCCCCTGCGCAGGCTGCGGCATCCTCAGCATTTCTCCGACAGCCCTGCCTCCCTGGCTTATTCCCTGGTTAATCATCTGCCTGCTCCTTTCTGCGCCCTGCATTATGCCCTGCTGTGTAGCCCTGTCCATCTGCCCCGCGCTTTCGCGGATTGTCTGCGGCGGCGGGCGGCTGTTCAGGTACCTCGGATCTCCAGGCACATCAACAGGATTGAACGTGCGGGAGCTTCCGCTGCCTGACTGCGACGACCAGCTCCCGTAATTGGAAGAGTCCCCGCTTCCTCTTGCAGGTATTTTATCCTCCCTGACAACATTGTTTCGCGCGCTCCACAGTTCCTCTTCTGTCTGCGGATAGCGCCCTGTTGCATTCATGTGCGCCGCTATGAATCCGCTTTTATTCTGCGCGCGGTTCCACAAATCCATGTGGCGCTCCCAGTCGCTCCTCCCAAGCCTCTTCAATGTCATTACAAGCGATGCGCCGACGACGGATTTAGGATTTGAAATGTCAAGAAATACCGGTTCTGAAGAACGGCTATAAACTGCCTTGAAGAAGCCGCCGGGATCATCGGCATAGCGCGTCAGTGCGCGTTCACCCATCCCGGGATTTGTCCTTTCGACTTCCATTGCGTACTGCCTTACGTATTCGACATATTCGCTGCCCGTAGGCATTGTAAAGCCCGGCGGCGCCTGAGCCTGGAGGAATGCGCGCAATGCATTGTCTGTGCCTATTGTTTTTTCAAGTTCCCCGAGAAGCCTGCTTGTTTCTCCCGGATTCCTGTTGTCAAAGGACGATCGTATACTGTCGGCAACGGGCGGCAAAAATTCCGGCATAAAAAAGCTGTCACCTGTTGAGAATCTTTGTCCATCCCATGAGTATTCAACAACCATGTCTATGAACCCGCCTCCCGGCAGGTAATGTTTTCTGATGTCAGAAACTACGGGCTTACCATTCACAGTTCTGCGCGATATACTGTCTATATGAGTGTCAAGAATTTCCACATAGCCGGAGCCGTTGTTCTGATAAATTCTTCCGGAACATCCTCCGCTGCCGCATCCTTCCTGCAAATAGATCTCCTCGGCTCCGTCCCCTTCTATGTCAAATGCGAATGCGCCCGCGCCCAAGCCGTCGCCAAGCGGCGGCAAGCCCTCAGGGACGGGTATTTGCCTCATGTCACTCCCGGCAATCCGGCGGCTACTCCTGAAGTCTTCATGCCTTTCTTCTGACTGCCTTTGGTATTCATTGAATGCCGCTGTGTTGATATTCAAATTCATTCGCGGAGGCGTATTCGAACCGCCAGCTTGCCCGGTTGCATAAGCCTGTTCATTCTTTGGCGGGGAATAAAACCTGCCAAAAAAGTTGCCATTATATGCTCCGATCAGAATAGTGGCTGCTGTTAAACCGAGAAACAATCCTTTTATTGGAAGATGATGGTTTACTGATGGATGCCCGGTTTCCCCTCTATGCACGTTGTCCCCGGTTGGCACATATAACTTACTGCGCGGTTCCTCCGGCGGCGCGGCACGTCTTGGCACCGGTTCCCATCCGAAACTTGCAGTCCTGAACGCGTCCTGCCCGTCGTCGCTTGTATCATGTCCCCGATAAGAATTCGTTTCACGGTCGTATACAATCCTTCTCCTGTCCGTGATTTTTAACGGCACTTCTTCTCCGCTCATAATACTCCTTTCTCCTGCAAAGTTCTTATAGTGAACCCAGAAAATAAACAGGATATGAATTCTGGGTTCACAGATAGTTCCCAAGGAAATAATACAAGAAAGAACGAAGTTCTTTCTGTACGGCAAGAATCTTTGATTCTTGCTCGTATCCAGATTGTTTCCTTGGAGAACTATAAACGAACTCCGAATTTAAGGTTTTCCAGGCAACTGACATGTAAGAAAAGAGGCCGGTGTATGCCCTACCAATGGATTCAGCGGTTTTAGCGGAGAACGCATCATGCTTAGGCATTTTTCTATTTCTCAGAGCTTTTAATTGGCAAATCCATAATAATCAAAGGAGTGGATTGACATCGCAATGAAAGTGACGCCCTGGGAAGTTTCCGGGCGCATAGACTACGAGAAGCTGATAAAGGAGTTCGGCACGAGCCATATCACCCAGCCGCTGTTGAAGAGAATGGAGAAGCTCGCGGGCGAAAGCCATTTCATGCTGGAGCGCAAGATTTTTTTCAGCCACCGCGATCTGGACTGGCTGCTTGACCGCTATGAGCGCGGCGAGCAGTTCGCATTGTACACGGGGCGAAAGCCGTCCCTGGGAATACACATAGGACACCTGCTTCCCTGGATGTTCTCAAAGTGGATTCAGGATAAATTCGATGCAGACCTTTATTTTCAGATGGTGGACGACGAGGGATTCCTTGCCAAAGAGGACATGGAGCTCCCTGAATCGACGCGCGTCGGCTACGAGAACGCGCTGGACGTAATAGCGCTGGGATTCGACCCGGACAAGACATCAATCATAATAGACACGGAGAACATCAAGCCCCTCTATAAAATCGCTCTTCAGGTTGCGAAGCGGACGACGTTCTCCACGGCAAAGGCTGTCTTCGGCTTTGACAACAGCACGAACGTCGGCCTGCCATTTTATACTTCAATCCAGGCAGCCCCGTGTTTCCTCCCGAGCTACCTGAAAAAGATGAACGTCCCGGTGCTCATACCCGCGGGAATAGACCAGGATCCCTATTGGAGAATAACGAGGGATATAGCTCCCAAGCTCGGCTACTACAAGCCCGCCGCCATTCATAATACGTTCCTCCCGGGTCTCGAAGGGCCGGAAGGAAAGATGAGCTCGAGCAAGCCGGAGACGACAATATTCACGACAGACTCAGCCGAGCAGGTGAAGAAGAAAATACAGCGCGCGTTCAGCGGCGGCGGCGCGACGATGAAGGAGCACAAGGAGAAGGGAGGCAACCCGGACATAGACGCGGCTTGCCAGTACCTCTACTATATGTTCGAGCCTGACAACGACAAGATAAAGGAAATATTCGACGGATACAGGTCCGGAGCGATAAGCACCGGCGAAGTAAAAGACATGCTCACGAAGAAAATAGTCGCATTCCTGACCGAACACCAGAAGAAGAGGGAGCAGGCACGCAAGCACATAGACAAGTTTTTGCTCAAAGATTGACATGAAAATAAATTTGCAAGGGAAGATGAAAGCGATAAAGAAAGCTTGGACTCCGATAGACGTGGCTAAGTTCAATGACCAGGCTGTCAGGATGGCGCTGTTCAAGGGCGAATATCACTGGCATGTCCATAAGGAAGATGAACTTTTCTACGTGCTAAAGGGACACATGACAATTCAGACAAAAGCAAAAGACATCAAATTAGCCAAAGGTGAAATGGCGACGGTTCCAAAGGGCATGAAGCATTGCACAAAGAGCGAAAAAGGCGCTTATGTTTTAATGTTTGAGCCGTCTGTCCTGAAAAGCAAAGGCAATTAGAAAGGGTTGATATGCTAACGAACAAATTCCATCATAGAGTGACGATAACATCGGCAATTCCGTACGTTAACGGCGTGAAGCATCTCGGCAACCTTGTCGGTTCCATATTGCCGGCTGACATATTCCACCGTTTCTTGGACATCTTTTGCGTAGACAACATATTCATCTGCGGCACCGACGAACACGGCACAGCTGTAGAGCTTGCTGCGCTGGAAGAAGGATTGACGCCGGAGAAATACTCGGAGAAGTATTACAAGATACAGAAGGACATATACGCAAAGTGGAATTTTGACTTCACGTTCTTCGGGCGCTCGTCGTCGGAGAGCAACCATCAAATCACACGGGACCTTTTCCTCTCCGGTTACGAGAACGGCTACATCAAGGAAGACATCATCATTGTTCCTTTCTGCAGGCATGATAAACGCTTCCTTCCTGACAGATACATAATCGGCACATGCCCCGTCTGTGGATACGATTCCGCAAGGGGCGACCAGTGCGAGAAATGCAGCACCGTGCTGGACCCGGAACAGCTGCAGAATCCCAGATGCAACGTGTGCAAAAAGCAGGAGATAGAGTTCAGAAAGGAGAAGCACCTTTTTCTCAACCTGCCTCTTCTTGAAGACAGGCTGAAGGAATGGATTTTGCAGCAAAGCCACTGGCCCGACAACACGAGAAACCTCGCCCTGGGCTGGCTCAAGACGGGATTAAAACAGAGATGCATAACACGCAACCTGAAGTGGGGCGTACAGGTGCCGCTCAAAGGGTACGAGCATCTTATATTTTATGTCTGGTACGACGCGCCCACGGCATATATTTCTATGACAAAGGATGCGCATGACGCAAAAATAATCGGAGATTGGAAGAGCTACTGGAAAGACTCGCGAATTTATCAGTTCATGGGAAAGGACAACATACCTTTTCACTCAATAATATGGCCGGCTATCTTATTGGCGGCGCGTGATTCAGAGCATCGCGACACAAATTACAGCCTTGTGCATCACCTCGCCGGCTATGAATACCTCAACTGGAACGGCGAGAAATTCTCCACGAGCAAAGGAGTCGGGCTCTTCAGCGACGAGGCTCTCGAGCTGTTTCCGGCTGATTACTGGCGGTTCTACCTTGCATCTATCCTGCCGGAGTCAAAGGATTCCAACTTCGACTGGAATGATTTTCAGAGCCGCGTGAACGGCGAGCTTATAGGCAACTACGGCAACCTCTTCTACCGGACAACCTACTTCATAGAGAAGTATTTCGGCGGGGCTGTGCCAACCCCCGCATTGGGCGAGGCGGAGCGCAATCTCCAATGGAACCTGGAAAAGACAATAAGCAAAGTGGAAGAACTGGTAGAGCAAGTCAAGTTAAGGGAGGCGCTGAAAGAGACGCTGGCTTTTGCCTCTCTGGTGAACAAGTACTTTCAGGACAGCAAGCCGTGGGAGACCGTGAATACCGATAGGGAGAAAGCAGCGACCGCTCTTTATACTGCCGTGAACCTACTTAGACCTATATCAGTATTGCTATCGTCCTATATACCGGAAAGCGCACAGAAAGCTTTGGACTGCCTAGGAGGCGGAGCCGAACTAAATGACAAGTTCACAATAGCTCCAGGCAGCCCCGTAAGGGCGGAAATCCTTTTCAGGAAGATAGAGGACAGCGAGATAGAAAAGGTAAAGAAGTACAGGACGAAATATATTAAATCCGGGGACGTCCCGAAAGAAACCGCGGACGACTCGATAACTATTGTTGATGATATGCTTCCATACAAAGAATTCCAGAAAGTTGACATGAGAGTGGGTACTATCACCGACGTGAAGGAGCATCCCAACGCGGAAAAGCTCTACATACTCAAGGTTGACATGGGCGACAGCCAGCGCCAGGTTGTGGCAGGGCTCCGCCAGCGCTACACAAAGGAACAGCTGGAGGGGCAGCAGATAATCGTACTGGTCAATCTAGAGCCCCGCGAATTAAGGGGAGTGCTAAGCGAGGGAATGCTACTGGCTGCCGAGGACGGCACCATACTTGAGCCTGCATCCGGCGTCCAGAACGGGTCGCGGATAATGTGACGCGCCGTTTTTTGTGAGAAAACTGTCTTTCCAAAAGCCCATTACCGCCTTTAAGCGGTAGTTTTCAATGAATCCGGGATAAAAAGAACTCCGTTTTTTGAATCATTCTTTTTAATGCGAAGTCTTAACATTCCACCTATCTTCAGATGGTGGTATTATGTGTGGAATGTTGGACATAAAAAACACTGCGATTATATCAGTGGCATCTTATTCAAAAACTTCAGGATGCCACTGCCTTCAGGCAGTGGTTTTTCACGCAAATAAAAGGCAATGATATCATAAATTTGCTTCACTTAAACCGTTCCGAGTCATGGTATTCAAACCTTTTCTTTGAACACTTTATATATCGGGAAATCCAAATATCATTTCAATGGAATCGGGGAAATTTGTAGGCTTAGTTATATTGGCCGCCTTGATTATGGTTAGCGTTCCGCTACCTACTATTGGAGCTGGTGTGGTCAATGCCGTCGATTTCCCAAGGGCCTTTGGCAGCCCCCCCGCAGACGGGGGCACATGCCTGTCTCGCGATTTCGAGAACAGGTGCATACTCAAAGGCGGCAGATATGGCGTTGGCAGATGCGTAGGAGCATTTTCATATTCCTGGCACGTTGAACAGACATTGTATCTTACTGACATACCCACCCAGACTTCCCTAAGCGCCTGCTATGACTATTGCAAAAACAATTATGCGCAGACCTGCAGGGAACCTTACATAGATTCTTCTTCCACTGTGGCTGACGGAACGAACGTTCCTGTGGGACAGACGGTCACTGTTACTTATTCCAGGAACCCCAACCTGCAGAACAGTGTCATAGGACAGCCCCTCAAAATAACGTTTAAACTGAGTAACGAGCCTACATCGTATGTTGATTCGTGCCAGTCGGCATCATGCCAGAAACCATTCATTGTCGGCAACAACCTCGGGCTCGATGTGAAGGCCGGAGATACTTTGCATTACTGGATAGACATGAGCCTTACAGACGGCACATACATAAGGTCGCCGGCTTCTGGAGTGCATTCTTTCACTTTTGCATCAGGCGCAACGCCGCCAACGAACCCGCCTGCGCAGGGCAAACAGCGGCTCGCAGTGACTAAAACAGGCACAGGCACTGTAACCAGCAACCCACCCGGCATAAATTGCGGCAATACATGTACATTTGATTTCAACACAGGCACCCCGGTAACGCTTACGGCGAACCCCGACACAGGCCAGACATTTTCCGGCTGGAGCGGCGGCTGCACCGGCACAGGAATATGCCAGGTGATTATGAACGGACAAAAAAATGTTGCTGCCGCATTCAGCAGCACCACCCCGCCCGGCACGACGGGCACAATAACAATGGAGGTTCTTGGACAGACAGTTGTCGGCGGCTCTGTGATGCTCAGGTTCAGGGACTTGCCTGCCAATGCCGATCCCGGAAGATCGCAGCTTGAGATTCGTGATCCAGGCGGGTTAAGAGTTTACAACAGTTTCCTGACTTCGACATTGACTCAGGGCGAATTTGACGCAAGGATAGCTTTTACGCCGAGAACCCAGGGCGAACATTCTGTTATCCTGGTTGTAAACAACAACGCAGGGCAAAGGCTGGGAGAACTGCGCGACCAGAAATTCACAGTTGCAGCTGCAGGCACGACACCAGCCGGCCAGTGCAATAGCGCATGCATAGGCGACGGATTCGGTTCCGGCAGGTGCGAGAACACGCCGCTGTCAAATCCCCAAGCGACTTCGTCGGCAGGAGGATACGGCTGTCCATCAACCCAGTATTGCAATTGTTATTCAACTAGTGCTCCGCCCGGCACGCCTGGCGCAGGATGCTGCGCGGTGAAAGAAGTCAATACTTACAATTCAGAAAATAGCATACGCACAAGGGATGAATGCTCGCGCCAAGGCGGAGTATGGGGCAGCACCTGCGACCAGGCACATAACAGTGCGTGCAACCAATTCTGCTCGGGCAACGGCTACGGCACCGCCGGCACTTGCAATCCCGCCGGCACGTCATCGTTCACCAACATCTGCCTAAACCCAACCACACCGTGCGTATGTACAGGCACCGGACAGCTTCGTAATACAAACATCCCGTGCAGGCAGGCGTGCAGCACTGATACAAGGGTATCGAGTGGCTATGGATACGGCGGCTATGGATATCCCGGCTACAGCTCTCCAGTGGTGCAGTCACAAGCTGCGCAGATTCCGTTCGGGCAGTGCACTAACAACCCCGAAGCTCTGCGCTTCGCATGGATGGCAAGCACACAAACAACCGGTACATCCGGACAGTATGTGCGCGAGCCGTTCCCGCTGTCACAGATTCCGGGACAATACCAATGCGGTGACGACGAGTTCTGCGTCTGTACTTTTCTCAGCCTGAGCTCTTTCAGCGCGACTAATCCTTCTCCCGTGAGAAACACGCCGGGGAGCATACAATGGGATGCACCCGATGCCATACCCAACCCGCCGGTAAAGCAGCCGAACCAGCGCGACTGCACAGTGGCGGCGAACGCGACAATCACGGCGATGTTCGCAGGCAACCAGACGGTGGGCGCCGGCGCAGCTTCACCTACGCGACTGATTCAGGCAGGCGACTCGGTTACCATAACAGGCAACGTGGGCAAATTGTCGGATAGTTGCGAAGGCTACACGTACACATGCAGGAAAGAAAAGATAATCCCTTGCGATACGCACAACCGCGTTTTGTGGACGTCATTAAGCGCCGAAGACTGCCCGGCGGGAACAACACTGGTGAATGACCCGCAGGAAGGCAGGACAGCGAATTGGCGCACTATCGTAGGAATCGCGCTTATAGCTGCGAGCTTTACCCCGTGCGACGGGGCGTGCATGAGTGCAGGAATATCAAGTATAATAGACGGCGCGGTGGCAGGATTGAATTGCGACAGCGGACGGACACCGCAGAGCAACGCGCTTTTATATTACTCGATGCTGCAGCAGGTTCAGGAAAGGAGCAGTCAAAATAATCCCAATAATCAGGGAGGCGGGGCTAATTTGAACTTCTGTTGCAGCCAGAATGACAATGCCTTCTGCGAGGACAACAGCAAGAGAGGCACGGGATACTGCATAGGTTCGTCGGTAAGCTGCCCGAACAGATATACAAAAAGGACTTGCCCCGGCACGAACACTAATGCAAATCAAAACGCGAACACCGGCGGAAACAATAACGCAGACATAGACTGCGTAAACCCAAGCGAGTATTGTTCTTTGGACGGTAATTGCAACGCCGGCAGTCAGGAAGAATGCTGGATAGGCGGGACGCAGGGAACTTGTTGTAGCTATTCTCCCACCGGCGCTGCCGTCGCCAGCAACGCAGGAACATCAGCAAGTGCGGCAAACAATGCTGCCAAATACAACCCATATGCCATTGCCGCCACTGTGGCGCTCAGCCAGATACCCATTTGTCCTTCAGCGGAAGACCAGCAGGAATGCTTCTCTGTATGCGGCAGCACCTACACGACGAACGTTTCGGCTGCGCCTGTCTGCCAGGGTCCCGTAATCGGATACCAGGATGCAAGGTACAAATGCCTGCCCGGAACATGCGGAGGCTATGATAACAAACAGGTGAAGATTCTGGTTAAGGGGCCCGATGGAAGCACAGCCATAGATGACACAACCACAACGGACAGCAACGGCGACTTCAGTTACACGTTTATTGCGCCGGGCGCCGACGGCGAGTTCACCATCATTGCAAGCGTGCCAAGAAGTTAACTGAGATATACACAAACACTTTGTTAGCGTAAAGGAGCCAAAAATGAGAAAAAAATTCTCACCGAACGCCAAAATGGGAATGGCATCACTTGTACTTCTGGCAATCCTTTTCTCAGCCGTTATTCTTTCACAGCCGTCTTCGGCGTCGCTCACCTTTCAGGGAAGGGCGTGCAACCAGAACAGCATCTGCGACGTGATACGCAACTGCGACTCTAACGGATGCACAAGCCGCTATGAGAACTGCCAGGCTTGCGGCACAACCAGCAAGGTGTGTCCCAACGGGGTGGCTACCGCACCCAATTCTTGTGTCGACTCGGGAACGCCGCGTTGCGTCCCCGGCGTGCCTGTTTGCGGCGCCAGCCAGGGAAGCACCGATCCCCATGTCATTCTCACTTTCACTGTTTTCACCAAGAAGAACCTGATTATGAACGTTTCTCCTGAAAGTCAAACCGCGCTCGCAGGCAAAACCCTGAACTACAAAATCAGCGCAGAAAACAAGAACCCCAAACAGCTGAGCTTCCAGATTAGTCACCAGATACCGGTGAACTGGCAGATAAACATACCGGCCACCGTGTCAATTGCGGCAAACGGAAAAACAGAAATACCTTTCCGGGTAACATCCAATGATTCCGCTTCAGACGCGAGCTACCCGATAGTTGTAGGCTTGTTCAACTCGGAGCTCAACCTTTTCGGCACGGCAACCGCGCAGTACATCGTCGCATCGCGCGGCTCGCCGACAATTTCCGCCAGCCCAAGGAGACAGAGAGGATACCCTGGACAACAGGTTCTCTATAATGTTTCTATAACAAACAACGATCCGACTGATTTCGACCCGTCAACAATAAGCCTGCGCACAAACGCGCCCGCAGGATTCAACGCAGTGTTCACGCCGAACAGCGTGAACCTGCAGCCCGGTGAAACTCGCTATGTGCGCCTTGATGTCACATCTCCAAACAACGCGACAGAGGCTCTATACGGGCTCACAATCAACGCCACCGCCAACAGGCTTACCGCAGTGGAGTTCATAGAATACGAGATAGACTTCTGCGGCGACGGCGTATGCCAGCAGGGCGAGGAAGCAGGTGCTGACGCCTCCGGCGTATCTCGTTTTTGCAGCACGGACTGCCCGGCTGACAGCAA
Source organism: archaeon GW2011_AR5 (assembly GCA_000806115.1). Lineage (GTDB taxonomy): Archaea > Aenigmatarchaeota > Aenigmatarchaeia > GW2011-AR5 > GW2011-AR5 > GW2011-AR5. Next base: position 232,178 of record JWKQ01000001.1, read on the forward strand.
TTTCATTTGCAACGGACGCTGCGAGAGGGAGGTGGACGACGGGCTTGAATTTTCGGCAACCGTCACCGTACCTTACACGAAGTTCATCGTATGCAGCAGGAACTCTTCCCTGCAAACCTGCGTTGCGTCCGCCGGAAGGGCGTCGACAAGCCCTTTTCCCGGCATAAATAATACTAACACCTCGGCGAATTGCGGCATAGGCAAGCCGTGCCTGTGCACGTCGCAGCAACCGGCATGCAAGACGCTCTGCGTCGACAACCGCGGAGTATACTATCTTGCCGCTAGCACAGGGAACAGTTCCTTGCGGGGCATAGTGAACTGGAGCTACGCATGTCCATGGGTTGATTTGCCCGAGATAAAGGCACTGAGAGAAAGCTTTTCAAATGCAAGGAATGAATACGAGAAGGCGCAGAGCGCGCTGAGGGAATCTCTGAACGCGCCGAACATGACAGTGCAGCGGAAGGCTGAAATCCGCCCGTGCATTGATGCGCTGTCGACAATAATATCCGACACGACAAACTACGTTTCTTACCTTGACGCTGTCATAGCGTGGCCCGGCATCACCAACACAACCGCCGCGCGGCTCCGCGCATCTTCGCTGCGCGCAACCATAGAATCAACCTATAATGCTTACTGCCGCGGCGCCTCGGGCCTGCTGCAGATTGACAGCATAGTCGCGCCGCAGCTTGAAAAAGGCGAAATCGGACAGGTAGTTGTGTCCGTGAGCAACGTCGGCAACACGCCTTACTACGGCTATGTCCAGTGTGACTTCACAGGCGCCGCGGGCGAACGGACATCAGGCAACGGCACATGCATCGCCATCGCCGGGAGCACGGGATTCGGCTTCGACGTCAATGCCAGCTCGGCAGGCAGGTGGAACGCCCGCTGCCGCACATACGGCTCACTTTTGACCAACTGCACGCTTGCGGCAATTCACAGCGAAGCGTCATCTCAATTCAACGTTTCAACGCGCGAAACCTTCGTGGTTGACGTCTCAGGCACCTGCACAAACACCACTCTAACCTGCAACGTGCGAGGGTCCCAGGCGAATTGTGCGGGATGTGCAGCGCTTGACATCGGAGAGTGTACTTTGACATCTGCCGGGAACGGCACAAATTCCACCAGCAGATTTGACTGTCCAAGAGCCGCATACGGCAACCATACTCTGGTAGGCTATGTCCTCGACAACGCAAGGTGCAAGCCCGTTGCACCGGAACAGAAGAACGTTACTGTGAGATGCACCGGATGCGGCGACGGAATTGTCGATACAAACGAACAATGCGAACTGCCCTACACAAACAACAACCAGCGATGCAGCCAGGCTCAGAGCACCTGCCAGGGGCGGCTGTTCGGCATCCGCGATTCAGCCGGATTCTGCAACACCGACTGTTCATGCAGCCCGGACCAGTATGAATTCTCATGCACACGCGGGCAGTGCGGAGCCGAGTGTGCCGATGGGAACACAAGAACCGTAACCATAAACAAGACTGGCGGAAGCTGCGTATGCACCCAGCAGTGCTCGCCTTCGTGCGGATGGAACGCCTGCGACTGCGAACCGGGCGGCGGTGGAGGAGGAGGCGGAGGTGGAATATTCACGACACCGCCATCTGTCCTGATAAGTCATGCTCCGCAGTCACCGACGTCAACAGGGACAGTTATGCTTACGGCAACAGCAGTCAACGCCACTGAAGTGGAGATATATGTTGACGGCTTCATCGTCAGGAGCTGCCAGTCATCAACCTGCGCGCTTACAGCATCGTACACTCCGGGTGTACACAGTTATTTCGCGCGCGCAGTGAACACGGTTGGCACGGACACAGACCCCGACCAGGGAACGAAGTCATTTACTATTCCTGCATCAGGCGGAGGAGGAAGCACGAATCAAACCGGCAACCAGACTGTCAACGCAAGCGGTATATCTCTTGGAATATCACACTCGCCGCAGAGCCCGACAACAGCAGATACAGTAGCAATAACAGCCACAGCAAGCTCGAACGCCAACAGGATAGAAGTTTATGCCGACGGGCTGTTGTCGACGGTATGCAGCAGCTCCCCGTGCATTTTCGAAAGCACATACACAACAGGCACTCACACATACTTTGCAGTCGCTTATAATTCTGCCGGCAATTCGGTATCAAACCCTGCAAGCGGAACAAGGTCTTTCACTGTGAGGGCTATCAGCACGCCGAACCAGACAACCCCGCCAGGCCAAACACCGCCGAACCAGACAACTCCACCCAACCAGACAACCACTACAAACAACAGCATATCACTAACGGTTTCGCACAACCCCCAGAGCCCGACCACTGCGAACACCGTCACGATAACCGGCGCCGCAAGCGTCAATGCAAACCGCGTAGACATATATGTTGACGGGTTCCTGGCAAGGAGCTGCACCGAGTTCGTATGTTCTTACGCATCGTCCTATGCCGCAGGCAGCCACACTTATTTTGCGCTGGCGTCCGACTCTGCCGGCAACTTCGTCACAAATCCTCTAACAGGCACAAGAAGCTTCACTGTAACACAAACGAACGTTGCCAACGGCACGGGCGGCACCAACGGCACTGGCGGCCTTGGAACTACCAATATTATACTGGATATCAGCCATAACCCTCTTGAAATAACCACGAGAGACGCGGTTACGTTAACGGCTGTCGCGCACGGACCGCGCAGCTTCAGGGAGGTCAATATATTTGTCGACGGCAGCCTCAGGAAAACCTGCACCAACTCGCCGTCGTCACAACCTTGCACTTTCCGCTCCACGTTCCCGGAAGGAAGCCATGAATACTTCGCAACGGCCGTTGACGTGACGAACAGCTCGGCTCGCGACCCGGCGTCTGGCTCGGAAGGCTTCACGGTGTCTGCGCCGGCGCCCATTGAGGAGCCGCCGCCTCCGGGCGGGCCCCCGATAGGAAGCGGGCCTCCGCCGTCGACAGGCGGATCGTCGCAGGGAGCGTGCTTCGCAAAAATCACCGACAGGAACTGCACGTACAACACCGCCACGAGGCGCTATGACTTGCGGATAGCGGCGATGTGGGACAACGGAACTCACGCGCACTGGGAGATTGACAACGGCGGCGAGAGCAAGATGATTTACACGAAGAACTTCACCCACACGGAGCCGCTGTCTGCGCCCGGCATGAAGTCTGTCGAACTGCTAGTGCACAATGTCAACAACTCGCTGCTATGCAAGGACAGTACTGAAGTATATTGCGGGCCCGGCTCGGCAACAGGAAAGGACATTGACATGATAATAGACGTCAAGGACGTCGTGAAAACCGGACTCATAGACGTGCGCGTCATCGTTGCGCCTTACATCAACATCAACGGGCTACGCCTCCTCAGCTACGTGGAGAGCCCGCTGAACGTCACCAACGTACGCATGGAAGGCAACACGAGCCTGTCGAGCATCAGCGTGCCGGCACGCGTGGCCGAGGACAAGTCGTACACTGTCCACACCGCAAGCACGAACCTGCTTGCCGGGAAGAACGTCTCGCTGCTGTACAAGGTGCGCATAGACAACCCCGGCGAATACAAGCTCATGGCTGTCGCCAACTATTCGGGCACAAGCCAGAGAGTTACAAAGACCCTCAAGGCGACGAACTGCCCGCAGGCGTTCCCTGTGCTCGCGGTGTCGCCGAGCGGACTGTGCTTCGAATATGCCACGCCATGCGACAAGCCCGAGGGATGGACAATAGTGGAGAAGTGCCCGGACGCCACGCAGCCGGAGGAATCCAACCCATGGCCGCTTGTCATACTCATAATAATAGTCGTTGTCGCGGCGCTCCTGATATTCAAGAACAGGGAAAGGCTGAGGGGCATTTCTTTGAGAAGAAAGCCGAAAGAGGAGCTGCCGCGGTTCGAGGAAGAATAATACCGATCTTTTTCTTTGGAAGAAAAAGCTAGGTGTCCCAAAAAGAACTATAAGGTGATAAAATGGAACTGCCGCTGAAAATAATTATAATTGTAGCGATACTGGCGCTTGTCCTTGTCCTGCTAAGCACGTACTTCCTGCGCTCGAGCACCGAGTCTATAAGCAGGTCCGAGGCTGAGAGAATCTTCAATTCCGACTGCATCACGTACGCACAACGCGACTGCACATGGGAAGTAACCCGCGAGCCGGAGTTCGAGAACTATCTCAAGGCATGCAGGGTGCTCTACGGACCGTACAGGGAGGCTTATTCCTGCCTCTACTCGCTTTGCAACGGATGTTTTGAGTCAATGGACCTCAAATGCAGCGGACTGTGCAAGATATGCAACGGGCACGATTACGCGAGCGTGGAGAGGGAAAGCTGCTGCCTGCGGTACGGAAGCGAATGTTCCTCGAGCAGCGTCGACTGCACCGCCGCATGCCCTTAGGGGTATTTAAAGTAGTTACTTATAAATAGTGAAAATTGGAATCTTTAAATACACCGCAAGAAGAATACGATAATGATAATCAGCCGGCGGGATTTCTTGACAGGCGCGGCGTGCGCAGCCGCTGTTGGGATAGCGTCAGACGGGCCTGCTTTCACATACGACAGCGCAAGCTGGGAGAATGTCCGGGAAGGGCTTGAATTCTCAAGAATACGCGTTTATGAAAGGGGAAAACCCATCGACACGCTGGCAGTACTCAGGGCAGACCCTGAAAGGAACAAATTCGATTTGTATCATGACAGGAACGGAAGAAAAACGGCAGAAGACTGGAGAAGGCATGTAGGCGCCGATGCAGTTTTCAATGCGGGATTCTACAGGTATGTAAGAGGATACGGACTGTCCACAGAACCTGCTGCCCTTTCCATAAGCGAGGGAAGCATTCTTGGGCCCAGAAACAACAGAAGCGTAAAGGGCGCATTCGTTGCCGAACCAATGAGCGGAAGAAGACCGTACGCAAGGCTCATAGACATGGATCATGAAAAGGGGTATAACCAATACAACTGGAACACTGCGGTTAATTCATGGCCCATGTTAGTTCATGCAAACGGAACTCTTGGAGGCTCCGGCTCCAAAAGCGACAGCCGGACAGCCGTTTGCGAGGACGGGCATGGAAGGATACTGGCGGTCACCACCGAGGACAATAACCTGACGCTTCCCGGCTTTGCCCGTGCACTGCGCGACAGCGGACTTGACGTGAAAAAAGCACTGAATCTGGACGGCGGGCATGCGGCACAAATGTATATCGAGCGCGGCGGGATAAGATATGCGACATACGGAAAGGAACAAAAAATGCTTGGCATACAGTTCTTGGACAGGCTCGTGGAAAGCGTGAAAGTCCCAATACCCGGCGTCATAGGCATTTCGGAGAGGCGATAAAGATGAAGAAATTCCTCGCAGCTGCCGCTGCTTTGACTTATCTTGCACAGCCGGCACAGAACGATGCAACAGCCAGAACAGCGACTGATAATTTCAAGAGTTCGGCTTCGATACTTATTGACAAGAGCGAAAGAAAAGTCATGGTTTACCAGAATGAAGTGCTTGCTTTCTCTTTTCCGGCCGACTTCGGAAAAGACTGCACAGACATGAGGGACAAATCGGACGCAATAGACACTTGCACGCCCGAGGGCTCTTATAAAGTCCTTGAAAAACGCGGGATAAATCGGACAAGACGATACAAGGAACTTCTATTGGATTATCCGACCCAAGACGACCTGTCCGCCGGAGCAAGGGCCGGCGCCGTAGGCTGGCGGGATATTGTGAGGGATCTTTATTACAGGATAAGAAGGGGACATCCTGCTTACGACACGAAGCTTGGCGGACCGTTCGGCATACAGGGCTATGGCGGAACAGGCAAGGACTGGACAGACGGCTATGTCGCCATCAGCAACGAAGCTATGGACAAGATTTTTCCGATTGTCGTGAAAGGCAGCGCCGTGAACATAGTTAAGTAATCAGGCATTAGTTCCAAGATGCAGCGCATCGACATCCGCCGTCACCTGCACCGGATTCTTGCAAAACAAATTTGTGCAATAGAAATTGTAGCTGTTTTTTGTCGCCTGCGCGTATGTCTTTGAGGTTTGTCCGTCTTTGCGCTTCTTGGCTTCAGGAACTATCGCATAGTCCGGCTCCTTTCCGAACTTCCTCTTCCATGCCTTCTTGATTTCCCTATAAACTGTCGTCTGCTCGAACGCCTTCGTCTTCTCCTTTCTCAGCTCGTTGCCAACCTGGATGTTCGTCATCTGGATATTTTGCGCGCTCAGGAAATCCCTTACTACGAGCTCGGTATTGCTTGGCCTGTCGACAGGTTCCGGCGGACACGTATCCTCATAGCTCAGCATGTCGCCGTCGAGCACAAGATTACTGCTCATCAATTCGTTGAGCTGCTTCTGCAGCGCCGCGTTCCTTGAGGAATATTCTCCGGCAGCGTAGTCGCCCGCTATGTACATGAGAGACGCGTCAGTGAAAGCGCCGTTGGGGGCGTATATGCCTGCCAATTCCTCCACGTACTTGTTTCCGTAGAGGAGGCAGCCGTTCATAGTGAGCATGCTGTTGTATATGTCTCCCATCCTCCGGGGCGGCACACCTGTCAGCACCGCAGCCTTGCAAAGCCGTATCTGCATGCATCCCAGCGTCGGGCCTCCCGTGTTCATTCTGAAAAGATCCTGGAACCAATACTGAGTCTTCGCGGCGGCTTCCTTGACGTTGAACGGGTTCGCCTCGAATTTTGATTCCTGTCCAGTGAAAGACGCAATGAGAGAAACATATTCAGGCTTCTTGTATTTCGCAGTATTGACAATTGCGACCGCCCATTCGCGCGCATCCGGTTTTCCGTATTTTTCCTTTATGGATTTCTCAAGCTGCATAATCAAATCCTGGTTCTCTGCCCCCAGGCTGGCGTACTGATAAGAATATTTATCCGGAATATTTTGCGGTATCCGTATCGTGTTTCCTTCGTACTTTTCGATATTTGAATTTTCAACAAGTGAATTAATTTGCGCCGTTAACCACATGTATTCCTCTTTCCTGCTGCCGAAAATCCCGGGCACAACCGAACGCAGCGTGTCACCCTCCTCTATCACCTTTGTTTCAAATGAAGGGTTATAGTTCTCAACTACCCTGTACAGCTTCTCCCGGTTTGGCTTCATTAAAAACCTTATCTTGAAGCTGCTGCCGAATCTTGCCAGAAAATTTTCAAGCGACTCTATTCTTACAGGATCTTCGCTGCTTTTGGGAGGATGAAAAAGATGCGTTATTATGTGCTCTCTGCCGCGCTTTCCGAGGTACATTGCAGCGTGCGTGAAATCAATGTCAGGTGTGTTGCCAAGTTCGCGGCCTTTTTCCTTGTCAGCCCTGTAATCGCTGCCTGAATAATAGAAACCTATTATGTCGCCAGGCTCCATTATGTCGTAGTTGGTAAATATTTCACCGTTCCTCCAGTCAAATTTCGTTGCCGTGCCGCCGTGTTCTTCTATATTCTCCGGCATGTCCCAGGCATTTCCGCCGACGCCCGTAATGAAATGTTTCCCTATGCCGAAAACATATTCATGGACTCTTGTTACATACTGCGCGCAGTTCGCGCCAAGGCAAAGAGGGTCTTTCCTTATGAAGCCTTTGAAACCCCCCATAACCGAGCTGAGTCTTTCCGGAATTGTGCCTGCAGTTTCATAAACCTCTATATCGGTGCATATTTTGTAATTGCTGTTGTATGAGCATCCCAACTTCTCGCAGGAACTCTTTGAACAGCCTGAAATGAAGCCAAAGAGCCCTGAGCCGCATGATGAGCAGTCTTCTGAATTGTCTTTGCATGAGATTGATTTCGGATCCTTCGAACTTATCATGCCTGAAATCGAATTAATCAGCGCGACAAACGCCCTGTTGTAGTCAGATTTCTGGATAGCCGCCTTTATTTCTTCCTTCCCGATTATCCTGTCAATTTCCCCCGTAACGACACCGCATTTTGACGAATGCCCTATCACAAATTTGTTTTCCTTCTTTCCATAGAAAATAACCATGTTAAGAGCCGGCGTCCCAAGAGTTCTCATTTCTCTTTCAGTGAATTTTTTTGACACAAGCAATGCGCTGTCAGCACCGATAGAATTCAAGGTTTCAATAATAATCAGAACATTTTTTCTCTTATAGATATCCGACAGGATTTTTTTAATCTCGGCGTCATTTGTCAGAATATTTGCCCGGTCTTTCAGGTAGTCCGGCGATTCATCGTCAGGATTTGTTTCCTCCCCCATTATGCAGCATTGATTACCGGCAGCGCCCGGGCAGAGCCCTTTGACAGGCGTTCCGCTTTTTGACTTGCACAGTGCGGTGTCCATGCAGTAAAATTCCTCCTTTGGCGACCTGCATCTTGTTGTGCTTATCTCGAAAGTTCCTGCCCTGTGCGTCATGCCAAAAATTCCGCCATTGGACCATACGATGCACTCTCCGGATTCCTTGCAGTCCCCGTCACTTCCTACTCTTATGACAACTTCCGAATCACATTCGATAGATGTCACCTCCCGAGTCCTGACTCCGTTATTCTCAACCCAATATCCGCAATCGGTGTTCCCCTCGATCCTGACAGTGAAGTCCGAGGTTTTTATGACACCCGTAAGCTCCTCACTCCTTGACGGTCCGCAGAACGTGTACTCCCCTTTCAGAATTTTTTCCTTTGTGCCGGTTCCTTCACTGCTCTTCAGATAAGGACCCTCCGGCGTGCCGGGCAGCCCGCACATCTGTATCTTATTCGGGCCCGTACACCATCCCCTTATTTTCTCGAGCCCTGAGGGGCATTCAAAGTTCGCGGCAGACGTGTCAAAGCATGAGTATTTTTGGCACGGCGCCGCCGCATTAATCCCGTAAACGACGGGAAGCATCATGAGGATTAACACAAAATATACAATTTTCATGCCGTGTCCTCCCCGAAAAGATCGATTCCAACTATGTCAAACCCGACCTCTCCATAGACATTTGCTTCCTGGCTGCACAAAGATGCCGGCACGCACGCGCCGCCGGACCACATGCATCCCATCCGCGCGCAGGATTTTTGGCACCCTGACGAGTCGATAATGCTCCCCATGCTTTCAAGAATTCCGGAGCATACAGAGCCGCACTGGACGCTGCTGCTCTTCACTGTGACGCGCGTGCCTGCCGCGACGCTGCCGAATACGCCTGAAATATCGTCGCACTCCGTGTCGTGCATGCCGACGCACTGAAAGCTGCGCTCGTTGTTGTTGATGCCGAGCCAGTAGTTGCCGGCTATATTGCATGACGAAGCCGCACCTTTTGTCGCTTTCTCGGTTATCTCCAGCCTGCCTTCCGGCAGCACGAAGGAATTGTCCTCATTCACAGTCTGCCGGCTAAGGCACGCCTTCCATCTTTGGTAATTTGCCGTGTACCTCGGGTTTTCCCTCTGTCCCATTATGTCCTCGACGAAATTCTCATCTTCCCGCAGGGGGTCGTTCAGACATCGCGCCGGCCAGCCGTTGTAGTAGCGAAGAACAACCTCTTCTATAGTGCCGTATGTTTTGCCCTTGCAGTCGTACACTTTCCTTCCCACGTCTCCTGCCTGCGTCCTTGCAAGGTTAGAGAGGTACTTCACCCCGCAGTCTATTGTTGCGTCAACGTCATGTTCGCGTATTTTCTGCTGGTCACACTCCGGATGCACGGGAACGTTGATTTGCATTATGCCCGTGGACGAGCCGCTCTCTGCATTCTCGTTCCACGCGGACTCCTTGGAGATAAGCGCGGCGACTAATGCCTGAGGACTGTCTGTTAACGTCATACGGTATTTTTCTATCTTCGAGTTGATGACGTCCCTGTAGGCGTTATACTTGTCTATGAAAGTTTGCGGTATGCCTTCGCACTGGCTTGATATGCCGGCGCTTGCCGTGGTTTTGCTAACTGCGGCTTTTATCGGATTGTCGGGCATTCCGTTCCTGCAAAGGTAAACGTCGTTACAATCAAGTTGCACGACGCCTCCGTCGTCATTCGGCGTGTTGCATTTCTCGCCCTTCTTCATCACTACGACTTCTGTGCGCCGCTCGCCCGGGCAGATGTTCTCGCATGCGCCGCCCTGCGGCGCATTGTTGTTCCACATGCATCCGTCAATGCTGACGCATTTCTCCATGCTACAGCCGGGGAATGAGTCGCACTCTGTCCTGCAGTCTTTCACGTCGAACTTCTCGCGGCAGACGTCACCAGAGGCAGATTTTTCTGCGATGACAGCTTCCAGCAATCTCACAAGATTGTTGAATGCCTCGTCGTACTGCTTCAGTTCCGCCTTCTTTCCCACGCTATCGTCGGATATTATCTTCCTGAGCGTAGCCTCCTCGACGCCGCAATTCTCCGAGCCGCGCAGGATGTGCCACTGATTTCTCGCCTTGCCGTAAAGTATTATCATGGTAAGCTTCTTTCCGCTCTGGTGAAGCTTGTACTTGAAATCAAACCTGTTCAGCATGCTCTGTTCCGCATCAGGCGGTATTTCATCAACCATCTCAATTATTATTTTCGCGTCATAGTTCTGGCTTATCAGGTTTAGCCGGTTGTCGATTTCCGACAGTGAAAGCGTGCCTGTTGCGTCGTACGCAAAAGAATCGGACGCCGCGTAGGTTTGCTGGTATATGCAGCATTCGATATTGCTCGGCGCGCTTGGACAGTAAGTTCTGATAGGCGTGCCGCCGGTGGCTGTGCATTCCGCCTTGTCAATGCACTGGCTTGTTGTGTATTTTCTGCACGATCCGTACGCGCCGGACGGGCGGTAGAATGTTATGCTGAATGTCCTGCTCTCCCCGCCGTTTGCAACGGTGCAGACGTTCTCCCCCTCGTCGCGGCAGTCGCCGTTGGGGCCCACCGTTATGGTTACCCACGAGCCGCAAGCCGCGCTGTCACGCTTCGTCTCGACATCCTTGCTCTTCACGGAGTATGTACATGTGCCCGTGCCGTCAAGGAAGAATCTGAAGTCCTGCACCTGCACGTTGGACGGAAGGCTCGTGACGATACCGGGGCCGTAAACGCGCCTGCCAACCGGCGTCCCGGGAGACGCGCAGCACTGGATATCATTCCCGCCAAGGCACCAGCCTCTCACATACGTAAGCCCGTCCTGACATGAATGCCTGTTTATGTCGTAGCATTTGTAAGTGCCGAGAGGCGCATCGCAGTATCCAACATAGCCCAGTCCTGGACCGCCCACCCTCGGCCCTTCGGGAGTGCCTGCAGGCGCGCAGCACTGTATGTTGTTTCCGCCGGGACACCATCCACGCACGTAGGTAAGTCCCTCTCCCGGACAGTAGGGAGTTTCTGTCTTGTCATAGCAATTGTAGGCTGCAGAAGACGAACTCAGCGGATTATCACAATTCCCATATGTTGTTCCCTGCGCCGCGAAGGCGGGAACTGCAAGCAGCAATGCAAACGCGATTAATACCAGTTTCATGTCAGACGCTCCCCGGCCTTGTGTATATGTACAGCGAGTCAGAGCCTGCGTTCACTGCAGACAAGCTCTGCCCCGTTTCGCCGTCGGGCACATAGCAGCCGCACGCTTTCGCGCACTGGGCAGTGTCGCCAAAACCGCTCCTGCCGCATACGAAGCCGAAATTTGCCTCCTCAACGCTGATGCTGTTGACTTCCTTGTGGTCGCAGTCGTGGAAAGCCCGCAAAGATGCGCAGCCTTCGAGGAACAGCTTCTTGTTATTGACGCTGTCGTCGTTGAAGAATCCGAAGAAGAAGCCTCCTATGGCTGCGAGCACCAGCAGCGCTACGGCGACGAATATTATCACGTTAAGAGGGAGTTCCATACCCTTGGGCATAATATTCTATTGTTTTGTGTTATATAACTGCTTTCGAGAGAAAAAAGGGGAAAACCCCGGGAGCCAGAAAAAGACGTTCTCCGAACGTCGTCCTGGACTTCCTCAGGGCTTAGGGGGTGCAACATTTCTTTTTTCAGACCACGTCTTGCCGAACAAACAGACGCACAATGTACGTCATGCATTTACCAGAACATATCCGGGAGGTCTGCTGTAACTATCAATTTCTGCATAAATAGGGCTTTTGGTGCAATCGCTGAAAATTAGTGCATTTTATGAAACGAAGGAAATTTGTCTCATGTGATGACATTTAGTGCAATAAATTTTTACTGTGCAACTGAAATAGCATTTGTGTTACTATGTTGGTATTCACTAAAAAGTAATGAAAATTACATCGCTTTAAGTAGTAGTCAGTAGATGTAAGGTTAGGTGGGAGTCATGAGATACAAAAAAATAAGGATAGAAAGAAGTTCTTCATTGACGCAATCGATATGGCAGATGCAATCCAGATTCTTACCGTTTTATCCTATGCCAAATGTTTGATCTTCGATCAAGGACTGATTTAAAGCGTTCCAAGAAAAAAAATCGAGATACTATACCTTGGAACGCTTTAAGTGAACCAAATTTATAGTATCACGATTTATTATTTGGTTCACATTGATAGGCGGATGACATGGAATCAAGGCTCGTCCGGAGCCGACTGACACAATCCGGCGATTTTGCCGGAAGAGACTCGTATCCTTCCAAGGATAACCTGAAATGCTAATTTGTCATTAACGTGTTTCTGATTCGTTAGCAACGTGGTTTTGGGTTGCAGATTTGGCGTGTACAGTCTTTCTGGAAATTAACAGTAATCTGAATAAAATTTCCGGGATTCAGTCGCCAAAACCATGTTGTCCCTATTGAAATTTTTACCTTTTCAAATTTTACTGAAATTTTTCGATAATGGTGATAGGCATGAAAGTATGCATCGAATGCAACAGAGGGTTTAGTGAGCACAGAAGTTATAATACACGGTGTTTTGACTGCTGGCGAATTGGCTTGAAAGAAAGGAAAGGGTATTACTAATTGAGGATGTGATTTATATGGCAAACAAAATAAGCATGGACTGGTCCAAGATTTCAGTGGTTTCAGTGATAGCGTTTCTGGCTGGCTGGCTTATATTCGGACTTCTTGGAGCTGTAGTATTGGCTATTGTAGCCCTGGCTCTGATGGGAATCCTGAAAATCAGATAACGATTTTATTGAGAGCTCAGTAAGGATTGCAAAGACTCCAGAATGAAAGACATGGAATAACAAAGAATTATAGTTAACCCAGAAAAGATTTCGGACATGAATTCTGGGTTAACAGATAGCTCACAAGAAAGTAATATACTGTTTACTTCCTTGTAGAGCTATAAGGGGGTAATTAAAATGGCAAAAATAAGCAGAGACGGCGGAATGACTGCTGCGAAGACGCGCGCATCAAAGTCAGCCGGCGGCAAAGGTCAAGTAAACGGCCGACCGGCTGGCAAACGAATAATGCGAACTTGAATAAAGTTATGGGGGCGAATTAAAATAAACCCGAAGACTTATAGTAAAAAGTGGGCACGACGTGGAACGCTTTTGAAATCCGTCTGGGTGATACAAATCTGAATATCGGATGGAGTAATAAACCTAGGTAGCGACATTTCTAATATTGACTTCAAGCCTTAAATATTATCTGCGCGAAGTATATCCAGTGATAATATGAAATTCAAAGTTTTAATCGAAAAAGGCGAAGATGGCTATTTCGTAGCTACGGTGCCATCTCTTCCTGGGTGTATTTCACAGGGAAAGACAGAAGCTCAGGCAAAGGAAAACATAAAGGAAGCCATTGAACTGCATCTCGAAGCTTTGGCGGAGGATGGTATACCTATAACTCAGCCAACGCACGGCAAAGTAACAGATGTACAGGTTAAGTTATGAAACTTCCTGTTGTTTCGGGCAAGGAAACAATAAAGGCTCTTTCTAAGATTGGCTATTATATTCGTGACCAGAAAGGCAGTCATGTCCACATGCGGCATCCAATAAAAAGACCGCTTACAGTTCCAATGCACAATGAGATAGACAGAGGAACACTGAGAGCAATACTCAAGGCTGCTGAAATTTCTGAAAAAGAGTTTATTGAATTGCTGTGATAAGAATGGACGAAGAAAAAGACGGTGAAGAATTTTGGACGGAAGGCTCATTTGTGCAATCTATGAGTTCGAAAGATTGGGAGAAGAAGAAACGGACATTCCACATGAAGCATGACGAGGAGATGAATTACAACTGCAAGAAATGCAACAAGAAAATCTCCGCGCACAACAAGGACTGGCATGACGGGATGTGCGACGACTGCTTCAATGAGACATATTTTCGTGAGGAATAATCTCATAGAGTGACCTGAAATTCAGTGGGCCCGACGAGATTCGAACTCGCGACATCCTGCTAACCTTTTTAGAAAAAAGCTTAACCAAAAACTTCTTTCTATATTAAGAGGCAGGCGCTAGCGGCGTATGAAATGCGAAGCATTTCGTGCACTACCAGGCTGAGCTACAGGCCCTTCAACTTGGAAGTATTGTACGTTAGATTTATATTTGTGCGCTTCAGACATTTGACATGTCATTGAAGAGTCCCTGTAAACTTCTTTATCAGATAGTTCATGCTACAAAATACGCAAAAGATGCGACAACCGCTCAGCGGACATGGAGGGCGGACGGGCTCCTGCGCGGCATCGGGCAATACTTATCAGATAACAGCGCAGAATACATGCTAAAATACCCCGAGTATGTGGGTGAGATATCGAAGGCATTAAGGCAGGCCAGAAAACGCGTTTTTTCTCATGAAAGAAGAATCAGAGCCCAGGAAAGAGTGGGCCAATAGAGGACTTTGAATAATTATAGCTTTTTATTTTCCGCTCTTGTGGCGGCCCTGGCGCGCCGTCTTCACTTTCTGGTGCTTGTGCACTATCGTCTTTCTTCCTGAGCGGTTGATCGGCTTCCATTTCCATGAGTCGTGCTTCAGCTTCGCTATCGGATAACCGCACGCGCTGCATTCCTTCTTCTGGATGTGATAACTATGACGGCCGCATCTCCTGCAACGGATATGCGTTATCTTGTTGAATTTTCCCCTTGCTGATGTTCCCTTACTCATCTTCTCAACCCTGCAATTATCTTTTGTTACTTGAAAGACAAAGCTTAAAAAGTATATTTAATCACGGGCGCTAGCGATTCATCTAATAATATGTTTCTTTTTCCCAAGGATTTTTCTTTTCCAAAGAAAAAGGCTTAATTATTCGCTCTTTTCAGGTGAGACGTAGAGTATGTTGTCGCCGCGCACAAGAATAGTTCCGAGCTTCACCTTGTCCTCATCGGACACCTGTTCGGCGCTTTCGAGCCACATGTTCAGGTGAAGGTCCATAGCCTGAAGAATGCCGGAAATTTCCCCGCCCTTCTTCAGCTTTATCAAAACTCTCTTGCCTTTTGCGTTGTTCAAAACGTCTATAGGCCGTTCCATAAAAGTCCTCCAAATTTCAAAAAATTTTACTGATGTTTAATTTCCCGCATATGCTTAAATAGATGTGAGATTTTAAGGTGTGTATGACAAAGTGGCAGCTGCCTCCGAGAAAGAAAACAACCGGCGGCGCGATTAAGAAGCACGGCAAGAAGAACAGGCTCCAGAGGGGCCGCGACTACCTGCCTACGAGAATAGCGGAGCCAAAGATAAAGCAGAAGCGGACTCTTGGCGGAAACACGAAAAGAATAGCGCTTTCCATAAACATCGCCAACGTCTCGGTGGATGGAAAACATCAAAAAGTCAAGATACTTTCCGTTGCAGAGAACAGTGCGGACAGCCAGTTCGTAAGAAGAAACATAATCACGAAAGGCGCAGTCATACAGACGGAACTCGGCAAGGCGCGGGTTACCAGCAGGCCCGGACAGGAAGGAACTGTAAATGCCGTCTTGATTGAGAAGAAATAAAGCATCAGACTGTTTCTACATATAGTGAACCCACAAAAGATTTCGGACATGAATTGTGAGTTCACAGATAGCTCACAAGGAAGTAATACGCTGTTTATTTCCTTGTAGAGCTATAACCTGCGGCGCTCTTTGGTTCTTAGGAAGAAAACATCAACTTCTGTTCAATCAGAAAAAAATGAGCTCGAGGCAGAACAAAAAACGAAACAGAAAGGCGCTCCGACCTGTCAAGAAACGGCTTGCGTCTTTAATAACGGTTTTTGTGCAACCATCGAAAATTGGCGCGCTTACGGAAATTAAGCCTCAATTTTAAAGTCGCCGAGAATTGACATGTCGTAAGACGGCCATTCGTAACCCATCACCACGACGTCTTCGGCAGGCGCGCCGTCTATAACCAGCCCGGGCCTTGCCTTCGGCAGCCTCATGACGGGCCTTGCACCGTGCCTGAGATGCATCTTCACAGCCGCCCTTGTAGCCGGGCTGTAAGTTATCATGAACTCCACGCCGTCGTAATGTGATATGAGGTCCTTGAGAGCGGCATCCGTAAGGTGCGATCCGTTGACGCTTTGATGCCGCAGCGAAGGCTCTACCGTGAACGTCACGAACACAAGTGTGTTGCCTGCAGGATCGTAGTTCATGTACGTCTCGCCGCCGGTAAGCTCTCCCGACGTCTTCGGTATTTCAAGGCTGTTGCCGCCGGACTGAAATCGCATAGTCTGAAGAACAGCCGTCGGCTCGCCGTTGAAATACGCGCCGGCTATGCCGTCTCTTGTCCTCCGCAGGCGCATGCGGAAATCGTGAAAGTCGCTTCCTGCATAATTCCCGAAATACCTTTGATTCAACTCGAAGAAAGGAGACGGGTTTCTTATTCCAGTGCCGAACTCATAGTGCAGCATATCCAGAACATTCTACGTCAAATTTATAAGCCTGCTTCTAGATAATTCCCATATGTCAAGCAAACAGCTGGTTGCGCTTTACCTCGTGCTGATAATCCTCACGGGCGCGTACCTTTTCGCCGTTGAAGGCATTTCAAGCGGCAGATTTTCGCTGGACAGCGGAGGCAGGGACCACAAGATAAGCTTCTTCGACGTGACGCTTTTCCTTGTGCTCATCCTGGCGGCAGGGCTTGCCGTTATATCGTCCATGGCGTACGGCAAGAAGAACAGCCCGCGCCTGTTCTTCGTGTCGCTGGCGTTCTTCCTGTTCACGATAATGGCATGCCTCAGGCTGGTGGACAATTTCCTGCTGGGAGGCTACACGTACATAGGAATCTCGGTGTCCACGCTTGAGTTCCTGATTTTGCTCTCGCTGTTTTACGCGCTCTTCAGGAAATAGCGGATGCGCAAACAACAGGATGTCATGTTAATGAACGGCCATCACTCCCTAGACTTAGACGTCCGCAGGCAGATATACAACTGTATCGCCGAATCACCCGGACTGCATTTCCGCGAGATACAGAGGCGCACGGGGCTCGCGACAGGCTCCATAGACTACCACATCCACTTTCTCCACAAGAACGGGCTCATACGCACCGAGCGCGACAAGAACTATGTGCGCTACTACCCCCTTACCAAGAACTGGAGCGAGGAAGAGAAAGGCGTCCTCAACCTGCTGCGCAACACGAAGATGCGCCACATACTCATATTCCTGCTGGAGAAGAAGCGCTCCACGCCGCTGAAGATTGCCGAAGCCACGGGCATATCGTTCTCGACTCTCTCCTGGTACCTCAAGCAGCTCAAGGAGAAGAACATAATATCCGAAAAGAAGAAGGGGCGCTTCCGCTTCTACAAGATAAACGAGCCGGACATAATTGTAAAATACCTGGTTGCACACAAGTCGAGCTTCCTTGACACCGTTGTGGACAGGTTCATCGAGACCTGGGAGTTCTAATACCGACTTTTTTCTTAAGACGGAGCTTCGCTGTTTTCTTAAATTCAGCCCCGAACTATTATCATGGACGCGTCGTTCCTGATAGGGCTTGTGGTAAGCTTCGGCTACCTTGGCGTTTTTCTTGCCAGCCTGATAGGTTCCGCATCCGTGCTGCTTCCCGTGCCTTCTTTTCTCATCGTTACCGCCGCAGGCACTACGCTGAACCCGATACTTGTCGGCATCGTGGCGGGGCTGGGCTCCGCCATCGGCGAACTTGTCGGCTATCTGATAGGACTGGGGCTGCTTTACGGCAAAAAGAAGATATCCAGGAAAAAAGAGAACAAGTACTCAAAGCTTGTCAAGAAATGGTTCTCCAGGAAGAAAGGGCCCGTCATAATATTCCTGTTCGCGCTCACGCCGCTACCCGATGACATAGTAGGAGTGATATGTGGGGCAATCAAGTATGACGTGAAGAAGTTCTTCGTCGCAACGCTCGCCGGAAAGATACTGCTGCACATCGCCCTTGCCTATGCGGGCTTGTACGGGCTGGAACTGATAAGGATGTTATTTTTTGCGTAATTCAAAGGAATCACATTTTTAAAAATTATTTATACCGCATAAAATAATATTATCGAATGCGTAAAGCGTTTCTGGCGCTTGTTGTGTTCATTGCATTTTCTGCCGTCGTTTATGCAGATTCTTCCACCCTGTCAGTGACGTCGACACCAAGCGGCGCGACCGTGAGCAATATCAACACCGGGCAGGTTTACTGCCAGCAGACGCCGTGCAGCGTTCAGGTCACCGTCCCGCCCAATTCCGTCAACATAAAGATTTCACTGGCTGGATACTATGACTGGACTTATCTTGTTTATCTCTATGCCAACCAGACGACGAACGTGAGCGCTTCGCTGTCCGCGGTTCCGGCAGATCCCTGCGCCAACGTGACTTGCAACGTGCAGCCTATTTCGTTGTGCGAGGACAGCTACCTGAGAACTTATAATTCCACAGGAACCTGCAATAACGGCGTATGTTCTTATTCCTCGTCCACGGCGCTGTGCCCATACGGCTGCTACAACAGCGCATGCGTTTCCCAGAATGCCTGCTCCAACGTGACGTGCAACAGCCCGTACCCTTCTTACTGCAGCGGCACAAATCTCGTGACCTATACTCTTCCCGGGACTTGCAACCTTGGCGTGTGCTCCTACTCGTGGTCAATGGCTAACTGCACAGGCGGCTGCTCCAACGGCGCATGCCTGAACAGCACAAACAGCACTGGTGGAGGTTCAGGAAGCGGCAACAGCACAAACAGCACTGGTGGAGGTTCAGGAAGCGGCAACACAACAGGAAACAGCACAGGAGCGCCGCGGGACAACCAGACTTGTACCGACACGGACAGCGGACTTAATTATTATGCACAGGGAACTATCACAGACGCCGCACACCTCACCCCTCCGACCCGCACCGACTACTGCCTGAAAGACAGTCCCAACGACAATGCCCTGAATTATATCAGCGGATCTCCATACACCTATCTAATAGAAATGTATTGCAACAGCACATACAATTCCGGCATGAGCTATATTTACAACTGCACATACGGCTGCACCAACGGCGCCTGCCTGAACCAGACTGCCGATCCGTGCGCGGGCGTCACTTGCAATAATCCGCCTGCGCCGCACTGCACCAACGGCACCATGATAACGCGATATTTTTCTCCCGGCATATGCTCCGGCGGCGTCTGCTCCTATGTGCCCTACACTAACTGGACATGCTCCGGCGGCTGCTCCAACGGAGTATGCATAAACCAGACAAACGCTTGCGGCAACGCAACATGCAACATTCCACCGTTGCCTTCATGCAACGGCAATATTCTCAATACTTATTATCCGGGCAGCTGCAATGCCACTACCGGCTCGTGTGATTATCCGCTCGTCACCACTGTGTGCATCTACGGGTGTTCAAACGGTTACTGTAACGGAGCGCCTTCGAACGGCTCCGGCGGAGGCGGCGGTTCCAGTGGCGGCGGAGGAGGCGGACCTAGAAGCGCACCGGCGTGCCCGCAAGGCTGCGAGTGCAGGTACGATGTTTATGGAAACATTGCTTCTTCCTACTGCCAGACAGAACAGAGCTGCAACTACAACGGCGTATGCGACAAAGGCGAAGGGACAGACTGCCGCGATTGCATAGGAGCTGAATGCCCCGTAAGCAAGACATGCGGCGACGGCTCACTTGTAAACTGCTACCGGTCCGAATCCGGATGCTCATGCGGAACATGCCCAATACCCGTGCGAAACCTGCCGTTGGGATGCACCCAGGCAACTGAAAACGGCTTTGTGCGCATCATATGCGAGAACCGTGTAATATGTCCGCCCATTCAAAGCGGGGCAAAAGAGAAGTGCATAAACATCGGCGGCAAGCCGTCGGTTATCAGGGGCGCAAACAGCTGTGATATGTTCCAGTGCGACCTGGACGGGCAGGATACTGCATCCTCAATATTTGCCGCACCTGCAGGATGCCCCTCCCCGGATGACATTTCAATGGGGCTTGAAAAATGCAGGAGCCTCAACCTGACGGGCGTCATGGCGTTCGAGGGCGGCTGTAAGATCGGCAAGTGCATTGAAAGAAGCACCGGCTGCAAGCCTCTTGCAAGGGAGTCTGTGGAAGACTGCAGGAACAGGGGCGGCAACATAATAACGTCGGTAGGCGAGAACGGATGCCCGTCGTTCACATGCGCCCGGAAAGAAAGCGAATGTGAAAAAGACCTGCCCAAGGACGCTTACCAGAAGTGCGGGGAAAACGGCGGGCAGCTTGTCGTGAGACATGACGACGACGGATGCGTGTCATTCGCCAGCTGCCTCACGCGCGGAGAGGTCTCGGATTCGTTTGTGGAAGACATAAAGGAAGTGCCAAGCCCGACGGAGATGCTTTCAATTGCATTAAAGCTGGAGAACCTGAGGCTTGAATTTGACAAGCTGGCGAAGAAGACAAATGACATCGCGGACTATTACAAATCCGCCGGCTCCCCTGAGGAGAACCGGTTCAGGCGCGTGTCGGACATGTTCTCTTCGGCGAAAGACAAGGTGGACGAGATAAAGACTAAGATTCGCGACAACCTGGACAGCATTGACGCGGACAAGCTGCTGCAGATAAAGCAGGATGTCAGGTACCTGAAGGACGTTGTCATAAAGGACATATTGTACGTGATGCTGAGCAGCGGCGACGACATCGAACATATCAAGAGCGGGACAACAAAGGACTGCGGAACCGACAACAGCTGCTTTGACCGGGCGATACGGGTATGCCAGCCCGTCACATTCATGCCGGACGGAACGCGCGGCATGCTTGTCGAACTGGACGGACTTGAGGGCGACTCGTGCGTCATGCGCGCCAGCATCCCCGAAAGCAGCCTGAGCGCAAGCGGTATAAACCCGCCGTATGAAATGACGTGCAAGATTCAGAAGTACACCCTTGGCGTGAGCAACCCCGAGAGGGACATATTCCCCTACTGCACCGGCAATTTGCTGCAGGTAATAAAAACAGGCGGAGCAGGCTCGGCTGTGAAACAAACAGCCGGATGAGGCGACTACATGAACAAGAAAACTTTGATACTGATTGCGATCGTACTGGCATCAACGATATTCATAAGCGGATGCGCGCAGAGCTCGATAAAGAACGTGGAAGAAGCGAGCGAGGCTGTGACAAATGTCAGCACTGATATCGACGACGTTGCGGGCACGCTCCAGGACATCGACTCGCAGCTTGGCGGCGGGTAGCTTTTCCTTGCATTATGACAACAGAAAGGCGCCGCGCAGGAAACGTAATTAGAGCCAATCACGGCGCAGGAAAACTTAATATACAGCCCGGAACGATGTTATTAAAATGCGTAAAGCGTTTCTGGCGCTTGTTGTGTTAATCGCAATTTCTACTGTTGTTTATGCAGAAAATGAAACCGCTCCTGTTGACCCGTGCGCTAATGTGCAATGCAACAGCCCGCCGGCAACCGCATGCGAAGGCGGCAGCGTCAAGACATATTCTTCCGCAGGCACATGTTCCGGCGGCACATGTTCATATTCTTCTTCGCTGACAAGCTGCCCGAACGGGTGCGAGAACGGGCAATGCAAGGCGAACTTCTGTGACACAGCTTCGTGCGCTCCCGCCAGCAGAACATGCCCCGACGGGTTCACGGCAAGCTGCACAAACACCTGCGACAGGACAACACAGGCGTGCAGCACGTGTGAACCGAGCTGCGCCGGACATGAGACAGCCCCGACGTCAAACGGAACCTCGGGCGGTTCCGGCGGCGGTGGAGGCGAAGGTTCATCGAACACAAGCGGTTCCGGCGGCACTTCTTCGGACGCTTGCGCCACAATGACGTGCAACACGCCGCCTGCGAATACGTGCAACGATAATTTTGTGAGGATATTCTCGTCGCCAGGCGCATGCAGTAACGGACAATGCAGCTACCCTGAAACGGGATATGCGTGCCAGAACGGATGCTCGAACGGCGCGTGCGTCAGCGGGACGGGCGGAAGCGGAGGCACCACGGATGTTTCTTGCACAGACTCTGATGGCGGAAAAAATTATTTTTCCAGGGGGACCGCCGAATCCAGAAGATCTTCCCAAGACGTTCAGGTGCTCACTGACGGCTGCACCTCATCCAGTACGCTGGCTGAGCAATACTGCGCTTCAGATGGTTTGCGAACGGATTATTATACCTGCCCCGGCGCCTGCAGTGACGGCGCGTGCGTTGAGGGCGGCACGGCCACTAATGGAACAGGTTCGGGAGGCGGCGGGACGACAGGTCAGCATTGCGAGTCAAGACAAACGCTTGGTGTGGACGGCTCAGGCAGGTGTTCATCATTCCCAAGCACGTGCCTACCACCCGGCTGGAGAGTAGTGGAATCCTGCCCGACTGAAGTACAGTGCGATAATGATAATGTTTGTGACAAAGGCGAGGAGTATGGCTGCAATGACTGCATTGGCGCAGATTGTCCCATCAAAAAGCAATGCCCTGACGGAAGCAGCGTCAGGTGCGAAAGGACTGAAAGGGGATGCAACTGCGAGCCCTGCCGGCTGGAAGAAATCCCAGATGACTGCAGGCAGGAAACCGACCAAAGCGGACTAATACGCGTGGTGTGCGACAGGCAGCAGGAATGTCCGCCTGTGCCGCAGGAAGTGCGGCTGAAGTGTGCGGACGAGGGCGGCACGCCGAGATTCAACAAGGACCACCGCGGCTGCAACGTTTTCCAGTGCGACTTCGGCGGAGAGAAAGGCAGCTCACCGGTATTCGCGAGCCGCGCGAACTGTCCGTCGCCTGATGCCGTCATAGCTTCGCTCGAGAAATGCAGGGACTTGGGGCTGCCCGGCGTTATAGGCTTCGAGGGCGGCTGCAAGATAGGCAAGTGCCAGCAGCGCGAGGAGCGGCACGAGTGCCCGAATCCCACCGAGCCCGAGAAAATGGAGATGGAAAAGAAATGCAGAGAGGAGGGACAACAGCTTGTCTTCCAGTTTGACGGACAATGCAACCAGCCGAAGTGCGGACAGCGGAGAGGTAGCCAGTGCGAACGCGACCTGCCGAAGGAGGCTTATGACAGATGCGCCGACGGGGGCGGACAGCTCGTTGTGAGACGAAGCCAGGACGGATGCGTGTCATACTCGAACTGCATCAGAAGAGGAAACGCCGAGGAATCACTTGTCGACGACATTGACGAGATTCCGGACACGACCGAGTTGCTTTCCATAGCATTCAAGCTTGAGGAGCTGAAGCTTGAGTTTGACAAATTGTCCGCAAAAACGAATGACATAGCCGAATATTACAAGTCTACAGGCTCATCTGAAGAGAAGAGGTTCCGCCGGGTGTCGGACATGTTCTCGTCGGCGAAGGACAAGGTCGACGAGGTAAAGACAAAGCTGAAGGACAGGGCGAGGGATATCGACAAGGACGACGTGCTTGAGATAAAGCAGGATCTCAGGTATCTAAAGGACGTCGTGCTCAAGGACATACTGTTTATGATGCTCGGCAGCGGAGAAGAAATCGAAGAGATAAAGAGCGGTTCTGTAAAGAGCTGCGGCACTGACGAGAGCTGCTTCGACAGGGGATTCCGCGTCTGCCAGCCGCTCACGTTCAGGCCTGACGGAAGGGAAGGGCCTGTTGTTGAAGTGACGGGGCTTGACGGCGACGCGTGCGTGATGGAGGTCAAAATGGAAGCGGGACAGGGGCCTCCGGGAGGACCTTACTCAATGACGTGCAAGATTCAGAAGTACACATTGGGCGTGAGCAACCCGGAGACGGATATATTCCCGTACTGCTCCGGCAACCTTCTTGACATGATAAAGAAGTATGGAAACGGGCCTCCGGGCGTTCCGGGAAAGTGCAGCGGCGACGAATGCAAGGACTACTGCGGACGGGGGCCGACAGAGGCAAAGGAATGCCTGCAATACATGAGCGATGTCCTGCCGCCTGAGGCGAAGCAGCACCTGACGGCGCTTGCTGAAGGCAAAAGTCCCGGCGGCTTTGGATTCGGAGGAAGAGATGAATCCGGGGACGACTTCGGCGAGGGCGAGTTCCGCGATGACTTCGGAGGCGATGATTTCAATCAGGGAGAGTTTCAGGACGATTTCAGCGGAGGCGGCGAATTTGAAGGGGAGTTCAACGAAGAATTCGGCGGGCAGCAGCTCTGCCCAGATGGCGACTGCGACGACTTCGAGCAGCGCACGGGCGCGTGTCCGCAGGATTGCGGCGGCTCTTCAGCTTCAGGCGGAGGCGGGGGCGAGTTTGAAAACGAGTTTGAAGGCGGCTTTGAATCAGGAAGTTCAAGCGGCGGAGGCGGCGGCTCCGGCGAATGCAGCGGCTGCCTGAACAATGGAATATGTGATCAGGGCGAATGCAGCGACTGCGGAGACTGCCGAAGAAGATAGGAGGTTATGCAAATGAACAAGAAGGCAATGGTGTTGATAATCCTTGTGCTGACATCCATGGTTTTCATAAGCGGATGCGCGCAGAGCTCGATAAAGAACGTTGAAGAAGCGAGCGAGGCTGTGACGAACGTGTCGACAGACATCGACGACGTTGCGGGCACGCTCCAGGACATCGACTCGCAGCTTGGCGGCGGGTAAATATAAATTGACCGTGCTACTTTCATGCGGAAATATTTCGGGCTAAAGTCTGAAGATATTTATGAAGATATTCGGAAAGACCATGAAGGAATACCTGTGGCCAGTAAAATATCATGTTCTGGTTTCTGTACTGGTTGTTATTTTCCAGTATTATGTTGCAGCTCCACTGTCGGATAGGTATCCTTTTCTCCTGAACCTCACGCAGGCGCTTTGGGCCTTGATTGTCGCGCTTGCGGTGATGAAGCTTGTCAAGGAGCACAATTTTAACATGAAAAACGTGATAGTAGCAGGCATCATTTTCTCGATCATAATTCACGGGCTGAAGGCATTCTTTTTTCGCGCATTCCTGTTTCCATACAGCATCCCCACCGAGCAGGTCCCGGCACAGCTCATGGGGAAATTCCTTTACGGAAGCTCTCTTGTAATGGCCACTGCAATCATCATCGGCGCCGTATTCATCTATGCAAAAAAGAAAAAGCTTCTGTAGAAAAATAAAAGTCAAGTAGTTTTCCGGCTAATTCTATTCATGGACAAGTAACAGCTGCTGCGCGAGCTCATAGAAGGGAAATATCTCAGGACAAGAGTTGTTATAGACGCGTTCAGGAAAGTGCCGCGCGAGAATTTTGTTCTTCCGGAGCAGGGACGCTACGCCTACGCAAACTATCCGCTGCCGATACCCGGGCAGCAGACTATCTCGCAGCCGCTAACAGTGGCGGTCATGACAGAAGCGCTTGAGGCGCGACGCGGCGACAAGATTCTTGAGGTCGGGACAGGCTCAGGATACCAGGCTGCTATATTGTCGGAAATCGTCGGGACGACCGGAAAAATAATCACCACTGAAATAATTCCCGAGCTGTTTGAGTTCGCCAAGAAGAATCTTGCAGGATATGAAAACACGAAAGTGATATGCGCCGACGGCTCAAAAGGCTATCCTCCGGAAAAACCTTACGACGGGATAATCGTAACGGCAAGCGCGCCGAGCGTGCCCGAGCCGCTCACGGAGCAGCTGAAGGAAGGCGGACGGCTGGTCATACCTGTAGGCGACCAGATGATAATTGTGGAAAAGAAAGACGGACTGCAGCAGAAATTCCTCGGCTATTACGCATTCGTGCCGCTCACCGGGAAACACGGACACTAGCGTTCCCATTCATGGCGTCAAACTTGAAGAAGTAAGCGTGTACATCAGGAAATTCTTCTTTCAGTTCCATGTTTGAGTTGTCATCGCAGTAAAATCTTCCATAGCTCTCCGCCCAATGATCGTATGAACCCATCAGGGCTGCAGGCGTGAGGTTTCTAAAACGCGAATTCTGTGACGGGAAACCGTAAGCTTCATCAACCATATGACCTGCTTCGTGCAGTTCCGGAACGGTCATTCCATTTGAGGAGCCGCAGGTTTCGGAGTTCTCGGCGACATAGGCTTTTTTGTTGGCGTAACCTGCGCCTGCAATGCTCAATAGGATAAGCTCCGACCTTCCAAGACCTTCGAGACTTGACACGCGGTCAAATATCACGAACTCCCCTCCGAATCCGTTCAGCTTCGCCCTCATGGGCTCAGGAACCCTTTGTAGATAACGGAGGATTTTCCCAACTTTTCTGCCGTCAGGGTTTTTTGAGACAACTGAATACCTTATTTCTTCAGACATGCGTTCAACAGGGCTGTAAATTGGCGACAGAAGTACAGCTGCAATGCCCAGTGCAGGCAAAAAACGCATGTGAAAACTATAATAAAAGTCTTTATAACATAAATTTCTCATGATAGACGCGCACTGCCACATGGAATACATGGAAGACCCCGACGACATAATATATCATGCCAAGAAGGCAGGAATGAGCGCGATAGTTACCTCCATCGCAGACATCAAGGACAGGGAAAAAGTAATCGCGATGAAGAAGAAGCATCCGGACTTCATATTCATCTGCCTCGGCTTCCACCCCGAGATAATGGGCAAATATGCTTCTGAAGATATTGACGACTATATGGAATTCATCAGGCAGAACAGGAAATTAATATCCGCAATCGGCGAGGTGGGCACCGACTACAACTGGCTGCCAAAAAGCGAGGACCAGGCGAAGTCGCAGATTATTTTTGAAAAATTCATTGATCTTTCAAAGGAGCTCGGACTCCCGCTTGTCGTACACTCGAGAAACGGAAGAGACAACAGGGAAGGCGAGAACGACGGGATAGGGGATGCAATAGAGATCCTGCGAAACAGGGGATGCAAGGACGTGATGATGCACTGCTTCTCCGGAAATGAAGCACAGCTGAAAGACTGCCTGGAGCAGGGCTGGCTGATTTCTTACGCAACCGTTCTCGTGAAGAGCCCCAAACACCAGAAATTAGCTAAAATGACGCCGCCGGAGCAGATGGTTCTCGAGACTGATTCGCCGTGGCTCGACCCGGACAGCAAGGAACTTGTGAACAGGCCGTGGAAAATAGAGAGGAGCGCAGAGATATTAGCCGGCATGATGAATATTGACAAGGATGAAATCCTTCGCACGACAGAGAAAAACGCCAGAAGGTTCTTCAGGATTGGATGAAATGAAAAAGATCATGCTGATTATTATTCTGTTTGCATCTGTTGCATTCGCTTCCCATCTTCCCCAGCCGACGGGATATGTCAGCGATTTCGCCGGCATACTCACCGATACTGCGGGACTTGAAAGCGAACTGCGCGCTTATGAGCAGAACACCACCATAGAGATAGCGGTAGTTACCATAAGCAATCTTCCACCCGACCAGACGCTGTTCAGCTACGGCGTGGAACTGTTCGAGGAGTGGGGCATTGGCAAAAGGGGCGAGGACAACGGGATACTTGTCCTGATCAATAAGGAGAATGCGCCGGGCAACAGGCTCCGCATAGAACTGGGCTACGGCATACAGGGTTATATTACAGGCGCAGAAGCGGGACAGATACTTGACAACGCGCTGCCTTATTATGAGCAGGGCGATTACCAGCTTGCCGCGGAAATAATATTGAACGGCTTGTCCGAGGAGCTTGCCGATTATGTTCCGGGACAGGAACCCCCAGATGATTTTGGACTTTCTTCTGATGTGTACATGTTTGTGATACCGTTCTTCCTTTTATGGCTTGGACTTCCGCTCTTCTCAGCTTACTTCAGCGTAGAAGACAAGAAATGCCGGAAGAGCCTCAGACCGATATTTCTCATACTGCCCGCAGTCATAGCGGTCATTATCGTAAACGTTTTTATCGGATTTTTCCTTGCTATTGCCGTCTTTTTCGCCTTGATAATCTTTATGTCAGGAAGATGCCCGCGCTGCGGCTCCAGAAAAATAAAATGCACCGAACACGGCTGTACGTGCCAGAAATGCGGCAAGAAGTTCAAGTCGAGACGCTCAGGCAGCGGATGGATTCTGGCAGGAGCTGGAGGCTTCAGCGGCGGAGGCGGCGGAGGGGGTTTTGGCGGCGGCGGCTCGGGCGGCGGCGGAGCGGGACGATAAAATCTTTATAATCTTGAACTACAAGGGATAAACAATGGCGCAGCAAAAATCTTTTCCGAAGAAATGGATTGGCATAGGCATAGTCGTGCTTCTTTTTTTGATAGTTGTTGCCACAATCTGGGGTTCGTACAACAGCCTTGTGCGGCTGAATCAGGGCGTTGACAGCAGCTGGGCGAACGTCGAAACGCAGTACCAGAGAAGGATTGATTTGATACCCAACCTCGTGAACGTTGTTGAGAGCTACGCCCAGTTCGAAAGGGAACTTATCACCAACGTGACTGCTATTCGTTCTCAATGGCAGACTGCCCAGACGCCTGAGCAGCAGGTCAATGCCGCAAACCAGTTTGAGTCGGCGATATCGAAACTGCTTTTGATAAGCGAGAACTACCCTGAGCTCAAGGCAAGCGAGCAGTTCAGGGCGCTTCAAGATAACTTGGTTGAGACGGAGAACATGATATCAGTTGCGCGCACGAGATACAACGAGGCAGTGAGGCAGTACAATACCGCGACAAAGGTGTTCCCGTCGAATATGATTGCAGGCTGGTTCGGCTTCTCCGAGAGAACGTACTTCCAGTCAAGGCCGGGCGCGGAGAACGCGCCTGTTGTCGACCTGAATGTTTAATAGTATTTGTTCTAATTAGAATCATGGATTCGAAGGACGCAGTCAAGAAACTGAAGTCCCTTTCTTCTAAGGAAGCGCGCGAAAGCAATGAAAGGTTTGCCATACTTGGCAGTAGCATGCTGGGGGTCAGGGTGCCTGATATCCGCGCTCTTGCAAAGGGGATAGGAAAAGACCATCTTCTAGCCATAGAACTCTGGAAAACTGGCATACATGAGGCGCGAATACTCGCTACCATGATAGACCATCCCGACCACGTTACGGAAGAGCAGATGGACAACTGGACGAAAGATTTCAACTCGTGGGATATCTGCGACCACGCATGTGGCAACCTCTTCGACAAAACAAAATTTGCCTACAAGAAAGCAGTCGAATGGACGAGCCGAGAGCGCGAATATGAGAAGCGCGCCGGCTTTGCACTGATGGCGTACCTTGCCGTGCACGACAAGAAGTCTGATGACAAACGATTTCTCAAGTTCCTGCCTATAATCAGGCGCGAATCAGGCGACGACAGGAACTTCGTGAAGAAAGCCGTCAACTGGGCGCTGCGCGAAATCGGGAAGCGGAGCGCCGCTTTGAACAAGGCGGCGACAGAGACTGCGACGGAGATATGCAACTCGGGAAAGGGAAAATGGGTTGCTTCCGACGCGCTGCGCGAACTCCGGAGCGACGCCGTGCAGAAACGGCTTAAAGCAAAGAAATAATAATTTCTCAGACATTATACCTAAGCAGCGCCCCGACGCCGCCGAGCTCGAGGAACTGCTGCCCTTCGCGCGTGTCCGCGGAGACGGCTGCAACCTTGCTCCCGTAGTTCTCCGCGAGCTCTTCCAGGAAATCAATTATATCCTTTTCGCCTATCAGGTCAAACCTCGGCTCGTTCGGCTTTGTCGCCGAAAAAACTATCTTCTTTTCCTGCGTCTGCGGATCGAGAAGTTCGTACGCTTTCAGCGGAGACGCTTCGCTTACAATTATCTTGTCCACGGCGCCAGCCTCCGTTTTCTTCAGGACGTCTTCGATGCCGTAAGATACCCTGCCGTGGGGCTTCTGAAGTTCGGTGAGAAATTGTGTGAGGAGTTTCTTCTCCTTTGTCACTTCAGCCTCCTTTAACAGTTCATCTGACTTTGCCACTGTTTCCTCGACGCCGAATGCGCCTGTATAGCTTGTGTCTATCATTCCTATTACTTTTTTCTTCACGTCAGCGTGCATATAATCTTCCTTCATGAACATCTCCTTTATTGGTCCAGAGCCGCTCACTATAATACCTATCACCTCATCCTTATGTTCCTCAAAAATTTTGTTCGCAGCCTCCCCGACGTTCTTGAGCCAGTCATTCAGCATGCCTTCGCGGACACGTGAGAAACGCTGGCTGCTCTGTCCACCGGCGCGTGTCTTCCCCGGCACGATTGATTCCTTCTGGAAAATAGTCTCGATTCGCTTGCCTATGAGCAGCGCGATGGTGCCCTCGCTTTTGTCAAGGCAGATTATGCCATAGATTTCTTTTTCCTTCACCATTTCTTGGAGAGGTTCCATGACGAAACGCTGGTCGCACCAGTACATCTTCACCTTGATGTCTTCAGGCGGCTCGACAACCCAGAGTTCTATGTCCGCGACGCCCTCTCGCTCGGAGATGTTGCCGCAGAAAATTGCCATGCCTTTCTCCGGCGTCTTCTTGTACAGCTGCATGTGCCGGATGATTTTGTCCAGCGCCGTTGTAACGTTCTTCCTTACCTGCTTCGACTTGATATTCTCGGCTGTGCTTTCCTCGTTGCGTAGCTGCGCAGCCACCTCGTGCAGGTTGGCGCCTTTGGGTATGTAAACAGTTACAAGCTCGGTATGCCTGCCCTTTATGGCTGCAAGCTGGCGTATCAGTTTTTTCAGCGAAACTTTTGACATCTTCTCACCTAATCTCCAGGTTCCCATAGCTTATTTTTTTCACGGAATGCGTAAGCATGATATCTTTCTCTATTATCCTGAACTTCTCGTCCATAGTAAGCTCTTCAACTTCTGCCTTCAGCGAAAGCCCCTTGTCCTTCTTGTGCTTCCAGATTGCACTGTTCATGTCCATCAGTTCTTCCTTGGTGAACTGCGCAACCGGCACGCCAAGTGGCTGCGGAAACCTTTCCCCGTGGATGTCCTTTTCCGCAAGCTCCTTGTACAACTTTGCCGTCACGAACGGCAGGATGGGCGCCAGGAGCTTGAGCATGTTCTCGAGGCAGTAGTGCAGCGCAAACAATGCGGAAGCCTGCTCGCTCTTGGCGAATTTCTCGTGCTCATTGTACGCGCGGTTCTTGACAAGCTCGAGGTAATGCGACGCGAATGTTTCCCACAAGAAGTTTCTGATGCGCACGGCAGGATTGTGAAAATCGTAGCTCTCGTAGCATTTCCTTGAATAATCAATGAGGCTGTTCATCTCGTTTATTATCCATTCGTCAAGCGGCTGAAGCCTTTCAGGCTTGTTGACGTGCGGGAACATGGAGACAAACTTTGCGACGTTCCACAGCTTCGACAGCGTCTTGCCGGCGCCCTCAATCCTCTGGAAGGAACATTTCATGTCGCCCTCGGTCAGGTTGCCTTCAACAGCGCACCACAGCCTGAAAGGCTCTGCGCCAAAGCGCTGCAATATTTCGTGCGGATCAATGACATTACCGACGCTCTTTGACATTTTTTTGCCGTGGTCGTCCACGATGTGATAATGAATCCATATGTCGCGGAAAGCCGGCTTGCCTGTGAGCAGGTGAACCTTGAGCAGTGTATAGTACAGCCACGTTCTCACGATCTCCTTGCCCTGCGGGCGGAGCGTGCAGGGAGAATGTTTCGCGTAAAAATCGCTTCCCCATTTCATAACGTATAGCGGGCTGTTCGCCGAGTCGAACCATGTGTCGAACACGCGCTCCTCGCCGCGCGCTGTTGAGCCGCACTTGCATTTTTTCTGCTCCTTCCACGGCTGCACGTACCTGCCTTTTTCTCCGAGAATTATTTCCCCGCAGGACTCGCATTTCCAAAGAGGGATTTCAGTGGCATAGTAGCGCCGGCGCGAGATGGGCCAGTCGATTGACACGGATTCAATCCAGTCGAGCAGTATCTGTCGCGAATGCGGCGCGAAGAACCCGCTTTCTTCTGCAATTCTCCTCATCTCTTTCTTGAACTCAACCTGTTTCAGGTAATATTCCGGCATCGAGATAAACTCTATCGGGTGCTTCGAGCGCTCGCATATCGGGGTTCTGTGAACCATCTGGCGCTGCTTCACCAGCAGCTGCCTTGTTTTCAGCTCCCCGATTATTTTTTCCCTCGCTTCCTTGACTTTCAGCCCTTCCAGAAAGCCTGCGTTTTCATTCATCCTGCCGTCAGCGTTGATTGCAATTCTCGGCTCGATTCGCTGCTCACGAAAAAACCGTATGTCAGTCTGGTCGCCGAAAGCGCACATCATCATCAAGCCTGTGCCCTTTTCCATGTCGGCGTAAGGATGAGACTTGATTGGAACCTCCCTTTCGAAGACGGGCGTTACCGCAGTCTTTCCCTCGAGGTGCCTGTACCTCTGGTCTTCGGGATTGAAAATAACCATACCGCACGTGCACACGAGCTCGGGGCGGGTGGTGCCGATTACTATCTTCTCGCCCGTTTCCTTCACGGTAAATATTATGTCATTGAACGCCGACGGCAGCTCGACGTAATCGATTTCCGCGTCGGCTATTGTTGTGCGGCAGCCGGGGCAGTAGTTGTTCGTACGACTATCCTCATAAATCAGCCCTTTCTCCCAAAGGTCGACGAACGTTGCCTGGGTAAGCGCGCGATATTCCGGTGAATCGGTGAAGTAAACGTCGCCCGTTCCCGTGCCCTCCTTCCACGAGTTGAAGCTGATGCCAAGCCTGAGAAAAGAGTCAATCGACGACGCGCTGGACTCCTCCAGAAGCTTCTTGCAAGCCTCGGTGAATTTTTCGCGGGGCGTGGAGACAAATGAAATTCCGAACTTCTTCTCCGCCGCGACTTCTATGGGCAGCCCGTTCCTGTCAAGTCCAAGGGGGAAAAGCACGGATTTCCCGCACATCCTCTGGAAGCGGGCAAACATGTCCATCATGGTGTACGTTGCAGCGTGCCCTATGTGGATGGGCGTGTTGACGTACGGAGGCGGCGTGTCTATCGCAAAAACTTCCTTCCCGGCATGGAATTTGTAATCCTCATTATGCTTCCATTTTTCGAAGATGTCCTGTTCCATCTCCTTTGACCAGTTTTTTTCCTGTATTTTCGATTCCATAGACAATTACCCAGGTTTTACCCTGCCATGATATTGTCAAGAGAAAAAGCAGGGCAAGCTAAACAAGTCTTAATTGCTACTTTACAATTACGTACAGGCTAAAGAGCGAAGCTCTCACCCGACTTGTGCTTTGCATAATTATCATTGAAGCGCGAGGCTTAAAAACCTGATTTTTTCTTCAGCTGGGACGCGGCCAGGGTGGACAAATCAAGCGACATGAAGTCCTCTGCGTGTATCGTCCTCACCTTTGTGGCGTCCTGTATGATTTTCTCCTGTTTCCATAGGTTCGAGCGCAGGAACCAGAAGGAGAAGTGCGTGAGCACAACGAGAGACGGCTTCTGCTTCATCGCGTTCAGCAGCGTTATTATTCCGTCGACGCTCATGTAGCCCGGGCGTTTCGCCTCGCCTCCTTTCGGTATCACCACGTTTATTATGAGCACCCTGCAGCCGTCGTAATGGCGTTCCATGCCCCTGTAGTACTGCCCGTCTGACGTGTAGCCTACGTCGAAAGATTGCATCACACCTTTGGCGTCAGTCTGACTTCCTGAAATCCTGAAGCCCGTTGTCGGTATATAGTGCGAGGCTTTGACTGCGGTGATTTTCACTCCATTGACCTCGGCCGAAGTCCCGTCCTTCATTGCATGCACGCTTGATTTCTCCTGATGGTACGCGGTGACGCACGGATGATAGTCAAAATCAGTCTTTTCTTTTCCACGTTCCAGCGCCCTCTTCTCTATCAGGCAGTGCTCCTCAGCCACGAGGAACGGCGACGTCATGCCGTCAAGATATGCATTGACATCGGAAGCATGGTCCGGATGGAGATGAGAGAGCAGGACGCCGTTCCACTTGTCCGGCTGAAGACCGAGCGAGACTGCATGATAAAGCGAGCCGGGACCGGGGTCGAGGATGAACTTGGTTTTGTCAAAGTCAAAAAACAGCCCGCCGGTCCTGCGTTCCTGCGCAATCATCATGTCGCGCCCTCCGCCCGTGCCAAGAAAAACAATTTTCATGGACTTTACTTCTTTCTCAGAATTATTAAGCTTTCCCTCAGCGTCCCGACTTTTACGGTCCTGTTTTCCAGCGCGAACCGCTTGTTGAGAACGCAGATTTTCTCGACATCGAAGCCGATTTCGCCTGCCATGTGTGCCAGGATGAAGTCCGTTTCAATCTCTTTCTTGATATAAGCATTCCCTATGACAATCGCCGCGTGCGCGCCTGGCTTGCAGACACGATGCATTTCCGAAATCACATCTTTCATGTCATCAAAGTACGCCTCAGCCTGCTCCTGGCTCTCGCGTACCCCCACGAAGGAGCGAAGGGCGGGCACGTGCCTCATCTTCATGAAGAAATCCTCGATTGCGTAAAGCCTCGTGTAATCTATGTTGTTCAGGTACGGCGGGCTTGTGATGACTGCGTCGACTGAATCGTCGTCCAGCGATATCTCGCGCGCATCCTGCTGCAGTACACGGACAGACGCTTCAGAAGGCAGCGACTCCTCAATGTCTTTTATCATCTTATAGACTACCCTCTGGAAGAGCTTGCGCAGCGGCGGCACCGGGTGCTTCTTTATCTTGATTACGCCGCCGTCCTTCCATGCCCAGCTGACCTTTATTGACGCGTTCAGCAGGGCGAGCGTGAAGAAATCCTTGTTCTTCAAGCCGTCTATTATGCTTGAAAAGAAAGCAATGTCGTCAAGCGCGTACTTGTTTATCATGCCCCTCATGATTTTCGGGAACTCCCATTCGAGCTTCCTGAACTTCCTCCTGAACAGTATCTTTGCCTCCTCCCTGAGATCTTCGGTGCTGTAATTAATTGTCTTTACCTGGCTTGCGAAAACAGCCGTGGGCAACACGTCCAATCCTATTGAATTAATATTATTCTGTTTGCAGGCGAGCAGCGTCGTGCCGCTCCCGCAGAAAGGGTCCAGCGCCGTATCGCCTTCCTTCAGCCCGAACATTTCTATAAGTTTTTCAACAAGCTCCTTCGCGAAGCCTTCCTTGTAATAGAACCAGTTGTATATCGGCTGCGTCTTGTTCGGGACGAACGTCGCAAGTTCGCGCCAGTCAAGCTTCTCCTCAACCTTTAGCCGGCTTCTGAATTCCTCGTATTCCATAAGGAAATCTTTTATAGTAGATTTTTAAACGGCACATTACAATTGATATTATGCCGGTAATAGTCATTTCAGGCAAGCCCGGGTGCGGTTCAAGCACTACCGCGAAGCTGCTTGCCAAACGCCTTCAGCTACGCCATTTCTCCCTTGGCGACTACAACAAGAGCCACTCCAGGGCAAAAAAAGAGACTGACAAGAGCCTGGACATGTGGAAAATTAAGGGGCAAAAACTGAAGTCTTTTCACCTGCATTCCGACAAGCTTGCCCGCAGCATCGCGAAGCACGGCGACGTCGTGATAGACGCGAAGCTTGGCATAAGGATGATAAAAGGATTGTACGACTGCGGAATCTGGCTTACGGCTTCCGGTTCCGTCAGGACAAAAAGATACGCGAAGAGGGACAGCATCACCCTTTCGGATGCCGCAAGGAAGCTTCGCGAGAAGGAACTGGCTGAAAGGAAGAACTGGAAAAACATATACGGCTTTGATTATTTCACGCAGGAAAAAGAGGCGGACATAGTCATAGACACGGGAAACAGGACGCCTGAACAGATAGTTGACATGATAATATCAAGGATGAAGAGGGTTTTCATCGTGCACAGATGGAACGCCAATCCGAAAAGCGACTGGTACGTTCACTGCAGGGAAGAACTGGAGAAGAAAGGCTTCATAGCGAGCGTGCCAAGAATGCCCAATACCAGGAAGCCGGCGCTCGCCGAATGGCTGCCGTTCCTCAGGAAAGCGATAGGCGCGCCGACCGGCAACACTTTCCTTGTCGGGCACAGCGCAGGCGTGGCAACCATACTCAGATATCTTGAAACTTTGAAGAAGGGCGAAAAGATAGGCGGCTGCGTGCTGGTGGCGGGCTGGACGGACAACCTTGGATACAAACAGCTCACAAGCTTTGTCAGCAAACCTTTCAACTGGAAGAAAATCAGGAGACACTGCAAAAGCTTTGTTGTGATAGACAGCGACAACGACCCGTACGTGAAGCTTTACCACGGCAAAGCCTTCGAGAAGCAGCTGAAAGCGAAGCTGATAACGGAGCGCGGGAAGGGACATCTTGACGACGATTCCAGGGTAAAGAAGCTGCCCAGCGTGATAAAGACGATAAAAGGAATGACTAAATGAAATCAATACACCGCAAAATCTGGAATCTAGCTCTGCCTTACCAGGACAAGCGGGACGACAAAGGCCATGCCAAGACAGTGGTCAGTTTTGCAATAAAACTTCTGAAAACTGAAAAGGCGGATCCTGATGTTGTTATACCTGCAGCAATCCTCCATGACATAGGATGGAGCAGACTTTCCAAGAAAGAACGCTTCTCTATCTTCAAACCAGAACCTGCTGAAACTGGAAAAACGTTTTCAGGAGACATTGAAATAAGAAAAAAGCATCAGGACGAAGGCGTCAAAATAGCAAGACGCATACTTTCAAAAACAAAGTATAACAAAACCCTTGTTTCTGAAATCCTCGAAATTATATCCGAACACGATACGAGGATCGGCTTTATCTCCAAAAACGAAGGCGTCATGCGCGATGCCGACAAGCTTTGGAGGTTCTCAAGAACAGGGTTCCTGGCCGACAGCAGAAGAAGAAACATGCCGCACTTGGAGAACCTGAGGCGATTGAAGCAAAAAACCCGGATGCATGGCTTCTTCTACTCTAAAACTGCAAAAAAGATAGCTGCAGAAGAGCTTAAGAAAAGAAAGAAGGAATTCAAGCTATAACGGGCTCGTGGTCTAATACAAATCCCTTCTTTGTAAAGAAGGTCTTTGTGAACCCCAAGAAACAGAGGGCTTCGCAAATATTAGGGATTTGTGGAGATTGGAATGACACTACGTTCGCATAACCTTTCCAGACCTCATGAAAACGGAAGGGTTCGAGGCACGTAGAGGCTCCGGGTTCAACTCCCGGCGAGTCCATTTTCAGGCTTCAACTATAGTCTTGAACCCGCCGTAAGCCATGCGCTTCATGTCGAAAGGCATTGGCATGTCCTTCCATTTCGGGTCGCTCATCGACTCTTTCATCACTTTTGTGTTTACCTTGTTGCGGTGGGCTTTCGACTTGAACACTATGAACGAGAACACGACCGTCTCCCCCGGCTTGGGCTTTGCCATCTTCGGGAACGTAGACAGCTTCATGTCGCCCGTGTCAGGGTTGAGGTCGTCGCCGACGCATTCAAAATACCTCAGCGCCCCGTGCTTCTTCCAGAGCTTCGCGCCCATCTGCGCCATCTTCCTGTACTGACCAAGCTTCTTCTTCGGCACAGTAAGAACAAATCCGTCGACATACGCCATGATACCAACCCCCGGTTATTTGTATATACGCAATATATGTCTGCACCTTTGCTAAAACGGCAGCAGATATCCGAAATAATAAAGGATGATTAGCAGAACCACGAACAGCACGATTGCAACAACCACGTTCTTGAGTATCTTGAACGCGATTATTACTACGGCTATCAATACCAGTATAGCCAGAATGCTCTCAAGGACAGCCATTTTCAATCACCGAATCCAACAAAAAAAGCAGCTTATTAAATGTAGTGTTGTAAAGTTATTAAAAACCAATTTGGGGCTCGTGGTCTAAACTGGAAAAGCTTTTCTTTTGGCAGCAATGGAAAAGAACTATTATCCAGAGTGATGCTTCCATGGCATAGAGATTTTCGCCGAAGGAAGAGGCTCCGGGTTCAAATCCCGGCGAGTCCATAAAATACTGACGGTTGGATAACAGGCATTACTTATGGCTCTACAAGGAAACAGTCTGACATTATTTCCTTGTAAGCTACAAGGTGAAGCTATGCTTCACCTGTACGGGAGAACCTTCGGTTCTCCCTGTATCTGCGAACCCAGAATTTATATCGGGATTCTTTTCTGGGTT
The DNA here is from genome assembly GCA_000806115.1 of archaeon GW2011_AR5. Classification (GTDB taxonomy): domain Archaea; phylum Aenigmatarchaeota; class Aenigmatarchaeia; order GW2011-AR5; family GW2011-AR5; genus GW2011-AR5. The sequence continues at coordinate 270,173 of JWKQ01000001.1, forward strand.
CACTATAACACTTTTTAATCTGCGCAGCCAATTCTATTTATGCGAATCAGAAAGCTGCGCGAGGACGACATAGGCAACATAGTCGCCATGATACACGACGTCATGGGACCCGACGACGCGAAGAAAGCGCTGCAGGACATAAGGATAAGCCTTGACAAGCACATTTACAAATTCGAGGAATTCTACGTCCTTGAGGTTGACAGCGAAATAGTCGCCGCCGGCGGGTTCTGGTCACTCAAGTACGACCCTGACATAGCGAGGCTTGACTGGTTCGTGGTGCCGAGGAAGCACCAGCGGCGCGGCTTCGGCAGGATGCTGATGAAGCACATAGTCAGCCGCGCAAAAATGCTAAAGCTGAGATTAATCCTTGCCGAAACAAGCGACGGGCAGCAGTACAAGGCGGCGAGGGAGTTCCTGATGAAGAACAGCTTCAAAAAAGCCGCAGTCATAAAGAATTACTGGAACGACGGCTCCTCCGCCGTTTATTTTATAAGACGATTGAAAAAGTGATATCATGAAACTAAGGAAAAAAAAGGCGCGCCTGAACAAGAAAGGCATCAACAGCGTCCTCATTGTTGCCAAGCAGAACAACGTCGGATTGCAGCACGCGAAAAAACTTGAGAAAATGCTGCAGAACAGGGTTCGCGAGGTTCATTTTGACAGGTCCACCGCCATACGCTTCAGGAAAATCGGCCATTCAATAAGGAAGTTCAACGGCGACCTTATAATAACGCTCGGCGGCGACGGAACTTTCCTCTGGACTGCGCACAAGACAGAGGTTCCCGTGCTTCCCGTAAAGCTTGAGGGTCAGGGATTCCTTTGCAGCTGCAATTTCAAGCAGCTCACCGAGAACCTGGAAAGGATACTCAAGAAGGATTTTGCCATAAAGGAGCGCATGAGGCTGCGCTGTTCCAGGATGCCTCTGGGAAAGATACAGAAATACATGAAAACCATACGGCACGGCGACTATCCATTAGCATTGAACGAGATCGCTTTTGCCCGCAAGCGCCCGTCGAAAATACTCAACATAGAGTTCAAGATAGACGGCGTGGTGTTCGACATGATAGGCGACGGCGTGATGTTTTCCACCCCAAGCGGCTCGACGGCATACAGTTCCTCTGCAGGCGGCTCCATGATAGACCCCTCGATGGAAATGGTAAGCATAATACCGCTCTACCCGTTCTTCTCGAAAATCAAGCCGCTCATAGTGCCGAAGGACAAGAAAATAGAGGTGACGGTTGCGGGCGGCGACTGCGCCCTTGTGATAGACGGGCACGGCGGGGATTACATAAAGAAGAACTCAAGCTTTGTCATAGAGACAGCCACGCCGGTAAAGATAGTGTCGCTCTTTGAACAGAACTTCTACGAGAAGATACGGAAGAACCTGATGGGCTGACTATAATTAAAAGACGAACTCAAGATTTTCCCAAGCTTTGCGCCTTTCTTTTGCATCTCCCCGTATCAACTGAATCCACGGCACCAAATATAATTTTCTTAAATACCTCAGACAAAGAAATAGCACAAGCAGGATATTGAGTTTTGCTGTGCTCGGGACGGTAGCTTAGCCTGGTAGAGCACTTGACTGATATCGCATGTCAGAGATCAAGAGGTCGCCAGTTCAAATCTGGTCCGTCCCACTCATTTTTTTCTCCGGAAAAATATCCCAAAAACAATTACAAATGAATTACACGCCCTGACTCCGTCAGGTTTTTAAGCATTTACGGATGAGTAGTAACATGAAAAAGCAGGGCAATGCAAATTCAAGCAAAATGTACGTGCTCCCGATAGCCATACTTTTTGGAATCCTCACGTTCAGCAGCGGACAGTACCAGAGCGGCTCAGGCGCCAACGCAAACCTTTTCCTGCAGCCTACCATGCCGATGTTCTCCAACCCCAGCGGACTGGGTTCATTCTACTTTGCCGCATCGCCGGTGCGCGTGAATCCAACTTACAACATGAACCCGAGCAGCGCGTTCCTCAACATAAACTACAGGTCCAAGCTGCCGACTTCGCCGACATTCTTCTACGCACAGCCGTCGCCAGTGCTTGTGAAATACTCAGCCATAGGAACTCCAGTGCAGCCGATTTACTACACGCCGACGCGCGCGCTTTTCGGAGTGCGCTACACTTATGACAATTTCGGACAGGTTTGGTAAGAGAACGCCTTAATTCTCATGAATTCAAACAGATTAGACGTCTCCGGGATTGCAGCAAACCAGACAGGGTTACTTACCGGAGCATTTGACAGGTTTTTAATAACAAACTATTTTGACGCCATGCAAAAAGGACTGTTTTCAAAAGGTGGAATATACGCGGCTATTGACGGACATGTCCGGAGGCCTGACAGCCTCTATTTTGAAGTTCCCGAAACAAAAGCGCATGACGTAGCAGGTTATATTGGAAGAACACTGCAGCAGCACGGCTCGGCGTATCTGAAGGATGTCACGACAACGGTCGGCGGAGGCTGCGGAGTGATTAAAATCTACGCCGACGACGACCATGTTCACCTGGTTATTCCGCATTCTGCAACGAGAGAAAGAATAGAGAGAAACCTTGGAAGCTTGCACGGCACGGAGGATTTCCTTTACTTTTTTGCGTCACATCATCTTTCAGAAAACCCAAGGAATGTCCGCATTCCAATATTGAGAACAAGAGCGGACCAGCCTGCAGGAAGAATATTCGATGTAATGGCTCGCAGAGTCCTGAACCCGGGCGAATATGCGGTTGAAGCGCCTATAAAAATCCCCCTTTACAACGGGAAGACGTGGGAGGTAAGAAACCTGGTGCAGTGCCCCGGAGGAATACCTTCAGTCACGGCACATTATACAAAAGTGGGCGCGGGAGCGGATTTCAGCAACCTGCTTCTTGGCGGGGAGGCGCACGATTCACTGGAAGTTTTGCGCGAAATTCACAAACACGCCGAAAAACCCGAGTCGGCGGCCCTGGAATACCTGCATGAAAACAAAAGAACGGCGCTTGCGGCGGCGGATGCATTTGTTTCGTACTGCCGCAAACTGGCACTTACACATCTTGAAGGCACGGAAGCTGAACAATTCTATCCAAGAGAATTTTCAGTTGATGTAACAGGAGAGTTTTTTGACGGAACCTTGAGGCCTGTAGTCGGGGAACTGCAATATCCCCTCGGTTTCAACAGCTTTCGCGATTCCCTGCTTGAAGTGGACCCAGTCGCACTTGGAAGATTCGATGAAATTCATGATTTCATGATGCGCCATGACTCCGAACTTTTTCTGAATTTGGCTGCAAGGGCTGAAAAGACGACATCAACCCTTTAAAACATTTAAATACTTTCTTTTTCAAGTTTAGTTTGCTCTCATGACTGGATATATGCCGAACGGTCAGAAATCGTTTGGCTTATTTCTGCAGTTAACTACGTACTAGTCGAGAGACTAGAGTCATGACTCGGGAAAATCGGAAATTAATGCTTAGACAGAGGTACGAGAATGCCCAAGAGAACAAGACCGCGACACGGGTCGCTTCAGTACTGGCCGCGCAAACGCGCGAAGCGCATAGTCACACGGACGCGCCACTGGGCTCCGTCAAAGGACGCAAAGCCGCTGGGCTTTGCCGGATGGAAAGCCGGAATGACGCACGTTCAACTGGTTGACCAGAACAGCAAGTCACCGACTTTCGGCAAGACAATCGTCAAGCCGGTGACGGTCCTGGACGCTCCTTCTCTCTTTGTTGCTGCAATTCGCTTTTACAAAACTTCCTTCAACGGAGACCGCGCCGTCGGCGAAAAATGGTCGAAGCTTCCGAAAGACATCAAGCTGAAGCTCAAGACAGACATCAAGTCAGAAATGCCAAAGGAATTTGATAATATTACTCTCGTGGTTGCCACACAGCCGGCTAAAAGCGGCATGAGGCAGATAAAGAGCGACCTTTTCGAGATAGGAATCGGCGGAACCAGCGACCAGAAGCTTGCCTACGCAGACTCAGTTCTTGGCAAGGAGATAAACGCAAAGGATATTTTCAAGCCGGGAGAGTTTGTTGACGCTTCCGCAGTCACGAAAGCGTTCGGCTTCACGGGCCCTGTAAAGAGGTTCGGCATCAGGATACAAACAAGAAAAGACAAGCAGATGCACCGACATGTTGGAAGCATTGGAAGCACAGTGCCCCGTCACATAGATTGGAGGGTTCCGGCAGCCGGACAACATGGATTTCACACACGTACTGACTTCACAAAAAAATTGATAATGATCGATGACGCTTCGAAAGTTACTCCATCCGGCGGATTTGTCGGCTATGGCTTGCCGAAATCAGTAATACTTATAGAGGGTTCAGTTCCCGGGCCAAGAAAAAGGCTGGTAAGGATAAGGAAGGCTGCAAGGGACTCGAGAACAATCCCGATTGACGTAAAGTACATCTCAGTCGAGAGCAAGCAGGGGAAATAATCATGTCAGAATTAATGGGCGATTTGTGGTGCGGAATGGGCAACGGAAAAAGGTTCGTCATAGGCACCGTTCCTGTCGACATGCCGGTCGGCTATCACAGAAAAGGCGCAGTGAAAATAGGCATGGTAGTTTACGGGTCATCGGACACTGACGTGAAACAAAAAATCGGCAGGAAATATCCGGCAGCAGAAATTGCAGAGTGATAATCATGAAAGCAAAAGTTTACGACATGAAAGGGACACAGACGTCGGAAGTGGAACTGCCCGGCGTATTCAGCACGCCTTACAGGCCGGACGTCATAAAGCGCGCAGTGCTCGCGCAGCAGTCGGCGAAGCGCCAACCTTACGGCACAGACCCGCTCGCAGGTCTGCGCTCCTCAGCCCACTACCACGGCTCGCGGCACTACAGATACGCCATGATGAACAAGGAGATGTCAAGGATGCCCCGAATACACGGCAAGGTAGGCTACATGGCGTGGAGGGCGCGCGTTGCTCCGCAGGCAGTGAAGGGGCGAAGAGCGCACCCGCCAAAGGCGCAGAAGATATGGCTCCAGAAGATAAATCAACAGGAACGCAATCTTGCCATCCGGTCCGCCCTTGCAGCCTCAACCAGCCCGGAACTGCTGAAGATGAGGGGACACACCCACAAGTCGCCGATAATATTTACAGATGATTTTGACAACGTGAAAAGCACGAAGGAAGTGTACGGACTGCTGGAGAAGGTTGCGGGCGCGGAACTCGAGAGGGCTGAGAAGAGGAAGGTTCGCGCAGGCAAGGGGAAGATGAGAGGCAGGCGGTACCAGCAAAAGAAAGGACCGCTAGTGATACTTCCGAAAACCTGCCCCGCAATAAAGGCGTCAAGGAACATACCCGGAATCGACGCAATCTCGGTGAGCAACATCAACGTCGAGCTGCTCGCGCCGGGCACGCAGGCGGGAAGGCTTATAATCACAACGAAGTCCGCCATTGAAGCGCTTCAAAAAAGATTTGGTGAATGATAATGGCAAAAGAAAACGACAAAAAAGCCGAAGAGAAGACAAAGCTGCCTGCAAAGGAAGCGAAGCCGAAAGAGGTAAAAAGCGCCAAGCCTGCAAAGAAAAAGCAGGAAAAGGAGATACCGAAGGCGGACGCAAAAGCTGTGTCGGACGCTTTCGACATCGTAAAGTTCGTGCTGATGACTGAAAAGTCAATCAGGATGGTTGAGAGCCAGAACAAGCTCGTATTCATAGTGAACCGGTCGTCAAAAAGGAACCAGATAAGGAAGTCAATAGAACACGCGTTCGGCTCACCCGTGTCCGGCATCTCGATTGTCATAGACCAGTCGGGAAGGAAGAAGGCGTTCGTGAAGTTCAGCAACCCGGGCGCCGCGGGCGACATCGCGATAAAATTGGGAGTCATATAAAGTAATAATCACGAAGACCAAAGGTCGAGTCTGAACCCTTTCTTGGGGTTAAGACCTAGACCTTCTTTCGGGAAAGAAGGGATTGGTAATGGGAAAGAATCTTAGACAGCAGAGAAGGGGCAAGGGAAGCCCAAGATACAGCGCACATTCGCACAGGTACGACGGCAAAACCAGATACTCCGACGTTCAGGGCGAAGGCGTAGTCGTCGACATAGTCCACTCGCCCGGCAGGAGAGTGCCGGCTGCCGTTGTAGATTACAAGCATACAGACGCCAAAGGCGTCATCAGCTGGCGAAAAAGTCTGATGCTCCCGGCCGAGGGTTTGTTCGTCGGGCAAAAAATATCCAACACAAACGAGACTGGAAACATCACGCACCTCAAAAACCTCCCGGAAGGAACCAAGATATTCAATATTGAACTTCATCCCGGGGACGGCGGCAGGCTCTGCAGGGCGTCCGGGAGCTTTGCCACTATAATTTCAAAAGATGTAAACAACTGCACGGTGCTTATGCCGTCGAGGGAGAAAAAAGTCATATCCACAGACTGCCGCGCGACTGTCGGCATCGGCGCATCCTCGGGACGCACCGAGAAGCCGTTCATGAAGGCGGGAACGAAGCACTACTCAATGAAGGCGCTCGGCAAGCTCTATCCTCACGTGCAGGGCGTATCGATGAACGCATGCAACCACCCGTTCGGCGGACAAACAAGGCCGGGCAAGCCGAAGACGGTGTCGCGCCACATGCCTCCCGGCAAGAAAGTCGGAAGCATATCGCCGAAGAGAACCGGCAAGAGAAAGAAGTGATGAATAATGGCAAAGATTTACAAATTCCGGGGCAAGACGCAGGAAGAACTCGAAGCGATGAGCCTTGAGGAGTTCTCCGGGCTGCTCAAATCAAGGCAGCGAAGGGCGCTGAGGAGAGGGCTTCCGAAGCAGCAGAAGAAGCTCCTTGAAAAGATAAGGAAGCAGAAAGGCAAGGACAAGCTGATCAGGACGCACTCGCGGGAAATGATAATACTTCCGGAGATGGTAGGCGCCAAGCTCGGGATTCACAACGGAAGGGAATTCGTCATGGTTGTAATAGACTCAAGCATGCTGGGACACAGGCTCGGCGAGTTCAGCCAGACAAGGAAGAAGGTGCAGCACAGCGCACCCGGACTGGGAGCAACACGCTCGTCCAAGTTCGTGCCGCTGAAGTAAGTGAGCTTTTCTTTGGAAAAGAAAATCTCAATCAAAAGAAACATAATAATATGATGGTGGAATAAGATGACAACAAAGCAAAAAACAAGCCCGGGGCAGACTTTCGTGCCTGGACATAACTATGCAAGGGCTTTCGGCACAAGCATGAGGATATCGCAGAAGTCCGCCTCGATCGTGTGCAAGGCAATAAAGAACAAGCCGCTCACGCGCGCGAAGCGCCTGCTGGAAGACCTCAAGGCGGAAAGGCGTACGCTGGGCGGGAAATATTATTCCAAGGCTGTAAAGAACATGCTCATGCTGCTCAACAGCTGCGAGAAGAACGCGGAGTTCAAAGGACTTGACGCCGACAGGCTTTTCGTCCACGCGTCGGCGCACAAGGGCGCCAACGTTCGAAGGCGCAGGAGAAAGGGCGCGTTCGGCTCGACCATGAAGAACACCAACATGGAGATACTGCTCATAGAGCGCGGGAAGGAGCGCAAGGACAAGGTTTCGAAGAAGAAAGTGAAGGAACAGATGACAAAGAAGCCGACGGCTGCCGAGCAGGAAATCCGCGCGGAGAAGGAAGAAACAAAGAGGGAACTTGAGAGGCTGAAGGAAGAACAGAAAGAGCTGCTGAAGGATGTGGAAGAGGCTGAAATGAAATCGGCTGCAAAAGAGTGATAATCATGAAAGAAAGACTTTTCATAGCAAAATCGAAGGAACACGTCAAGCTTGAGGAATTCGTAAGAAAGCAGTTTGCCCAGGCGAAGTGCGGTTCCATTGAGGTGCAGTACACGCCCGTCGTGACGAGGATAATACTCCACACCACCACGCCCGGGCTCATAATCGGCAGCGGCGGGGAACGAATAAAGGAGACGGTCGAACTCATCAAGAAGGAGTTCAAGATAGACAATCCCCAGATTGACGTGCAGAGAATAGAGGACCCGGACATCGACCCGATAATAATCGCGCAAACCCTCGCGGCGTCAATAGAGAGCGGGGTGAACTTCAAGAAGCTCGGGAACTTCTACCTCCAGCGCATAATGGAAGCGGGCGCAATCGGCTGCGAGATAGTGCTTTCAGGAAAGATCAGCGGGCAGCGCGGAAGGCGGGAAAGATTCGTAGCAGGATACCTGAAGAAGTGCGGCGAGCCGGCAAAGCGCGATGTGCTGAAGGGCTTCGCGGTGGCAAACCCAAAGCTCGGGAACATAGGAATAACGGTGAAAATCATGCTGAAGAGGACGGAACTTTCGATGAACATAAAAAAGCCCGAAGCTCCCAAGGAAGAGCCGAAGGCTGAGAAGGAAGCGCCTCCGAAAGAACCTTCAAAAGAAGAGCCTGCCACAGAGCAGACAGAACAGATAGTGAACGAAGAGGGAACAGAGGAATAATCATGGCGATACTCAAGGCAAAGAAGATCCGGGAAATGAACGAGAAGGACATAGCGGAAAAAATGAAGGAGCTCCACCTGGAACTGTCAAAGGAAATGGCGTCCAGTGAGATAGGAAGCTCGGTGAAAAACCCGGGAAGAATCCATGAGATAAAGAGAACGATTGCAAGGATAAAGACGATTGAAGGAAAAAAAGCGGTTAAACAATAATGAGGTGATTGAAGATAGCAGTTTGTCCCAAATGCGGATTGCCAATGGAACTGTGCGTATGCCAGACCATAGCAAAGGAGGCGCAGAAGATACGCGTCGAGATGGTACAGAAGCGCTATGGAAAGAGCATGACGATCATCAGGGGAATAGACACGGGCAAGATTGATGTCAGGGACCTGATGAAGAAGCTGAAGTCGAAGCTGGCTTGCGGCGGAACGTACAAGAACAACGAAATAGAGCTCCAGGGCGATCACCGCGACCAGGTCAGGGAGATACTCGTGAAGGAAGGATTCCCGAGGGACATAATAGAGGTTTCGTAAATGAGGAACGCCGGCAACATACTCCGCCACGAGCTGATAGGGCTGAGATGCAAAGTGGTAAAGTCGAAGAACGCCACCCAGGCGGGCATTGAAGGAAAGATCGTTGACGAGACCATGAAAACTGTTATAATTGACGGCAAAAGGGTCCAGAAGAAGGGCAGCGTATTCAGCGTGGCGCTTGGCGCGAAGCGCGTCGAGATTGACGGGAATTACCTGCTATCGCGCCCCGAGGACCGGATAAAGAAGAAGATATCAAAATGGTAAAGTGATGATAATGGCAAAGAAAAAGAAAACAATCGGAATCGAGGCGAAGCAGCCGAAGGAAGACTGCGGCAGCGGGAAGTGCCCGTGGCACGGACACACGAAGATACGCGGCAGAGTGTTTATCGGCAAGGTCGTGTCCTCAAAAGCTGCGAACACCGCCATCGTTCAGTGGGACTACTACACGCTGGTGCCGAAGTACGAGCGGTACGAGAGGAGAAAGACGAGGATAGCCGCGCACAACCCGAAATGCATCTCGGCAAAAACCGGCGACATGGTGCGCATAGGGGAATGCCGCCCGCTGTCTAAGTCAAAAGCGTTTGTAATATTTGAGAAGGTGACTGAGTAATGGCAATATGCAGATACGTTGGAAAATTTGCCGGAGACGGAACAAGGGTTACAAGAAGAGAACTGAGAAGAGCGTACCAAAGGCATGAAGAGTACCTAAGAATGCTATACGGAAACGACATTGGAAACATAAACCAGCCCAAACCCAGAAGTTCCTATCCGCGACACGAAACTCAGAGGCAGTGATAATCATGAAAGGATTAACTTCAAAGATGACGAGGCCGCTTCCGCTGGGAGCCAGGCTTGTTTGCGCCGACAATTCGGGCGCGAAGGAGCTTGCAATCATAGCCGTGAAAGGCTATCACGGACGCATCAGGAGACTGCCCCGCGCCGGAGTCGGCGACGTCGTTATCTGCTCGGTGAAAAAAGGGAAGGAAAAGGTCAGGCATACCGTCGTGCATGCCGTGATCGTCCGCCAGAAGAAAGAGTACATGAGATACGACGGCACGCGCGTGAAGTTCAGCGACAACGCGGCAGTGGTGGTCAACCCGAAGACGTACGAGCCGACCGGTACTGAGGTGCGGAGCGTTATCGCTAAGGAAGTCGTGGAAAGATTCACGGTAATAGGAAAAATCGCAAGCATGGTGTTGTAATTATGAAAGAATTTTCAGTAAAATGGATCTCGAGCAAGCAGCCCAGGAAGCAGAGAAAATACCGTTATAACGCTCCGATGCACGTCAGGCAGCGGCTCGTGAGCGCGCATCTCGAGAAAATGCTCCGCAAAGAATACGGCAAGAGGTCGCTTACCGTGAGGAAGGGCGACGAAGTCAGGATAATGACCGGGCAGTTCCGCGGCACGCGCGGCAAAGTATCGCGCGTGGACATGAAGGCGCTGAAGGTTTACGTCGAGAACGCAAAGATGAAGAAGGTCTCCGGGCAGGAAGTGGAAGTTGCAATAGACCCGAGCAACATAATGATAACAAAGCTGAACTTCGACGACAAGAGAAGAAGGAAGTTCATAATCAGGAAAGGCAAGAAGCAGGAAACGAAAGAAACCGGAGGAAAGGCAAAGGGAAAATAATATCCGAAACCGAAGGTTGAGTCAAACCCTTCTTTGGGGTAAGACCTAGACCTTTCTTCGGAAGAAAGGGATTGGTATGGCAGTAACAAAAAGATACAACGCACCGAAATTCTGGGCAGTGAAGACGAAGGAAAAGAAATACGTAGTCACGCCGGCATCGGGCCCGCACAGCAAGTTCGAGTGCATACCTCTCGGCATAACTCTGAGGGACATACTCGGGCACGCGAGGACGATGAACGAGTCCAGGAGCATACTGCTCTCTGGCACCGTTAAGGTTAACAACATTGTCAGGAAAGAACACAACTTCCCGGTCGGACTAATGGACACGCTTGACATTGGCGGGGACTTTTACAGGGTGGTGCCATCAAAGAAGGGGCTCATGATACTCAAGATTGACGGCGACGCGGACATCAAGCTCGCGAAAATCGACAACAAAACTTCGGTGAGCGGTGGCAAAACCCAGCTCAACTTCCACGACGGAACCAACATGCTTGTGGAGAAGGGCGACTACAAGACTTCGGACGTCGTCGCAATAGACACCCGCCACAGCAAAATCACGGAGACAATAAAGTTCGAGAAGGGCAGCTTCGCCGTGGTAACGGGCGGCAACAACACGGGCTTCAAGGGAACAATAGAGTTCATTGACAGAGTCCTCAAGACTGTCGTGATGGCAGCCGGCGACACCAAGCTTCTGGTCCCGATAAGGTACGTGTTCGTTGTTGGAAAAACGTCGCCTCTTGTAAACATCGGATGAACTTTGCAGCAGAAAAATAATGAAAGGTGAAACAAAAACGGAAAATAAGGGATTGATATGGGAATGAGAGACATCAGGATTGAAAAGGTAACACTGAACATAGGATGCGGGACGAAGACCCCGCTGGAAACTGCGAAGACAGTCCTAAAGAACGTTTCCGGCGGAAAGGTCGTGCTTACCAAGACGAAGAAGCGAAGCACGTTCAACGTCCCCAAGAACAAGGCAATCGGCTGCAAGATCACGCTCAGGAAGAACACGGAAAGCTTCCTGAAGAGGCTGTTCGAAGCCAAGGAGAACAGGCTCCGCGCGACGAACTTCGACAACACTGGCAACTTTTCCTTTGGCATAAGGGAATACATAGACGTGCCGGGAATGGAGTACGACCCGAAGATGGGCGTGCTCGGGTTTGACGTATGCGTCACGCTCGAGAGGCCGGGATACCGAATAAAGCGCAAGCGCCTGCCGAGAAAGCTCGGGAAGGAGCACACAATAAAGAAGGAGGATGCCATGGAATTTGCAAAGCGGAAATTCGGCATCACGATCGAGGAGTGATACCGATACTTTTCTTTGAAAAAGAAAAGTCTAGGTATCGTCAAAAGAAATATATTATAAAAATGAAGGGGTTTGATAATGACAAGAAAAAAGGCTGTCAAGAGAAAATACGGAAAGGGCTCGCGCGTATGCTTCCGCTGCGGCTCGAGCAAGGGAGTCATAAAGAAATACAGGCTTTATTACTGCCGCAGGTGCTTCCGTGAGGTCGCGCAGGACCTTGGGTTCAACAAATTCAGGTGATAATAATGAGACACGACTTGCTTTCGGACGTGATGTACGTCATAAACAACGCGGAGAACATAGGCAGGAAAAGCGTAGACATACCTGCGTCAAAGCTTGTGAAAGACGTGCTGATTGTAATACAGCGCGCTGGCTACATCGGCAGCTTCGAGTTCATCGACGACAGGAAGTCCGGCAGGTTCAACGTGGAACTCATCGGGAAGATAAACAAGTCCCGCGCCGTGAGGCCCAGGTTCCCGATAGCCAAGGACGAGTTCGAGAAGTGGGAGATAAGGCACCTGCCCGCCAAGGGCTTCGGTATCCTGATAATTTCAACATCGAAGGGCGTGATGAGCCAGAAGGAAGCTGCCGAGCTCGGCGTCGGCGGAAGACTGCTTGGATATGTATATTGAGCCTTTTTCTTTGAGGAAAGAAAAAGCCTCAAGGGAAAAAGAAAATATTAACGGTGGCGAACTGGCGTTCGCAAAAATAAAAACGGAGTGAAAAAAGAAAAATAATATTTGAAGACAAGGTCTAGAGGAACCCATGTTCTTTTGGGGTGAAATCTAGACCTTTTCTTTGTAAGAAAAGGGATCGATAATGGAGAAGAAAGTTCAGGTACCGGACGGCGTGGAAGTCAGGGTAGACGGCATGCGCGTCACTGTAAAGGGCCCGCTTGGCGAGCTTTCGAAGGACTTTGACGATCCCAGGTTCAACAGGCTTGTGAAGCTGGAGAAGAAGGACAACGAAGTGCACGTCTCGAACCTTGACGAGGGCAGGAAAATAACCGCCATGGTGGGAACAATCGCAGCGCACGTCAAGAACATGATACTCGGGACAAGCGTCGGGTTCAGGTACGACATGAAGGTTATGTACACCCACTTCCCGATAACCGTGACGCAGACAGGGACGGAAATCCAAGTAAAGAACTTCTTCGGCGAGAAGGGCGCCAGGTCTGCCACGGTAGTTGGGGACACGGAAGTCAAGATAGACAAGGAGAACATAACGCTCACGGGGATCAACGTGGAAGACGTGGGGCAGACTGCGGCGAACATAGAACGCTCGTGCAAGCTGACCGGGCGCGACAGGAGAATATTCCAGGACGGGATATTCCTTACAGGAAGGCACCTGAAGAACGGGGAGAAAGTTTAGGAGTAATGGTGATTTAGATGTCAAAGAAGTTCAAGGCGCAGGATTATTTCAGGTATCCAAAGCTTGGAAAGAAATGGAGAAAACCGAGAGGCTTGCAGAGCAAGCTCCGCCTCAGGAAGGGCGGCAGCGGAATGCACGTTGCGGTGGGCTACGGCAAGAGATACACACCGCAGCCGCTTCTTGTCAGGTGCGCAAAGGACCTGGAGAACTGCCCGAACGGAGTGATATTTTCGTCGGGACTCGGCTCAAGAAAGACCGCAATGCTCACGCTGAAAGCGAAGGAGAAAGGCATCAGGATATTCAACATGAGGAAGGTCAAACGCGCCGCGCGCCTTGAAGCTGCGCTGAAGAAAAGGTCCGCGGAAAAAAAGAAAGAGGCAAAAATAGAGAAGAAGATGGGCTTCTTCGAAGAGGTGGTTCCGCAGGTGCTGGAGAAGGGAAAGACAAAAACTTACAGGCTCCGCGACCACGGATTAAAGGCGGGGGACACGGTTGCTTTCGAGAACACGCAGAAGAAGGAGGTTTTCGGGCACGCAAAAATAACCAACGTGGAGAAGACAACCGTCGGGAAACTCGACCTGAAAGATCCCGGACACCACAGAGTTTATGACAAGGTGGACGAACTGGTGGAGGCATTCAAGAGGCATTATCCTGACAAGGATGTTACAACCGAGACGGACGCGTGGGTTTACACCTATGAGTTCACGCCTGCAAAGAAGCCGGCGGCTAAAAAGGAGAAGAAATAATGTTTGTCAACTTCGGAAGCGGAAAGTGCCCGGTATGCGGCGACTTCGGCAGAACCATGGAGAAGAACGTCTTCCACTGCTCGAAGTGCCAGATAGCGTTCAATGACTTTTACATATCGAACTTCCACGAACTGAAGGACTACGAGAGCAAGTACTGGAACTGAGCCTTTTTCTTTGAGGAAAGAAAAAGCCTCAAGGGAAAAAGAAAATATTAATGGTGGCACGCTTGCGCGAGCAGGAGAAAAACAGAAAGTAATATTCGAAGACAAAGTTTACAGGATCGCCTGTTCTTTTGGCGAGACGTAGACTTTTCTTACAAGAAAAGGATCCGTATGACATCACAACGAACGATGGCTGCGAAGATAATGAAGTGCGGCGAGAGCCGCATATGGCTGGACCCGACGAGGCTTGCCGACATAGAGGAAGCCATAACTTCCGCGGACGTAAGGCGCCTGATAAAGGACGGCGTGATAGCGCGCAAGCCGAAGCAGGGACTCAGCAGCTTCCGCAAGAACAAGATAGCTGCGCAGAAAAAGAAGGGGAGAAGACGCAACCGCGGCTCCGTGAAGGGAAAGAAGGGAACCAGGCTGCACAAGAAGAAGACATGGATGAAGACCATACGCTCGCTCAGGAAGCTCATGGTCGAGCTGAAGGCGACGGGCAAGGTAGACAACAAGACGTACAGGGATCTTTACACAAAATCAAAGAGCGGCTACTTCCGAAGCAAGTCGCACATAATGATATACCTCGAGAGAAACAACCTGTTAAGGAAAGACGTCAGACCCGAAGCGAAGTGATGAATATGCTGAAAAGAAGAAGAACGATGAAGACAGACTACGTGCAAAGGCTTGCCTTGCTCAAGTCAGGCAAGCCCAGGCTAGTCATTAAAAGGTCGCTCAACAACATACACGTTCAGGTTATATCCTTCGAAAACAACGCCGACAAAACCAACGTTGATGTTTTTTCAAAAGCCCTGAGGAAGCACGGGTGGAAGGGACACTGCGGCAACATCTCCGCGGCATACCTCACAGGCTACCTTGCAGGACTGATGGCGGTGAAGCGGGGGATAAAGGAGGCAAACGTCGACATCGGCTTGCAGTCTTCCAGAAGCTCGGCGCTGTTCGCGGTGGCTGCCGGCGCAAGGGACGCAGGCGTCAGGATAGCCATAGGGAAGGAAATACTCCCGGGCATGGACAGGATAAAGGGGAAGCATGTGGCTGACTATGCGGCAAAACTGAAGGGCACCGACAAGTACCAGAAGCAGTTCTCCGCTTACCTGAAAGCGGGACTTGCTCCGGAAGACCTTCCAAAGCATTTCGAGGAGACAAAGGAAAAGCTCAGCGCGGAATTCAACGTAAAAATCGCAAAGGCGGCAGAATAAAACTGGAAGATAGAATAAATATATGGATAGAAAGGGATCGACATGGATTGGATACCAAGAACTGAACTCGGGAAGCAGGTTGCTGAGGGCAAGATAACCCTTGACGAAATATTTGCGCTGGGCAAGAAAATCAAGGAGCCCCAGATAATCGACAGGCTCATGCCAAGCCTGCAGAGCGAAATCATATTCATAGGCGGCTCTCCCGGAAAGGGAGGTGGCATAAAGAGAACGCCAACCAGAAGGACGACGCGCATGCACCGTTCCGGAAGGCGATACAGGATATCCGCCATGGTGGTAATCGGCAACGGCAACGGCTACTTCGGAATCGGAAAGGCGGTCGCGTCGGAGAACAGGGTTGCGATAGAGAAGGCGACAATCAACGCCAAGCTCAACGTGATGCCCGTCAAGAGGGGCTGCGGCTCCTGGGAATGCGCGTGCGGCACGGAACACAGCATACCCGTCCAGATTGAAGGAAAGTCCGGAAGCGTGCGCGTGCAGCTGATACCCGCCCCGAAAGGCGTGGGACTCTGCGTCAACAAGGAGTCGAAGAAGATAATGCGCCTCGCGGGGCTGCACGACGTGTGGTCGCAGTGCTTCGGAGAATCGAAGACAAGAAACAATTATGCTCTTGCGGTTGTGGACGCGTTCAGGAGAATGAACCGGATGCGCCTTGACTCGAGGCCCGTCACGAAGGAAGTTGAAGAGGGCTACGAAGAGGTAGAAGCGGAAACATCCGAGTAGGTAGAGCAAAATGAGCAAGATACTTGTCATAAGGATGCGCGGCGAAATCGGAACGAACAGGGGAGTCATAGACACGTTCAAGATGCTCGGCATGAAGAGGATGTACTCGTTCGCCATAATCGAGAACACGCCGTCCAACCTCGGCATGGTAAGAAGGATAGACAGCTTCGTCTCATGGGGCGAGCCGACCGCGGAAACGGAGAAGATGCTGGAGGGAATAGGCGTCAAGACGAGAGTCGGGGTAACGGGCGGGCTGAAATCCCCAAGAGGCGGATTCAAGTCGAAAAAGCTCCGCTATCCGCGCGGGAATTTAGGAAACTGCGGGCCGACAATAAACGACATGATCAAGAAGATGATATAAATGCCAGTAAAGTTCAAGCAGAAAACAAGAAAGTGGAGGGGCAGGACGAGCCACGGATGGGGAATGAAGAAGAAGCACCGCGGCGGAGGAAGCCAGGGCGGGCGCGGACTCGGCGGCAGCCACAAGCACAAATTCTCATATGTCACGTCAAAAGAGCCTGACCGCTACGGCTACAAGGGATTCTACTCGAAAAAGAAGAGGCCAAAGGCGATAAACATCGACGAGCTCGCGAAGCTTGACGGAAACGCTTTTGATTTGAAAAAGCTCGGATACGGCAAGCTCCTCGGAAAAGGGACGATAACCCGCGCGGTGACTGTCACCGTGACCGAGGTGTCCAAGCAGGCGAAAGAAAAGATAGAAAAAGCGGGCGGAAATGTCCAGCTGAACGCCAAAAAAGTTCATCCTGTTACAAAGTCGTTCAAGAAGAGTGTTCAGAAAGTCGCGAAGCCTGCAAAAGAGCCCGAAGCCAATGAAAGCGAATAGGTGTTTGCATGGACGCTTGCCTTAGAGCTGCATGCAGTGGAAATTCATACAATCCGGCAGGCTTGCTCTATACTTTAACATATCATCTTAGATTCATTGAAAATACACGACTTTAGCCGTGAATATAAGGAAGATTTGATTTCCAGGGCTTTTAAAAATTCAAAGCTAAGTGATGTAGAATGGGCGTACTAGACAAGATAACGGGGATACTGCCGGGCATATCCGAGCCGAAAACGCACCTGTCCTTCAAGTCGCGGCTGAAGTGGACAGGCATAATCCTTCTGCTTTTCCTGATTCTCGGACAGATCTCGCTTTACGGCATCTCGCCAGTATCAAAGGAACGTTTCCAGTTCTTCGAGCTTGTGCTTGGCTCGTCCATAGGCTCGCTGATGACGCTGGGCATCGGGCCTATTGTCACCGCATCTATAATATTGCAGCTTCTGGTAGGCTCCAAGATACTTCCTTGGGATCTCAAGACGCCGGAAGGAAAACGCAAGTTCCAGGGAATGCAAAAACTTGCCGTCATATTCTTCTGTATTTTTGAAGCGTACGCATATGTCAGCTTTGGCGCGATATCGCCTTCATCTAACGACTCGGGGCTTTTCATATTCCTGATAGCGCAGCTCGCTTTCGGCGGATTCCTTGTCCTGCTTATGGACGAGGTAATATCCAAATGGGGCATAGGCTCGGGAGTAAGCTTGTTCATCGCCGCGAACGTCACTACCACGATATTTGTCCGCGCGTTCAACCCGCTGACGCCGCCCGGGGAGACGATACCTGCCGGCATACTGCCGCAGTTCGTGGCGCTTCTGGGATTGGGAGAGGTTTTCCAGGCGTTCGCCGCGCTGCTTCCGCTTATAGCAACAATAATTGTGTTCCTGATGGTGGTTTACATCCAGGCAATCAAGGTGGAGATTCCGCTCGCTTTCGGCTCCATCCGCGGCTTCTCGCGAAGGTGGCCGCTGAACCTCATCTACACTAGCAACATCCCTGTCATACTCATAGCAGCGCTCTTAGCAAACCTGCAGCTACTCGGCAACCTGAGCGCCAAGACGGTGACGGAAGCGGGAACGCGCTGCGGGCTGTTCGGATGCTTCGACACCAACGGCGCGGCAGTGTCCGGCATCGCATTGTTCTTCAACCCGCCGGTGACGCTGCCGGTGCAGATATTCTTTATCACGATAATGATAGTCGTGTTCCTCGCCGCATTCCTGGCTTTCTACTTCAAATACCAGCGAGTATACCGCGTGATTTTCGCCTCCATAATAGCAGGAGTGGCGCTGGCATTTGTGATATCAATGCTCACAGTAGGACTGCCTACGGGCGAGGAAGGGCTGCGCATACTGTCCTACATGCTCATACTGACAGGCGGCTCTGTGATATTCTCGATATTCTGGGTGTCAACCAGCGGCATGGACGCGCGAAGCGTGGCCGAGCAGATAGAGGGAATGGGAATGCAGATACCGGGATTTCGAAGAGACCCGAGAATCGTGGAAGAAGTATTGCAGAGGTACATCCCGACGATAACGATACTGTCAGGCTTATTCATAGGAGTGCTAGCGTCGGTCGCGGACTTCACGGGAGCGCTGGGAACAGGAACGGGAATACTGCTGACAGTGATGATAATCTACAACCTGTACGAGAACATCGCAACCCGCTATGTCGAGGACATGCATCCTTCTCTGCGCAAGTTCTTCGGTTGAGCTTTTTTCATCATGAAGCGAAGCTTCATGTGCGTCGTAAAGCAAGCTTTACAACGTCTTCAGAAGAAAAAAATCTCAATCAAAAAAGAATTATTACAAGGTAGCTCACTGGCGTTCGCTATAAAAACATTAACTCACAGGTAATATCTGAATATAAAGTCTATAGGATCATCAGTTCTTTCTCGCAGAAGCCTCTAGGCTTCTAGAGACTCAGGTTGAATAAAGCTCAACCTCGAGTTGGCGAGACGTAGACTTAAACCAACTGACGCCAAAGGCGTCTTACGATACCAAGAAAAGGATCCGTTATGAAACCAACTCCATGGTGGCCGAGATTCTGGGCGTGGCTCATCGACGTCATAATACTCTGGATAGTCACCGGTGTGCTCTTTTCATTCTGGTTTGACATGGACTTCCGCCGATACCTGGTTCACGGCGTAATAGGACTCGTCTACTGGAGCGTGCTAGAGAGCGAGGGCAGGCAGAGCATAGGCAAGAGGGCGCTCAACATAAAACTTGTGGACATGAAGGGCAAAAACGCAACGCTGGGCGCGGCAGCAGGCAGCGCATTCGGAAAAGCATTCCTTCTGCCACTAGACATGATAATCGGGGTGTTGGCGCGACCGGGCAAGAAGCAGCGGCTGTTCAATATTGCCAGTGATACTACTGTTATAAATGTTAAGTGAATGCGTCCGCCGGGATTTGAACCCGGATCATCAGCTTGGAAGGCTGAGGTCCTGCCGTTAGACTACAGACGCTTTTGAGTAATACTTGACGGTTGACTATAAAAATTAAGCGTTTGTATTCATAGACGTACAGAAAACGAAGCTGTTACCGGGCTTTTGACGCTACAATTTTATCTTTACGCTGCTTCTCGCGAAGGGATGCTCCTGCTCCACGTGGTATTCCAGCTCTATGCGGTTCTCGAAGGCGGAGTCGCACCATATGCAGGTTTCCATCAAACCACCTTGCTATACATGAATGGAAAAATTCTTGACGCCATAATTACGGAGAAATCACCATTCCGGAGTGGCAATAGCTTAAATCCATTCGGGACATGGAGTTATCATGAAGAAGCCAGTTTTGGTTGAATATTCAAAACAGGCAGACTGGATAATACGCAGCTTTGTCGAGGAGCGCAACTGCCTTAACGGCGGGCGGAACATAGCAAACGACATATGGACATACAATACCGATTACCGTAAGGGTCTTCTTGCAGCGCTAAGGGACGAACCTTATGTCTCGCGTGCATGGATTGGAACTATTCCATAGGCACATTTATCACGAGAACTTTCGAGTCTTTCAGCGCCTTTATCGTGAAGCTTTTCGTGTCCGTTATTTCTGCCGCGTCGCATTCCTCCAGCTGTCGCTTTGCTATTTCTATGCTGCCGCTTATCACGAAGACGTACGCGCCATGCCCATGGCTGACTTGATGTTCCAGGCTCGCGCTTTTTTCCAGTTTGCCAAGATGGAATGAGGCGTCCTGGTGTATCTTGAGCCAAGGCGAAATGACGCTCTCCGAGCGTCCGTCCAACTTCGCGCCAACTATCTCTGTCAGCACGTTGTCTTTCAGCTTGAACTGCTTCTGTTCATACCCGGGCTTTATGCCCTCCTCTGCCGTGTCCACCCATATCTGCAGCAGGCGCACCGGCTTGTCGGAATTGTTGAACTCGCTGTGATAGATGCCGTGTCCCGCTGACATCGCCTGCACCTCCCCCGGCTTTATCACGCCCTCGCCGCCCGAGCTGTCCTTGTGGTGCAGCGCACCTTCCAGGACGATTGTGACGATTTCCATGTTGTCGTGGTGGTGCGTGGGGAAACCGCTTCCGGGCTCGATGACGTCGTCGTTGAGCACGCGCAGCTTGCCGAAACCCATCCTTGCAGGATTGAAGTAGTTCCCGAAAGAGAAAGAGTGACGGCTGTTGAGCCAGGTTGTGCGCGTCATTCCACGGTCGGCTGACTTCTGGATGTCTATGTTCATGATAATAACTGGACTGGTAAAAATTAAAACGACTCTTTACAAGCTACCAAAAAGAACATATACAACTCACAACAATACATTTTCATGAAAGGCATTACGCCCGTAATCGCTGTGATACTTCTTCTGCTCATAACAATATCAATGGTGGGCTTCTCGATGGTGTTCTTCCAGCGTACAGCCGAGACTGCGACGCGCTCGGGCGACGAGCAGCTTGCCCAGCAGCTCACGCAGTTCGCCTCGCAGCCGAGGATAGAGTCAGTGGCAGGCGACAATATCAGCATACGCAACGCTGGCTCAGTGCCGCTCTCGCTCTCCTCCCTCGTTTTTCTTGCTGACGGCGAGAGCAAGACTCCTTCTGGCGGGCTCGCCACTCTCCAGCCGGGGCAGATTAGCACTTACACGCTTGCGGGCTTCAACGCGGAAGCTGCCAGCGTGATAAAGGTTTCCAGCGGCGGATTCTCTGACACGATGACTGAGCAGCCGAGATCGTGCAAGGGAATAATGGCTGTAGGCAGAAGCGCAGGAAGCGGCGTTTACATGATATATTCCGGAGACGACGCGCTCTCAGTATATTGTGATATGACCACTGACGGGGGAGGGTGGACAAAAGTATGGCAGCCTGCAAGTACGAACGAGGCGTTCACGACACAAACTTACTTTACAGGTACAGAATCCCTGGTTGCCAACGCAAAAGATATGATGATGGCATTTACCACAAGCTCGAACTCACTGAGCCAGTCGTGGAAATTCAACATACCAAATTTACTTAGAAGCAACAATCCCGTTGGCTTGCCATGCAATTCCGACACGGTGACAGCGACAAGGATAAGCGACGGATTGCAGGTGACAGACACACTTATATGGGGCACCGGGAGCTTCGGGTCGCAGTGTTCTGATGGATGCTCAGGAACATGGGGAAGAACATGCCTCAGAAGAAGCGGATATGCAGGCGCATACGATTTCCCGTTCTACGCAACATATTCTGTGACCAATCCAGACCACTGCAGCAACTCTGACCAAGGTTACAGCACTACACCGTGCTCGAACGAAAGGCTCTTTGTGATCTATGTAAGATAATTCTTGCAAATCAGTTAAAAACGCTATTCGATATTGACGTTTTCCCAGGACTCAATCCGCAGGTACGGGCGTACGTTTGACAGATTCTCGCCGTGCAGGCGGAAGCCTATCGTCACCTCTATCTTGCCCTGCGTGATTTTGCCTTCCTTTATTCCCTTCATCAAGTCCGTGCTTCCCCGCGCCTCCATTGACATCCTGTTGTCGAATGTGATGAGGAACTCGGCGAATCCGCCGGACACCTTGAGCTGGGATATCGTTCCCTTCACTTCCACGTAATCGTTCGGATAGCGCAGGCGATTCTCGTCAAATTCTACCATACCTTTTCTATGAACACTGCGCTTAAAAGGTTTTTCGAAATCATTTTTTTGTCATGACAGGATTTACAAACGACTACGAGAGACGGGTTCAAGGGGCTTATTCCAGATTTGGTCCCGGCAGTAATGTATGGGGCAGTGCTGAATGGGGAGGCCACACCATAAACATATACACGAATCATGAATTCATACATTACCTTTTTACGCAGCCGTTTCTTGATTCACAGCCGAAAGACGGCGCAGTGCTGGCAGATTTTGGCTCGTCTGACGGATATGTGGCTGACACGGTTTCGAGCCAGTTAAGGAGAAGCGGGCACCGCGTTCTGCCTGTAGGCATTGATATGAACCACATGTATCTCATAGCGATGGAAGGCAGGCATCCGAAAGTCAGACGGTTAAGAGCTGATTTGCTCAACATGCCGCTGCCTGACGACTCAGTCGATTTTGGCATATTGAGATTCGTACTTCCATATTTTAGCAGGGAACAGCATTCCCGCGTTCTTGGTGAGATACACAGGGCGATGAAAAAAGGAGGCAGGTTCGTAGCCTATAATGACGGCGGATTTGACGAGCAAACGGGAAAATTATATAATCAATTCTTTGCCGAAAGTGCCGCTGCATTAGGCGGCTGGGACGTGGAGACGATCAAGGCTAGCAGGAATTACCCTTCATGCGAAACGTTGCAAGAAACAGCGAGGCAGGATGGTTTTGATGTCCGCCATGCAAAGGACCTGACTGGCGAGGTTGTTGGATTTCTTTCTCCTGAGATTTATGCTTCAAGATTTGTCATGGACAGAAATCAGAAACGAAGACTAACGAATGTTTTCAGGCGCTGGAAGAAGAGCGGCAAACTGCCTTTTGACGATGGGTTGAGGCTGCGACGTGCCACGTATACAGTCATTCTTGAAAAACAATCTTTTTAACACGGCTTGTGCAATTGTAATTCATGCGGAACACGAAGCAGCTTACGATGTTCGACGTGGTCAACCTTGTGGTCGGAGCAATCGTCGGGGCTGACATCTACATTGCGGCGACCTTCGGCACAGGCTTGCTCGGTCCTGCTTCGCTCCTTGCATGGGTGACTGCAGGCATATTTGCCATCATCATTGCGCTGACATTCGGCAGGTGCGCTGAAGTGGTGAAACAGGTCGGCGGTCCGTACGCTTACGCCAAGCACGCGTTCGGGCATTTCCAGGGATTCATGACAGGATGGTCGCTGTGGCTTGCGGAAATCAGCGCGCTGTCAGTTTTCCCAATTGCATTCATAACGTACCTTTCATTCTTCTTCCAGGTCCCGCTGCTGCTCAAGGTGATTGTTACAGCCCTGTTCATCTTCTTCCTCTTCGCAACCAACTACTTCGGCATCAAGAACGCGGCGCGGACCAACGACATACTCACGGTGGTAAAGCTCGCGCCGCTGTTCCTGCTGATTATTGTAGGGCTGCTCTGGATGTTCTCCAAGCCTGCGGAAGTGGTGCAAAACCTGACGCCATTCGCGCCGCTCGGGTTCGAGAACTTCGGACTCGCAGTGGTAATAATCTTCTGGGCATATGCAGGCTTCGAATATGCGACTGTCGTGAGCTCGGACATAAAGAACGCAAGGAAGATACTGCCGAGAGCGATATTATTCGGCATGCTGATAGTCACCGCCTTCTACCTGCTCACAAACCTTGTCATTGTGAGCGTCGCGGATCACAGCCAGCTGATGCAGCAAAACACTCCCCTCACTTACGTATCCTTCCTGCTCATGGGAGGCGTGGGCGCGGCCATAATGGCAATAGGCGCAATGATATCGCTTTCAGGCTCGAATGAGTCGGGATTGATGGGCTCTACGCGCCTTGCTTATGCCATGGCGGCGGACGGATATTTTCCGAGAAGGATGGCGAACGTGCGCAACAAATACTCCACGCCTCATGTGGCATTGGGCGTGCACTGCATAATTATGTTCTTCGCAGCTACATTTTTCACGGCACAGATGCTGATAACGTTTGTCGTGTTCAACTTAGCATTCGCCTACATAATGGTGGCTCTGTCATCGATGAAGCTCAGGAAGGACAAGATTACAAGGCTGCTGGCTGTATCGAGCCTGCTGATAGCATTTTTTCTGATAAGCCAGAACACGCTCTTTGTCATAATCGGCGGAATCCTGATACTGCTTGCAGGAATTCCGATATACATATTCTTCGCGCCGAAGTCAGAGCTCAAGCATGCCAAACGGCTCATGTACAAGGAGGAAACCAAGCTAAGACACAGGGCTGAAAAAGAGGAAGTCTTCCTGGCGCACGTCGTGAAACATGTCAAGCTCCACCTCCGGGAAAGGGAACGGTTCTACAGACAAAATAAGAAGCGAAAGTAATCATTCAGCCGCCATTGTAACCGGACTGATAGGAATTGCATCGCCGACAGTATGATAATATGCAGCTTCGGGCTTTGACGGGTCGAATTTTGGAACACCATGAAGGTGAAAGAGCTCGTCAGGCGCCCTGCCCGTGAACTCTTCTCCGTCAAAACAGAAGTTCGCCACTAGAACCGGTTCGTCGATTGCAACGCCGTTTACGTATGTATTATGAATTAAATCGCCGTTTTCGAAGAAGCGAAATACATTGGCTTCTTTCTTCTGCATCCTGTAGAACGACCCAGCTTCCCATACCTCGCGCACCGCTTCCCCATACACTTCGGGTTCTTCCATATCTCCCGGCAGTTTCACTGCAAGAATGTCTATATAGTTAGGATCAATGGAACGGACCTGGACATATCGTCCCTCGTCATCTGACCAGACGGCTCCCACGTGCTTTTCCCTCGGTTCGCCATAAAATGTAACGAGCCATAAGGGAGATGCCCTTTCCAAGGAATACTGAACTACTGACGGAAGGAACTGCGGCACGCCGTTCATGTAAGCGGCAAAATTCCCCACCAGCCTTGCGTCAGGCTCCGACTCAAAAAGCCTCCTGAGAAACTGCCGTGTTTCCGCCTGATGCCACGCTTCCGGCACAAGATGCGACATATCCAGACGTTTTCAGAAAAGCATAAAAAGCCTAGACACCCAGCACGCCGAAGCTCTCCATAACCATAAGCACGGTGAGCACGCCGATTATGTCCGCGGTGCCCGTCACTATCGGGATTGTCACGTTGTCGGGATTGATTTTGTACTTGAACGCTATTATCGAGACGAAGAACGACACAAACACCACTATCGTCGTCAGAATCAGCCCGGCGATTGTTGCCGTGAACATCAGCTTCGCGAGCGACATGCCGCCGATGCCTATCACTCCGCCGAACACATAAACGAGAAGACTGACTATCGGGAATATCATCAGCGAGAGTATGTACGAATTGACTATCTCATGCTTTATTTCATTGTCTATTTCGAATTTGGCAGCGAGCTGTCCCGTGTGAAGCTTTGTTGCCATCCGCGACGAGAGGATGTTGCCGATGTTGCCGCCCTCCTCAAGGAAAGCCGGTATCAGCGTGATTATGATCGGAACGGTAAGCAGCAAACCGAGGTTGAATTCAAGGAAGAGCCCGGACATCGCGCTGAGCGTGCCTGCAAAGAGCATGACGATGACGGACTGCAGGACTATGTTCTTGTAGCTGCCCTCGCGCAGCACCAGCGCGTCCTGGCTGGACTCGGAAACGAACACTATCACGAGGTTTATGACTGCGAGCGCCATAAGCAGCACCGACATCACCATGATGTAGAAGTTCGGCACGCCGAGTATGAAGGACGCCGCGAACGCCAGGCACGGTATGGTGAAGAAGTCGCCCAATGCAGTGATTAGAGGCGAGGTGACGTTGTCGGGATCCCATTTTTTCTTCTCTGCGACGAAAGCGATGCCGAACGTGATTACAAGAAGCAGCATGCCGGAGATGAAGCCGCCGATGAAAGAAACAAGCACCAGATGGAGCACGCCGGCGCTGGTCACGCCTGCCATCAGCAGCAGCGCCCGGGCTATGAAGCCGAGCGCTATGGAAGTGAATATTGTGAGCGTTATGGAAGAGTAGACGTTGTTGCGCACATACTTGCTCTTCATGTCGAACCCGTCTATGCGCTTCATGTGGAGCGCGCTGCCCAGACGCGAGCCCAGGGCGCCGAATATGTTGCCGCGCATCGACATCGCGCCGGGTATGAGGACTATGAGTCCGGGAAGCAGAAGCAGCGTCTCCTCCAGCTTGCCGAGGAACAGTCCGGCGAGAACGTCAGTTATTATGGAGAGAAATATCGCGCCGAAGCTCTGCTTGAGGTTTGACTGCCCCCGCATGTACAAAATGAAGTTCCTGACCGTGCCCTTTATGGAATCAAGGACCGTGCCCTCACCCTCGAAGTCCCAATCATCGCTGTTCATGGCTTTCACTAATTGAATCCGGATTATAAAAAAGTTTTAGAAATTCTTTTCCTTCGTTATCTGCCCGTCTTTGAGCCACACGCCGCGGTCCGCCATCGCGCCAAGCGACTCCTCGTGCGTTATCACTATGACCGTGTGTCCCAGCTTCTCGTTCAGCTGCCTTATCGAATTGAAAACGTTCGCCGCGGACTTGGAGTCGAGCGCGGCAGTCGGCTCGTCTGCAAGAAGTATCTCGGGGCTGTTGACAATCGCCCTGGCTATGCTCACCCTCTGCTGTTCTCCCCCGGAAAGCTGGTGCGGATAGTTCATTGTCCTGTGTTCCAGCCCGAGCATTCCCAGAACCTCCAGGGCGTTCTTCCTCAGCTCGTGGTTTTTCTTTCCCATCAACATCTGGGGTATGAAGACGTTCTCGAGCGCATTGAGCTCCGGAAGCAGCGAATAGAACTGGAAGACGAAGCCCAGTTCCCTCAGGCGGAACCTCGTCTTCATGTCCTCGTCCATCTTCGAGACTTCCCTGCCCTTTATTTCTATCGAGCCTTTCGTGGGATCGTCGAGCAGCCCCATCATGTGAAGCATGGTGCTCTTGCCCGAGCCCGACGGCCCCATTATGGAAACGAACTCGCCCTTTTTCACGCTGAAATCAATCCCGTTCAGGGCGTTCACGCGGAGCTCTCCCATCCTGTAGGTCTTGTGGACTCCTTTCATTTTTATTATGTCTGGCATTTTATCACTCAACTGTCTTTATCGATTCGAGTATCTTCTGCTTTGACGCCGAGCGCGCCGGCACGTACCCCGCTATCACTGCAGACATGACTATCATGACTGCCGCGCCAACCACGGATTCCAGCGGCAGTATCAGGCGCAGCTCGCCTATCGGAAGCCGTATCGGATTCGAATTCGTATAGGAACTTACGGCCTCGAATATGCCGACACCGAGCAGCATGCCCGCCGTTCCCAGCAGCACCGACTGCAGCAGGAATACCAGGAGCACTTCCCTGCTGCTCATGCCGATGGCTTTCAGAACTCCTATTATACGCTTCTTGCGGGACGTGTTGATGAAAATCACTATGCCGATGGTGACAAGGACTATTATGATGCCGACCAGTGACGTGGCAAAAATCACTATGCCGAATGTAGAATTTATCGCGCCAACGAAGCTTGACGCTTCCTCCCATGTCTTGACCTCGACGTTCTTGATTCCCTGCTCCAGTATGAACTGCTTGACACTGTCAGCCTTGTAACGGTCGTTCAGCCTCACAAGTATGCTGGTGGCCTGGTCATCCAAGCCGAGAACGCTGCGCACCTCCTCGTCCGTGAGCATGACGTCCTGCGAAACGCTTGAAAAGCCTTCGGCGCTGAGCACTCCGCGCACCTTGTAGTCTTTCTGCACGCCGTTGCCGTATTTTATCGTAACCACTTCGCCCACGCTGACGCCCAGGCCTTCTATGAGCTGCCCGAACTGCTCGCGCCCTATCGTGTCCTCCAGCCTCTCGCCCGCTATGAACCTTCCCATCACAACCTCGTCGTTGCTGGCGTCGCTAAGGTAGCTTCCCGACACGACGAAACCTGACGTTGTGGTCACGAGCGAATCGTCGGAAGGCTTTATGCCGGTTGCGCTCACCGTCGACTGCTTCTCGCCGAAAATTATCGTAATCGGGACGCTTATGCGCGCAGAAGTGGCTACGACCTCGCTGTTGAGTTCTATCTTCTTGCGGATGAGCGAGACGTCGGGGATGTATTTTCCGCTCGAAGGCGTTATTATCACGTGGGAGGTTGAGGTGTCGATGACGCTCTCCTGGAACGTGTTGCCCAGCCCGTTCAGGAACGCCGCGAAGAAAGTTATGTTGATGTAGGAAAACGCAAGCAGGAAGATAACAAGCATGGCTATTTTCTTGTCCCTCTTCAGGTCCTTGACCGCAAGAAACGACGCTGTGCGAACTGACATGATTATCACTTTGCAACCCGGTGCGGTTGATTGAAGTTCTCAATATAGTATCGGACAATACTATTTGGAAATATTATTGGTTGTCCGTACTATCTGTGAAGACATAACCATAATATCACTCTAAATTGTTATGTCTTTCACTATAATCAGGAACGAATATCGTCAACCTAGTCTTCCTTCTTCTTTCTCCGCTTCCTGATTAAAAAATAATACGCAAGCCCCAGAATTACCAGCAGGATTATTATCTGCATCACCGGCGGCTCGGGATTCTTCAGGTATATGTCGAACCTGTTCGTTACCGTGTGGCTGCCCAGGTCGTCCGAATAGCTTGTAGTCATCGTGCACCCATAACGTCCGCCGGACTGAATTGTAATGTCAAACACCGCCGGCGCGTCCTCGTCGCGCTTCAGCTGCCCCAGGAAGGATTTGGATGACTGTCCGTTGCATGTCAGTTCAGATTCTATCGCGTCCATCGTGCCCTTGCCGGTGTTTTCTATGCGCACTATGACCGAGACGGGAGAGCCCGCGACTGCGTCGCCGAATGCCGACGAAACCTTGATGTTCTGGATGCTGATTTTTCCCATGTTCACCACGCGCGCCCCTACGTTCTGGGTTGAGTTGTAGGACGTCCCTGACTCGTCAACATAGCCAATCTCGAAAGGAAGGTTGTACGCGCCCGCCTTGAGCTCGCTGCCGACCGACATGAGGAATGAAACCTTTGAGACGTTTCCCGGCGCAATGCCCGCGACAGTCATGACGGAGCTTCCAAGGGAGACGAAGTCTGAGGATTTTGAAACTATTTTCAGCTGCCTGGCGGCGCCCGTGCCTATGTTTTCAGCCTGCACCTCCATCATGAACACGGACGACGGCGTCGTGTTTGTCACTGCGGCCGAAGAAAGCACGATGTTCGGCTTTCCCCTGACTGTGACGTTGATGGTCCTTACGGATTCGCTGCCCGACTGGACGGCGCGCACAAATATCGGGTAAACCCCCGAACCGGCTGCTGAGTCGACATGTATGAAATAAGTGTTGGTGCGGGAACAGTGGGCGCACAGCTCGAAGCCGTTCTCAAATGATTCGGTGGAGGTTTTCAGCGAGAAAGGATATCTCAGGTCGAGCCTTGCCGTTGACAGCGTGAAATCGCTGTCCACGTTGCTGTAAGTGATGCGCACGGTGAGGTCGTTCCCGGGCTCAACCGGCTGCGGCGACACGTCGTTGACTATGATTTTTATGGCTGCCGCATTGACCATGGAAGACATCAGCACGACTGCCAACGCCGCGAATAGAAGCGCTTTTTTCATGAAAACCAGATAAAAAGTGGCGCAAATCTTTTTAATCGCATGAAAAAGCTTCCTGAAATTACAAAGACATTACAAAGCTGGGAGGGAGAGTCGAACTCCCCTTTCGGGCTCTGCAGGCCCGCGCATGGCCGATCTGCCATCCCAGCAGCAAGTTTAACTTTATTGTCCAAGGCTTTATAGCTCTACAAGGAATCAAACAAGATATTACTTCCTTGTGAGCTATATGTGAACCCAGTAAGATCATATCACGAATCTTTACTGGGTTAACTATAAAATTCGATTTTTAAGGATTTTGAACATTCTTCTGAAATGCCAAAAAAGACGCGCAAACCAAAAAAGAAGGAAATCGTCCCGGCAGCACGAAAAAACCCGGGCTGGCTCAGGCATGCAGCCGTAGCAACCGCCGCCCTGGGCACAATCTCAGCTGCCGCATGGAATTATGCAAGCTCTCATTATGAAAGAAAATGGTCTGAACTTTACAAAACTTACGAATCTAACCTCACCGTCACTGACAGAAGAGCAAACATAGAATTCAGCGGTTTATACGACAAGCTTTCCAGAGTGAGAAGGCTTCATTCCCTGGGCTTGGAATTTGAATCTGACACCAAGGACGAAAATTCCAGGTTCCTTGTTTTTCTGAAGAACCACCACGGCGAAATAGCTGAAATGGCGAACACCGACTTTGAATTCGGCGGCTATCTCATGAGAAACGGCGACG
Source organism: archaeon GW2011_AR5 (assembly GCA_000806115.1). Lineage (GTDB taxonomy): Archaea > Aenigmatarchaeota > Aenigmatarchaeia > GW2011-AR5 > GW2011-AR5 > GW2011-AR5. The sequence continues at coordinate 300,481 of JWKQ01000001.1, forward strand.
GTTTTCGTATAGCGAAATATTCCCATCTTCAGCGCGTCGAAATAATGCCTTACTCAAGAGAAGTCCTGAATGGTAATTTCTCGAATGCTGCGAGGCTGAAAGAACATATACGCACATATAGTGGAAGCCTCGGGCTGGACAAAAAAACTGAAAACATAGCCCTATTGGCTGTTGATTATTTTCAGTCAAGGCAATTCAACAAAGAGCTCGATGAAAGCTACAGGACGATTCTGGAAAGCGTTGCTGGATTGGTACAATACCAGACCCCGCATTTTCCAGAAGATACAATGAAGACGGAGTTTTTCGCGGGATGGCACATACACCCCAGGAACATACCGCACATTCCAAAGTCTCCTGACCCGGATGTTGCAAATACATTTATCATAGGACCGGAAGTTATTTTTCAGATAAACGACAGCACGCTCCAAGTTTATGGGATAAATCAGGGGCGCGTAAAGGAAATCTATCGGGTTAGAATAAACTAAATCTTCTCAATCTCGGCTTTCTTCAGCGCTTTTTTGACGAGCGCGTCGATTTTCAGCCTGCGCTCTATTTTCTTGACGACTTTCAGCTCCGCGCGCGTCGCCGGATGCTTGCCCACCAGCACCGAACAGCAGTCCGTGTACGGCACGATGGAAGTCTTGTACGTTCCTATTTCCTCCGCCGTCCTGATTATGTCCTGCTTGTGCGTGCCTATCAGCGGCGAGAGGATTGGCAGCTTTACCGGCTCGTAGACGACGTTAAGGTTCTGAAGCGTTTGTGAAGCCACCTGCGCCACGCTGTCGCCCGTTACCAAGCCAAGCGCATGTTCGCGCTTTGCTATCTGTTCCGCCATCTTCATCATCAGCCTGCGGTAAAGGAGCATCCTGTATTCGCCGCCTTCCTTCATCGTACCCTTGATGATTTTCTGCTGCACTTCCTTGAACGGCACGAAGTAAACCTTGGATTTTCCCTGGTATTCCGACAGATGGCTGACTAATTTTCTTATCTTGTCCATGAACGGGTCGTAATTGTGAAAATGCACGAAGATAATCCTGCAGCCGCGGGACATCATCCGATAAGCTGCCACGGGCGAGTCTATGCCTCCCGACAGCAAACAGACAAGACGTCCGGCCGTTCCCACGGGCAGCCCTCCCACGCTTTGCTGCTTCTCGCTGTAGACGTACGCCTTGTCCGCTATCTCGACAAATATCTCAAGTTCCGGGTTGTGCAGTTCAACCTTCTTCTTAGTGGCTTTCCACACAACGCCGCCGAGCAGCCTGTTGAGCTCCGGAGAGGTGTGCTTGAACTGCTTGTTCGAACGGCTTGCCGTGATGCGGAATGTTTTTGCCGGGGATTTCTTTGCCACTGCCGCGACAGCTTTTGCCAGCGACGGCATGGTAAGCGCCACTTCCTCGGCAATAGAGAAGCTGGATATTCCGGCAATCTTCCTCAGCTTCGGAATCTCCTTCGCCTTCACATCCTTCAATATTATTCTTCCCCGCTTCCTCTCAACCTTCGCCCCGGTGAAGTTCTTTATGTTCTCCACGAGCTTCTTCTCGAAGAAACGGCGGTTGCCGCCCTTGATGCCTATCTCGCTGTAATGAACCAATATACGTTTCATACCTATCCCTTTCTTTGTAAGAAGGGTCTACAGCATTAAGCGAAGCTTAATGCGTACAGGTGAAACTTAGTTTCACCTTGTATGGCTCACCCCAAAGAACTTGGGTTCCTGTAGACCTTGCCTTCACTATTATCTATTACTCTAACCTGATGTTTGCCTATTTTGCTATCAAGATAAATGACATAGACAAACGACTACCCGATTCTAGACTTCTAAACATGCTTAAATATCGTATATGCACAATAGGATATTAGTGCACGTAATTTATCCGTAAGGTGAACATATGTCATTCGTAACCATGACCCCGATGCAGATTGTATGGTCGATTTTTGTCGTAGCCGTCATAGTGCTCCTTTTCACTCTCTACCACATGCATCTTGAGAAAAAAACCGGGAAACAAAAAAGATGATTCGCTTTTATAAAGATAGACTTTTTCTTTGATTGCATGAAAGTCGTGCCACTTGGTGAACAGCCTGAAGGCTCCAGATATCTAGACCTTAGTGGACCTGACATTGACGAAAGAGCATATTCCGGGCAGGATTCGACTGTGTACAGGGACACGAGGACTGACCGGGCAATACATGTTTACCACTTTCTTCCGTTAGACGGCGTAGCGAAATATGCCCGGTGCATGAATGCCGCTGCGTTATCGCTTCATGCGTTCCCTTTCACAGAAACAATAAGGTTCGGTAGCGAGAACTACACGTCAGAGGCACACGCCAATCCCGTTGAGGAAGCAGGAAAAAAGCTGTTCAGCTTCATGGGGGAAGAAAGGAAACATGCCTATACAATCAGCCCTTTCATAGATGCGCTCTCATTGTGCTGGCCTAATCAAACCGATGACGAGCATCAACGAACTGTTGCTAAATGTTTTGACATGCTGTTTTATGACAGAGTCAACGACTGGATAGAACGCCAGAGCAGCGTACGCGGCGTGGACATCAACCCGGTGAATGTAAAGTTTGTTGTCGACAGAGAGCGGCAAAGAATACAACTAATGATTACCGACCTCGCAAAAAATATTGGCGATGTACGCCTCATCTGAAAAGCTTGCGGAATTCCCGGACGTCTCTCTTCATTTGTTCTTCTTCTTTGAGTTCATTGCTGTGGAATACGCCGCTTTTTACAAAATCACCCTTGAATCTTGGAAGGATATGAACGTGGCAATGTTCCACAGTCTGCCCGGCTGCATCCCCTTCGTTGATTCCGTAGTTGAAGCCGTCCGGGTTAAGATGACGCTTCAGCTTTTCCGCTACGAGCCGGACCGTGCTGAAAAGGCTTGAAATCTCGCCGTCGCCAAGCTCCCGTATGCCGGAAACATGGCGTTTTGGCATGACAAGGCAGTGCCCTTTGCCGGCGGGATAAAGATTGTACAGGACTAATTCAGAGACGTTTTCGAAGATTTTCTGCCTTTCTATATTTTCCCTGCTGCAAAACGGACATTGCATGCGAATTACGTCTTACAAAAATCTTTATATACAGCTTTTCAACATAGAAAAAGTATAACATTGTAAGTTTTTCATTTTCTCGTTGAGTGGTGCGGGCAGAGCGAGTGATTAAGTTTGGGAAGAAACGGTGCAATGGTTCTTGTATTAATGTTCTTCTTATTCAGCTCTGTCTCTTTTGCTTATGAGATGTCTTTCTTTACTGATAATTACTTCTACAGCACAGGCGAGATGATATACGCCAAGGGCATCGTGAAGCAGAATTCCACTGCAGTATCAAATGTCACCGTAGCTTTTCAGGCGAAGGACGTTTCGGGCACCATCGTTAACTCAACCTCATTAACTTCTAATTCAACAGGCGAATTCAACTACACCTTCTCACTGTCTTCTGTTGGCAATTATACCCTCATTGCCAACGCTTCCGGCGACTATGTTGCACATTTCATAAAAGTAAAGAGTTATTCACAGATACTTCAGACAACTGACAAGCCGACTTACACCGGAGGGACGAACGGTACGCTCTCGATAAAGGTCGTGGATTCCCAAGGAAACGGCGTGGCAAGTCAGCTCGTTACCAACAACCTCAGGTATGCGTCCAATAATACCCTCATCCGCAACCTTAGCGCGTGCACCACCAGCACTCTCGGCGAATGCAGCATAAACTTCACTGCCCCCTCCGTGGACGGACTGTACATGATAGAAAGCAATAATTTCGAGGACATCGTGACATTTGCTGTGGGCGGTTTCGACGCAGTCATGAAGATATCGCCGAACGTTATGGGACTCAACAGCGAAGTAACCATAAAAGTGATAGTCAAGAACGCTAATGGCAACGGCGTGACTGCTTCGACAAGACAGCTGGTGATAACATTCCCGAACGCCACGGAATACACGATAACCAGCATGACGCAGGCAGTAGACAGCTCAGGAATCAGCTTGACAGGCGTATATGAAGACAGATATAACGTCACGGGCGAGGGCGCCTACAAGGTCAAAGCGACAATAGTGGGCCAGGGTTCCAATATTACTAGGGAGCTTGCAGGGTCATTTGACGTGCGCGGTTATGTTATGGATATAGTGCCTTGGACCGGGCAGTCTGTTTTCTATCCTGGCTCTTCAATTGCATTGGGAATCAAGCTCAGGAACGCTTCGAGCAACGAGTTTATATCAGGCAAGACTTCTGCTTTGCTGACGGGCGCGTCCGTCCTTGATTCTTCTGACCAGCCCGTTGTCGTAAACATTTCCATTTCCGAGTTCTCCGCGCTGAGCAGCTACCGTGTTGACTTCGTCATGCCTTCAACGGCTACAACCGGCTCCTACAAATTCAAGATTTCAATCAACGACACGCTTGGCACGGGTTCAGGCACAGGCTACTTCAGCGTTCAGCAGGTCAAGGCATCTGCAAGCACGCTTGATGCATTCCCGAATGGCACGTCCAAGACGACATTCCTGGCGGCGCAGCCCCTTGTTATAAAGTTCACTGCGAGTAACGCGTCGGGTTCTGTTACAGTTAACTCAGTCAGCACTTATACCATAAGGGATGAGAACGGCGACGACAAGACTGCTCTGTTCGGCACGGGCGTGAATTTCACCTCGGGCGGAGCCGGCTATATCAATCTGAGCACGCCTAACAGGGGCGGAGACTACAGAATAAAGGGGAGGATAAACACCAGCGCCGGAATGGCAGATGCTGAGGGTTCCATATTCGTGGATGTTCTTGACATCGAGGCAAAACCCGCCAGCATAGGCGGAGGTGGTGGAGGTCCCGGCGGGTTCATGCCTTTCGGCGGCCCGGGTTTCATGTTTGCTTTCAGGCCAAATGATACTATAGCCCTGAATGTCACTGTCAACACTGCAAGCGAGAAACAGGAAGGCGACGAGTTCATGGGGAGCTTCGGCGGCGCTTCCGGCTCGGGCACGTCAGGCGGAATCGGACTCTTCGGAATAGGCGGCGGCTCGGCTGTCCAGGGAGCCCAGGTCCAGGTTGTGAAGGTTATCAACATCAACACCGACGAGGACATGACATCATCTGTTTCAGGAACGCTTTCATGTGTGACAGCAACAGACGGCAAGTGCACAGTCAAGCTGCAGCCGACCACAAACGGCAACAACTGGACAGGCGGCTTTTATGTGGTGTTCCTTAACGCTTCAACCAACAACAACCAGTCTGACAACGGGCAGGGATTCTTCGAAGTGAGAAGATATTTCGTTGACGTGCGCACCACATCGGCAGTCACCGACAACGCGAGCTCGCTTGGATTTGCCAGCTTCAGCAGCTGGAACATAGGGCCGAACGACAACGTCAACGTGACAGTGTCAATAAGAGAACCGGGGACGTGGAATACCATATCCTCGACGTTCAACGTAACCGTCCTTGGCATGTATTACGGCGGCAAGATCGGTGAATTCATATTCCCACCCAAGCTCATCGATGGCACGACCAAGAGCTACCTCACCAGCCAGGCAGGCAGCGTAATAATAAATGCGCCAAGCGGCGGCTGGAAGTCAGGCTTCTATGAAGTAAAGGTCTCCGTCAATACGACCGGCCAGGTGGACAGCGGACAGGGCTTCATGATGTCTCGCATATACGAAGGGTTCGGGATGCCCGTCAATCCGACGACACTGCAGCAGGACTTCACCTCACAGTCGTCTGAGAACGTCACCCTGAGGATAAGCGTCTACGACGTCCAGCAGCACAGACCCGCAGCCAACCTCACAGTTACCAAGAACAAGATAATGTCTTTTTCATCGTTCCCGCCTTCCGACCTGTCGAGCTACGACAAGAACGTCACGCAGGGCACAACCGACGCGAACGGAGTTGTGCTAATGACACTGCCGGTGCCTACAGGCGGCTGGCCGAAGGGTAGCTATCTTGCAGTCTTTGATGTTACGAACGGCTCAGCAACAGACAGCGTCGAGGGATTCTTCCAGGTAAAGAATTTCTTTGCTGAACTCAGCAGTGGTAAGTGGTCGTTCGCGGCAAACGAATCTGTCGCCTTCAACGTAACGATTTCCTCTGACCCTTCGTGGATGAGAAACATGTTTGGAGGCTGCCCGGCAGGCGATCCCGGATGCACCGGAGGTGGAGGAGGGGGAGGTGGACCTGGTCCTGGTTCTGGCGGCAGCGGAGGCGGAGGATTTGCCGAACCAAACAATTTGGTTGTGGACTATGGCACTCCTAACAGCATAGACGGTGACAGCATACCTGATTTGGTTGTCACAGCCAATCCGGACGGCACTGTCAATCTGACGCTTGCAGGAAACCTGACCCTTGGTAACTTGTCCGGCGACACTGTAGGCGGAGGCGGCGAACTTTCAACGAGAAACCTTTCCGTTTCCAGAACAGTATGGTGCAGCGGCAGCGGCTGCTCCAGCAGCGCAACCAACGCACCCAGCTGGTTTGAGAGCGTTTCCTGCTCAGGGCAGCTCAACCAGAGCGATTTCAACTACAGAAACATAACTGTCAACTTTAGCGGCCCTGCCATAGCTTGCGTACAGACATCCAGGAACCTTACATACAAAGTGGGCGCCGGGCCAAGCACCGCCTCGAATTTCACGCTTCAATATATTCAGGAAGTTGCGGGCTCGATAGGCGGCTCGAGCGGAGTGAGCGTCAGCAACAGCAGCGGGCTGTCTTACCTTAACGCGACTCTCAAGTCCATCAGGGTTTCGCGCGTTGACTTTGCTTCCGGTGAAACTGTGCTGACTCATGGCGTCAATTACAACGTTACCAGCGCGAACGGCGTTGTCGTGGGTGCAGGCAACATAACAATTCCCGGCATCGGCGGCATAAAGCTGAAGCCGATTGGCACATGGTCCAACGGATTCTACCGTGTGGTTGCCGATTTCAACAACAGCCAGGGTACTGAAACGGCACAAAGCGGATTCCAGGTTGACACTTATATAGCAAACTGCTACAGGCTCGTTTACAGCTCGCTCCAGTCCAGCGGTGCACTTTCAATGATGTGCTACGTCAACAGTCCCAGCGGAGGTATATACCCCAACAGGGTTGACATAGCGGTTGAAAGAATCAAAAACACCGCAACGCAGACCGACATGGACACGTCCCTGTGGTCGTCAAGCGGGAACTATACGAGGTCTGATTCCAACGGCATTGGGGTACTTGTAAACCAGACGCTGCCGACAGGCTTTTATGAGGCGGTTATCAAGCTCAACGAGAGCACAGACATCAAGAGGCAATCCGTCTGGTTCGACGTAAAAGACTTCGATGCGCAATTCTACACGTCCAAGTGGTCGTACTCTTCAAGCGAAACAGTGTCCCTGATTTCCAGGGGCACGCTGGACTCCCAGCAGGTCAGGGTCAACGTTTCGGGCACGCCGACAGTCTACAGGTACGACAAGGGAACGTGGGCGCAAAGCACAGTATCCGGCGTCACAGTAACCACACAGATTGTAAACGTTTCTGAAATCAACAACTTCACCCTGATAAACCTGTCCAAATCAGGCGGCTGGGACGAGGGACAATACCAGGTTGTCCTCAACCTTACACGGATAAACGCAACCAACGCACCCCAGGGCGGCAACACAACGGTTTCCGCATGGTTCAACGTCGAGCTTTTCAATGTTTATGCTTATACGAGCCAGTGGTCTTACCATCCGAAGGACAACGTGACAGTAAATGTCTTTGTCGGGACTTCCGGAGGATACAACCAGCTTTATGGAAGCAGTGTTGACGTAAACGTAACGGAGGTAAAGAACACGGTTACAGGAGCTGTGCTGACGAAAAACACTCATTACACTGTCGTGGACAACACCACCGTTCCTTCCTCTTCAGGCACGCCCATTGCGAAAATCATTCCCGTGACTACGCTCCCCACAGGAAACTACAGGGCGACAATTAATGTAAAAGACTCGGTGAGCGGCAGGACAGTGAAAGCCGAGGCGTATTTCCAGGTCATCGCGTTCTACCTGTCTTCATGGGCTGACCCGTATGAGGTAGGAGCAGGCGAGAACGTTTCAATTTCCATTTACACGTCGTCCCCGAGCGGCAGCGGCGTGAACGTGTCCGATGCGGTCATAACTTCGATGACATTTTGCAATGTCAATTATACATGCACAGCCAAGGCTCTTGCTTCTTTCAACTACACTTTCAACAAGGCGCCTTCGAAAATTGCCCTGAATACGACGGGCTTCGGAGAAGGATACTACAATGCCGTACTGACGGTAAATGATACGCAAAATTCGAATGCATCTTCCACAGCGTATTTCAGAGTCAAGTCTTTCGCAATGTCGGGCTTCATACCTTCAACAACGGGAAGCAGGAGCGGCTACGGCTACCAGATAAATGAAACGATGCCGCTAAATGTTACGGCAACTACCGGCGTCAACATAACCAATGCAACTTTCGCTTATTACGACTGTACGAGCTCGGGATGCACTTACAAGTCGTTCGTTGTCCAGATCGGCTACAATATGACAGCGAAGAACGCTGTGTTGAACCTGAGATCTGCTAACATAACGCCTGCGGCGCTTAACAACACATGGCCCGTCAACGAATATGCCTTCTACAGCGTCCTCGTCAAGGGTATCAAGGACGGAGCAGAGGCATCGTTCTACACATACGTTAATACTTACTTCCCGAGAGCCAGCGTGTCAGGACCTTCGTCAGTTTCCACAGGCGGCAGCATAGGCGCCAACATAACAACCTATGTTGAACCGCTCACCAGCCAGAACCTGTCCGGTGCCAATATAACAGTCACTGACGTCCTTCAGGACACGGGATTCAGTCTTACCTCGCTCAGTGGCTGGAATGTCTCTTCCAAGATAACGAACTCATCCGGTATTGCTGAAATCAATGTGACACGGACATCTAACTGGCCTTCCGGCAACCTGAGGGTGAGATACAGCGTAGTTTACGGCAACGCATCCACAAAGGCAGAATTCACGACAAGTGCGTCATCGCCGTCGCTCGGTGTGAGCAAGTCGCTGATAAACCGCACCGGCGGAACGGCGGCTAACGCAACGCTCGGAGAACAGTTCAATCTTTCAATTGTGCTGCAGAATACTCAGTCAAGCAACGCCGACGACACTGTTGTAACTCTTACTCTGCCGCTTATGTCCAACGGCACCGCAGCGACTAATCTCAGTGCACTGAGCCGGACCGTTAGCATCGCTGCTGGAAGCGTAGCCAACCTTAATTATACTTTCAACGCAGCCGGAGGGCGCGGCAACTACACAACCCAGATAAGCGTAACGCCTCCATCTCCATTCTTGTCCGTGGCGACGTCACATACGATAACAGTCAGCTGACCAAAAAACCCAGAGGAACAAAAATATGAAGAAATTAAAATGCCTGCCTTTGATGGCTTTCGTAGCAACATTACTTCTGCTCCCCATGACCGGGTTTGCGGCATGCAGTTCTGCGTGTAGCAGCGACCAGTACACGTGCAGTCTTACGACATCTACCATGGCAAAGAGCACAAGCGGGACGCTTACGGTGTCGGTGACGAACCAGCAGTCAAATTCGCAGTCAAGCGTTGCCACCACCCTTCAGGACTTGGGCTGGTTTACCGGCACGACAACAACTTCAACCATCTCCAGCATCAATGCCGGCGCATCAGCTTCTCTTGATTACAGCATAACACCAACAAGCGACGGAGCACAGGATGTCTGTGTAAGAATGGGCAGCACATGCACTGCAGACTGCGGGTCGATAACAATAACATCGCCTGCGGCGCTCAGCATAACTTCGCTGACAACGGCGTCAAGCAGCATTTCTACCAGCGCAACCACAACTGCGTCCGCGAGCATATACAATTCCGGCACTGAGACGGCGGGAAGCACAACAGGCGTTACTGCGACGCTGTCGAGCAGTAGCGGCTGCACGGTTTCTTCCGGGACAAAGACAGTCGGCACAATCTCGGGCAAGGAGACCAATTCACAGAGCTGGACGGTGACAGCGGGCTCTTCCGCCGCCACATGCACGCTGACTTTGTCTGTCAGCGGCACTGACGGAGGCTCCGACAGCACGACAACGACATTGACTGTGAGCGCTTCCTCGTCATCAAACAGCTCGTCAAGCAGCTCGAGCGGCGGCTCGGGCAGCAACAGCACTAGCAACGCCACCAAGGAAACAAAGCTTTTCTCCACGTCAGCGGGAGTTAGCAAGCTTCTTACATTTACACAGACGACAACCGGCATCACTGACATAGAATTGAAAACGGTGACTGCGAAAACAAGCATACAGGTTGTCGTGGATACGGCAAACAAGCCGTCGGGCGCGTCCAACCCGGCAGTTTCTGTCTACAAATACATGGAGATAACGTCAACTGCAGGCAACAGCGACTTCTCCATGATAAAGATAAAATTCAAGGTGCCGAAGAGCTGGGTAACATCGAACAGCGTGGACGCCTCAACAATTGCCCTTTACAGGTACGTTAACGGATGGAACAAGCTTACGACTGCCGAGGCATCTGCACCGGACGGTTTATATTATTATTTCGAGGCGACCTCGCCCGGATTCTCCACGTTCGCAGTTGCGGCTGATAAAGGAAACGCGACCGTCCCGTCTGAAACGCCTTCGACACCCTCGACGCCGTCAACGCCTAGCACACCATCAACACTCGACAACGAAACAGGCAGCTCACCGGAAACAGCTCCAAGCACGCCTTCAGTGCCCGGCGGTTCAACCGATTCCAACGTCATTGTCGGTATAGCTGTGCTCATACTGGCAATAGGGTTTGCAGCCGTGTATTATTTCTTCCTCAAGGGCGGCAAGTACAGGCACACGCCGCTCAGGGAAGTCTATTCTTCAAGCCCCAGAAAAAAGGAAGAAAAACCGAAATATGAATACAGGTCAGGCAGGAAATAATACACTCTTTTTCTAATGTACCGGGAGCGCACATGCTCTTTTTGGCAGGAAACTAAAAGCGCGAAGGAGTTTATCTAAGAATGCATTGAACACTGACTTCAGGAATCAGATGAAACCCAATGCATTCTGGATACTATGTTTCCATAATACACTGGGCTTTACGAGGAGAATCAAAGATTCTCCTGTACAGGTAAAGCTTTGCTTTACCTTGTAGCCTAGAGATATTAGAAACATATTATTTAAGCGCTGCAACCAAAGAAAAATAATGTTCATCCTGTACAACACGCTCGCGCGAAAAAAACAGGTATTCAAGCCCATTGGCAACACTGTTACCATGTATACATGCGGGCTCACCGTGTACGACTACGCTCACATCGGAAACCTGCGCTCGTTTCTCTTTGAGGACCTCCTGAAGAGAACCCTACTCCTCAACGGCTTCAAGGTGAAGCACGTTCAAAACTTTACGGACGTGGGGCATCTTGTCTCGGACAGTGACGAAGGCGAGGACAAGATGGAGGTCGGCGCAACAAGAGAGAAGAAAACAGCCTGGGAGATAGCTGATTTTTACATAAACGCGTTCAAGGAGGACTTCAAGGCGCTCAGAATGAAGGAGCCTGACCATTGGGTAAGGGCAACCGACCACATCCGGGAAATGATAGAACTCGTGAAGAAGATAGAGGAAAAAGGCTACACTTACCTTACGGAAGACGGGGTTTATTTCAACACGCTGCGGATGAAGGGCTACGGGAAGCTTGCAAGGCTCAAGGCAAAGGGGCTGAAAGCAGGCGCAAGGGTGGAGATGAAAGGAAAGCGCGCGCCGACTGACTTTGCCTTGTGGAAGTGCTCGCCGCTTGACCGCAAACGCGACATGGAGTGGGCGTCGCCATGGTGCACGGGATTTCCTGGCTGGCACATAGAATGCAGTGCGATGGCAATCAAATATCTCGGGGAGACAATAGACATACACTGCGGCGGCGTGGACCACATACCAGTGCATCATACGAATGAAATAGCCCAAAGCGAGACAGCCACCGGCAAGAAGTTTGCCAACTATTGGATGCACAACGAGTTCATGCTTGTTGACGGGAAGAAGATGTCAAAGTCCCTTGGAAACTTCTACACCCTCAAGGACATCACGTCCAAAGGTTTCCCGCCCACCGCGTTCCGATACTTGTGCCTTTCCGTTCATTACCGCAGCCAGATGAACTTTACCCTTGACTCGCTCAGGGATGCCGAGAATGCCGTGAAGTCTATCAACGACTTTGTCTTCAGGCTTGGACAGACAAGGCAGGAAAACGGCACGACGCATGAAATGCGTCATTCTATCCCAAGAAGCAAAAAAATAGAGTCCGCGCTCAAAAACGCAAAGGAGGATTTCATGAAATCCATCAATAACGACCTGGACACACCGAACGCGCTGGCGGCCCTGTTCAAACTGATGAAAACCGTTAACAAGGAGATTGATTCGGGGAAAGCCGACAGGAAGAGCGCTGACGCCGTGCGCGAGTTCTTCAACGACGTGAACGAAATTTTTGACATATTTGAAAAGGAAGAAAAACCCCTCACGCCCGAGGAGAAGAAGCTCATAGATTTGCGGGAATCGTTCCGTCACCAAAAAGATTTCAAGGCAGCCGACGAGATCCGCGAACAGCTAAAGGGAAAAGGCATAATACTTGAGGACACGCCCGAAGGAATCAGGTGGCGGAGAATCATGAAAGATGGAGCGAAGGTTTGAACCTTTCCCCCGACATGTGCTCAATCAGTCCGATCCTTATTTTCTCGCGTTCATAGCCCATTCTTTTTCCGGCGGCATACACATCAGGTATCTGCGGGGACGAACCGCCCTTCCTATAGCTCTCTATAAACTCCCTGACGAATGTTCTCGGTTCTTTCAAATAAACATGTTTTCTTGGCATCGGCTAGAATTTTTCTCAAACCTTCTTAAGCAGGATTTTTTACCGCCTGTTTAAATATGTCAGATGCTTAGCTTTTTTAATGCACATCAATTATTCACTGAAAACAAGAGCCGGCGGGAGAAGAACAGAGCAATTCAGACCAACAGATGCAATTCCTTTCGGAAAATTAAGGTCCGATCACATGTTCCTGATGGACTATGCCGACGGAGAATGGTCCCATGCCAGGATTGTCCCTTACGGATCTTTGCATAATCTTATGCCGGGCGCAATATGCCTCCATTACGGGCAAGGAATATTCGAAGGACTGAAAGCTCACAAGCACCCAGATGGAGAATTGTACACTTTCAGGGCTGACCAGAACGCGTCCAGGCTGAACAGGTCCGCTGACATAATGTGCATGCCTCATGTCCCGGAAGATGCTTTTCTAGAGTCAATTGATGCCCTTCTAGACATTGACAGGCTGTGGTATCCAGAACAAGAGGAAGCTTCCATGTATGTAAGGCCCTGTATGATAGGAACTGAGGATTCAATTGGCGTTCATCCAAGCGCGAAATACACTTTTTGCTTATTTCTTTCTCCAAGCGGTCCATATTATCCTGGAGGCTTCACAAAACCTATCGATCTTCTGATAAGCAAAAAGTTCCACAGAGCAGCCCCGGGTGGCACGGGCTCTGCAAAGGCAGCCGGAAACTACGGCGGCTCCCTTCGCGCAGGAAAATTTGCTGAAAACCTCCACTGCAAGCAGGTATTGTATCTTGACGTTTATAACGAACATGTTGAAGAAGCAGGCGCGATGAACCATTTTCATGTGACAAAAGACGGGAAAATAGTCATACCGGAATTCACAGATACGATACTGCGCTCTATTACTGCTATGTCTTTGTTGGAGACTGAAAAAGGACGCGTATGTCAAGAACCTGTTCCGATTCAGGCTTTCATTGACGATGTGCGCGACGGAAGAATAACTGAGGCAGGCGGATGCGGAACTGCGGCAGTCATAACAGCCGTAGGCAGCTATCATTTTGACGACTGCACGCCGCCATTGCGAATCGGCAATGGGGAAATTGGTCCCGTGACAAGAGAGATGTATGAAAAACTTACTGCAATTCAGACAGGAAGAGCTGAAGCCCCATCGGGGTGGCTTCGGAAGGTGCAGAGAAGAAGCCCTGCGCACCCTTTGCAAGTGTCGGTTTCTTAAGCCCTGTAAGATTAATAAATATTCATGCCCGAGCGCTCAAGAAACAAGCCCGAGTGGCAGATAAGGATTGCAAAGGAACGGATAGACATACTGTTCAGCGAGGCTGTAAAGACAAAAGATACACATCTCCGGAAACGCTACATGAGACTTGCAAAGAAAATAGGCATGCGGTACAACGTGCGGCTGGGCGAAAAGAAAAGACTTTTCTGCAGTCACTGCTTCCACTACTTTGGCGCCGAAGCGAAGCGCAGGCTGAAGAACGGAAAAATAGTCATTGCATGTCCCGGGTGCAAGCGCATTGCGCGGCAGGTTTATAAATAATAAGAAATGACGAAGCCACAACTACACTAACCCGACATTAACAGGAAAAACAACGCAGTCAATCAAGGTTCTATAATATTTTTACAATTTTAAGTTTTTTGTCCTTCGTAACAGGACTCGTTTCCGCGCCTGTTACTTGTGTTTACATAAATATAGACATATATCAGTGTATGAATATATAAAGTTTGTTAACATTAATGTTTACATGGTAAGTACAGAAAAACCAAAGACAATAACTATTACATTAGGTGACAGGAAAGAAGGGAGATATAAGAGTTTTGTTGTTTATGGAGAAACACTGGAAGATTTAGAAAAGAAGATTAAAAAATCTCTAAAAGAATTAGAATAAGAAAATCCTTATTCTAAAAGAAACATAAATATTAGAATAAGAAAATCCTTATTCTAAAATGGTATGATGTTATTGAGTGTGTGACAATGAACATTAAGCGCTTCAAAAATCCAAGTGGAAAGCTAGTGGATAGTAAAGATGTTTACAATGGAGAGTGTTATCATTGCTTTATTCCAAATTCCTTGCCGCCTACAAAATTAGAAAATTTCGACAGGTCTTTGGTGGCTTTACTATCGGAAGCTGATACTAATTTTAATCGACTTGTAGGTATGGGCGAACAATTACCAAATCCTTACATATTGCTTCATTCGTACATTAAAAAAGAGGCTGTATTGAGTTCCAAAATAGAAGGCACTCAGGCATCTTTAACTGACTTATTCCTTTACGAATTGGAGAAAAATAAATCAAAAGATGATAGACTTGGGCTAAAAGAAATATCTAATTATGTAATTGCTACAGAACGTGCCATGAAACATATTAGGAAAAAGAGGAAAATATCTCTAGTATTGATTAAGCATATTCATAAGATATTACTTACAGGAGTTAGAGGCGAAGATAAAAATCCTGGCACTTTTCGCGTAACCCAAAATGCTATTGTACCTTACAAGAATTGTCCATTAGATGAAATTAGACTTATACCACCACCGCCAAAATATGTGAATAATTTAATGCTCAATTTACAATCGTTTATTGATAATCCACCAAAAGATATTCCCATCTTAATTCAAGCAGCAATTATTCACTATCAATTTGAAACTATACACCCATTTAACGATGGAAATGGAAGAATAGGAAGATTACTAATTCCACTTTATTTGTGCGAAAAAGGTAATATTCGTCATGCTCTTATTTATCTGAGCGCATTCTTTGAAAAATACGATAAGGAATATAGAGAACGTCTTTTACAAGTTAGCCAGAATAGCGATTGGAATAGATGGTTCAAGTATTTTTTAACTGCAATTTCAGAACAATCAAAAGCATCGATGCAAAGTGTTGAAAATTTAATTAGGTTAAAAAGGAGCTACGATACTACATTAAGGAGAACTAAGGCAAGTAAGAACGTTGAAAGAGTTATGGAATCTCTTTTTGTAAATCCATACACAACTCCTAATAACATTATGACATATTTGAATGTTAGTTATCAAACAGCCGTTAATGTCATAAATACACTAGCAAAACTGGAAATAATTAAAAAATATGATGAAAGAAAGAGAAATAAGGTGTATATTGCACCCAGAATATTGAAAATTATAGATAATGCTTAAATTCTGTAATGACATTTTAAAGCCCTTTGTTTTACAACCTTTCTAAGGCCCGTAAATGTTATAATACCAGATTCAGGTCATGCTTGAAAGGTTTATAAGTGTAGTTTTCCAATGAAATTTGATACTTATGGTTTCGGCAAGAGAAGCAGACCAGCAGAAGCTTGTAACAAAGATGTCTGTCCAGATAAAGGACCATGTTCAGATGCCTGAATGGGCAAAATTCGTCAAGACAGGCATGTCCCGCGAAAGGCAGCCGGAACAGGCAGACTGGTATTACCTGCGCTCTGCCAGCGTGCTCCGTAAGATATACAACGACGGGCCTGTTGGTGTTGAAAAACTTCGCAGCTATTACGGCGGACTGCACCGAAGAGGACACAAACCGGCGAGGTTCGCGAAGGGCGGCGGAAAGCTGCTTCGTACCATACTCCAGCAGCTCGAGACGGCAGGATATGTGACAAAGGAAAAGAAGGGACGCCTGATAACGCCGAAGGGGCAGAAATTCGTTGACGGCGCTGCAAAACTTACAAAATAATTTTTTCTCAGAATGTTTTGATAATTTGTCCATGCCTAGAAAATAACATGAGGGGATTATGATAAAGGTTCGGGATATACTGTCAAGATATGAAAGCGCCAGAGTATCCTACCAGGGCGGAACGACACCAGAAAGCGCCCATACATATGGTTCAGAAGAATTTTTTATCCGAGAATGCATTGAAAACTGTCGCATGAATGCGGAAGTTGAAACTCAATGCATTCTGGATGCTATGCTCTCATGAAACCCGCACCTTTAGGTGCGGGATATTAGGAGCATTTCATAACTGCCGGTTCAAACCTGAATGATTTTACAAAAGGGTATTCGGAACATCTAAAAATCGGCGTTTCAAGATTCGGCAATCCGCCGGTTGCGAAAAGGCTTTTTATAGACAATAACAGAGCTAAGAAATGATAACATGGCTTCAGAAGAAGAAATCAAGAAACGACTGCAGCAGAGAATGCAGGCGCAGATGCAGTCCTCCATGCAGGAGCAGGCACAGTCGCAGGCACAGCAGCAGCAAATGGAAGAGATGCTGAAAACTGTCATGAGCCAGATTCTTGACAGGAAGGCACAGGAAAGACTTTCCAACCTGAAGCTTGTGAAGCCGGAGCTTGCAATGCAGCTCGGTGTTTATCTTGCCCAGCTCTTCCAGTCGGGACAGCTGCGCGAGCGCATAACAGACGAACAGCTAGTGACTATACTTCGCAAGCTGACGGAAAAGCGGGAAACCAAGATACGGAGAAAATAAAACCAGAGTCGCTAAAACAAACACTTTAATACCTAACCGTCCAAGATAACAAAGGTATCAATCCATGGCGGCTTTCTCAGGAAGAAACCTGCACCAAAGAAATGTGAATTGAATATGGCATCAAGAAAACCACTTGGGAAAAAAATAAAGCTCATCGCCTGTCGCACGCAGAGCGCGCCGCGCTGGGCTGACATCAAGAAATTCTCGCTGAAAAGGGCCAGGACCCGCAGGATACGCGTCACTACGAAGCACTGGAGACGCGGCAGAAACAAGGTGTAACCCTTTTCTTTTGGGAAAAGAAAAGCCCTACAAGGTTAAGCTTGCTTAACCTGTACAGGTGAAATGAAATTTCACCTCGTACTGGAAAAGAAAAATATTATAAAAGGTGAAAAGTAATGGCAGAAGAAAAGATATTTACAATCCCGCTGAGGGAGGCGTACAAGAAGGCGGAAGAGAAGAGAGTGCCTTACGCCGCGCGACTTGTAAGGAGCTACCTGCAGACGCACATGAAATCGGACAACGTAAAGCTGGGAAACAAACTTAATGAACAGCTGTGGAACCGCAGCATCTCGCGCCCGCCGAGGCAGATACGTGTAAAGGCGTTCAAGGAAGACGGCGTAGTGAAAGCCGAGCTTATGGGATATGATTATGTTGACTTCAAGGCAGCGCCGAAAAAAGAGCGCAAAGACATGAAGGAAAAGCTCATGGAAAGGCTCGGGCCAAAGGCTCTCAAGAACGAGGAAGAGGAGCAGAAAGTCGAATCTGCCGGAAAGGCGCCCGAAAAAGCGAAGCCGGTGGAAAGGCACGAAGTCGGCGAGAACGCTTAATTACAGAATTATTTTTTTAAGTTCTTCTATTTCATTGAATTGTTTGTCTACAGTGACCAGCGTCAAGTTATTTTCTATTGCATGACTCGCTATCAAAAGATCAGCCAGAGAGAAAGAATTTCCTTTTTTGTCGTAATTATGCTTGAGGTCGCTTAATATGTGAGCCGTTTCTTTCGTCGTATGAATGCACTGGAATTTGTTGAGAAATATCAGTGCGCTTTCCTTGTTCTTTGGTGATTTCGCTTCCAGTCCGTGATAGAATTCAAAATAACTCATGAATGGTATCACAGCAGGCGCCGAATCCTTTTTTGTTATCTCAGAAATGCGTCTCATGACAGCTTTATCTTTTTTTTCCAAACGTATCAGAATGGATGTGTCAAAAGCAAGCGTCATCTGAATCCTTTCTCCTTCCTAAGTTTTTTTACGAAAGACTCCATTTCGTCGGCTTCTTTGTCGCTTAGTATTTTTTCCCCATGAAGTATATCGTCCCAGAATCGTCTGTTCCTTTCTTCGTAATCATCAGTGATTTTTTTGATGATCTTTCCCATGGTTGCGTCATGTTCTGCGGAAAGCATCTTCAGTTTCCTCCACGTTTCTTCGTCAACATCCTTTATTGTTTTTGTAGCCATATGGGTATTATAGTAATACAAGTATTTAAGTATTACTTTTGTGAAAATCATGATTCTTAACCCTTGATTTCCAAGTATATTCCAATGCGCGTCAGGGGAGAGGTGTTCTCTGGCGCACTTCGCGGGACCCCTCTCATAGAAAAATACTACCCGAGACTCGTCGGCCTGGTCGGGTTTCGGCCGTTCAAGGGAACCATGGACGTGAAGCTTGAACGAAGTATCGATATCAGGCCGTTTAGTTCTAAGACTATGGAACATGTGCTGACCAACGGCAGGAAAATAATAACGGCGCACCTGGCGCATGTGAGGATACGAAAATTCTCGGCTGTTTACCAGATAATGGAGCTGCGCACAAAACAGAAGGAAATGATCGAGCACGCCAAAAAGATGGAGGATTCCGCGGAGCGCTTTTCAATAAAAACCTCCCACGAGATTGACGAGCCTTTCTACGACTGCTGGGCAATGCAGTTCATGAACGGCATATACGGCAAAGACATCGTGGAGCTGATTGCGCCGGAAATGATAAAGGAAAAACTGGAGCTCGGCGACAACGACACCGTTGAAATAGAATTCACAGAAATAAAGGAGCCTCATACAAACAGGCTGCCGGAGCCCGGGGGCATAAAGGAGTCCTCTGAATCGTCCCCCGCAAACCGCGGCAATGTCTGAATTCTAGGATTCAATATCAATGAAACTTAGCGGAAATAGGATTGCTCTAGTCGCAACAGTAATTATGCTATTTGCTCTTCTGCCGAGCTATGCAATGTCTAACGTATCCTGTGATACTGATCTTGAAGACGCCCCAAACTACCGCCTTCAGGCGGTATGTATTAAGGGCGTCTTCGGGATCCCATCTTCCAACAAACCCACGACTTCAGTCGTGGGTATACAAGGAAGATGTGATTTCAATATATATTCTGTGGCAAGCTATTGCGCTTCAAATTCTGACATGAATTTCTCTATTTAAGTCATTTTATCAAAAAGATGATTCATGCAAAACATACTCAGGACGAACTTCGACGGCGACCCCAACATCGGGCTGTACGGCTTCGCATCGGACAGCTACTGCTTCACCGGCGCCGGCAGGTACGTAACAAAGCTGAAGGACACCCTTAAAGTGCCCGTGCACGTCGTTCACTTCCTCAATATGGACCTTGCCAAGATATTCTGCGCCGGAAATTCAAGCGGCGTTGCGGTGCCGAAGATAATAGATGATTTTGACAGGGAAGAAACCGAAAAGCTCAGGGAGCACACAAGGGTGATTTCAATCGACACGAACTACTCATCGCTCGGCAACCTCATACTCATGAATAACAACGGAATCGTGCTGTCCCCGCTGCTCAAAAAGCACAGGAAACAGCTGGAAAGCTTTTTTGGCGTGCCCTGCGAGATTTCAAAGATAGCGGGCATGAGCATAGTGGGCAGCCTCGGCTTCGCCACAAACAAGGGATGCCTGCTGCACCCGAAAGTTCGCGAAAAGGAGAAGCGGATGATAGAAAAAATCCTTCAGGTTGACGCGGACATAACAACGGTGAATTTCGGCTCGCCGTACCCCGGAGCCGGACTCATCGCCAACAGCAACGGCTTTGCAGTTTCCGAAGTCACCAGCGGACCCGAACTCGGGCGCGTGACCGACGTTCTTGGATTTCTTTAGAATGAGGTATTGAGAACTTTGATTAAGCCTTTGGTTGTCAAAGTTCACAATAAGGACTTTGTACGAAAGACATATTATTCAAAGTCCTCTATTTATTTCAGGAAGCCTGAATATAATCAATGATTCTTGAAGGCAAGGTATTTTCAGGCGTGAACCGCGGGAAAGAGCTCATCAAAAAATACGAGCCGAGAATCATAGGCATACTTGGCTTGCGCCCTTTTCCCGGCACGCTGAACGTGAAGATGGAACGGGAGACTGACGTAAAAAGCCATTCAACAAAGACAATAGATTTTCTACTCACGGACGGGAAGAGGAAAATCGATGCTTATCTCGCTCCCGTTGCCATGAAACCTTCCCAGAAAACCCTGAGGGGCGTGCTGATAGAAGGGGACGAGACCGTTTCCACTTACAAATGGAAGGGCAAGGACGCGTTTTCCCTGAGAAAATCGGGAAAGATTGCAACATGGGACATAATACGAAGCGACGCAGACCGCGAACTTATCGAATACCTGAAAAACCGCAAAGAGAATGCGCAAAAGCCTGAATGCAAGGGCTGGGCAATCCAGTTCGTTTCAGGCCCGCACAATTACGCGCACCTTGAAATCATTTCCGGCGTTAACATAAAAGAGAGCCTGAAAATAAAAGACGATGACAAGATTCGTATAGAATTTTTGGCGTGAACCGAATGAAAAGACTGAACGACAGGGAGTGGAAGCGGCTCTGGAAAGCAAAGCCGACCGCCTCGTCAGACTGCGTTGTCGTCAGGGGAGACGAGGTGGCTCTTGTAAAAAGAGACACAAAACCGTTCAGGGGATACTGGACGCTGCCCGGCGGACTGATGGACAACGGAGAGTCAATAGAACAAACCGCCCTGAGGGAAGTGAAGGAAGAAACCGGAATTAAAGGAAGAATAATCAGTCTCATAGGCGTTTATTCCTCACCCGGCAGGGATCCAAGAGGCACTTCTCTGTCTGTCGCGTTCCTGATAAAATTTGTCAAGTTTGCAGGCAAGCCTGATCTGGAAAACTCTGAAGTAAGATTCTTTCCCATGAACAAGATTCCGAAGAAGCTTGGGTTCGACCATTTGTTGATTGTTAAAGATGCCTTACGGTGCTACAAGAAAATGAAGAATAAGTAGTTTTCTTGCGCACAGTGCTGTTATCCAAGCCCGTTTTTCCATTTAGATAACATTAAAGCTCTTGCGGAAAAGTAAGAAGAGATAATCATGCCAAAACCAGCAAAGGAAAAAAAGTCCGCCTCAAAGAAGCAGGACAGGCAGGAACTCCAGGAGAAGTACCTGGAACTGCAGGTTCTCAAGCAGCAGATATCCAATTATGTCGAGCAGAAGCAGGCTGTTGACGCGAAAATCAACGAGCTCAACGCCAGCATAGAGGCGCTTAAGGCGCTGCCGAACGTCAAGAAAGGCGAGGAGATGTGGTCCTCCCTGGGCAGCGGCACGTTCGTAAGGAGCGACATAAAGGACGTGGAAAAGGTTCTCGTGGCAATAGGCGCCGGCGTGGTAACGAAGGAAACGCTGCCAAAAGCGATAGAAATACTCGAATCACGCGTGAAGGAGTTCAGCGACATCAACGATGAAATCATAAGGCAGGCAAACACCATGGTTGAGCGGATAAACCAGCTTGAGCCTGAAGTCGAGGAGTTCGCCGAACAGGAAAATTAGGCAGTTGCCGGTATGTTCATGTCATAGTAGTTTATGTGGAACCTGTCGTATTTGCACCTGCTGCAGAAAAATCCCCCGCCGGCTTCCCTGTCGTATTCTGTTGTGATTTTATCCCATACATCCCTGCTGAGCTGAACATAAATTTTTGTGCTTCTCCTCAATCCCGCATTCGGCGGCCAGCACTGCATATGGAACCCGGATTCTTCCATGAAACCTCTTTTTTCAACATTTTTCACGACCCTTAGAAACAGGCGGGGCTTCTTGTACTGGCCAATTGTGCATTCGTGACGGACGTTTTCCCTGTCGTTAGAGCCAGCTACGACGCTCAAGCCGGTCGCGCCGATGTAAGCTCTCATGAAAAAAATATCGCAGGTGCTTTCTTATAGGAATAAAAACCCCGAATACAATCTACTAAGTGATAATCATGTTTGGTTCTCTAAAGAAAAAACTCCAGGAAGCTGTCGAAAAGGTTTCGAAGTCCATAAAGGACGAGCCGAAACCGCAGGAAATGCCTGCATACGTCGAGGAACCCCGTGTACGAACGGATACGGAAAAGCCCAAAGAAGGGCTTCCTGAACCGGAGCTAGCCGCAGACGAAATGCACGAACAGCAAAAAATGGAAAAGCCAAAGGAGACTGCGGAGGCGATAGAGACGCCTATAAAACATACCGCAAGAGCCGCATCTGAAACCAAAACCGAACCTGAAGAATCCCGAGCCGCCGTTCAAAGCCTTGATAAAATAATAGAGGAGACAAAACCGGATTTCGAATCCCAGATACAGAAGAAAATCGAGGAGCTCGAGGATCTCAGGGAAAAGGTTGCAGAGGAAAAACTGCCTGCCGAAATCGCCGAGAGCAGGGTGGAGACGGAGCAAATAGTCCGCGAGGAGAAGCGCTCGCTGCTTGGGAAGATAACAGAGAAAAAGCTCACCGAAGGCGAGATAGAGAAGATACTCAGGGAGATTAGCATCGCGCTGCTGGAAAACGACGTCGCGGTGGAGGTTGCCGAGAGGATATCAGACGACGTGAAGCGGGAACTTGCAGGCGCCGTCGTGAAACGCGGGCGCGTAGAGGATACGATAAATGATGCGCTGAGGCACGCGATGCTCGGCGTGATGAAGCAGGAAGAAATTGACATTGACGAACGGATAAGGAACAAGGACGGGCCTTTCACGATAATGATGGTGGGATTCAACGGAACCGGCAAAACAACCACGCTCGCCAAGCTTGCGCACAGGCTGAAAGAATACAATCCCATACTAGCGGCGGCAGACACGTTCCGCGCGGCGAGCATAGAACAGCTCGAGGAGCACGGAAAGAGGCTCGGGCTCCGCGTTGTCAAGCACACTTACGGCGCGGATTCGGCTGCTGTAATATTCGATGCAAAAAAGCACGCGGCTGCCGCGGGCAGCAGGCTCGTGCTTGCGGACACCGCCGGCAGGAGCCACAGCAACGTCAACCTGATGGACGAGCTGAAAAAAGTGGCGCGGGTGAACAATCCAGACCTGAAAATCCTTGTCCTTGACTCGGTAACCGGCAACGACATATACGACCAGTGCAACCTCTTCAATGAGGCGGTAGGAGTAGACGCGATAATACTCACGAAGGCGGACGTCTATGAGAAAGGCGGCGCGGCGCTCAGCGCAGCGTACACGCTCAAGAAGCCTATATTATTTATCGGAACTGGTCAGGAATACGACGATTTGAAAGAATTCAAGCCTGACGAGATCGTGAAGAATCTTCTTGGATGAATTCAAATTCCTCGGGCTCCTACCGGGCATTAAGTCCCGCGGCATTGAGTTGTGAAGCGTATTCATGGTAGTTGTCCCAAGCGATCGCGTCGTTGATCACCACTGACTTCAATTTTTTCCTGAAAATTCTTGACAGATAAAGCCCGAGTGCCGTGCTTATAAAATCAGACGAACTGTCCAAGCCGCTGTACCATGCATATGCAAAAGGCATGATGACTGCAATCAATGCGGGGGGCGCGTAATCTGACAGACTTGGCATACTGACATGCGTTTCTGAAAGCGCTCTCATGGTTCTTGCGCTAAAAACAGTCTTGTCAACAGCCCTGTAACTGTCGGTAAAATAGAAGTCAAAAGAATGAAGCTCATTGTCCGCGTACCTCTCTACTACATGGAGAACGTGTTTTCCCTGCCGTTCAAGCTCCCCGGTGATGCTTTGCTTTTTCCATTCCGCCTGGCGACGTGACTCAAATTCTTGCACAAAATCACCCAAAACCGGCGCAGTTATTCAAAAAATAGAATAAATTTATTCTGCCGCTTCTTCAACAAGGCGTCTGACAGCATCACGAACAGCTTCGCTCCTGTTGGGATAAACCCCTTTCTTGACGAGAGTCTCGATGTTCCTTATCTGCTTGTCTGTCAGCCTTATCTGCACTGTTTCCATTACCATTTTTCGCACCTCATTTTGTTCTAACAACAAAGTATTAATTGTCGTACGCGACGTGCATTACCCTTGTTGCACGTGGAGCGTTCAATCACTTAACAGTAGTACTACAAACGAAGCCTTTAAAAAGCTTTTAACTACGCTGCAGTCACGAAAATTTAAACAGTAAACCCTATTATTTTTATGAAAGTCCTGAAAATGCATACTGACGGCCTCGGAACCCGAACCCTGCATTACTCTCCGGGGCTTGCGAGAGTCGTCGACCGCCTGCCGGACGGCTACCATTATGCGGGCGATTTTTACGACGCTGTTAAGGCGGTTTGCTGCATGGAAAACGGGGTATCACTCACGGATTCAGACGAGGAGCACCACATATATCTTCAGGAAAGCCGGGGCGCCGGCAGCCTCCGGGAAGCCGAGGCTCTGGGGGATTATTTGTGCGCCGGAGGATGGTACGCATTCGGCGTGACGCGGACCGCATTGCGATTCTCCCGTGCGGATTTGATGAAGCCCTATCAAACCGGGGACGAGATACCTGTGGAAATCATAGTGACGGAAATTCCGGAAGACGTCAGAAGACAGATAGCCGATCCCAAATTCACGCGCGACAATTTCAGGGATGTCGTAGGCAGGATAAACAGGAAAGTTGCGGAAAGGACAATAAAATATGCAAGGGGAGAGGTAATAGCCGAGGTCGACCGGCTCGGCATTTGGACGGAGATAATGCCCGGAACCGCGCATGAAGAGCCGTACGCCCTGCACGCGTGGCTGAGGGAGGGCCTCAGCATCTCGAAAGATCCGATTTCCGGCGAATATGACGTCGTTGTCGGGCGCAGGCATCGCACGCATCGGATGTACCCGGACAAAAAATGCCTCAGCATCGATGCTACATCCAGGCGAACACATTCGGAATTATGGGTTGGCTTTCGTCCTGTGATTCGCTCCGTATAATTCCGAATAAATATCTTCTCCTTCAATTATGCGCATGCTAGGAGCACTTTCCAATAAACTGCGCGACGCGATGGACAAGCTCACGGGAAAAGGAAACATCGACAAGGCTGCCATTGACGACCTTACAAGGGATATACAGCGCGCCATGCTCAGCGCGGACGTAGATGTTGCCTTAGTCCTGGAACTGACTGAGCGCATCCGCAAGCGCGCGTCCGGCGAACTTCCCCCGGGGCTCACAAGAAAGGAGCACATCGTCAAGGTTGTATACGAGGAACTGACGGATATAATGGGGAAAGCCAAGTCGATAATTGAACTGAAGCCCAAGAAGATACTCCTGTGCGGACTCTACGGCTCCGGAAAAACCAGCACAGCCGCGAAGCTCGCTAGATTCTACCAGAAGAAAGGGCTCAAGCCGTTCCTTATATGCTGCGACACCGTGAGACCTGCCGCATACGAACAGCTGGAACAGCTGGCAAAGAAGATAGACGTGCCGTTCTACGGGGAGAAGGGCGAGAAAGACCCTTCCCGCGTGCTGAAGAACGCGCTAAAGAAAGCCGGCGGGGACGTGATAATTGTCGACTCTTCGGGGAGGAACGCGCTTGACAGCGGGCTTATAGACGAGATAAAGGACATCAACAAGATCCTCGGCGCTGACGAGAGAATACTTGTCATACCTTCAGACATAGGACAGGCGGCGAAGCAGCAGGCAACCGCTTTCCACGAGGCTCTCGGAATAAGCGACGTGATAGTCACAAAGCTTGACGCGACGGCGAAGGGCGGCGGCGCGCTCACCGCGTGCTACCTGACAGGAGCCCGTGTTAAATTCATCGGCGTGGGCGAGACGCCGGAAGACCTCCAGCAATATGATCCGGAAAAATTCGTCTCGCGCCTGATAGGGTTCGCGGATTTGGAGACGCTGCTGGAAAAAGCAAGGAGTGTAGTGGACGAAAAATCGGCAAAGAACATCATGAAGGGCGACTTCACAATGGACGATTTTCTGATGCAGCTGGAGTCCATAAACAAGATGGGCTCGATGTCGCAGATACTTGACATGGCGGGACTCGGGAAGACCGTGGCAAAGAAGGGCAACGTCAACGAGCAGGAAGCGAAGATGAAAAAATGGAAGTTCGCCATACAGTCAATGACGCGCGCCGAGCGCAGCGACCCTGAAATGATAAATTCGTCGCGGGTGAGGCGGATTGCGGCGGGCTCGGGACTGAAAGAAAGCGACGTGCGCGAGCTGCTCGCGAACTACTCCAAGATAAAGAAGATGATGAAGCAGTTCTCGCCCGGCAAGATGAAGCGCGGCGGATTCGGCGCGCTCTTCAAGCAGTTCGGGATGTAGCAACGGTGGCTTCTTTTAAGCTTTTTCATTACTATAAGGTTGTGAGTTAATACGACAAAAAAATCCCATACCACCAGAGACGTTGCTGCAGTCGTTCCAATAGGCGGCGACGGAACGAGGTTCTACCCGGCAAGCCTTGACACAAGGAAGCATCTGATTTACATTGCGAACCACCCCGTTCTGGGCGCATCTCTTCACCACTGGATATACGAAGGCGTCAGGGACATAGTTTTCGGCGCAACCGGCTATGAGAACAGGGTCCAGACCAAGCGATTCTTCGGCGGCGGCGGAAGATATTCAAAACTCTCCGCAGACGTGACGCTGTCTTTTTGCAACTATGACGACCGCGAGTTCCTGAAAAAAGGCAGCGCAGATGTCTTCATGTGGGCAATTGATGAATACGCGGAAATGATGGGTGAGAGGGATATACTTCTGATAAACGGTGACAACCTGTCAACCACGAACCTTGACGAGTTCTACCAGGCGCATCATGAGAGGAATGCAATAATGACACTTGGCGTCAAGGGTTTCAACATCAACGACCCGAGAATACGCCAGCTCGGAACAGTTGTGTTCGACGGGCAGAGGAGGATAACTGATTTTGCAGAAAAGGCTGAGACACCCATATCAAAATACGTGAACACTGCGATATGCCTTTTCTCTCCCAAGATACGCGACTTATTGAAGTCTCATGATTTTCGCAAGATGCTGGAAGAAAGGCGCGCAGGCGGAAGGCTTGACGTCGGCGGACATCTGCTCCCTGCGCTTGTAGAGCATCAGGCTCCCGCATATGCCCACGTTCTCACAGGTCCATGGGCGGACATAGGAACACCCGACAGCTTCACAGAAACTACGAGCGATATACTGCACGGTAAATATCCCAACCTCAGGTATCCTGATCATCATCATGCAGGCAATTCACAAGTACACAGCGAAACATTTTCAAGAATAAGGGGTAAGAATGTTGCGTTTGAGGGATATTCAATTGTTGACCGCCAGACAAGATTCGGAGAATGTGTTAGGGTGAAGGATTCCGTGGTGGGAGAAAACGTCGTCATCGGGGACAATGTTGCCATAGATGACACAACTACGCTATTTCCGTTCTCGCGCGTTGATGACGGCGCCGAGCTCAGACAGGCAATAGTAGGCAGCTATACGACGATTGGCAGGGATTGCGTCATCGAGCCCGGCGCATTCCTTGGCGACAACCTTCACCTGCCTCAGGGAACAGTCATAACTGCGGACATGAGAGTGGCAGGCAATCACCACAGGAAAAAAGTAGAGGACGCCAGAATAAATGAAAAACCTATGTACCAGATTGTTGCAGATTTCGACTTTGACGCTTTCGGCTTCAAGGAAGTCCCCAGCGAGTAAATGTTTTTAAGAATTCCGCACAATCAGTAGCCTATGATATCATATCAGGATTTTGACAAGGTGGACATACGCGTCGGCAAAATAATAAGCGTTGAGAACTTCCCGGAGGCAAAAAAACCGGCGTACAAGCTCACAATCGACATGGGGCCTCTTGGCTTGAAGCGCAGCAGCGCGCAGATTTCTCACTACAGCAAAGAAGAGCTGCCGGGCAAACTTGTGCTTTGCGTCGTAAACTTCCCGCCGAAGCAGGTTGCAAACTTCGTCTCGGAAGTCCTCACGCTCGGCGTCCCGGACGAGAAAGGCAGATGGACGCTCATTCAGCCCGACTCTGATGTGCCGCCGGGCGGGCGGATGGCGTAGATGCTTTGATCCTGCGGATTCTATAGCTTACCGATACGTTTCTCATTTCAAACGGTCCGAATCTGTATACTCTTTCAGAGGTCATAGTTTCAAGCGAACCGTCCGGATTTGTTCTTGCGTCGAAAACGAACGGCATCAGGAGGAACCTAATGTCTTTTGTAGGTACGCCTGTGATCTCGCCGAGCAGCCTGTCGCTGTAGTAGTGCCTATCAGGCGAATAAGAAACAAGCCTTGAGATTGCCGCATCCTGTATCCTGAATGCCCCGAACAGCGTATAATGCGACACCACCATCATAAAATTTTCAAGTTAACGCTTATAAACTCTTTGCGACAATACAGGGATAGAAAAAATGCTCAATGACGCTTCAGTTCGTCAGGGAGCGACTTTCTGCGACGCCATCCCATTGCGGAGCATCGCACACTCGAATTGCAAACCGCATACTTGCGATCGTTGTTTTCGAAAAAGGTGATAAAAATGGAAATACAGCCTCCAATGAAACAAATGGGTTACGACCGAGCTATAGTTGTGTTCTCTCCAGAGGGGAGAATGTACCAGGTGGAATACGCGAGGAAAGCGGTTGAAAAAGCATCCACCGTGGTGGGCGCCACGTTTACAAATGGAGTCGTGCTTACGGCAGCGCGCTCTATCCAGAAGCTTCTCGTGCCGGAAAGCGTCGAGAAAATATCCAAGGTGGACGACCACATCGGCATAGCGTCATGCGGAATCCTTGCAGACAGCAGGATTCTTGTTGATTACGCAAGGGTCAAGAGTCAGGTGAACCGCATCACTTACAGCGAACCGATAGAGATATCCGCGCTGGTAAAGGACATCTGCGACAGGAAGCAAAGATTTACGCAGATGGGCGGCATAAGGCCGTACGGTGTCACGCTCCTGGTTGCGGGAATGGACGGAACGCCTCATTTATATGAGACAGATCCGTCCGGCACCATGCGCGAGTGGAGGGCACACGCAGTTGGCAGGGGCAGCAAGGACGCGAGGAAAGTCCTCATGGAAGAATACAAAGACGGGCTGACAAAGGAAAAAGCCACCGAACTCGCGCTCAAGGCATTAAAGTCAGGAGAAAAGAAGCTGACGCTCCGCTCTGTCGAGGTCGGGTTTGTCGAGAACGGCAAGTTCAAGCTGATGGACAAGAACGAGCTGAAAGAGGTTATGAAGAAGTTCATTTAACCCTTTTTCTTTGAAAAAGAAAAAGCGCTACCGGAAAAAGAAAATATTATTGGGCGGCTCGCTGGCGCTTCGCTCTTTCTTTAAGAACTTTTTTATTTTATCTTTGAGAATGCCTGAAGAAGTAGCGATCCAAATGACGCTCGTAGAGAACGGACTTGGGCAAAGGGCTGTTCCTATTTATTTTGCCTCCTTTCACGTCCCGCTAGAATTATATAACGACGACGCTGCCAACAGGGGAGCTTTTTCACGAATGAGTGACGCACAAAACGCCGACGTTGAAAGCTCTTTCGTTTACCACTTTACTGACAAGAACTACGGCAGAGAAGTCTTCTACGTATCGTCACCTGATGAGTTGCATACTGCCAGCATTGCAGGCGCGATTCTCCAAGGATTCGGCGTTGAGCATAGGATTGCGCCAAAAACTGCTCACTGATGTTCAACCTTGCCTTTGACCTTCATTAAACCTTGTTTTTTATTTTGGCTAAATCCATTTAGACTTTTTGCGCTACAAAGAAATCACGCTTATAATAGCTGTCATCAGGCAGCCTGAATTCATGTTCCCTGTACCCAAGAGCTTCAAAGCTCCTTTGACTTGGAGAAAAATCTGAAGGTAAATCCTCACAATTGTTGCTGCATGCGAAAAAAACACCGTCGGGCTTGAGGACTTTCAGCATTTCTCGTCCTACGTACTGGATGAACCTTGCCTTGTCTTCCCGGCGCATTGAAACCGCAGGTTCTTCGTGATATGATGTTCCAAAAGGGTGAGCCCGACAAAACTGTCCGCCTTCCTGTGGGTTTGGATACATAAATTGAATATAAATCACATCGGCGCTATTTTCAGGGAGATACGCCGCTATATTTTCCCATTTATCTTGCAAAAACCTGACTCCGCTTTTCTCAATCACATGCCTTGGCGGCGTCATTGTATGATCAATAGCTGTAGTTCTTACACCTTTCGAACCCATGTATGAAAGGGCTGCTATCCCATATATGCCTGTTCCAACTTCAACTACTTGCGCGCCTCTTGGTTCAACAAATGTGGAAAGGAATGAAATTACCGGAGCGTAAAATCCTATTGGAAGCCACGGATTATCAGACTGCCAGTCAAGATACCTGTTCATTTTCAGGAAACATTCTATTTCATGTTCATAGTGCTCCCTGGTTTCCCGATCGAGACCTAGCGTTTTCATGGCTTTGTTTAAAAAGTAGCTCTTGTTTAATAAGTAGGAAAAGTGTTTAAAAAGTCAGTTGTAGGTTATCGATTCTAATTTTTAAAGGCTATATACAATCTGTCAATATGGTCACAAAGGATGAGGCAAAAAAGGAAATTAGGCGTTTAGTTGAACTATATCTTAAGGATAAGGAAAAGTGGCAAAGAATAAAGGAAACCGAAACCCGTTCTAAATTCATAGACCAGATGTTAAAGGCGTTGGGATGGGATTTTGATTCTTTAGATGAAGTCCAGATGGAAGAAAGTGTATCTAATGAGTCAACAAAAAAGAGGGCAGATTATACTTTCAGACTTAATGGAGTTATTCGACTTATAGTAGAAGCAAAGGCAATCAGAGAAGATTTATCGAAGAAAGACTACATAGACCAAGCGATTGGTTACGCTTACAATAAATCATGTTCGTGGGCTGTTCTAACGCATTTTGAAGGCATAAAGATTTTCTTTGTAGATGAGGAAGGTGTACCATTTAGAGACATTGTTTTAGACGATATTAGCAGATTTGACGAGAACTTTGATAATTTATGGCTCATTTCAAGAGAGAGTTTTGTATCAAATACCATAGATAAAAAAGCCGAAGACGAGGGCAGGAAAAAGAGAAAAATAAGAATAGATGAGCAACTTTTTCAAGACTTGAATGTCTGGAGAGGACATCTATACAAGGATATTAAAGCGAATCATGGCACAAAGTATAAAGATGAAGAAATAGAGGAAATTGTCCAGAAAATCATAGACCGACTTATTTTCATACGTAAGATTGAAGACTTGCAAATAACAGAACCAATATTGAAAAGTTTGGTAAGGCAAAACAGACCAAATACTTACAAGGAATTAAAGCTCATTTTCAAAAAATTCAACGAAGATTACAACAGCAAACTATTTGGCGAATCAGAAAAAGACGAACATGAAGCAGATAAAATAGAAGTCGGAAATAAGGCAATCTCACAAGTCATTGAAGGGATGTATAAGCCGTCTGGAAGAACAGTAGAATACAATTTTGCCGTTATTGATGCTGATATTTTGGGTAACATTTATGAGAGGTATCTTGGTTACATTCTGAAAAAACATAAGATAGTAGAAGGTCAAGCACACAGAAAAGAGCAAGGAATTTACTATACGCCAACCTATATTGTTAATTACATTGTAAAGAATACATTGGGCGAATTGCTTAAAGACAAGAAATTAAATCCAGAAAAAATTAGAATTTTAGACCCTGCTTGTGGTTCTGGTTCATTTTTGATTAAGTCGTTTGATTATCTGAATAATTATTGGACAAAGAAAGAAGGCAAAATAGCTCAAACTACGCTGGACTTGGAAGCTGGTATTACATTCACAAGAAAGGCACAGATTGTGAAAGAAAACATATTTGGCGTAGATTTAGATTCAAAGGCTGTGGAAATTGCACAGTTGAATCTTTTGCTTAAACTTGCTGAAAAAAAGCATAGGCTTCCTACATTAAGAAATAATATCAAAATTGGCAATAGCTTGATAGATGATGAGAAAATCTCAAACAAGGCTTTTAAATGGGAAAGCGAATTCAAAGAAATTATAGCGGGGGGGGGGCTTTGATGTCGTTATTGGTAATCCTCCTTGGAGTGCAAAGATATCCTCTGACCTCAATAAAACATTAGCTAAAAAGTATGGAATAAGCGAAAAAAACATCAATATATGTGCATTGTTCGTTTTGGAGGCTCTAAAGAAAGTTAAACCAAATGGCTATTTTGGATTTCTTTTGCCAAAAGTTTTGATTAAAAACGGAGCATACTATCACGTTAGAAAGGAGATTTTAGAAAACTACAAAATAAAACAGATAATTGATTTTGGTCAATTCCCTGAAGTTGCTTCTGATGCAATAGGATTAATTATTAAGAAGACAAAAGACAAATCTGAAACAGATATATTTTTGTTTGAAGATAATTCAATTAAAAAAGAAAATACAATAAATCAAGATATCTTTACCAAAAGCCAATCTCTTGTTTTTTCGTTAGGTATTAATTCAAATATACAGAAAATCATTGACAAGATAAAAAATAACACAAAAGCACTTGGAGAGATTTTTGAAATTAAAAGAGGTATAGAATTGGGTCAAAAAGCCCTAATAATAGAATGTAATAAATGTGGAACTTACAATGAAGCGCAAACAAAATATTATGGGTCTATAGAAAAGAAATGTAAAAAGTGTAAAAATAAGCTTGTAATTACAGAGCAAAATACAATACAAATCAGCTCAGATAAAAAGGACAATAAATACACACAAGAATGCATTTCGGGGAATCAACTTAAAAGATATTCAATAGTGGATTCATACTTCATCAGAGCAGGACTGAAAGGTATAGATTACAAAGAAGAGGCTTTTAATTGTCCAAAGATTTTGATAAAGAGAATTTCAACAAAAATTGAAGGAACATTTATAGATAAGAAACTCTTGGCATTTAATACTGTATATTCTATTTACAACAAAAACTTCAAAAGGAATTATTTACTTTATACGTTAGGTATATTGAATTCTAAACTAATACATTTCTTTTATGAACACTCATACAACGTAGGCATGAACTTAACAACACAAGTAACTATAGACTTCTTGTCAAAAATTCCAATAATGACTGTTACAGAGTCTCAACAACAAAATTTAATTAATCTTGTAGGAAAAAATATTTTGTTACAAGAGCAATTAAATCAAATTAGGGACAAAGACACAGATGAAAAGAAGAATTTAGAACAAAAAACTATGGAAGTAAGTAAGGAAATAGACAATATAGTGTATGCCATTTATAAAATAACAAATGAAGAAAAAAATATAATAGAAGATAGTTTGAAGTGATATTCATGGGAAGAGCGAGAATGTATGCAAAAACAAGAGAAAAATATATACGCAAAATGTCTGATAAATCCTTAATTGAAAAGCAATATCAAGAAGTTCCTAACAAGAATATAACAACTTCTGAAGTGATTTGTAAAAAATGCGGATTCAAAGCAAGATATAAATTCTTCAGATGTCCAGAATGTAATGAGCCTCAATAGAACTATTCATTTACATCATCGGATTCTTTGCTTTCAGGATGGTGTTTCTTTTTTTCTGTTTCTGGTCTATGCTTTTCTGGGGACTCAAGAGATAGTTTTTTCATAACTCTATTGACCAGTCCAATTAATTCATCTTTTTGTCCTTTTTTTTCTAAAATAAATTCTGAAAGAAGCTTTAATGATTCATCATTTGTGGCATTTAGTTTTTCCGCTACTGTTTCGGCTAATGTTTCTATCTCATTATGCGAAGCTGGATGAAGGGCATATTTTAATTGAAATAAATGTAGTGCAATATCTTTCGATGGTTCTATTATTGGTTTATCATGATACGTTACTTTTCCTTGCGTTTTTATAATTTGTAGACCTTCAAAATATCTTTTTGTAGCCTCTTTTGAATTGACGCCTTTGAAGTGTTTTTTGACGTAATTTTGAATAACGCTTTCCGTTACATTTCTATTTCCAAAATGCGTATGTAATTCTTTAAACATAGAGTTTGATATAAACATTTCTTTTAAAGATTCTGAATTATTAACTGCTACGCCTTTTCCAATATTTGTTAATATCCATTCTCCAGAATCGGTCTTTTCAACCAATTTATAAGCATCTCTAAGGGCATTTAAAATTCTGACAACTTTCTTTTCATGAAATCCTGTATATTGAACAATATCATCAAAAGACATATCACTACCCTGTGCCTCTTTCCAGAATTTCTTTGCGTAATCTAATGCCTGTGTAAATGTAGTAAAAGGTAACTTATTCTTAGTGCCTTTTGGTCTCCCTGTTTTTCTTTTTTTCTCTTTAACTTTTTGTTTATCTTTCATATCAATTCTTTATTATAGTAGAGTTTTTAAACGTATCGTTGCCATCTTCATTCATGGGAAATCTATAGAGTTCCATATAGCAAAATGGAAGTAAATACTATTCCCATATATTCACATGGGAATTGAGAAAGGCTTAAAAAGACTTGTGTCATATATTTAGAAGTAGAAAATGAGGGTGGCGTTACCCGCAACCTACACGAGTTCCCAAGAAGTTGATATCAGCAGGCTACAACCTGCACGACAACCGATAGGATGGCTTGAGGTGACTGTGAATAGGAAGCCGCCACCTGATTCTACTATTATTATACTCACAAAATTATTAATTCTTTCTCAGGCTGATGAAGGCTGTTTTCCCTTAGCCGTTTTAAGCTCTTTTCTGAGCAGATTTTCAAGCATATCAGATATGTCCATGTCCTTGTCAATGCAGTATTTCTTTACCTCTTTCCATAAGTCTGGGTTAATTTTGATGCTTGTGGTCTTCCTGACTACTTTTGTCTTTTCTTCTGTCATATATCAGTATTATAGTATTATAGCTTTAAATACTTTTGCAGGGACATATAGTATTACATAATACAATAATACTTATGAAGGTGATAAACGTGAAACAAGAAAATGAAATAAGGAAACAGAAGGGCTTGGAAATACTACAAACGTGCCGAATAATGCACAGAGATAAAGGCGGATATGTAGTCCCTTCGCAAAGTGGTAGCGGAGCTTATATAGTCCAATACAAAGACTTCAAGCCTGTCTGTGAATGTCCTGACTTTGAGAAGCATGGAACTTTAGGAATTAAATGCAAACATATCTGGGCTGTTGAACTCACGATAAATAAGCAGAAAAACCCTGACGGCTCAACGACAATAACAAAGTCAGTAAGAGTGACATATGGTCAGGATTGGTCTTCTTACAATCAAGCCCAGACCAATGAAAAGCACTTATTTCAAAGATTCCTTTATGATTTGTGCGGAGAAGTAAGAAATCCTGTTCATACATTTGGAAGACCTTCTCTGCCTTTAGCTGATATGGTTTTTGCCTCTGCTTTGAAAGTCTATACGACCTTTTCATGCAGACGCTTTGTTTCGGATATGAGAGAAGCGAAAGAAAACAACCTCATAGACAAGGTATGCAGTTATTCAAGCGTAAGCAATTACATGCGGAACGAAGAATTAACGCCTGTTCTTTTAGACCTCATAGAGAAGTCAGCAAAGCCATTGAAAGCCATAGAAACAGATTTTGCCATAGACAGCTCTGGATTCGGAACTTCAAGATTTGACAGATGGTTTTCCTTCAAGTATGGTAAAAATCTTGAAAGCCGAATATGGATTAAGGCTCATATAATAAATGGCGTGAAGACGCATATAATTTCTGGAATAAAGATAACAGAAGCATATTCGCATGACAGCAAAGAGTTCATAGAACTTGTAGATAAAACAGCAAAAACTTTCCAGATAAACGAAGTTTCAGCCGACAAAGCCTATTCTTCAAGAGCCAACATAGAAGCCGTGGAAAGCGTAGGCGGGACAGCCTTTATCCCGTTCAAATCAAACACAAGCGGAAAGCAGAGAGGCTCTATGCTCTGGAAGAAAATGTATCACTACTTCATGTATAACAAGGAAGACTTCTTACAGCATTACCACAAAAGAAGTAATGCCGAAACAGTCTTTCACATGATAAAGGCAAAATTTGGAGATTTCGTAAGAAGCAAAGAGTGGACTGCACAGGTAAACGAAGTTCTTTTGAAAGTGCTTTGTCATAACGTCTGTGTAGTCATACAGGAAACTTACGAACTTGGAATACAGCCAAATTTCTGTTTAGAAAGTAAGGAGAGTGTTTAATATGTCAGCATGA
This sequence comes from archaeon GW2011_AR5, assembly GCA_000806115.1. Classification (GTDB taxonomy): domain Archaea; phylum Aenigmatarchaeota; class Aenigmatarchaeia; order GW2011-AR5; family GW2011-AR5; genus GW2011-AR5. The sequence goes on from JWKQ01000001.1 coordinate 337,034, forward strand.
AAATTGATTATTTAAACAAAGCTCGTTTTCATTGCATCTTCATATGCCTTTTCACGAATATCCCTGGGAATTTCGTCTTCCCAATATCCGGGCACATGCGGGATATCTTTCATCTTTAGAGAATAGAAACTGTCTTTAAAAGTCAGATTTTCCGCAATATCTCAACCATCTTGACCGCAGCCTCGACGGCAGCGGCGCCGCAGTCCAGCCTTTTGAGGGCCTGTTCCTCCGTGGCGCCCGGTCCTATTATTCCCATGCCTACCGGCTTGCTGTACTGCAGCTCGAGCTTTTTGAGGGCTTTGCTCACTACCAGCCCCATCTGCTCGCCGTGGAGCGTTTCGCCCTTCTCTATGAAGCCTGACACTGCAACGCAATCAACATCGGCACGCCCGAGAAGCTTCTTCACGACAACCGGCGCCTCGTAGCTTCCCGGAACCTCGACAACCTCTGCGATGTCAGCGTCCAGCTCCTCGGCTTTCTCTCTCACCCTCGCGAGCATTTCCTCTGCTATCTGCCTGTGGAACTTACCAATCACAATTGCGATGCGAATTTTTTGCATATCCATGTCAAATACCATACTTTATCATGATATAGACGTATTTATCCCTTCATGACCGAAGAATATTCGGTGCAGACGTGGAAGTTATATTCTTCATTCTTACGCTGGTCGGACTCGCCCTTTTCGAGATAGTAAGCAGCATCGACAATGCCGTGATAAATGCCGATGTGCTCTCCACGATGTCCAAGAGGGCTCGGCGATGGTTCCTTCTCTGGGGAATACTTTTCGCCGTTTTCGTGGTGCGCGGGCTTCTGCCGTTCATTATAGTCTACTCGCTCAACCCGTCGCTCGGCTTCTGGGGCGTCATCAACGCGACAATAAGCGGCGACACAGCCGTGATACAGGCTATAGAAGCGTCAGCCCCGCCGCTCCTTGTTGGTGGAGGCGTTTTCCTGATTTTCCTTTTCTTCCACTGGATTTTCATGGAGCCGAAGAACTACGGGCTTTTCGGCGAAAGTTACATACACAAGAGGGGCGTATGGTTCTACGCAATCGTCTCCATAATACTTTCAGTAATTATCTGGCTTTCGATTCATGTCAACCCGACAATGGCTTTCGGCGCGGCAATGGGTTCCACCGCTTTTTTCATCACTCACGGCTTCAAGCAGAATGCAGAACAGAAAGAAAAGGAAATGCTGTCAAAGGAAAGCCACATGAGCGACTGGGCGAAGATAGCATACCTCGAGGTCATTGACACCACATTCTCCATAGACGGCGTGCTCGGCGCGTTCGCGTTCACGCTGTTCGTTCCGCTCATACTGCTGGGCAACGGCGTAGGGGCGGTTGTGGTGCGGCAAATCACCGTGAGCAACATCGAGAACGTCAAGAAGTACAAGTACCTGAAGAACGGCGCGATGTACTCCGTTGCTTTCCTCGGCATCATAATGGTGCTTGACGCGTTCGGCGCGCACATCCCGTCGTACGTGTCGCCAATAATTACAGTCCTGATAATTGCATACTTCTTCCTTAAGTCAAAGAGGGCGCTTGCTATCGAGAACAAGGTGCGGATCGTGACAATCAAGAAATAGTTACAGCACTTTCCTCATTATCTCTATCGTATGGCTGCAGAGGCTGATTACCCTTATAGTGCGGAAGGATATGTCACCTTCCCTGTGCTCATACAAACCCGGATTTTCCGAGCACACTGCACGCATCGCAGCTTCTGCTTCTGTCCTGGCTTTGTACGACGGCAGCAGCCCCGGACTGTCAAAGGTTGTCCCATTTGGATATACGAAAGCCTCGTGCTCCGGTCTCTGTTCCCTGCCGTCTACTACCCTGCAGACGCTCTGCTGAACGTAAAAGCCGGGCTCCAATTCATGCTTCATCAGGAAAAAATGCGCTGAGATTATTTAAGATTGATTTTCGCTTAAATACTTTCCCCTCCAAATTTGCAGTAATACAACTGTTCAATGCACGATACGATTACTTGCAGAGGACAGTATTTACAAGGTGAACAGATGGTTACAGTCGATGAGGCGATTATCGCCAAACTGGGAAAAGACGGAAAACATTTCGAGATTCTGGTTGATTCTGACATAGCTTACGACCTGAAGGAAGGCAAAACTGTTTCTGTTTCAAGAATGCTTGCCGTCAATGAAGTGTTTGTAGACGCAAAGAAAGCAAACCGCGCCGCGCCGTCGGACGTCCAGAAGGCTTTCGGCACAAATGACATTGAAAAAATAGCCGTGGAAATGGTCAGGCACGGAGAAATACAGCTGACTACTGAATTCAGAAGGCGCAAGATAGAGGAAAAGAAGAAGCAGATTGCCGCGTTCATAAGCAAGAACGCAATCAACCCGCAAACCAAGCTGCCCCACCCGCCCGAGCGCGTGATGGCGGCGATGGAACAGGCTCATATTTCCATAGACCCTTTCAAGCCCACAGACCAGCAGGTCGAGGACGTGATAAAGGCGGTGAAGACGGTGATGCCGATTTCTGTTGAAGAGACATCGCTGACGGTGGAGATCCCCGCAAAGCACAGCGCCCGCGCTTACGGAGTGCTGAAGGAATTCGGGATGCAGCAGGAGAAGTGGCTGTCTGACGGAAGCCTTGTGGCGAAGATAACCATACCGGCGGGCGCAAGGGAGAGCGTGTTCAGGCGGCTGGGCGCGGCGACTGAAGGAAGCGCGAAGATAGAAGAGGGAAAATAATATTTACAAAATTGGAGTGATAAAACATGAGAAACAAAATAAATTTTGTTTGTATATCGAAAACAAAAAACGCGGGTGTTTTCAATGAGTGAAAGAAAACTTGCGATACCGGGCGATTTCCTCGGCGAGGGACGCGCCGGACACGGGGCGTACGAGGAAGACTCGAAGGTGTTTTCCTGCTGCATAGGACTTGCAGAGGAGAAGAACGGGATGCATTTCGTAATCCCGCTCAGCGGAATATACAACCCGAAGCGCGGCGACGGAGTCATAGGCAAGATTGAGGATGTCGCTTTTTCAAGATGGATTGTCGACGTCAACTCGCCTTATGAGGCTGTTTTGCCGCTGGCGGAGGCTACCGAGGAGTTCATAGATTTGACGAAGAATGACATGACGAAATACTTCAATTTTGGCGACCTTATATTCGTCGAGATTTCTTCCGTCTCGCAGACCAAGAACGTCCAGCTTTCCATGAGGAACAGGAAATGCCGAAAACTTCGCGGAGGCAGGCTGATCAAGGTCACCCCGGCGAAAGTGCCGCGCATCATAGGAAAAGCGGGCTCGATGGTCGAGATGGTGAAGCAGATGACCAACACGCAGATAGTGGTCGGACAGAACGGCATAGTCTGGGTAAAGGGCGACCACGAGGACATCGCCATGGACGTAATCTCGATGATAGAAAGAAAATCGCATGTTCACGGGCTCACCGACCATGTGCGGGCTTACCTGGAGGATAAGATGAAGGACGCCCCGAAGGTTGAAAGGAGAAAATACCAAGAAGACGAAGAGGAAGAGCATTTTGACGAAGGCGGCGGCGAATTCCAGCCATAATTACAGGAGATGAAAAAATGGAACTAATAACAAACGGAATAAGAATTGACGGGCGCAAACTAGACGAACTGAGACCGATATACGCAGCCGTGGGCGTCCTGAAGAATGCCAACGGCTCTGCAATGTTCAAGCTCGGGAACACGACAGCAATAGCCGGCGTTTTCGGGCCAAGAAAGGTCTTCCCGAAGCACCAGGAAGAGGCTGAAAGGGCAATAATACGAACCAAGTACAACATGGCGCCTTTCGCAACAACCGAACGCAACAGGCCCGGCACGAACAGGCGAAGCACGGAAATATCCATGGTAACCAGGCAGGCTCTCAGGCCGCTGCTGTTCCTGGACGAATTTCCGAAGACGGCAATAGACGTGCACATAGAGGTTCTCCAGGCTGACGCGTCAACCAGATGCGTCGGAATCAACGCGGCGGCGCTGGCGCTGGCTGATGCCGGCATACCGATGCGCGACCTCGTATCTAGCTGTTCTGCAGGAAAAGTCGGCGAAAACGTCGTCCTTGACGTGGCAGGAAAAGAGGACACCGAAGGCGAGCTTGACCTTCCGATAGCCTACTACCCGAAGAAGAAGCAGATAACGCTTCTTCAGATGGACGGGGTTACCGACAGCAAAGAGGTAAAGGAAATCATAAAACTTGCCATGAAGGGCTGCGAAAAAATATACGAGGAGCAAAAACGTGCCCTCAGAAACAAGTACAAGCTCGAGGAGGGCGAATAATATGAAGCAAGAAAATCTTGAAATAGCTTCTTTCGAAAACCGGAGGTTTTCAAAATGATAGAAATAGACCCATTATTGGTAAGAGAAGTGATAGAAGGCGGAAAGCGCGTGGATTCGCGGCAGCATGATCAATACAGGGAAATCAGCGTTGAAACTAACGTTGTTCCCTCCGCCGAAGGCTCGGCAAGAGTGCGCCTTGGCGACACCGAAGTGCTCGCAGGCGTCAAGATTGACGTAGGCACGCCCTTTGGAGACACTCCCGACGAGGGCGTTCTCATGGTGGGCACGGAATTCGTGCCTCTCGCTTCGCCGGAATTCGAGAGCGGACCTCCGGGCGAGGAAGCCATAGAAGTGGCACGGGTGGTTGACCGCGCAATTCGCGAGTCGAAATCCATAGACGTGAAGAAGCTTTGCATCACGCCAAAGGAAAAGGTGTGGATGGTGTACGTGGACATAGACGTGCTGGACGACCACGGCAACCTTATCGATGCGTGCTCGCTGGCTGCTCTGGCTGCGCTCATGACGTCGAAGCTGCCTGTGCTTGATGAGGACGGACGCGTAGACCACGACAAGAAAGGCACTGAGCCGCTTCCCATTGAGGGCAAGCCGATTTGCACGACTTTCGTCAAGATAGGCGACCAGATAATAGCCGACCCTTCGCTGTCGGAAATCCGCGCGATGGACGCGAGGCTGACTGTCGGAACGTTCGAGAAGGCCGGGCAAGTAAAGCTTTGCTCGATGCAGAAGGGCGGGACGGCAGGCATGACGCTCGACGAGATTGACAGAATAATCCATCTTGCCGAGCAGAAGGGCGCAGAGCTGAGAAAGCACATCAAGTAGCCCTTTCACCTATTTCTTTCTTTTTTATCATCTATTTTCCAGAATATACTGGGTTAATAAACGGTACAACCTAATAAGGCTGCCGCCCTAAGAGACAGCCATGAGAGTTTTCATGGCGGGAACGGGCGCCGTCGCTTCTGTAATGCTGCGTTTTCTGGCCAGGGAGCGCTATATTGACGAGATTATATGCGCCTCCAACAGGCCCCAGGAGGCAAAATTCCTCCCAAAAAGCGCCAAAATAAAGGTAAGGGCGGTCAACCTTGCAAACAGGCGCGAGATACTGGAACACGCGAAGGGTGCAGAGTGCATAATAAACGCGAGCCTGCCTGATTTCAACGAGGCGCTGATGGAAGCCGCCCTGAAAATTGGCTCGAACTACCAGGATCTCTGCTCCTTCCTTTATGACCTGAAAACCACGGAGCAGCTCAGGTTCCACAAGAGGTTCGCGAAGAAAGGGCTTGTGGGCATGATAAACACGGGCGTGTCGCCTGGCGTCACGAACGTCCTTGTTGCGAATGCCGCCGACAGGCTGGATTCCGTGTCTGAAGTAAAAATACGGGTTTTCGAGGACCAGCAGTCGGAAGAGATACTGTTCTCATGGTCGCCCCATGTAATAATAAACGAGGCGATATCCCCGCCGCTCGTGTACCGCAACAGGAAGCTGGCTTTCGAGAAGCCGTTCGGGGCTGTCGAAACCTACGAGTTTCCCAAGCCGATAGGCAAGAGAAAGGTTGTTGCGCTTTATGGCGACGAGGTGTCAACATTGTGCACGAACATAGGAGCGAGGAACATAAACTACAAGGCGGCAGGCTCGGACATCGAGGTGCTGAAGGCATTCTACAAGCTCGGGATGTTCAAAACCGAATACGTCAGGGTGAAGAAGAAAAAAGTGGTGCCTGCCGACGTTTTTCAGAAGCTGGCGCCGGCAATTCCCGACCCGACAATGATGATCAAGCTTCTCAAGGAAGGCACCATAGAGAACGCCGTGCTTGCGTGCTCCACCGAAGTGAGCGGCAGGAAGGACGGCAGGAAAGTGAGCATAAGGAGCAGCATAGTCTACCCGACAATAAGGCAGATATCGAAGGAGTTTCCGGGCGCCACCTACGTGTCATATCCCACCGCAATATCAGCATTTGCGTTCTACAAGTCAATGCACCTTGTCGACAGCAACGGAGTTTTTGCCCCTGAATCGCTGTCAAAATCCGTGAGAGAGAACATCCTGCAGGAACTGAAGAATGCCAGGATAAACGTACTGAACAGCCTTAGAAAAGGCTAGACTACTTTTTTGCGGCAAGCGACACTGCCTTCTTTTCGTTTCTATACGGCAGAGACGTTTGCCTTTGTGCACGCAAGGAGTTTCGCTCCCTGCCGTACAATATGTTAAGCATGAACGGCGTGGCAATTGTCGTAAGGAATGCCATGAAAACTATCGCCGAATAGACACTGTTTGTTATCACGCCAAGCGTTATGCCGTACAAGCCTATGATGAGAGCAACTTCTCCGCGCGGCATCATTCCCACGCCGACTATCTTTGCGTCGCCCGACGAGAAGCCGAGCCTCTTCGCAACGTACCCGCAGCCGATTATTTTTGACAGCGCAGCCACGACAGTCAGCGCTATTATGAAGGGCCAGACGGCGAGGGCGTCGGACAGGCTGACTATTATTCCCAGCGAAACGAAGAATATCGACGTGAAGATTGCCTCAAGATACTCCGTGCCGGCGTAAAACAGTTTCACGTTCCTGCTGCGCGCCAGCGACACGCCCGCGAGGAACGCGCCGACTATTGCCGACAAGCCGATGTACTCTGCAATAAAGCTGTAGGCGAAAGCCAGTCCCATTGCGAGCATGAATGTTGTCTTGGGAGAATGAACTCCTATTACATGATAATCGAAGAAATCGACAAGGCGGGACAGCAGCTTGTCTCCCACAAGTATTGCCACAATCACGAAGACAAGCGCCTTTATCACAGTCAGCGCCACGCCTGCAACCTGCAAGCCTCCCGGCACAGAAGCAACCACCGACAGCACTATCAAGCCTAATATGTCGTCTATGACAGCCGCGCCGATGATGAGTTTCGCGGTTTCGCTGTTGATTTTGCCGAGCTCCTTCAATACCGCGGCGGTTATGCCTATGCTTGTTGCCGAGATTGCCGCGGCGATGAAAAGAGACGACACTGAATCGAGGCCGAATGCCAGCGCGGTGAGATAACCTGCAACAAAAGGCACGGCAACGCCGGCGAGCGCGACCTGGAACGCTTTTCTTGTATAAATCTCGCGAAAATTGGATTCCAGCCCCACCAGGAAAAGCAGTATTATGCCGCCGATTTGGGCGAGTATGGAAACGTCCGCATAATCAACAAGGGAGAATACGCTCGGCCCGATGGCGATGCCGACGATTATGAGCCCGATGCTCACGGGCTGCCTGATGCTGCGGGAGAAAAGGTAGCCGACAAGCGCGGCAAACAGCACTATGGAAAGTTCGAACCAGATGAGTTCCATAAACAGGAATTATTCTTTGGGTGCATAAAAAGATGCCGCATCCGGATAGTCAGGCGACGCCTCTATGTCGTATCTCAAATCTTTTGCCTTGCGTCCAATGAAATCCCTGAATTCCGGAAGATGCTTCTCGTCTCCAAGCTCGAAGTCAAAATTGATGTGTCTTCTGTCGTGTATCACATGCGTATGACGGCCGTATTTGTTGTGTTGAAAAGAATGAACAAGGTGTGTGACGCGGTTAGAGTCGTTCTCCGCCCTTCTCAAAGTTAACCTGTATATCGGCATGAATAGAAATTATCATGACTTTACTTATATTCGCGCCAGGTGTGCTTGCATTTTACGCACTTGAAGAACTGGGTTGGCGGTTCATCAGCAGAGCGCGTCTGGATTAGCCAGTAGTACGCCTCCTTTCCGCCGCACTTCTTGCATTCCTTCGTCGTCGTCGGGAGGTCGGGCGTGTTGTCCTCTATGACAGCCATGCCTTCTTTCTCGGATTTTGTGGTTATCTTTATGTTAACCTTGCTAGAGCTCTTCTTTCCGCATTTCCTGCAGACAGAACCCGAAGAAGACGGCACGAGCAGCCCGCCGCATTCGCAAAATTGCATCTCAAACAATTGCAAAGTTAAGCTTAAAAGGATAGGCGCGTTCCATCTGTAATGCAAATCGAACAACTTGTTGCAGAAATAAAGAAATCGGGCGCAAAGAAAGTTATGGTGCAGCTGCCGATGGGACTGAGGACAAGGACTGCAGAGATGGCGGGTGCGCTTGAAAAAGAAAACATATCTGCGATTTTCTCGCTCAACCCGTGCTACGGTGCGTGCGACACGGCTGACGAGGAGGCAAAGCAGGCGGGCTGCGAGCTGCTGATACACGTCGGGCACAGCAAGTTCTACAGAAACTTCGACACGGCGGTTCCGGTTATATATTTTCCGTGGACTTCTGAAATCGCCTTCGGCAGCATAGATTTCTCGCCGATGAAAGAGAAACGAATCGGGCTGCTTACGACTATACAACACCTTTCCGCGCTCTCAGGCGTGAAAGAAATGCTTGAGAAGGAAGGAAAAGAGGCTGTCATTGGCGGGCAGGTTCTCGGATGCTGGTTTGCGAACGCGGACAAGATAGCGGACCGCGTGGACGCGTTCCTGTACGTCGGCTCGGGAAGATTTCACCCGCTTGGCATAGGAAACCGGAAGATTTATGCGCTTGACATAGAAACGATGAAGGTTGAGGAAGTTGATACGATGCACCTCGAAAAGAGGAGGTATGCGAACATCTACAATGCAAAGGATGCAAAAACTTTTGCAATACTTGTGACAACGAAGAAGGGGCAGAACAACCTCCTCGGCGCGGCGGAAACAGTCAGGGAAAGGCTCGAACAGGCGGGAAAGAGAGCCTTCGTCGTTGTGATGAACGAGATTAACGACGCGGCGCTGACGGGAATAAAGGCGGACGCTTTCATCAATACAGCCTGCCCGAGAATCGTAGAAGACAGCTTTTCAAAGCCGATAATAAACGTGGAAGACGTCGAGAAGATTTTTGAGTGCTAACCGATTTTTTTCTTTCGAAAAGAAAAAACTAGGTATTCAAAAAAGAAACATATTACAAATATAGATATTCTTAAAGTTTATCCCTCTACTTCTTCTATGTTTTCAGGAATCGTGCAGGCGTGCGTGTCCATAACAAAGATTGAGAAGAAGAAAGGATTGTCAAGGATGACTCTTGACATTGGCAGCCTGGCAAAAGGCGTCAGGAAAGGCACCAGCGTATCCGTGGCGGGCGTCTGCCTCACTGCAGTCGAAGTGAGCGGCAAAAAGATTTCTTTTGAACTCATGAACGAGACACTTGACAGGACTACTCTTGGTGCAGCAAGGGAGGGAAATAGAGTCAACGTTGAACGCTCCGTGCGCCTGGGTGACGAGATTGGCGGGCACATAGTATCCGGACACGTCGACGGTACGGCTGCAATCACCAAGATAGAAAAGCCGGAGAACAACCACATAATCACTTTCGAGTGTCCCGACTTACTGGGCTACATATTTCCCAAAGGGTTCATAGCGCTTGACGGCACCAGCCTTACGGTGGTTGACGTTAACAGGAAAACAGGCACGTTCACGGTGCATTTCATACCAGAGACGCTGAAAGTCACAACATTCGGCTCCAGGAAAGAAGGAGACAGGGTCAACGTGGAAGTTGACAGGATGACTATGGCTGTCGTTGAGACGATTCGCGCTACCCAAAAGTGAACGTGTAAAGCTCGAAGCCCGGTTCCGCGTCTATCTCCAGCGTGTGCACCTCATAATCGTTTCCTTCCGCTATGTTGTACAGGCGGTGGCTGCTTATACTTCCGCTGCCGTCTTTCACATCCACGCCATTCGAAGGCACTCCGTCAACAAACACGTCTATAGTGGAATTACCCCCCGCTACAATGTTCACATTCTTTGCCTTGTAAACTAAGAAAAGGCGCGACGGGCCGTATGCTACCATTCTGTCCTGTTCGTTCTTCCATACTCCCGACAGGTAGATTGTGTTTGCCCGGGTTATATTTGCTATCCTGTAGTTCACCACGTTGCCCGGCTGGAAGCCTTCGGGATTTCCGAGAGGGGCGCGCGCGAACAGGTAGCCGAGATAAAGCTCCGGAGTTCCGATGCCTGAAAAGTCAACGGATGAAACGTTCGACATTTCCCTTGAGACACCAAGCAGCGACTGGATTGCTTTCTCCGTTTCCTCGTAGCTGCCCTCGCCGATATGGTCGTATCTTATGTTTCCTTCCCTGTCAATGAGATATTTCCTCGGCCAGTAGAGGTTTCCAAAAGCTTTCCATGTTTCGCGGTCATTATCCTGCGCTATCGCGTACTTCAAGCCATATTTTTCCACGGCCGATTTCACGTTATTGTAATCCTTCTCAAATTCAAACTCGGGCGTGTGCACCCCTATTATAACAAGTTCGGGATACTTCTCGTGCCATTCCTCAAGGTATGGCAGTGTGCGAATGCAATTTATGCAGCTGTATGTCCAAAAATCAATCAAAACCACTTTGCCTCTCTGGCTAGATATGTTCGTGGGCACGGAATTTATCCATCCTGAAATGCCGGCGAGCTCGGGCGCGGCGCCAAGATTCTGCAGGGTTGAATTCACCTGATTGACTGCGGGAACAGCTACGAACAGGCTGGCAGTATGACGATGAACGCTATTATCCCGAATACGACGAGTTCAACCTTGATGCAAATCAATCCTTTTTCACTTCATTAGCAGTGGTTCCTGCCATGTAAGAGAAGAATGCCGGCAGAAGCGGCAGTATGCACGGCGAAACAAACGTGACTATCCCGGCAATGAAGGCGATGAAGAAGTTAAGCTGCCCGGCAACCATCACGCTTTCGCTGCCAACAAGGAAGCTCGCAAGAATTCCTATGTAGTTGAACAAAACCAGCGCGCCTATTGCCATGAGCAGCAACCCGCCTATGATATTGAAGTACTTCAGGAATCTTCCGGACTTTTCGAGGAAGCCGGATATGCGGCTTGTAAATAACCCCGCAATCAGGAAAGGAACGCCGATGCCGAGCGAGTATGCAAAGAGCAGTATGAAGCCGAGCCCGGGCGAGACTGCCGCGAGCGTGTATATCGCGCCCAGGATGGCGCCCACGCAGGGAGTCCAGCCGATTGCAAAAGCGACGCCGAAGACAAAGGAGGATATGTAGCTGCTGCTGAATCTCCTCACTTTTATCTTGTGCTCGCGCGCAAAGAAAGGTATGCTGTACTTGAGCGAGGCTATCAGCAGGAGCCCGAACAGCAGTATTATCACGCCGCCCGCAGAGCGGAGTATGTTCACAGCGTCGAACGCAACGCCTGAAAGAAGAGTCTGCAGGAGCACACCAACAAGCGAAAACACGAGAGTGAACCCTATTACGAACGCCACTGAATTAAGAAATATTGTTGTTCTCCTGTTCACTGAAATCCCTCACGGCATGCTCAATGCCTTGTTAATCTCGAACAGGTAGCGGTTCTTGTTCCAGGACTCCGTTGACTTCAGCTGCACCTGCCCGTTCTTTACAATCACTTTTGTGTGCTGGTACGGCACGCCGAATAACCTTGCCATTTCAACCTCGTTTGAGTCTGTCTGGTCGTCATTGAAATTCACCCTGAATGCAATCGCACGGGCGTCATTAACCTCGCTAAACGCAGAGTACATCTCAGGCACCTCCGCGCGGCACACGGGACACCAGTTTGCGTAGAAATACAGCAGTATTATCTTATTGGAGCCGGCTGCTGCCTGGTAATCGTTCATGTTGAATTCAATCACCGGCGAGACTGAACCTGCAAGCACCGTTCCTGAATAGCCGCTTTCCAGGATGTCAGGCCGGCTTGCACCTGTAGCGACATTAGCGCTCTGGTTGGTATAGTCGTTCCGGACCGTTTCATTGGACTGATTGGCAGTCTGCATTGACGCGCATCCTGATATCAACACAACAAGAAAAAGCGCTGCCGCAAGCTTCATGCTAAAATCTGGCTACAACTGTATTAAAGCCTTTCTGTGCAAATTAATCGAATGAAAATCGAAGTTCTTGAAAACGAGAAGGACAAGCTGAAAGTTGAAATCCACGACAATGTAACGCTCGTGGGCGTGATTAACGAGAACCTGTGGCAGCAGAAGGTTGACGCGGCGGCATTCAAGCTGGATCATCCTTACCTGTCCAAGCCTGTGCTGATGGTGAGATCAAAGAACCCAAAGAAGTCGCTGATTGACGCCACCGAGCAGGTTGTTGTGGACGTAAAGGACCTTCGCAAGAAGTTCCAGGCAGAGTTAAAATAGATTTTTTCTGAATCCTTCCCCTGAAATCTTTAATTATTGCACAAGTCAACACTTAGGATAGACGTTGTTTTTGCGGTGAATAAATGCCAAAGAAGAAAAAAAGCTTCAGACGCGAAGTAATAGAGGTGATAGCCGCGTTCTTCATAGCGTGGCTTGCCTACCAGGTTATTTCAGCCGTCGCGGGCACGCCGCTCCCGATTGTATCCGTGGTTTCCGACTCAATGTATCACGGGCCGAACAACTACGGAACGATGTGCGGCACAACGCCCGGCGCGGTGAGCGGATTTGAAGACTACTGGAGCATATGCGGCGGCTATTATGACAACATCGGCATAACCGGCGACGAGTTCAGGCGATTCACAAATCCAAACGGGCTCTCGCGGGGAGACCTGCTTTTCGTGATGAGACCTGACAATCCAAGAACAGGAGACATACTGATTTACAGAAAATCCGGCTCGGATTTCACAATAGTCCACAGACTGATCGAGACTAACGACGGCTTCTACATAACAAAAGGCGACAACAACAACGTTGCCGATCCGCCCGTTGCAAAGAACTACGTGGTAGGAAAAGTGGTGTTCGCGGTGCCAATCCTCGGCTATCCGCGGCTTCTGCTGCATCTGATTGGAATCTAGCTTTATAAAAACCGGTTATATTTTCAGCTCAAATTCGGACAGTTGCCTTATTGGGGAGGCGCGTCCTCCAATGGCATTTCTCTGCGTTCATGCAGATTCTGTAAAATCTCATCCGCGGTCAGCATGGTGAATGTGTCGGCAATGAGGAGTCTGAAATCATCCGGAGATATATACCCTCTCCTAATTGCTTCCTCAGCGGCTTCCCCCACCTGAAGAATTCCGTTTGTCAGTGCACTCTCCTTTACAGCCAATACTTTACGCTGATAAATATTTCTTTTATTGAGGCGATCGCCTGACCTGTATGTGTAGGAAGTCACATCCCTGCCTATGCCGGTGAGGTACGCACCTATTATGTTTGCCGGGCCTACACCTGCCGGATATATGCCGTATATAGCTATGCCTATTTCCGGACTTGCATAAGCCCTTAATTTTTCCAGATTTTCGGGGCGCTTGATTGACATCAGCGCGTCCGCTCTTGCTTTTGCAATAGGATCTAACATGGGCATTTCATTCACCGCTTGCTATCTCTTCAATAAGATTTTCATCCGTTGTTGCCGGCCGTCTTTGTGGTACTCTCGATGCTTTTAACATTCTTAAGCCTAATTTCCGGCCGATTTTTGCAAGATAGCCTGCACTTTCCGGCCCGATTTCACGATCACCGACCGGATACTCTATCTCGGTGTCCGGTTCATGCTCACTTATCTGCTCAAGCATACCGAGTTCTTGGAGGTCCAGAAATGTGGCGGGTGTTATGCTTCTTGCATGATTCCTGACACCGACGTATCTCTTAAACTGCCGCCTGGCTGCAAAGTTTGATAATCCCAGTGTATCGCCTTCTGTTGTTATCAGATAAACAATTGCATGTCCTTTTCCCGGAATTCGCATGTTAGCCATTCCATATAAGATTCCTATTGGTCCGCTTATTGCACTCCTTCCGGTGTGAATTGCCGTATTTTCTACAGCTATGAAAGCATCAACCTGGTTGCCGCCGTTATAATGCCTAAGACCCCTGATAGGCCTGAATTCTCCAAATTTTCTGTCATGCCTGTCATCCATGCCTACGCCGCTGGAAGTGAGTCTGAAGCTGGGTTCTGTATATTTATGCAAGGCTTCAATAAATTTGTTCATCTCTCTTTGTCCGCTATAATCTATCCCAAAAAGATGGACTGTTTGACCTTTAAAATACTCGTTCACTTCAAAAGACAGGTTTTTCATTTGATACGAATTATTTTTCATACAGTTCACTCTAAAAATCTTATATCATCTATTATTCCATCGCCGTCCTTATCCAGGCCTTCCACAATTTTTGTTATTGAGCTTCCGTTTTCTTGCAGCTTATTCGTATATTGCGTAATTGCTATCACCGATGCCTGAACACCCCTAATTCCTATCCCGGAAATTATGAGTATTTTCTTGTTTTTATTCCATGGATTCTCGCATTTGATGACAATTCCTGTGCGCGGGGCGTCGTATGCCGAACCTGTTGCATTAGAAACAATTTCATAACCCTTTTCGTAATCAAAGTAAACGGGGAGTTTTGGATTTATTTTGTCTATTATAGTATTCACTTTTGGCTCCCCGAATAGAATAAGGTTCTCCTTCAACTCGCTCGTATCGATGTTTGTATCAAATTTATAACTTATAAGACTCTTATCGTTAACGAATTTTCCCATCAAAAAAATGAGGTCTATGATGTGTGCTCCATCCCGGGCTCCCATATCGAATTTTCCGTGAGGATACGGGTCGCCGACTATTATTTTTGCATTTAGCTTTCCATCAACTACAAACGGTTTCAGAAATTCTTCGATTTTTGGATCTTTTATGTGATTCAATAAATTAGCATCATATCCTTCGTCATACAGCTTTGTGGCGATGACAGGCGAAACAAGCTGAAATATCTTCGCCGTCATGCCATAGCGTTGTTCAGTGCCGTTCAGCTTCACTATGCCCGCAGCCTTCATTTTCCTGAGGTGATAATAGATTTTCTGCTCGTTTTCCTTGAGACGCTTGGATACGTCCATTGCGCACAGCGGCTGCTTTGCCAGCTCGCGTATTATCCTGACTGCAAGGTCGCTTGAGAATATACCCAGATGGCGCGGGTTAAGCAGCAGGGAGTCGTAAACCCTCTGCTTGTTCTCTATGTTTTCCACGAAAACTGTTTTCATGCGCTCACACCCTAAATTGCGAGGCGTCATTCAAACGCCTTCCCTTTACAGAAGCTCCACTTTTCCCTGAAGGACTATAATGCTGCAAACTTCTTAAAGTCTATTTTGATTGAATTTTTAATATAACGAAAATAACCTCAATAATACTTATAAACAAAATCGAAACCCTCGCTGTTTTTTGGCTCATTTTCAACGGAATTTTGCAAAGTTCCTTATAAGGTTTGTTTCTTCTAGAGTACTCAACCGGCGGAAACCGCTTCGGAGAACCTGCTTCCGGGTGAGCGCCCATGGAGAACGAAAAATTCAGCGAAATGCTAAGGAATGCGAGGCTTATGAGGACAACTGATTCCAATTTTGCCGTTGAAAAACTGATAGATTTCAACGAACTGGACGACGAGCAGAAATCTCAGGTGGAAAAGGAGTTCAAAAAGAAGATATGGATGGAGAACTCGCTTTTCTACAATTATTACGAGAACGATTCATTTTGAGCCGGCTGAGCGAAAGAAAAAATTTCATTGGCTGAACAGAAAGAAAAATATAACGGGGTGAAATTGAATGAAACATGGAACATGTCCAGAGTGCGGGTCGGAGAAGTTTTCAAAAGTTAGCAACCGATCGTACTGCAACGGATGTGGCTACTACGAATAAGGGCGTGACAGAAATGACGACTACTCATACGAAGGCGCCGGAGTGCTGCGGGCAGCAGATGACTGTCAGGACTGACATGGGAAAATTTTTGGAGGTTTTCTGCGAAGCCTGCAAGGATTCGATATACGTAAAGAAGCAGGACACAACCAAGCCGCAGATGATTGACGACTGATCTTGAATGCGCCCCAAAATACCGTCTTTAGTCAGTATGTATTAAGGGCGCATTCGGGATCCCATCTTCCCTACAAACCCACGACTGAAGTCGTGGGTATATCGGAAGATGTGATTTTCATAACCCGATAAAAATCTATTAAAAGATGATTTCACATGAATATTGAGAACTTTGCATACAACGGTTACAAAATTTGCAATTTGCACGAACCAAAGATTCAATACACCATAATCAGGAGCTGAACGAATGGCAAAGAAAAAACTGCAAAAGAAAACAAAAAACCCCCGGAAGAAAGCAAACAGCCAGGAAAAGTTCAGAAGCGAGAAGAAGCAAAAGTCGTCCATCGAGTTCTGCGAGAAATGCGGCTCCATAATGGTTCCAATAAAGAAGGGAAAAACCTCGTATGTCAAGTGCAGGCACTGCGGGAAGGAAATGAAGAAAGAAATGAAGGGCATGAAGATAGTCGAGGAGAAAATCAACCACAAAGGCGTGGTGGTTATTGAGAAAGATACGACTCTGCTCCCGCTGACTGACAAGGAATGCCCGAAATGCGAGTACGGCAGGGCATACTGGTGGATGCAGCAGACCAGGAGCGCGGATGAGCCGCCGACCCAGTTCTTCCGCTGCGAGAAATGCAAGCATACCTGGCGCGAATACAAGTGAGCCTTTCTTCTTGTTCTTGGACGGACTGGCGTCCTATCATATAGACAAGAAGAAATCCTCACAAGCAAGAGCTTTGCTCTTGCTGTGCAGCATTTCGAACGAAATGCTTGCAAGGGAAAGAAGAAAAATATTATTGCCTTCGCTTTTTCTTCGTTTTTCTGACAGGTTTCTTCGCTTTCCTTGCTCTTTTCTTATTTTTCAGCTCGCTTCGGAAGCCCTCAATGAATGCGCCGCTGAACGCTCCCGCTTCCTTTGCAGTCATCTGGGCTGTTTCGATGATTTCCCGCGTGGTTTTGCCCATCGCTCTTCCCATGTCCGTCCCTGTTTTTCTTGAATTCCTTCTTGTCATAGGCATCATCAGATAATATGTATGCGCTGGAAAGATACTTAATTGCTGGAATCTAATATTTATGAATGAGGTTGAGACTGGAAAAACTTTCGCGTAAGAACAAGACACAAATAATAAAAATTTCCCTGCTTTGCTTCGGAAAAGCTTACACAAATAAGGAAGTTAACAAATGGCTTGAAATAAGACTTGGCAAGCGCTACGAATCAATAGACGATGTTCTGGAATATTTCTTGGTGTTCAGCGAAAAAAAGGTGGTTGGAATAACAGGATTTTACAGAATTAAAGGTGAATCCACTTTCTGGCTTGGCTATTTTGCCGTTGTCAAGCAGGCACGCAGGAGAGGCTTGGGTTCTATGATGCTTCAGCAAACTCTCGCCAGAGCAAAATCTCTCGGATGTGAAAAATTCGGAGTCTGGACAACAAGCAAGCGCGCATCAGAATTCTACAGAAAAAACGAATTCAACAAGGGTAAAAAAGAGAGAACCATTGTAGCTGACGGAAAAGTCACCTACAGGTATCCCAAGGATTCTGTTTTCTATTACAAGAATATTTAATACCGTCTTCGAGGCGGACCCCTGCCGTAGCCACTTCTTTGCGGGCGCCTGAAGCCGCCTCTTTCCTGCCTTTGGGCGCGCAGCGGTATGAATTTCGGCGTGAAACCCTCGGGCGTTAGTTTTTCTATTTCAAACCTTCCGAAGATTTTCCTGAACGGCTCATGGTCGTGGCTCGCGAGAAGCGAGATTGCTTTTCCTTCTTTTCCAATGCGGGCGGTTCTCCCTATCCTGTGCGTGTATTCGTCGACAGTTTTGGGGATGTCAAAATTGAAAACGTGGCTGACGTTCTTTATGTCCAGGCCCCGCGCAGCCACGTCCGTCGCCACAAGTATGTGAGGGCGCCCGCGATGGAAACCTTCCAAAACATTGGTGCGGCGGCTTTGAGTCAGGCCCCCGTGGATTGCCTTTGCCTCTACCCCGTTCTGCTCAAGATGGTTCGCCACTATGTCAGTTGTCGTCCTTGTCGAGCAGAATATTATCGCAAGGCTCGGTTTTTCCTTTTCAATCAGGTGGAGCATCAGCGACACCTTGTACTCGCTCTTCACATCGTAATATACCTGCTTCAGCTTGTGCTTCTCCACATGCCTCTGCGCCATTATTTTCACCGGTTCGTTCATGTACCGCTTCGCTATGTACATAATTTCGTCCGGCATCGTGGCAGAAAACAGCATCGTCTGGCGCCTTTTCGGGAGCGCGTGTATGATGTCCTTGATGTCGTCGATGAACCCCATGTCCAGCATGCGGTCCGCCTCGTCAAGAACAAGCATCTTCAGCCCGGCAAAGTTTATAGTGCCGCGTCTCATGTGGTCGAGTATCCTGCCCGGCGTGCCTATTACAATCTCTGCTGTCCTGAGGTCGCGGATCTGCGGCTCGATTGAAACCCCGCCAAACACCTCACAGACGCGGATTTTCCTGTATTTTGACAGCTTCCTGAACTCGGTGGATATCTGATTCGCGAGTTCGCGGGTTGGTGCAAGCACAAGTGCCTGTACCCCTTTCCCGTGCTGCATGTACTGTATGATAGGAATTGCAAACACGACTGTCTTGCCGGAGCCCGTCATGGACATGGCTATAATGTCCTTGCCAAGCAGCGCCGGCGGCAGCGCTTTCTGCTGTATTTCCGTGGGCTCGCTGAACTTCATGTCCCTTATAGCTTCCAATATCTCCTTGTCTATTTTCATTTCTTCAAAACTCATTCTATGCACCTCTATGGCAAAATGGAGAACCAGCAATGCCGAACCTTTGGAATGGCAGAAAGAACAACAAACACCAGCGCTTGTGCGCTGCGACAATTCTTCTTTCAATGCGGGTGCTCCGCTTATAGTATACAACCGTTTTACGCCTGTATCTGTATTATCTATAAATGTGAGCTTTAAAAATGCGAAACCCTTAGACGTATAGTATGCTTCATATGACCGTAGGAATCTTTGGCAACAATGAGCCCGCGCAAGCGCTGCTCAAAAAGCTCGGCAAGTCGGGCACAGTCAACGACCTTGCCATTTACAACCACGGAAGCTCCGAAGGGGTTTTCACTTATGTTTCGCCCAATTCCGACAAGATACAGACGCTTCTCCAGGCTCTCAACATGGCTGAAATCCCTGCAATAGTGATAAGCGAGATAACGGCGGCCCTCGGCGAACAACTGATAGCCATAAGCGAATTCGGGTTCGAAACCGGCTTCATGATACTTGACGGGACGTCACGCGAACAAATCATGCCGCTTGTGAAGGACACGTGCATCGAGAAATTCGCGATAGTGAAGGACGGCACGGAACTTGTGGAACAGCTGAAGAAGCTTAGCCTGAAAAGAGGCGACAGCCCGCTGGTTCAGATTGACAACTATTTCAACGTCAAGAGCGTCGGAACGGTGATACTTGGCATAATGAAATCCGGCTCGCTGAAGAAATACGACAAAGTAATGATACAGCCGCTTGAAAAGGAAGTCATGATAAAGGGCATACAGTCCCAGGACAAGGACTTCGAACAGACGGAGCCCGGCATGCGGGTGGGACTGAACCTGAAGGGCATAGAAGCCGACGAACTCAGGCGCGGATATGTGATAGGCGGCCTGGACAAGTCGAAAACCTTCAGGCTGAACCTGCAAAAGAGCAGATACTCGAAAGAGCAACTCAGGGAGAACGACACGGTTTTCCTCTCGGCAGGGCTCCAGGTTGCCGCCGCAAGGGTCAAAAAAACAAATCCGCTGGAACTTGAATGCGAGCAGCCGCTGTGCTATTCCCGCGACACGAAATTCCTCGTTGCGACAACCAAGCAGGCTCCGCCGCGCATAATCGGGCACGCAACATTGCTTTAGAAAATTCCGCCGCTCAGAGCGACTTCTCAAGCCCTTCCTCAAACGAAATTGGGTTCACGCCGAGTTCTCTTATCATTGGGGTTACGTCCTCTATCCTGTCCTGCGCGATGCCGAGAATCACCGTTTGTGTAAGCTTTGGGTTCTTCTTCAGCTTCATCGCTTTCGCCGCAAGAAGCAGTAACCATACCGGCAAATGAACTTTTCGCTTGCTGATTCCAAGCTTTGCCATTATCATGTCAACCATGCGGTTGAACTCTATCGGTTCGCGGCTCGCAACCACGTAGGTTTTGCCTATTGCTTTCTCAGACAGCGCGCGAAAAAAAACCCTACAGACATCGTCAATATGCACCGGCTGGCGCCTGTATGCGCCGTCTCCCGGAATTGGAATCATTTTGCCGCCCCTTATGACATTAACAAGCGTGTTGAAGCCCCTGCCGTCTTTGCCGTAAATGAAATCCGGCTTTAGTATGGTCACGTCAAGCCCTGACTGCGCGAAAATCTCGTCAGCCATGGCTTTTGTAGTTCCGTAATCGCTCTTCCTTTCTGCAAGCGTCGCCACGGTGCTTGCAACGACAATGCGCCTCACCCCGTTTGACTTGCATGCGGCAACAAGATTTTTCGCGCCGCTTACGTGAACGTCGTAGTTCTCCCTGTACGTGGAGGCGCCGAACGCGGCAACAAGATGTATAACAGCTTCGACGCCTTTTGTCGCCTCCAGAAGGGAGCCGGGATCGGTTATATCACCCTCAACCAGCTCGCACCCTTCCAAGCCTGCCGTGTCGCTTGATTTCCTCACAAGGCACCTCACGTTGCTCCTTGGGTTAAGGCGTCTAACGAGATTTCTTCCGACGAAGCCGCTTGCTCCGGTAATCAGTATCATGCTACTGGTTAGTTATCTAATATTCTTATAGTGAACCCAAAAAATATGTGCATGCTGGGTTCACAGATAGCTCACAAGGAAGTATATATATCCAGATTGTTTCCTTGTAGAGCTATAAAATCTTGGACGACAGCTACGCCTGACATTCACTTGAGAAAGTCCGCCCGCCCGAACCCGTAACTCAGCTGCCATGTGTCTCCTGATTCCCTGACATCGAACCAGAACGCATTTGCATCGCCATGGCAGGCAGACTCCTACTTCTTTCGTATAAGCCTTAATGCCTCTTCCCTTTCAGGCTCTCTTTCTAAAGTATCCCTGTAGTTCATGACAAGCCTGTAATTTATCATCGGGGCGCTGTCTGAGGCGCGAAACCTGCACCCGGAACAGAATACGACTTCAGATAGGTGGTCAAAACCCATGATAACTAATGGATGCTAGAAATAAAAGAGTCTGTGCAAAGCGCAGCGCCATGCCGTCCAATAACGCATGTAATGCGGCGTGGAAGTCCCTGATTTTTCCTTGCCTTATATTTAAAAATTCTCGATGCCTCCAGGACCAGTATTGCTTAAATTCCGGGAAAGCAAACTCTACTTATCAATCAAAAAGAGGTGTGAGAACATGGCGAAGAAAAAAGCAAAAGCTAAACCCAAGACAAAAGTTTCAAAGCCCAAGGCAAAGGGCATGTGCTCCTGCGGCTCCGGAATGAAGTCTTCTGACTGCTGCGGATGCTGAACTGAACCAAAAGGTTCATTAGCACTGAGACATTTTTTCCTTTTTAATAAATTACACAGGCTCTACTTAGATATGACGGAATTGTTCTGCCCGTTCTGCAAGAAGCCGGTGAAACGCGATTACGAGGCTACTGCCGGATGCGAGAATTGCGCCGAAGACTGGCGTGTTAACGAACAGGTTGACCATCAGGCTGGTTAATCGAGAGATGCCTATTGAGAACTTTGATTGACCATTTTACTATCAAAGTTCACAATAAGGACTTTGTACAAAAGACATATTATTCAAAGTCCTCTATTCCTGCTCTTCATTGTCCTGCTCGGAAAGCTTTTCTTCTTCCGTGACAAGATCCGGCTCGCTTTTTGTGACAACCTCGACTGTCATGCCCTCGCCTTCGGGGCTTTTTGCCACAAGGTATTCGGTGCCGCACGTCTCGCAGGAAACAGGGCGCGGCTCGCTCTGCACTTTCTCCACCTTTATGCGCTCGTTGCACTCGACGCAGCGAAAGGCGTTATCGTCAGTCTCAAAGGAATAGTTTTGCATTATAGTAATTGCCTGGAAATCTTATATATAAGTGGGGTACGAGAAAAGTTTTCGGCACGGCGCAGAACTACCAATCCGGTCCGTCCCTAGAAGTTTCAGGAGGTCGCTGTCTGTTCCTTTCAAGAACTTGCTGGAAGACCCAGCTGTCCTGGCGCCCTGTCAATTCCCTGCCATTGACATAAGCCTTGAAATCGATTCCGCCATCGCTGCTTCTTATTTCATAACTTACAAAAAACTTGCGGCCCCTGTAAGGCTCGTCTACCCTGCTGTCGCTGGGAAAGTGAATATCTATCCATTCCATCAAAAATCTATGGCAGGAATGCTAAAAAGCTTATATGGTTCTTAAAAAACTTCGCTACAAGATATGCTGATGACAGAAGCGCTCTACATGACGGACAGCTACCTGAAGGAATTTGACGCCAAAGTGATAGAAGTCGAAGGCGACTCGGTAATACTTGACAGGACCGCTTTCTACCCCCAGGGCGGCGGGGTGCTTTGCGACACAGGCGCGCTTGAAAAAGACGGGAAGAGCACAGAGGTCGTTGAAGTAACAAAATCGGCCGGACGCATACTGCATAAAGCACCGAACCACGCTCTTTCAGTCGGCGACAGCGTGTGCGGAAAGATAGACTGGGAGAGGCGCTACGCGCTCATGCGCAACCACACCAGCGCGCACCTCCTTTCATCCATTTTTTACACCCGGCTCGGCGTCCTTGTGACAGGAAACCAGATAGGAACGGAACAGAGCCGGATAGACTATTCGATGGAAACCATGGACATGGACGCGATAAACAAGGCGTTCGAAAATGCGAACGAGGAAATCAAAAAGGACAAAGCCGTGAAAATCTATTCGCTTGCAAGGGAAGAGGCGATGAAGATACCGGGCGTGGTAAAGCTGGCGAACGCGCTCCCGCCAAGCGTTGACATGCTCCGCATAGTGGAGATAGACGGAGTGGATATACAGGCGGACGGCGGATGCCATGTAAGGAGCCTGAAGGAAATAGGAGAAATATGTTTTCTCAAGGCAGAGAACAAGGGAAAGAACAACAGGCGGATTTATTATACCCTTAGGAACTGAGCTGCAAAAGGAAGAAACCGCCCTTCTTAAGAAAATTTTTGATTAACAGAAGGGCAAATCATGTCAAATAAGGATGTGTTTAAGAATTACTTCTTCTTCTTTTTCTTTGCTGCCATTTTTCACACCTCCGGTTTCTATAGTATATATAGATGTTCCCTATTAATAAAGTTTTTTGACATAGTTCTACAAGAAAATAAAAATTTTTCGGCGATTCCATGAAGAAAATCCACACAATTTTGCTCGTTTTTCTCGCATTTTTCATCGGCGTGAATGCCGGCGGATATTTCTACCAGCCTCCGTACATCCAGGAGATTTTCAGCGCGTCAAACTACGCGTCCACTGAAGGGCTTGTGGAGATAGAGGCAAGCATCAATTCAACAACCATACATCTGACGGGCGAATGCTATGAAATCACCTTCGACGTCACGCAGGACCAGGCTTACTCGATCGGGCGTGGGCTGGAGAAGTCTATTGGGGAACGTCCTCTTACCCATGACATAATGAAAGACATGCTTGACATTTTCGGAATCCAGGTGCTTCAGGTAAAGGTAGACAGGTACATCAGCGACATCTACTATGCCACCATAATATTGAACCAGGGTAACCGCATCCTTGAGCTGGACGCGCGTCCGAGCGACTCGATCGCGCTGGCTGCAAGAACCGGAAGCAAGCTCTACATCAAGCGGAACATACTCGAGATGAACGGGGACTATCTCTGTTAAGCCCCTTTCTTTTTGCGGAAGACATGAAGTCTTCCGAGAAATCCAAGAAGCAAAGCTTCTTCGGATTTGAAAAAAGAAAGTCCCTTGGGTTCAAAGAAAGCATATTATGAAAGGCGGCTTGCTTGCGCAAGCTGAAAAACAAGAACGAAGGAATCAACATGGCAAAAACAATCAAGGTAAAGAAAAGCGAGATTGCATTCACTATAGCCGTCATGTTCCTTGTAGGCTTCATCGCAGGCATGCAGTTTGTGCCTCGCGAAGTCCAACTCAACCAGCCCAACCTTGATGGCGAGGTTGTTGTTAGCATGACGCTGCCGGCGGTTGACAATGAAGGAAGCGGAGTGGCAGGAATGCTGTACACGACGGTAAAGCCGGGTACGGGCAAGATACTTGTCGACACTAGCAGGGTGCTGAACTACATAGACACCCAGCTCTCTGCGCGCACAGCCGCAAAAGCCGCAAGCAACTATGCAAAGGTGGACTTGAACGGGCTTGACATAATCTACGTCATAAAGGTGAACGCATCAATCATCGAAGGGCCGTCTGCAGGCGCCTCGATGGCGCTGTCCGTGCTGCTTGCCCTCGAGAACAAAACCAGCGGCAACATAACCATCACGGGCACAATCAGCCCCGACGGCACCATAGGCAAGGTGGGCTCAATACTCGAGAAGGGGCTTGCGGCAAAGGCCAACGGCGCAAGAACCTTCCTTGTGCCGAAAGGACAGGCAACAGCGGAAAAAACCACAAGGAACACAACATGCAGCAGGCTCGGCAGCATGGACGTATGCAAAGTCAACTATCTGGCGGAAAACATCAACATAGAGTCATATCTTGGCATAGAAGTGCACGAAGTGGCGAACCTCGAAGAGGCGTACCGCTACTTCAACCAGAGCAGTTTGCCTTAAATATTTAGATTACAAGCCAAAAGAATGCTGGAAGGAATTGAAGGCGTCAATGATTATGTCATTCAGTCAAGAAAGGTAAACGGCTATCAAATAACAAGACCTGTCAGGACAATCGGGTTCAGAATGGAAAGCTGGAATCCCGGGTTTCATCTTCAGTATGAATTCAGGGCGCTAGGGCAGTCAATGGGCGTTGTCGGCTGCGATTATGCAGACGCAGAACAGAAGTTATGCGATGCTTTGGTTGCCTTGTATTCAGACCTGACCAGAATAGATGACAGTCATGCCAGCGAAAAGCAGCGGATATTCAATTCAATAGGCAGAGCGGACCTAAGCACATTTATAATGCCTGTCTGCCTGCCTTCGCATCACTGACAGTATTTATTTCTATCGCGTCCTCTATATTAAAGATATGCGTCTACTGCCTGGTATTGCCTTTCTAATTCTTCTAGCTGCCGCTGTCAATGCAGTTTCTATAGATTCCGGAGTGCTGACGGAGCTTCAGGACAGCAACGAAGTCTCCGTCATTGTCATGCTGGAAGAAGACGCAAGCCTTGCTGACGTGTTAATAGAAAAAGAACACGAGTTCGGCGAGATGAACGGGTTTTCAGGGACTGTTTCAAGGGAGAGCCTTGGAAACCTGCTTAACAACGTGGATGTTGCAGGCATCCAGCTCAACAAGCCCGTGAGCATACTCATGACACAGGGCGCGCCGCTAATCAACGCAACGCAGGCGTGGGCGCTTACATTGAACGGGACAAACATAACAGGCAGGGGAGAAACAGTATGCGTAATCGACACGGGCATAGATTACAACCATACCTCGCTAGGCGGAAGCTGGGGCAGCCGGGTACTGAGCGGATACAACTACTGCGCCAACGACGCATGTTCCCAGGAAAGCGGCGACCCGTACGACAACCACGGACACGGCACCCATGTCGCCGGCATAATCGCGTCTAACGACAGCACGAACCGCGGCATAGCACCTGACGCCAACCTGATTGCAATAAAGGCTCTCAACAGCGCCGGGAGCGGAACAGACGATGACGTGATTGCAGGTATAAACTGGTGCATAGCAAACGCCACAGCCTACAACATCTCGGTTATCAGCATGAGCATCGGGAGCGGGTCTTCAACAGGCTACTGTGACAGCAGCGAGTCCGCATACAGCACAGCGATAAACTCTGCTGTTGCCAAGAACATCTCGGTTGTAATAGCTTCCGGGAACGACGCGAGCAATACCAGCATAAGCGTGCCGGGATGCATAGAAAACGCCACGACTGTCGGGGCGGTTTACGACGCGGACATCGGTGCTTATGGTTCAGATTCGACCACGTTCGCGGACAAGATTACTTATTACACCAACAGGAACAGCAGGCTTGACTTCCTCGCGCCCGGCTCGCGAATCACCTCAACACTGGCAACCGTCGAAGGAGGAGGGTTCGGGAACAAGCATGGCACGTCGATGGCAACACCAATGGTTTCAGGGGCGTTCGCACTACTTCACCAATACAAAAAGCTTGACAACGGCACCATACTCAACCCGAGCCAGATAGAGAACACATTCAGGCTTACGGGAGTGAACGTGAGCGACTCCCGCACCGGGCTGAATTTCACAAGAATAAGCGCATACGCAGCAATCCGCTCGATAGACACGTTCAGGCCTTTACTTACCATGCTTTCACCGCTCAATGCAACATACAATACTACGAACATCTCGCTAAGCTATTCTGCAAGCGACAACATAGCCATTGACGCATGCACGTTCACGAACACTACAGGCTCAACAGAAACGCTTTTCGGCTGCTCCAACACGACGTTCCTTGCGGCTGAAAACCAGCAAAACAACATAACGCTGTCAATAAATGACTCCAACGGAAACACCAACTCCAGCCAGATATTTTTCTTCGTTGACACTGCACTGCCGCTGCTTTCCGTCTTCCAGCCCCAGAATGCGACATACAACACGACAAACATATCCCTCCAGTACGGCGCTTCCGACGGCAACAGCATTGACAGGTGCTGGTTCGTGAACATCACAGGCGCGAGCAGCTTCCTGAACAATCCGCGCGGAACATGTAACAACATAACATTTACCGCACAGCAGAATGCGCTGAACAATATAACCGTTTACATGAACGACACGGGAGGAAGCCAGAATTCAACGCAGATATTCTTCACGGTCGACCTCAACATCCCCTCCCTTGCGGTGCAGGAGCCGAGGAACGCGTCATATACGGTTACCAACATAAGCGTAAACTACACGTCAAACGGTACAGCGTGCTGGCTGGTAAACACGACGGGCGATACAATAACACTTCCGGGATGCAGCAACGCCACCATACTTGCGGCGCCGGGCGCAAATAACATCACGATTGCGGCGAACAACTCCGCCGGAAACGTCAATTCTACCCGGATATTCTTCACAGTGGACACAATATCACCTTTCGTGAATTTCACCGCGTCAACCGCCAACAATGAGACATTTGCTTCAACAAACGACATAATCATCAATGCAACCTCTGACGAATTCCTTGACAAAGCCCTTCTCGAGTGGAACGGCGCCAACCTAACAATGAATAAGTCCGACTCGCTTGCCTGGTACAGTCACGCAAATCTCCCTGACGGCAATTATACGTTCAGAATTTTGTCCAACGACACGGCGGGAAACATCAACGTGACAGCGTTCAGGTGGGTGTACATCAACGCAACGCGCAATTTCACGTCTTTCGTCAACAGCATGAACACCTCCCTCAGCACAGGCAGCGTGACATTCGTACTGCTCAACACCAGCGGAACCGGCGACGCCTCGCAAGTGTTTGTGGACGTCAACTACACGTTCAGGTTCAATGCAAGCGGCATAATCGCCGAAATCGCCAACTTCTCATGGCTCGCCGCGAACACCTCAAACATCGTTAACGTCACGAGAAACATAACGCTCGACAACATATCCGCCGCGTTCAATTCATCCGGAGGACTCCTGGACAACTATGTCTGGATAGACGTCAACAATTTCACGGACAATTATACGCCGCGGGTTACGTTCACGGGGATGTTCAGACTGAATTACTACATCAACGGAACCAGGGAAAGCCCCGACACGCGCGTCATCAACGATACCTGCAATAACGGCTTCTCCAATACACCGTGCTACTCGCTCTCCGGCAACACAACAATAATAGCCTTGTTATCATTCTCCGGCGCTGCTGTAGGCAACGACACGCAGCCGCCATCCATCTCCATATCATCACCAACAGGCACATATTCCGGCTCAAACGTCTCGCTAAACTACTCAGCCAGCGACAATGTGGGGCTTGACAAATGCTCCTTCAGCCTTAACGGAGCCGCGAATGTCACCCCGGAAAACTGCAGCAACACGACGTTCACAGCCGCATCAGGATCCAACACGCTCACGCTTTATGCAAACGATACAAGCGGGAACTCCAACTCAACGTCCGTGACGTTCACATATAGCGCGCCAGCGCAGCAGACAAGCAGTAGCAGTGGAGGAGGTGGGGGAGGCGGCGGGGGAAGCACTACAACAATATCTTCGGTTTTCAAGAAATCCTGGGACGTAATAAGCGGCTCTGCAAGCTCCAATATCTCGATTAACTCGCTTGCCGTGAAGTCAATTGTCATCAATGTCAACTCCACTGCAAGAAGCGCCTCCATATCAATCTCGCCGGAAAAAACCGTTCCCGCGCCGCTTGAGAATGCATACCAGTACTTCTCGGTCAATACAACAAACCTTGGCGCGCTGCAATCTGCAGAGATAAGATTCGCCGTCAACAAGTCGTGGGTTGACTTTAACGAATATGACAAGGGCAAAGTTGCGCTTAACCGCTTCAGCAACGGATGGATGGCGCTGCCTACGCTGCTAATCGCGGAGAACTCGACGCACCTGGAATATGTTTCGACAACCACCGGCTTCTCGTATTTCGCGGTAACAGGCGAACGCACTTCGCCTCCCGCCACGAACCAGACAGAACCGGAAGCTGAAGTGCCGGCATGCATACAGATGATTCAGCCGGCAACAAAGGACGGCGTTTGCGTGAATTACCCGACGCCCTGCGACGTCCCGGAAGGCTGGACTAAAGTAAGCGAATGTCAATTTGAAACAAACCGGAATCAAACTACGAGGGATGTCGAGAGAAACGTCTCCTCTTCAATGCTGACGATTATCCTCACCTCAATACTGGCGGTGATACTCGTTATAGCCGCCTACAAGCTTTTCTTCAAGAAGAAGATGAAAAAGAGAATATAATGATGAAAATTGATGTATAATTATGAAAATTAACTACAGGAACAAATACTCTCAAGTTGCGGATTTATACGACTTGTACACTAATACGGATTTTGATATAAACTTCTGGATAAAAGAGTGCAGTAAAGATAAAGAAGTCCTGGAGCTTGCATGCGGCACCGGCAGAATAACCATACGCCTTGCAAAAGCGGGCATAAAAGTTACTGCAATAGACATTTCAAGAGAATTTATCAAAAAACTCAAAGCTAAATGCAAAAAAGAAAAATTAGGCATCAATATTCACGAAGCTGACATGAGAAGCTTTTCCCTTAAAAAGAAGTTTCCATTAATTATAATCCCGTTTCAATCGATTCAGGAACTGGTAGACCCCAAAGATCATGAAGCTACTTTCACCCATGTTTATAATCACCTCGATGATAAAGGGAGATTTATTGTCACTACGCATAATACAGATATAGTTGATAAGAAAGCCCTGGGCGTGATAAAATTGATAACGGAATTTGTCAACCCAAGAACTAAAAATAAGATGAAATTCTTGATGTCAAGAAGCTTCAACCCTAAAACGCATATTGGGACGGCACATCAAGTTTATGAAGAATATGATAAAAATAACCGCCTGATATCAAAGAAACTTTTCAAGAACTCCCATTATGTGTTTGAGGACAGGGAAATCGAGGCTCTGGCAAAGAAAACAGGGTTTAATGTCAGAAAAATTTACGGCGATTATTCGCATTCTAAACTTACTAAGAAAAGCCCGTTCAGGATATATGAATTTGTCAAGAAAGTATAGTCCGAGCTATCACATCCACTCGTCTTCCCAGGCATTAAATTCCTCGTCTTTCAGCATGTTCTGCTTCTTTTCCCTTTTCTGCGCGGGTTCGCGCAGGGCAAGCCCGATAACTGCGCCGGCTGCGAGCCCCGCTATGTGCGCCGCGTTTGCCACGTTGGACGGAAAGAAAAGCCCTGCCATGTCGAGAAGGAGATAGAAGCCTGCGGCTGCTATCATCGGCATGGGCACGCCGTATGTCCACACAATCATCCTTGGACGTATGACTGCGAGCGCGCCAAGAATCCCGTATACCGCGCCGGATGCGCCAAGCGACGCCGGATACATGAACGCGGCGGCTGCGCTTGCTATTACGCCCGCCGTGAAGAAAATAACCAGGAATTTTTTCGAGCCTACAAACCTTTCCAGCATCAATCCGAACAAAACAAGCGCGAACATGTTGAAAATGAGGTGCGACGCGGAGCCGTGCAGGAAGATTGAGGTGAGAAGAGTCCATGGGCGTTCCGCGAGGAGCGACGAGTCCAGCAGGAACTCTTCCGTGAAGCCTGGAACCATTGACTGCACTGCAAACAGAGCCACTGCTACCGCCGCTATAATCAGCGAATAGTATTTCATCCGAGGTTCCATGCATAACATTCGGGGAAAAATCTTTAATAACAGGCTCCTGACAAGACATTATTATCTACAACCATCATTGTGTTAGGGTATTACTATGATGATTGGGGATACAAGGATACCACAAATAAGATGGTATCTTGTTATTGAAGAATCTAAAAATAGGTGGTATCCTTAGTATGGTTAACCTCAAGCGGGACCTTACGCTGTTTGACCTGATTTTTTACGGCGTCGGCATAATCCTCGGCGCGGGCATTTACGTCCTTGTCGGCCATGCCGCGGCGGAAGCCGGCAACGCCGTGTGGATGTCTTTCGTGATAGCGGCAGTCATAGCATCGTTCACCGGACTGAGCTATGCGGAACTCTCGTCGATGTACCCCAAGGACGCTGCGGAGTACACTTTTGTCAAAACCGCGTTCAAGGACACCACGGTAGGATTCGTAGTGGGCTGGCTGACATTCGTCATGACTATCATCGCCGGCGCCGCCGTGTCGCTCGGCTTCGGACAATACCTGAACAGCCTCACCGGAGTAGGCACGGTGACGGGAGCGGCGGGGCTGATAATACTGTTCGCCATTCTCAATTATACTGGAATCAAGATTTCATCCAGGATAAACATCGTCCTGACGTCGCTTACTGTTCTCGGGCTTCTGATTATAATTGCAATCGGGCTGCCTCATATCGGTTCAGTCGACTATTTTGAAACCCCGACGGGATTCGTGGGAATATTCGGGGCTGCGGCGATAGTCTTCTTCGCCTATCTTGGCTTTGACGAGATTGTGAACGTTTCCGAGGAGGCAAAGAGCGCCAGGAAGAACGTACCAAAGGCGATAGTCATATCAGTCGTGATAACCACCGTCATCTACATCCTTGTAGCGCTTTCCGCCGTAAGCGTGGTCCCGTGGCAGCAGCTGGGACAATCAGGAACGCCCATGGCGCTGGTGGCAGAACAGGGAGTCGGGGCTTTCGGCGGCATGATGCTTGGGATATTTGCCTTGTTTGCCACGGCAAGCACGGTGCTGATACTCATGATAGCCGCGTCAAGGATGCTTTTTGGAATGGCTGAGGACAAGGCTATGCCGAAAGCATTGCTAAAGGTTGGCAAGAGAAAAACGCCCTACGTCTGCATACTTCTGATAACAGCCGTCTCGCTCGTGTTTGTAATGTATACAGGGATAAAAGATATCGCGCTGCTTGTTGACTTCTCGGCGTTCTTCGTGTTTGCGATGATAAACCTTTCGGCACTGATTCTTCGGTTCACCCAGCCCAACATGAAGAGGCAGTTCAAGGTGCCGCTGAACATAGGACGGGTGCCGCTGCTCCCGCTGCTCGGTTTCCTTATATCATCGTACATGATATTCAACTTCGCCATTTCCCTGATATGGTACGGGATAATGGTCATGGTTGCCGGCTATGTCTTCTACAAGTTCCAGGAAAGCGAAAATGGAAAACGTGCCTAGCTTTTTAAGAGCATCTAAGATAGCTGAACTATGCAGAAAATAACAGCAGCAGGCAGGGAATACAGGTTCAATCCTCATGGGCTCTCTGAAGAGGAACAGCAATGTGTCCGTGATGTAGCAGAAGAAACAATAAGAGAAACTGCAAAGATAAGCGGCGGATTTGTCGAAAGATGCCATTTTTTTAGCAGCGTTGGCTACCGTTTCCTTTCAGCCGCTGTTGCGCGGACAGGGATGAGAAGCCCGAGAATATTGGGCGATGACGCCAATTGCTTTGACCAGCACTACTGGCTAGCGTTCGATGTTCCTTCAGGACTTGTATATGTTGATCCCGTCGGGAGTTACGTCGGGCTGGGAGAGCATGCATCGGATGTCCTGAATACCGACTCAGAAAGGGATCGCATAATTGCCGGTTATTATATGAGAGGGCGGATAAGGGTTGTTGACCCGCACAAGACGAGGGACAAAGGCGGCGTGTTGCTCAATACAATGGGCATCTGAAAGAGAGATATGGCTTTGTTCAGCGATGAGGACAACCGGGCCAGCAACAAGGCCGGCGTTTTCCTTCAACAAGTTCCGCACACGCCCGTTCGATATGCTGTTTTCTTGTTTCCGGCTTCTTTACCGATGTAATCCAGCATATCCACTCATTGCGTGCAAGCGGTGTAAGGCTGTTCCAAGCTTTTCGCGCAAGCGGTTTAGAAACAAGGGCTTTCTGCAAATCCGCGGGTACACTATGCGTCACGCCTGCTGAGATTTCTTTCTTTGTCATATATTTTTCTCCAGCGACAGCTTGCACAGAACTAGCGCTTCCTGTAGACAAGCTTGATAAGTATGGGGGCTATAATCGTGGTTGTGACTATTGCAAAAACCAGCGAGGTGTACACGGCGGTTGTTATCACCCCAAGAAGCAGGACTATCTGCAGTATGACTATGTTCTCGTCGCCCCTCGGCATCATTGACACGCCGATGAGCTTCATCTCGTCGCGGCTGGCGCCAATGAACCACGAAAAGAGCCCGCACCCGATGAGCTTCCCGAGGAGCGCGGCTATCATTATGGCCACCACGAGCATCACGTTCAGGTTGGCAAATATAAGCAGCGTGCCGATTGACGCGTAGAACAGCGGCACTAGGAACCCTTTTGCCATCACGTTCACCTTCTGCGTGATAATCGGCTCGGCGAACTGGCTGTTTGACATCGCCATGCCTGCCAGGAACGCGCCGGTTGCGACACTGAGCCCAAGGTTGTTGGTGACATAGGCAAGTATGAAGGCAATTGCTATGGGGACTGCGAACAATACCTGCTCATCCCTGAACATGTTTATCTTGTCAAGGAATTTTCCTATCTTCTTCGCGCCGAACTCAAGAACCACGACGTAGAATCCTATGCTCACCAGGAAAATTATGAACATCTGCGAAAGCGCTATTGCCTGGTGGACATACATATTGAAGAATGAAAGCGCCAGTATCCCGACGATATCGTCAGCGATGGTTATGGCAATTATCATCTTTCCCGTGCGCGAATCGAACTCACCGCTTCGCATCAGCAAGAGGAACAGCGCGCCGTTGCTTGTTGATATCATGACGGTGCCGATTGCCATGGCTATCAGCATGCTGTTGAAGAAAACCATACCAACTATGAAGCCGAACAGGAAAGAGATAAGCCCGCCTGCTGCGGCAAGGAAACTGGCACGATAAGTATATTTCTTTATCTCCTCAAACTTCACCTCAAGCCCCGCTATGAAGAGCAGGAAGATGACGCCGAATGTCAAAAAACCCTGCAAAAAGTCGCCGATAACCACCCACCCGAGCACTGGGCCGAGTATCATGCCCGCGGCTATCTCGCCGACAAGCGAAGCCACGCCGACGCGCTCCACAAGCTCGCCGAGCAGCTTCGCAACGAGAAGCATGACGCCCATGGCAAGAAGAATCTGTTCAACCATACGTATCCTTTTCTTGTAAGAAAAGCCTACGTATCACCAAAAGAACGAGTGATCTTGCAGGCTTGTCTTCAAGTATTACTTGAAACGGCTGAAAATAAAGATTTTGCCAATTACCAGAAGGCTACGAGATTTGAATTAAATAAATTTTGCACCCTTAATCTAATGGGTGTGTATGCGTCCGGTGCTTATTGCTGTCGTGCTGATAGGACTTCTTGCGCTAGCCGGCACGTCGCATGCGTTCTATTTCAGCACATTCGGCGGCTATGGAGGCTATAGCGGATACTCCTACAGCAATTACGGATATGGCTATTCCGGATATTCTAACAGCTTCTACTCGCCTGGCTTCAGGACGGGATACTACTCGAACCCGTTCGGCTCGTACGGCGGTTACGGCTACTCAAGGAGCAGCGCGAGCTTCCTCTTCCGCAGCTGGTAGTTCAATTTTTGCCCTAAATTAAGTATAAAAGTCTAACTATGTATATTGTCCGATATGTCTATAGAGCGACATACGCCTCACAGGTCTGCGCCGCCCTCGGAAAAGGAGATATTCGGCGAGCGCGAGTTCAGCGAGATAGAACTCGGGCTGCTCCAGATGCAAATTCTGTGGCTGCTTTCGCGGAAGAGCACGCACGGCTACGACATAATGAAGATGCTCGGCGAAATAAAAAAGACAAAAGTGACGCAGGGCACGCTCTACCCAACGCTGCAGTCCTTGGAAAAACGCGCCCTCATAAAGAGGCACGACGAGGACAGGAAAAGCGTGTACAGCATAACGCTCAAGGGGAGAAAAGTCATGAACGAGACATGCCTTGACTTTTCGCGCACATTCTTCGGAATATTCCAAAACTTCGTCTGCGAGAAATGCGTCGGGCACGACGAGCACGCGGACAAACACAGACACGACTTGGTGAACATAGGTGATAAAAAATGAACAAACTGGAAATTAAAAACCTGCACGTATCCATTGGAGAAAAGGAAATAATCAAGGGATTCAACCTCACCATAAAAGAAGGCGAAATCCACGCGGTGATGGGCCCCAACGGCTCCGGCAAGTCCACGCTGAGCTATGCCATAATGGGTCACCCGCGTTACACAGTAACAGAAGGCGAAATACTTTTCAACGACAAGAACATAAACGAGATGTCCACCGACGAGCGCGCAAAGCTCGGACTTTTCCTGTGTTTCCAGTATCCAATGGAGGTTCACGGCGTCCAGGTTTCCAATTTCCTGAGGCTTGCTTCCAACAGCGTGCAGGGAGCGGAGGAGCCCGTGAGCGAATTCAGAAAAAGGCTCAAGGAGAACATGGCTTCGTTGAAAATGAGCGACCAATTTGCAAGCCGCTACCTCAACGACGGATTTTCGGGGGGCGAAAAAAAGCGCGGAGAGATACTCCAGATGTCAGTTCTCAAGCCGAAATTTGCCATACTCGACGAGGCGGACTCGGGGCTTGACATAGACGCGCTGAAAATAGTGGCGGAAGGCGTGAACAATTCAATGAATACAACGCCGCTCGGAGTCCTGATAATAACGCACTACCAGAGGATACTCAACTTCATCAAGCCGAACTTCGTCCACATAGTGGTTGACGGAAAGATAGTGCAGTCCGGCGGACCCGAACTTGCCGAGCGTCTTGACGGAGAGGGATACGGCTGGGCTTACGAAAAAGAAGAAGCGGTGATATAAATGACGGAACAAAAGACTGAACAAAACCAGCAGCTTCATGACATACGCTCGAACTATGACGAACAGTTCGGGTTCAATGTAGACACGCCTACAATCAGGCAGACAAAGAAAGGGCTTTCACCCGAGATAGTAAGAGAGATTTCTGAGCTGAAGGGCGAGCCTCAGTGGATGCTGGACTTCAGGCTGAAGGCGCTTGAAACTTTCATGAGAAAGCCCATGCCAAAATGGGGGCCTGACCTCAGCATAATTAATTTTGACAATATCACATACTACCTTTCTGCATCAAAAAACAAGGCAAAGAGCTGGGACGACGTTCCGGAGGGAATCAAGAACACCTTCGACAGGCTCGGGATTCCCGAAGCCGAGAAGAAATTCCTCGCAGGTGTGGAGGCGCAGTTCGATTCTGAAGTTGTT
This sequence comes from archaeon GW2011_AR5, assembly GCA_000806115.1. GTDB lineage: Archaea > Aenigmatarchaeota > Aenigmatarchaeia > GW2011-AR5 > GW2011-AR5 > GW2011-AR5. The sequence continues at coordinate 372,958 of JWKQ01000001.1, forward strand.
TACAGCAAAGTCAGGGAAGACCTGGAGAAACTGGGCGTCATATTCTGCTCGACAGACCAGGCGCTGAAGGAGCATCCGGAACTGTTCAGGGAATTCTTCGGCACCGTCATACCGTCGGAGGACAACAAGTTTTCCGCTTTGAACAGCGCATTCTGGTCAGGCGGCTCTTTCGTTTATGTGCCGAAAGGCGTGGATGTTCCAATACCTTTGCAGGCGTACTTCAGGATAAACACAAAGGAACTCGGGCAGTTCGAGAGAACACTGATAATTGCAGACGAAGGCAGCAAGGTGCATTATATCGAGGGCTGTACCGCACCGAGCTATTCCACTGACAGTCTGCATGCGGCGGTTGTCGAAGTCATCGCAATGCCCGGCGCCCACGTGAGGTACACGACGCTGCAGAACTGGTCAAACAACGTCTACAACCTTGTCACGAAGCGCGCTTTTGCCCACAAGAACGCCATAGTCGAATGGCTCGACGCCAACATAGGCAGCAAGATCACGATGAAGTTCCCGAGCGTCTACCTGCTCGGCGAGAATGCGAAAGCGGACATGATGTCAATAGCTTTTGCCGGAAAAGGACAGCTGCAGGACACCGGTGCCAAGGCAGTTCACCTAGCGCCGAACACGACATCGAGCATAATAAGCAAGTCAATAAGCAAGGACGGCGGACGCACAACCTACAGGGGGCTTGTGCGCGTCAACAAAGGGTGCACGGGCGTGAAATCAAACGTGCGCTGCGACGCGCTCCTAATGGACGACAAGTCGACGTCCGATACGGTGCCGTACATAGAGATTGACGAGAAAAAAGTGTCCATAGGGCACGAAGCATCCGTGGGAAAAATCGGCGAGGAACAGCTTTTCTATCTTATGTCGCGGGGACTTAGCGAGCAGGAGGCGACGGGACTGATAGTCCGCGGCTTCTTCGACTGCTTCACGAAACAGCTCCCGCTTGAGTATGCCGTTGAATTCAACCGACTCATCGAGATGGAGATGGAAGGAAGCGTCGGGTGAGAAAATGTACGTTTCTGTCAATGCACAAACACGAAGAGAGGCAGCTCTAAGGGCTGAAAGCGCCGCCATTTCGAGAGGATATGACGGAGAGTCGCTAAGAGTGGAGCTTGGAGGACTGACAGCAAACGGCAGCGCCTATCGCATTATGTCAGACCGTCCCGACAGCCATATTGTCCTGCGTGCAATCAAGGAAGCAATGGAGAGCTAATAATTATGCAATCAATGATACAGGAGCCAAACTGGCTTGAAGAAATAAGAAGAAACGCCCTGCAAAAGTTCTCGCAGCTACCGCTGCCCCAGGAAAGGGAAGAGGAATGGAGGTACACGGACCTGAGAAGCTTCGGCATAGAGTTCAAGTCGGGCGACAGCGAGATAGCGATGGACGGCAAAACGGACGGGATTTTCACTGACTTGATAAGCGCGGCAAGGAACCATCCCGACATCCTCAGAAAACATCTCGGCACCGCCGTGAAGATAACGGACAAGTTCTCCGCTTTCCACTATGCGAACATAACCAACGGAATATTGATATATTTGCCGGACAACAAGACTGCCAGGCTCAACTCGAAGATAACAGGCGGCGGACACACAATAATAATCACCGGCAGGAACAGCAGGCTTGACTACATGGAAGAATACGCCGGAGGCGGGATGAGCACGGATGCCCTTGAGATATTCGCAGGCGAGAACAGCATAATCAACATCGCGTCAGTGCAGAGGTGCAACCCGGACGCGAAAATATTCTCCTTCAAGGAAGCGGTACTTGACAAGAACGCGACAGTTAACATGATATTCGGCTCCTTCGGGGGCGGCTTCCACAGGCTCAAATCAGGAACATTCCTTGGCGGAGAAGGCGCGAGCAGCGAGGTGCTTTGCGGCTTCAAGGGAAAAAACAACCAGCACATCGATTTCACGGTCAACTGCAACCATGCCGTGCCGCACACCAGAAACAATATTTTTGCCAAAGGCACCGTCACAGACGCCTCGACATCCGTATTCCGCGGCATGATAAAGGTTGAGAAAGACGCGCAGCAGACTGACTCGTACCTGTCGGACCATACTCTGATACTCAGCGACAATGCGCTCGCGAACAGCATTCCCGGGCTGCAGATAGAGGCGAATGACGTCAAGGCAAGCCACGGCGCCACCGTGGGGCAGATAGACGAGGAACAGCTTTTCTACCTCATGGCAAGGGGGCTCTCAAGAAGCGGGGCGGAACAGCTGATTGTGTCCGGATTTTTTGAGCAGCTTATTGAGAAGATTTCAGACGCCGAATACAAGGAGATGTTCAGGGCGGCAGTCCAGTAATTTTTTCTGAACAGGTGATTTATATAACAGATTTCAGCAAAATACGCAATGATTTTCCGATACTGAAAAGGAAGGTGAACGGGAAACAGCTGGTGTACCTGGACAACGCTGCAACCACGCAGAAGCCGAGGCAGGTTATAGACAGGATAACCGATTACTACATGAATCATAACGCCAATATACACCGCGGAATTCACAAGTTAAGCGAGGAAGCGACTGAAGAGTACGAAGGCGCAAGGGAGCGCACTGCAAAATTTATCAGCGCAAGCGCAAGGGAAATTATATTCACGAAGAACACCACGGAAAGCCTGAACATACTTGCCTACTGGGCGCTGCGCACGCTCGGCAAAGGCGACGAGGTTGTAGTGAGCGTCATGGAACACCACAGCAACATCGTGCCGTGGCAGATGCTTGTTGAGAAAGGAATCACACTGAAAATAGCGGGAATAAAAAAAGACGGCTCGCTTGACATGGATCATCTCAATAAATTAGTCACAAAAAAGACGAAAATCGTTTCCATAGCTCACGCGTCAAATGTGCTCGGTACCATAAATCCGATAAAAGAAATAGCAAAGCTCGCGCACGACGCAGGCGCATTAATGATAGTTGATGGCGCGCAGAGCGTCCCGCATATGCCCGTTGACGTAAAAAATCTGGACGTCGATTTCCTCGCGTTTTCCAGCCACAAGATGCTGGGGCCGACGGGAATAGGCGTGCTCTTCGGAAAAGAGGAACTGTTGAAGAAAGCAACGCCATTCCTGCGCGGCGGGGACATGATAAAGGAAGTTTTTCAGCAGACCGCCACATGGAATGAAATCCCGTGGAAATTCGAGGCAGGCACGCCGAACATTGCCGACGTCATCGGATTCGGCGCGGCGATAGACTACCTGAATAAAATCGGGATGAAGAACATCAGGGAGCATGAGATTGAACTTACAAAATATGCGATGAAAAAACTCGGGGCGATGAAAGGCGTCACGCTCCACGGCACTGCCAAGGACAAAGGCGGCGCGGTTTCCTTCAGTATAGACGGCGTGCATCCCCATGACACGGCAACCATACTTGACAGCGAAGGCATAGCGATACGCTCCGGCCACCTTTGCGCGCAGCCGCTGATGGAGCGATTGGGCGTGCCGGCAGTGGGCAGGGCAAGCTTCTACGTCTACAACACAAAGGGAGAGGTAGACAAGCTCGTGGCTGGCGTGGAAAAAGTGAAAAAGACTTTCAAAGTCATTTAACCGGTGATTGCATGGACATGTACGCGGAGACGATACTGGAACACTACAGGCATCCGCATAATCATGGAAAGCTTGCAGGAAACGTCGAGCACAGGGAGAGCAACCCGCTTTGCGGCGACGTGATTACAATCTACCTCATGATAGAAAACAACAAGGTGAAAGACGTGAAATTCGTCGGCAAGGGATGCGCCATAAGCCAGGCGGCAACATCGCTGCTCACGGATGAGATAAAAGGCAAGTCGCTCGATGAGATAAAGAATCTTGACAAACAATTTGCCCTGGAGCTTCTTGGCGTGGAGATAAGCGCGGCACGCATGAAGTGCGCATTGCTCGGGATAAAGGCATTAAAGCTCACGGTTTATGATTATCTCACCAGGCAGGACAAAACATTGAAGGAGAAAGAGTTCGAGGTTGAAGACGCATAATAATATGAAAAAGTCTAGTAATATTCCAAAGTTCTTTTGGGGTAAAACCTAGACCTTTTCTTTCAAGAAAAGGGATTGGTAATGAACGTAGACGAACTTGACCAGGTAATCCGCGGGATGACAGGCAGCAAGGAGACGAAGCAGCCGATGCGCGTGATATCACACTGGATTAAGCGCATAAAAGATTCCAAGAACAGCGAGTACATAATGTACGACGAGGTTGAGTTGAACAGCCTGCTGAAGCTGCAGGAACTCAAGTTGATAACCATAACAGAAGGCGGAAAGGACGAAAAGATAGGCGTAGTGCATGTCAAATTGACAGACTCGGGCAGTGAACTATACAAGGACTTCTTCAAGACGGGATATTTTTTGAAAGCGTGAATATGACAGATATTGATTTTGAAAAAGAAGGCAGACAAATAAGCAATAAAGTCCAGTGCGCATATCTTGATGTCATATATGGAGGATTTGGGGATAAAATGTCTCTTCGGATGGAATGCCACAATCTTCTATGCGGCCCAATGCATGGCTGCTGTTTTTACGAAGAAGGGAAATGCGATTATCGTTCACAAGAGGCAAAACCTGAACTTACATATAATCCAGACGGGTGGTTGGACGAATGAAATGCGAAATCTGTCACAAGGAACTGACCAAGCAGAACACTACGATGATGGAAGATGTCTGCGACGAATGCGCAGGCAGCCACGCTAAGTCTATGTTCTTCTAATTCACTTTTCTCCAAATATCAAAATCACATTCTCCTACGGCGTTCTCTATGGCAGCTTGATACTCTTCAATGGTGCCGAACCTGAATGGCCTTCCTGTGGCTGTCTGATAGAAAAGGACGTTGCACCCGTGTAGCACTCCCAACAAGACCGCCGCGTCGTGCATCTCGTGATCTCTGTCACGGAACGTAACAACATCGCCTGGCATGGTTTCCCCACTGATTCTTGCAAAACTATTCCCGTACTGAAGAAAATCCTGCATAAATGCCGGGGACACAAAACCGGGACGATTTAATTCCAGCCGGGGAAAGGCAATATAACTTTCACCATCAGGGCTTTTTTGCCGGGCTCTTTCAGGGGTCCAATAATCCTTGATTCCGTCTTCCGTTCTGCTGACGTAGGCGATTGTTCCACAACAATTTGAAAAAGCGCCGCCTGAACGGTACCTATGTGTTGCATATCTAAAGGGCGGATCAAAGCATCTAACAGCCAGCAAAGGATTCCTGTCAAGTCTCAATATTGCTTCCGCATACGGCGTTTGTTCTGCAAGCCTCCTTCCTTCTGTCGTGCTTATGACTTTCATATAGAAAAATTTTCAGGAATCTTTAAGAATCTCCAAGCATACCTAATTATCTGGTGTTCTAATGGTGGAATTCGACGGCTTCGGACCCGAGAAAATAATACAGGTTTATCATCCCAAATCAGGAATGAAAGGGGTTCTCGTTATCGACTCGACGGCGCTCGGGCCGGGCAAGGGTGGCATAAGAATGACACCGTCGGTGAGCGTCGAGGAAGTTGCAAAACTGGCAAGGGCGATGACGTGGAAGAACGCAATGGCGGAGTTGCCTTTCGGCGGGGCGAAAGCCGGCATAATGGCAGATACTAAGAAACTATCCGAGCAGCACAAGAAGGAAATTGTTGCTGCATTCTCCGACGCGCTGCGCCCGGTTTGTCCCGACATGTACGTGGCTGCGCCGGACATGTACTTCGCCGAGGAAGAAGTGAGGACATTCGTCGAGACGAACGGCTCCATGAAGGCAGCCACAGGAAAGCCGAAAGACATGGGTGGGCTGCCCCACGAACTGGGTTCTACAGGGTTTGGCGTTTTTCATTCAGTCCTTGTTGCGGCGGAACACATAGGACTGGAAATAAAAGGCGCAACGTTCGCGGTTGAAGGATTCGGAAACGTCGGCGAGTTTGTGGCAAAATTCCTCACAGAAAGAGGAGCGAAGCTTGTGGGCGTCTCAGACTCAAAAGGGTGCCTGTACAACGAGGACGGAATCGGCTACCAGAAACTTGACGAGATAAAGAAAACTACCGGCTCCGTAACAAATTACCCCGGGAAGGTGCTTCCAAACAAGGACATCATAAAGCTTGACGCTGACATACTCATCCCCGCAGCCGTGCCGAACCTTATAATTGCCGGCGATATTGACAGCGTAAAAGCAAAACTTATAGTGGAAGGCTCGAACATACCAATGGACGCCCAAACCGAAACATTGTTGCACAGGAAAGGCGTCACTGTGATACCGGATTTTGTCGCCAATGCAGGCGGCGTAATAAGCAGCTATATCGAGTACATAGGCGGAACCGAGAAGGAAATGTTCAGAATGGTGGAAGAAAAAATATCAAAGAACACGAAAATGATTCTCAAGAAAAGCGGCAAAAGCAAGACCCCAAGGGACGCCGCGATGGAAACGGCGATGGAACGCGTTCTCAAGGAATGCAAAATCTGCAAGATTGACAAGTGATGCACACGAAACCGAACAGACAGAACGACATCGACAGGTACGTGGACAGCATAGTTGTTTACAGGGGACGTTCACGCTTCCTCAGGCACGACGAAGCGGGTTTTTACGTCGATGCAGCGCACCTAACCCGCAAAGGATATGCTCCAACAGGCGAAGTACACAGGCTTGCACCGGGCGACATGATAGTGGTGCACGGGAAGAAAACGCTGCATCTTAACGTATGAAATTGGAGCAATTCGGGGAATATTTTTCCGCTTTCGCTATATATAAAACTTTCCCGCGCATGCAGCGGTTTTTTCGTTAATATACGGCTTCTCTGCATAGAAATTTCTGAGGTGACAACCGATGAACAACCAGAGAGGAAAATTGTTTGAGTGCAAGAAGTGCACAAAGGAGCTGCTAATAACAAGAGAGGGAAAGAACCCCGGACCTCCGATGTGCTGCGGAAACACGATGTTCGAGATAAAAGCTCGGTTCTAAACTTCGTATTCGCATAACGAATACGAATTTCTCAATGACTCATGAAATGTTCCTAATATCTCTGGACTAAAGCCCAGAGTATCATGGGAACATGGCATCCAGAATGCATACAGAAAACAAAGTTTTCTGTAGCATCAGTTAGCTTCGCTAACTGCTTGCATTGAGTTTTATCTGCAACCTAAAGGTTGCAGTATTCAATGCATTCTTAGATAAATTTACATGTTAAGTCATTGAAATCACACACGTAATTCCTGCGAGATTCGTCGGATTTTCTGTTTTTCTTTTAATAGATGAATTTACAAGTACGGCTAAATGAGACAAAAACTGGGTGTCGGAATAACTGTTTATGGCTCAAGAGAAGCCGCTGTTGTTGATGCACTCCTAAGAAGCCCTAATTATGATGTCTCTGTATTTGCAGCGGACAAACAGAGAAACCCTTTTGTTGAAAGGTATGCAAAAAAGCATGAAGTCGTAAAAGGTTTCGGCAAACCAGAGGGCATACCTCACATGGTCGATTTCTTTCGGACTTATGAGGACAAAATAGACATTGTTCTCGCACCATGCGAGGGTCCTGTAATCAGCGGCTTAAGAAATGAACTGGAGAATCGGGGAACAAAAATCAAATATATTTTATGCCCGACATCCGAAGCGGCAATAGAATCAGACAAGATTGCACAACGACTGCTATTGCAGGCGTGCTACAGTCAGGCAAACCCGCGCTGGAGGTACTTTGACCCTGCGGATGGATCTGTCGAAACGCAGAGAAATAATGTCCATAGATGGTACGAAAAATTAACAGGCGGCGCTGTCGTGAAGCCCAGAGGCACGTCATTCGGGAAAGGCGTTGGCGTCGAAGGTGACCACTTCAACGGCTTTGACGAGATGTGGCCGTTTTTTGCATCGAATTTCGAATCCGGTCCTGTTATAATTGAAGAAAGAGAGAAAGGCGAGGAGTTCAGCACGCAGTATTTCTGGGACGGCGCCCATCTAGTATCTACAGGGGAGGTAAGGGATTACAAGCGGGCAAGGCAAGGAGACAAGGGCAAAAATACGGGCGGCATAGGCAGCTATACTGACAGGCACGGCTCACTGCCGTTCCTGAATATAGGACATAACGATGTCTGGGAAGCTGACTTCATAGCCAGACAGTTCTTTGAACAGATGAGACTCCAATACGGCAATCGCGCACTGCTTGGCATGCCTATGTATCAGGGCATGATGGCAACAAAAAAAGGGGTGAAGCTGCTTGAGAACAATTCCAGGCCGGGCGACCCCGAGTTCATAAACGTCCTGGCAAGGACAATTGACTTTGCGGATGTCTGCGTGAGAATGGCAGAGGGAAGACTGACTCGTATACCGATGAATGACAAAGCGGTTGTCCTTATCTACAAAGTCCCGCCGCATTACACCGAAGAGGGCCCTGAACCGGCTGACAAAACAGTGGATTTGAGCGGGGCTGAACGCCTCGTAGAAGCTTACAACGGAAGGCTTCTTGTATATCCGGGATCCATGGAACTCAGGGATGGGAATACTTATTCGATGGGCTCAAGAACCGTATGCGCAGTTGGAATAGCTGACGACACAGAAGAGGCAAGATTGATAGCACAGGATGGGCTTCGCGTCATTAGAGGAGATCTCATACAACGTCCGGATATTGCAACAGAAGGGCATATCCATGCATCGGTTGAACACATGAAAAAACTTAGAACAGTCTAGTTCCCGACTATCTTGGCAGCAAGCGCCTTGACCTCGCGCGGCGAGTACGCTCCCTGCACCAGCATCCTGTTTTTGAAGAGCGAAATCACATGTTTATTGTGGCTTATGCGAACCACATGCAACCCCTTTGTAACCTTGAAGTCCCTGTTCTTTTCGAGCCTTCCTGAAACCTCTGACAGGTTTATTTCCTTCCCGAACAGGAACTGGTGCGTGCCGCCGCAGAGTTCCGTTATTTTTTGGACAGGCTTTTCCAGAAACTCATATTTGCCTTTACATGCCGGGCAGTCCTTTTTTCCCGGTATATCGATTGTTTCGTAAAGATTTTTGTAAATATCCATGTGAAGAATTTTTCCCTTTAATGTGTCTTTTCCAATAATGTGCTTGATCGCTTCTGCCGCGGACAGCACCCCGACCATGCCGACAACAGGACCAAGCACGCCGGCTGTTTCGCAGGTGTCTTTGCCTGCGGAGTGCACAAAGCACCTGAGACAAGGCGTTTCGCCCGGGACTATCAAAGCAACCAGTCCCTCGCTCTTGACTGCTGCGGCGTACGTGAAAGGGATTCTGTTCTTGAGGCAGAAGTCGTTGAGGAGGAACCTTGTCTCCATGTTGTCGGTGCCGTCAAGTATGATGTCGGGCTCTGACAAAAGCTTTTCAATATTTGAGGAATTCAAATCTTCAGAAACGGCTTCTATCCGCGTTTCGCTGTTCGCCTCTTCAAGTCGCTCTTTCAGCGCCTCGGCTTTCGGCGTGCCAACGTCCTCTTCGCTGAACAGCTGGCGGTGAAGATTCGTCATGTCAACAATATCGCGGTCGACGAGCAGAAGGTTAACGCCGGCACGTACAAGATACTCGGCAGCCGCGCTTCCCGTGCCGCCGCAGCCAACGATTACGACAAGCGACTTCTTCAGGTGCTTCTGCGCCGCTTTTCCGATGAATGCTTCCTGTCTTGAGTAGCGCATATTAATCAAACAAATTGCTGGCTGCTATGATATCGAATGCCTCAACATCGGAGCCTGTTATCAGACCGCGGTATGCATTGAGCCCTCTGAAAGCCCTTTCGTAATCGACCTCACCTGCCTGTGACTTGTGCTGGCCTAGCGCTCTGTATTTTACATCCATAAATTCTGAAACATCCTCAAGATATGTCGGCGTCTGAATAAGCCCGCCAAGTTCGCCTGCAAGCGACATTCCTACTGTCCATTTTTGCCCGCCTGCACCGTGCGAATACGGCTCGGAAGCCCTAAACAGCGCTTCCTTTAATATTGCATTGGTTGCCCTGTGATCGGAATGCCTGTCTACACCATAATGCGTGTAAACCACATTCGGCATGTAACGCCTTATCAGCCCGACGACGCGAGATATGCTACCCTGATCGCACACGAGTCCTCCGTCAGGATATCGAAGAAACCCAACGCTTGCAACACCCAGCACGGAGCCGCTATTCCTAGCTTCCAACTCCCTTATCTCGCGCATCTCTTCCGGAGACTGGGTAGTGCCGCCGGCTTCCCCTGAAGTCATGAAAAAAAGCATCACATCGTTTCCAAGGCTTGCATGCTTGGCCAGGCTGCCACCGGCAATAATTGCCTCGTCATCAGGATGCGCAAAGAACCCGGCAACTCTTTTCATGAAAATAGGATATGAAAAATCTTTTTAAGAGCATCACAGCCACTTAGCGCTGGTAGGTATCTCCCCGTAGCATTTGTCGCGGTACTCGCAGTACTTGCACATCCACACTGTTTTCTTGTCTTCCCTCGCTTCGGGGTCCGGCGGCACTCCAGCTTTCAGGAACTTGTGCAGTGCCCTGAAACGGTTTATTATCTTGACGGCTTCTTCCTCGCTGTAGGGCACAGAAAACACCTTGCTCTTGAGATTGCGCTTGTCGACATAAAGCAGGATGCCGTTGTGAATGCCCGTGACGTGCATGTAGAGCTGCAGCTGCACCACGTTGTGCGGCATCGCGTCCTCGACGAAGTCAACGTTGCCTGTGGACTTCACCTCAACAAGGATGCTCTTGCCGCTGGCTTTCACAATTATGATGTTGTCAATCCTGCCTGAAACGAGAAAGTCGTCATATTCCTGCTTGAAAGGCAGCTCGGTGCTTACCAGTTCCACGTCCGGGTTCTTTTCGCTTTGCAGCACCTTCACGACAAAGTCATGGAGGATGTTGCCAAGCTCGAATATCTTGACAAGCTCGGGCGAGGTCTCCATGGGGAACTTGTACGAGTACCACACCTTCCGCAGGCAGCTCCCTATCTGGCTGGGATAATACCTGCCTATTTCCTTGGGCTTGTTCTCCTTGTAGAGGTGGTTGTCTATCATCTTGTCAAAGTCAATCATAAATTTCACCTGACTTCGATTCTTGAAGAAGCTTTGCTTCTGTCAAGATGTCAAAATCAATCATACAATCAGTCCCTCACAAGCTCGAACGAATGCCGGGCTATCCTGAGCCTGCTCACGTCATTCACGCGTATCTCAAACGGGACGCCGCTGCCTATTGCTTCAGAATACCTTTTGACAGGTTCCGTGCTCATCCAGTAGAGTTCCAGAAGCTTCCTTAACTGTTCAGGATTCGAATAATCTTCCATGAGTTTCACTTGACTGCAAGAGGTTAAAAGTCTATATAATGAACCCACAAAAGATTTTCGCGCAAGTGAGTTCATAGATAGTGCACAAGGAAGTAATATTATTCAGATTATTTCCTTGTAGCACTATAAAAACTGCTCCCATGAATAAATAAAATATGTCCAAGCGTGAGAAACTTCACAAAGCCAGCAGCACAGGCAACAACCTGCGCGACATAATTCTCGGCGGACAGGACGGGCTGGTAAACGTGCTGGGCGTCATACTTGCCGTTGCCACCGCGGTCAGCGACGTGAGAGTCGTGCTCATCGCGGGACTGGCAGCCACATTCGCCGAATCCATATCCATGGCGGCTGTTGCATATACGTCAACAAAGGCGGCGCGCGACTTCTACAAGGCAGAACTCCGAAGAGAGAAGAGAGAGATGAAGGACATACCTGACATGGAACGCAAAGAAATCAGGATGATATATGCGAGAAAAGGCTTCTCCGGCGCGCTCCTCAACTCGATTGTCAAAAAAATCACGTCCAACAAGAGGCTGTGGCTCAAGACAATGATGGAGGAGGAGCTTCACTTATACCCCGACGAGTACAATCACCCCGCCAAGGACGCCATAATAGTCGGCATAGCTGCGCTGATAGGCTCGCTCGTGCCGCTTATATCATTCATTTTCCTGCCGATACAAACGGCGATAATCGGCTCGATAGTTCTGTCGGTTGCAGTGCTTTTCATAACAGGCTACATCAAGGGCATGCTCACCATAAATCCGCTGAGAAGCGGCATAGAAATAGCGGTCATCGGCATAACTGCAGCGCTGGTGGGATATGTCATCGGCGCCGTGCTCGGCGTTGCGCTTTACGCAGCCTAGTTCAGTAGACTATTGCCAGTGTGACGGCGCCAAGAAGTGCCAGCAGAAGACCAAATTTCTGGTGCGTGAGCAGTTTCTCCTTATTGACTATTATGCCGAGAAGAGCCGCCAATGCTATGTAGCTTTCCGAGATGCCAACCGCTATCGCTATTGGCGTCAGTGTGAGGGCGGCAGCAAAAAATATCCATGCAATATTATCAAAGATACTTACGGTAACGAGGAGTCTTTTGTTTTCGTTGAGATGCTGAACGAGCTTGTGGGTGCGTTTATGCATTATTATGTAGAAGGCGCATACCAACGCTATGAAAAGGCTCATGAACCAGTTAGTTATAAGGAAGCTTGTCTCGCGAGACGCAATGCCAACCATGAAATTGGTGGTTCCCTGAAAAAGCGCGGCGAGAGCGGCGAGAGCGGCGCCTTTCTCGAGCCACACTCTCCTTGAAAAATGGCGGGATCTCATGGAAACCATAAGGATTCCTATCATCAGTGTCACAACCAGCGCAGTATGCAGCGGCTCAAGAACCTCGCCAATCACAACAAATGCAAGCAGGGCAGAAACCGGGACTTCCAGGGAATATACCGGCTCAACCACAGCTATTTTTCCTATTCTAAGCGCCTCGAAGTCTATTATTGCTGTCAGAAATATGACGAAAGATGCACCAAGGAGCACCAAAAAACTGTAATCGCTTGCGAGAACAAGGCTGTGAATTTCCCCGTACACGAAAGGCGTCAGTGCCACGGCACCGAAAGCAGTTATTATGAGCAGCGGCTCCCAGTCTCCCAGTTTGCGAACCGAACGTTGTATAAGAAAGTCGCCGAAGCCCCAGCCAATAAGAGCACCGAGCGCGAAGAGCACCCCAATCTCAAATGCCATAAAACTATTTGTTTCCCTGTATAAAAACAGGCCAGAAATGCGGCAGATGCCCGCCGAATTATACGTTCAATTATATGTCAAGAACAACATGGCATTTCCAGTCCTTTGTCTTCTCCACTTTGAACAAGTGCCATGTCACAGCCTTGACGTCGACAAGCATATCGTGCTTCTTTGCGTCAATCTTGTCGCCCGAGAGTGTTGCTACCATTGAATAGGGCTGACCGGGCTTCTTTGGTTCCTTTATCTTCACGCCGACCTTCGAGAAAAGCAGCAAGTCCTTGTCCTTCCAGAAGACAAATTCCTGGAGGAAGTTGAAGAGCAGCTTCTCGACATCTTTATTCTCCAGCTTTATTGTTTTCCTTATTCCGGGCTTCACCGACCTGAGATTCTTCACCATCACGTTTGTAACTGCCAGCCCCGCCGACTCGAACATCCCGTCAAGAGTTTTGCCTGTCGCCTCGAACGCCACGTCAGCAATCGACACGTCTTCAAGATATTTGTAAGCCACACCAGTCACATCCTGCCTATTTCGCATTTCCTCAGTTCATCCAATATCTTTTCATGCCGATCCATGTTCCTGCCTATGAACACCAGCTCGGTTTTTTCTGCCGAAAATTCCTCGAAATCAAACCTGCCAAAGACGAAATTCATCAGGAAGCTGCCTGACTCTGTTACAACGAAGCCCTTGGCACGGACGATATCTGAAGGGAGGTTATAGAGCAGGTTTTCCAGCTTCTCCCTGTCCATGCTCCCGCCCCTGTAAACAAAGTGGCTGAGCTTGGATTCTTCTATGTGGTGATTGTGCTCCCGCTCCCCGACAACTTTTTCCACGTTCATATCCAGTATCAGCTCTGCATCCACCAGGCAGTTTGTCGTCCTGATTATTCCCGCCCTCGGGTTTATGCCCTTTATCAAGTTCTCTATTTTCGTGAGTTCCCCGTCGTCCACAAGGTCCGTCTTGTTCAGTATGATTGCATCAGCCATTTCGATTTGCACGCGCCCAGTGAAGCCGAGTGAGGGGAACCTCTTCATCGCGTCGGCGTCAACCACGGTGACTGTTGCGTCAAGCCTCACGCCCTCGAGAGTCGACAGGTCGTCTATGATTGCATCGGGTTCTGCCACGCCCGTTGTTTCTATTATGATAAGCTCCGGGTCAATCTTTTCCTTTATCTCCTTTATTGCAGCCTCGAACTCTCCGGTGAGCGAACAGCATACGCACCCGCCCTTCAATTCAATCATGTCAACATTTTTGCCTTTGACAACTTTGCTGTCTATAGCTATCTTGCCAAACTCGTTCATCAGCACCGCTATCTTCCTGTCTGCATTGTCAAGGATGTTGCGCAGCAGGGTGGTTTTGCCTGCTCCGAGATAGCCTGTGATAAGCGTAATTGGGGTTCTTGCTTTCATGAGAATCACTCTATAAGAGAATTTGGATTAAACCTGTTATGACAGCAACTATAATGCCTACTACAATAGTTAATTTTGTTAAAAAGCTATTTTCTTTTTGTTTTTTTTCATCTTGTACGTTTTTTTTGTAATTTTCAAAATCACACCTTAACTGATTTAATAGTGTCTCCAAACTTCTTATTCTTTCCTCATTTCTTACAGAAATTTCACGAGTAGAATCAAATTTAGCCATAAAATCATCTAATTGCTAGAGTTACATAAGATTCTACAAAATTTAGTAAATCAAGAAATTCTTCATTTTTATTCGTGCTTATAACTGTTGTTAAATTAGGTATTTTCATAACAAACGTAACCTTAACATTTGTAGGTTTTCTTTCTACAATCGGTGTTCCCAAATCAGAAAGAGGTGTATAGTCATATCTTAAGGCATCTGAACCTACCTTTAATTCAATTAAAAATTTTGTAGTAATAATATCAATTTGTATTGGTGTATCACTCCAAGCTCCATAATTTTCGTTTGTATATGAAATAAAAAAGTTAATAATTTTATTCTCATCAACTTTACTCTTTATAGTTTCCATAATTTCATTTATTCTTTGTTCTGTTATAGTAAAGTTTATTTTAGAAATTAGCTTTTGCCTTATCTTATCTAACATTCTGATACCTTATAGATTATTTACTTAAATCAACCTTTCACGTTGCCGACAGGAACGAATTTGCAGACTTTGCTGGATATACCTGCCTTGTGCACGGCGTCTATCACTTCGTCTATGTCCTTGTAGGCGCTTCCCGCTTCCTCTGCGAGCCCCGCGAAGCTTGTTGTGCGCACGTATATTCCGCGCTTCTCCATGTCGCGCTGAAGGCTGTCTCCCCTGTAAAGCTGCCTCGCCCTCGTGCGCGACATCGTCCTTCCCGAGCCGTGAGCGGTGCTGCCGAAGGTTTCCTTCATACCCTTTTCCGTTCCCACCAGCAAATATGAGCCTGTCTCCATCGAGCCGCCTATGATTACCGGCTGCCCTATGTCACGATATATTTTTGGCACTTCCTCGCGCCCGGGACCGAATGCACGCGTTGCGCCTTTCCTGTGAACCAGCACCTGCTGCCTTTTCCCGTTGACATCATGCTCCTCAAGCTTCGCCGTGTTGTGTGCCACGTCATAGACGCAGTTCATCTCCATCGACTCTGCCGACTGCCCCATCACCTTTGAGAAGCACTCCCGTATCCTGTGTAATATAACCTGGCGGTTGGCAAAACTCATGTTGATGCCGCATTTCATCGCCGTGAAGTAATCCTGGCCCTCTTTGCTCTGGAAAGGCGCGCATGCAAGCTCGCGGTCCAGTATCTTTATTCCGTACTTGGATTCCATAACTTCGAGGAAGACGTTGAGATAATCCGTGGCAACCTGGTGCCCGAAGCCGCGGCTCCCGCAGTGGAACATAACCACTACCTGGTTGGGAAAGATTCCCATCCGTTTTGCGATTTCCTTATCGACTATGTTCTCAGGCTTCACCACCTGTATCTCAAGATAGTGGTTGCCGCTGCCGAGCGTCCCAATCTGGTCCATGCCGCGCTCGATTGCCTTTGAGCTGACTTTTGATGCGTCACCTTCCATCTTACCGTTCTCTTCTATCCGCTCGAGGTCCTCTTCCCAGCCGTAACCTTGCTTCACAGCCCATTCCGCGCCGCCCACGATAGCCTCGCGGAAGGTATTCTTGTTAAGCTTGACAAACCCCTTGCTGCCCACACCGGCGGGGACGCGCTCGAACAACAAATCCACAAGCTGCTTCAGCTTCGGCTTGACGTCCTTGTAGGTAAGATTGGTTGTCAGAAGGCGCATTCCGCAGTTATGAGAAACTATGCAATTCGCTATGAAATTATGATGGCGGCTAGGCATTGTGAAATCATAGACATATCCGTCATATTCGATATTTTTAATTTCCGAAACCTCATCTTTGATAAACTCGGAATTTGGAATCTCAACCGTTCTACAAAATTCTTGGAATGTGGGGAAACTCCCTGAAATTCTCACGCCTTTATAGGTCTTATATTTTCTTGCTCTTACTCTGCTCTTCATGTCTGAAATTTCAATTTCATTGCACTCGATCATCTTCTCCAGATTTTTCAGATATTCACGCTTGAAATTCAGATAAGAAAGCGCAAGCATGGAAAGCCTTCTCCGTTCTGCGCAATATTCATAGCCAATGTTACCCCATAATCTACTCAAATTTTCAGGCTTTGCTGATAATCTGAGTGCAAGCTTGTGGGTTGGCTCTCCGAATGTATTAATTGCAATCCTTTGCCTGTATATTTTATTGGCAACAACCCCAAATTCCAGAAGGAGATTTGTTATTTCCAGAATGAAGTTCATATTATCCTTTTCAAGACTGTCTATCTTGTTCTGGCTAAAACTAGGCTCAGTGAAGCTCGTCAATTCGCTCTTCCTCTGACATGGCTTATTAAGCTCTGCACCAAAGAGCCCGGCAAGATAAAGCCTTTTTATCCACTTTGGAGCTTTTCCAATCCATTTCGGAACAGATGTTTTTGTCCGAGATTTATTGCCTTTTGGAACACCAAGAGCATGGAGCAAAACACTCAATGCCTGGGAATTAATATGGTATTGCGTGCTTTTTCCTATTATTTCCTGTTTAGAGCCGGATCCAGTTGTGATCGTGCTTGAATAATCCAATGTCCTGATATGTGTTGCCTTGAATCCAAGCTCGAAAATGTCCTCTTTAATTTCTTCAAGATCTTCCTGTTTTCCTATAATTCTAGTAGACCAAATATCCATGCTTCTTTTTTTGGAAAAGTATGATCCTACCCATCCATCGCCTGTTATGAAACCAACAAGCTTTGCCAATATAGGTAATTTTGCAGAATTGTATCTCAATGGCAGGAGAGATTTTTCTTTAAGCTCTTTCACTATATTTTCCCTATTGCCTACAATGGATCGAATAGCATTTTCATCTAAGATTATATCACTAGACGGCTCCTCATATTCTATCCCATTAAATGGATGAATAATGATTTTTTGACCCTCTCTCATTTCGCTTGCTTCTATGAACTCGCTGCCCGTATACAGAGGATGATCAGAAGAAAGGATGATTTCATGACCGGTTTTTGTAGTTATTTTCAGGACTGGCTTGTCTGATTCCTTTGCCAAAAATATTACAGGCTTGTCATGCAGTTTATTGCTATTTTCAGTATCAATATAGCTAACTGTATCTGTGCATTTCTCCATTTCTTTTATTTTTCTGAAATATCCAAAGCGTGTAAGTATTCTTGTCTCCGGATGCAAGCAGTTGATGTCGAATCCTATTCCGCCGGGAGAAATGACGCCTTTCTCGACGTCCATCGCCGCGACGCCGCCTATCGGAAATCCGTACCCGGAGTGCCCGTCAGACATGCAATAAGCATAATTGATGATACCCGGCAGCGTGGCTACATTGGTTATCTGGTCATAAACCTGCATGTCCATCTGGGCGACTATTCCCTCGGTGCCTATAATCTTCGCAGGCACGTGCATGCCCGGCTTGTAAGTCTTCGGGATAACCCATTCAGTTTCGCTGACTTTCTGCAAAAAGTTTGGTACTGCCAAGTTTCTTCACCTCCATTTTGTCTTACAGTTGTAAATCCTAAGCTATGATAATTATACTAACGGGCGAGAAAAAATCTTCTTCTCACACACGCCTTTTATCTGTTGAAAGACTCTTACTTCTTCCAATCGTGACAGGCATGCATGTTTTAGTTACTTTAGAAACAGGCTATTTAAAGTCGTTCTTTGACAGCTATCCTTATGCGCTGCAAAGCAGTTATGTTCGCAAGAACTGCCAGCAGGACAAGCACATAAGTCAGGTAAGCCGCATTGAAATAAGCGAGCAGTATGCCGATGAACACAATAATCATCCTTTCAGGCCTCTCCAGCAAGCCGCCGCTTATCTCCCTGTTCAACTTTTCCTTGGCTGCGGCCTTGACATAAGTCACTGTCATCGAGCCGAAAAGGTACAGGGCTGCCCAGAAATAAGACGGCAGGTAGAATGGAGGAAGCGGAACCAGCAGGATAACAAGCGCGATTATACCTTCCATGTACCTGTCTGAAACCGTGTCAAAGTACGCGCCGCGTGCGCTGGCTGATTTCCTGTAACGCGCAACAGCGCCGTCCACAGCGTCAAGGAAGGCACCGGCAGCAAAAAATACGGCGGCGCAGATGAAGTTCTGAACCAGAAGAAAGTAAGCAGCAATGAACGCAGCCAGCAAAGCGAGGACTGTGTAGGCGTTTGCGCTGCCGAAACGTCCAAATGCTTTGCCTACAGATGCCGAAAAACCGGAGAATTTCTTGCGTCTCTTGTAAAGTGTCATTGAATAGAATTGAAAAATAACGCTTAAAAGCAGCTTACAGCTTGTTCCAGCCTTTTTTCTTGAACTTGCGGTGCACGCCCTTCTTGTAACCCTTGTACTTCTTCTTGTTGCGCTCGAACGATTCCACTTCCGCCATGCCTGTCACCAAAAGTCATCTGCTATAATTATAATCCCGCTCCTGATTTAAATCCAGCCGTCTATCGCGTGCCATTCCCTGTTGTCTCTGTCAAAAGCCCATCTTATCGTCTCATAAGCCGTCCGGTCGCCGCCATCCTGCGCTGCAGTCTGGAAGCCCTGCATGAAATATCTCAGTTTCCTCCGCGCGCCGGGCGGGTATCTTTCTTTCCACACGGTTTTTGCGGGGTTTTCCAGCTTGCCGGCGAACGCCAAAAATACCTGCAGCATTTTATCATGTCCATACTGCTTAAAGCCCGGCGCCATTTCCCTGTACGTGGCGGCGCCAAGGCTCCTCAATGAATTTGCATCTCTCAGCAATGGCTCCAGTTGCCGGTCATTTTCAGGAAGCTCGATCTCTCTGTATCTTGTTTTGTACGGCATATTCAATCTATCAAGAAAAAGCTTAAGTTACGAATCACAGGTCGCTGCAGTCGCGCTTGTATCCGCACGCTCTGCATATAAGCTTGCAGTGCTTCTCCTCAAGCATTGTTGAGCCGCAAACCTCGCACTGCATGAAAGAATTTTGGCTGTTCCAAGATATAATTCTTTAAATTCCTATAATTCAAGTAGTATAGTGAAAAGCAAAATTGACAGGCAGGTTAGAATGGAGGCTTTCGACGCGTTAGATAAGCTAAGAAAAGATAATCTACCAAGAAAGGAAATTATAGAAATAATAAACAAAAAGTTTGGCATACCTTCAGGAAACCTATATGATTGGTACAGTAACAAGCACATTCCATATGGACGTAAAGGGAAGCTAAAAAATATCCCAGAGTTATTTTATGTAATTGGAGCACTTCTTGGTGATGGCTGTCTATACAGATGGAGGTTGACAAATAATTTTGTACTCTTAATGGGCGATAAAAGATTTGCAGAAAAATATGCAAGACTAGTTACGCTTTGCACAAATAAGAAATCAAAAGCCTACATAAACAGAAATCAGAACATATGGTTTGTCAAGTCCAACAATTTTGAATTGTATTCTTTCTTCAAGAAATCACGCGAAGATTTGAGTTATCTTACAAATTTATTAAAAAATAGTGACAGGAAATGCTCTATACTGTTTATCGAAGGGCTTTTTGATGCCGAAGGCTGTGTCAAAATTATTAAAGAAAAGGCGCGAAAAACTCCTAAGATATGTTTAGATATAACAAACACAAATTTTGAACTTCTAGAAGTTTTTAAGAATTTGTTAAAAATCAGCTTTGAAATAGAAGCCAATTACTCAATCCAGAAGCCATTTGTTGGCAAAGACGGTTCAACAAGGAAAAAATCTTATCATCTTAGAATTTACAAAAAAGATGATATAAGAAAATTTCTAAAGAATATCAATACAACAAAACTAAAAGAAGAAAAAATTCCTTACGTCAATAACTGGTTAAATAACGGCAAATAACTATTTCATAGCAGCTCTGAAATGTCTATTGATTTCTTCCCAGTTGACAACATTCCACCAAGTTGCAATGTAATCGGTGCGCTTGTTTTGCCATTTTAAATAATAACTATGTTCCCACAAGTCGATACCAAGAACAGGAATTCTGTGTTGGCTTATTGGATTATCCTGGTTCGGCGTAGTCATGATTTCCAGCTGGCCTTGATTCAACACCAGCCATGCCCAGCCACTGCCAAAATGATTCGCAGCGGCTGCGGAGAACTGCTCCTTGAACTTGTCAAATGAGCCGAACTTTTCCTCAATTGCGCCGACAACCTCGCCTTCCGGGCTCGGCGCGTCCATTATCATAAGCGGCCAGAAGAAGCTGTGATTCAAATGTCCGCCGCCGTGATTGCGCACCGCCGTGCGAATTGCGTCCGGCACACCGGCGAGATTAGTCAGAAGCTCCTCGACGCTCTTGCCGTGCAGCTCCTTGTGAGGCTCGAGCGCCGCGTTCAATTTGTCAACATATGCCTGGTGATGCTTCGTATGATGTATTTTCATTGTCTGCTCGTCCATGTGCGGCTCGAGAGCGTTGTAATCATACGGAAGCTGCGGAAGTTTGAACGGGTACGTCATTTTATCATCTCCTTCTCAGGTTTTTACTTAAGGCTTTCAACAAAAGCGAAGCCCAAGGCCGTGCCGACCCAAAGAGCATGCCATGCAAGATATGCACAGGCAGGTCCCGGTGTCTCGTATTTCTCCGTCTTTTTCCGGATGCTTTGTTCGGCGAAATCCATGCCGTTTCTGAAATCATACAAGAATGCACCCGGAATGAAATCCCTTGGCGTGAATCCGTTGTTCATGAATATCATTTCAATTTCTCAACAGCTTCCAATATCTCGCTATTGTCAAGCTTCTCGGCGGGCTTCTGCATCACGTGCTTCCATGCTACCTTTCCAGTTTCGTCAATAAGCAGATAAGCGCGCTCGCTGAAGCCTTCCGGACGCAGCAGTCCGTAGCTGCGCGACACCTCACGGGAAAAATCGCTGAGTATAGGAAAATCAATCCCAAGCTGCTGAGCCCATGCCTTATGGCTCCATATAGAATCGACGCTTATGCCAAGCACGTTGATGCCCAACCCTTTTAGCTCGCCCATATCGTCCTTGAAGCACGTCATCTCAGGACCGCAAACCGGGCTCCAGTCTGCAACGTAGAAAGCAAGGAGCACTTTTCTTCCCTGAAAATCGCTAAGGCGCACATCATTGTCATGCTGGTCCTTCATAACGAAATCCGGCGCATGCTCTCCGACATTAATCATCTTAGGATACCACCTTAATGTGACAAAGGACACCAACTTGTGGTATCCTAGATCCCAACTGCTGCATTCATATAAACTATAGACAGCAGTTGTCGATAACATTGTAATAGGATGTTCATCTTTTTAAGCGCATGTGAAATAAATCCTCAGAAACAGAAAGAAGCCAGAACATTCGCTATATTTTTCCGACCAAATCTAATCCTGGTTTGAGAGTCTTGCCGCCGGGCTTCCAGCTCGCGGGGCATACCATTCCCTTGTTCTCCGCAACGAATTTTGCAGCATGAACCTTCCTAAGAAGTTCGTGCGCGTTCCTTCCTATGTTGTTTGCATTTATCTCAACTGACTGCAAGACGCCGTTGGGGTCTATTATGAAAGTGCCGCGCAGCGAGAGTCCCTCGCCTTCTATGTAGGTGTCGAATTCCCTGCAGAGATTTCCCGTCGGGTCGGCGAGCATCGGGAATTTTACCTTTTTTATCGCCGGCGAATTGTCATGCCACGCCTTGTGGACGAAGACTGTGTCGGTGCTCACCGACATCACTTCGGCACCGGCTTTGCCGAATTCCTCGTAAAGCTCAGCCGCTTCCTCAAGCTCCGTCGGGCAGATAAACGTGAAATCAGCAGGGTAGAAAATCAATACAAGCCATTTGCCCGGCATCGGAATCCTGACGGTTTTTTCCTCGCCGTCGTGATATGCCTTCAGCGCAAAATCAGGAACCTTTTCGCCTATTCGTACCATAAAATCACAGTACTATAGAAACAGCCATCTATAAAAACTCCTCCGGCGCGGCGGCGCCATTTTCGCGCCAAATCTTATATAAATATGACACGCCCAATTTATAATAAACACAAAACGGAGGATGAAAAAATGGGACTAGTAGTTGCATCAGCTGCGAAAGACGTAATCAAGAAGGCGGAAATGAACTGCGGCGGCGACTTTGTGGACGCTTTGGACAAGAAAGTCGAGGCTCTCATAAACGACGCCGTTGCGCGCGCAAAGAGCAATGATCGCAAGACAGTAAGATCTGGCGATCTGTAAAAGCGGTTTTCCGATTTTTTTAATTTAACAATTTACCTATTTTTTAAAAACAATCAGAAATCAGATCTTCCTAATATCCCACGACTTTAGTTGTGGATTTGCAAGGATGACTCAAAGAGTCATCCTGCACGGAAGGAACTTCGTTCCTTCCTGTGTTGGAAGATAGGATTCAGATTCATTGTGTTTCACAAGGACTTCGAAGAAATCCTGTGCAGGAAAAGCAAAGCTTTTCCTCGCATCACGCGACTAAAGTCGCGTGTTTTCAATGAATCTAGAATAATCAAATAAGAAAAAAAGAAAATAACAATTTTCTCAGCCCTTGCTCGAGAGTTTCTTTCCTTTGACGAATGCCCACAATTTCTTGGTCATTTCGCTTGGTGCAATCGGCTTGCTTCCAAACACGTCTTCAACAGTTTCTTTCCTGCCTTTGAAGTTGATGGAATATCCGCCAAAAGCTGGTTTCTTTGCTGCCATTTAATATTCCTCCTATATTCACATCATGAATGCGAGAGAAATCCACGACTGCCCGAGAATTGCGCCGAAAGCCGAAGCAATCAATACCACAAGCCCAAGCAATGCCAAATCCCTGCTTTTCATGCTATGTATACCTTGAATTAAGGCGATTTATATAGATTTTACGGAGAGAAGATTCACTCCTGAGTAGTCAAATTTTGCTTAAATAAACCATATTCAATGGGATAGCATGTTTGATTTAAACTACAAAGGAATGAAGTGGGGATTTTACTCCTTGAAGACTGATTCAAGGCTGACTCCTGAACAAAGACTTGACATTTCATACAGGGCTATAAGCATGCATCACATAACTGGTGAAACGTCCCGGAGTTTCGCAGACACTGAGCTGGAGTATGAAGGCAGAATAACAACAGGAGGCGAATTCGGTTCATTGGGCGGCGGGTTATGGGGACAGATATACGATGCAGAAGTTGATGCAAAATTTGGGAAAGCAAAGATAAGGTTCATGATAAGTGAGCAAACAATGGGCTCCAGAACTTCTGTATCCAACAATTGATTCTACGCAGTTCCCGCCGGTGCCGGAGCTTCGTCGCGGTTTATCTTCACCGAGGACGGCGTGATGAGAAGCCATTCGTCGCCAACGCCCGCCAGGTCGCCCTGAAAGACTGCCGCGGACGTCTTTATCTTGGAGATGCAGTGCTTGAGCTCGTCTACGTTCTGTTCCTTGAGCTCCTTTATCCTTGCAATTACAATGCTGCCGGTCCGGACCTTCTTTATTACTCGGTCGGCGTCCGACAAGCCCTCGATTTTCTCTATTATGACCTTCATCTTCTCCGAAGGCTCGACATCAATCGGCAATTCAGTGAAATCTTCCACTTTTTCCTCTATCATAGGCTGCCTTTTCCTGAAGAATCTGCTGAAAACTGACATTTTATAGTCTCCCTTATTTTGTTAATCTTTCCCTGATCATTGAGGACTTTGAATAAAATATGCAATCCAAAGTCTTCTATTCTAGATAATAATTTCATCTACTTAAAGCTTTCAAGAATTTTGCCGAATAATGGCGTAATTTTAACGTGATTGAAACGTGGTTGACAGTTTTGCATAAGAAAGAAAAATATCCGCAAAACATCCTAAAGAAGTTTGCCCGTCATACTTGTCGCATGGCAATTACAAACATCTCAGTCAAATCCGAGCAGAGAAAGTGCATAATGTGCGAAGGCAGCCTTGAAAAATCGAATATGGGCATGATATGCAACGACTGCAGGGACAAGATGAGGAAATAATGCCGAGGAAGGAAAATGGCTGGCGAGCTTTGCTCGCATTCGGCTGCTTCCTAAGGCTTTACCATCCTTAGGTCGCTACGCCCCTTTTATAGCGAACCAAGTTATGAAATGCTCCTAATAACCCGCACCTAAAGGTGCGGGTTTCATGGGAGCATAGCATCCAGAATGCATTGAGTTTCATCTGCCGCATAAATGCGGCAGTTTTCAATGCATTCTCGGATAATATCCAGATTCTTTACTTGGTCAGCTATATTCAACTCTTCTAGAAAAAATTCAGCAGCAGCTTCGAGCGGCTGCGGCCGATGCCGAATTTTTCCTGCATATATTCGGCGCGTTTTTTCATCGCATCCTCAGTCTTCCCTGTAATCAAGAGGAAAGCTGCATCGTTCCTGAGACTCTCCAAGTACTTTTCAAAATCATGCCTGCTGTGCGTCATGACAAAATGAATCGCGCCTTTCAGCTGGCTGTCCGAAAGAAAGCCCTGGCTTCGCCACCGCTTGAACAGAAAGAGGGAATTCTTGCCCTTTTCATCCGTGAGATAATCCGTCTCGTCCTCGCTTTCAGCATTACTGATGTTTTCATCGAGTCCGTCCATTATAGCCGTCGCGCGCCTCTCGCCGAGCACCGAATTCAATAAGCTAAGCGCGTCGAACTCAAATATTTTCTCCTCGTCAGCTGACGCGTGGCGTTCTTGCTCCACCAGTCTCACGATTTTCACGTCAAGCCCGACAAGCCTGGAAAGGAGCAGGAACATTTTCTGGCTTGGCGAAAGTTCGTCATAAAGCACGTACGCCAGGTTCCACTTCCCGTTTTTCAGCAGCACCAGGTCAGGGAAGCCTGGGTCGCCGGTATACGAGCAGAACCTGCAGAGCGTCAGCAGAAGTTTCACGTCAGCTTCCGGAACGATACCGAGCAAGTCAGTGCAGTATTCGCGCTTCGCTTCGGTTATGACAGATTTTCCGAGCTTCACCTTGATGTACTCGTCGCAGAAGAGCCTGTCGGTGTCATAAAAAAACATGCAGAAATTATCCTCGAAATCCGCCCCCTCATAGACTGCAAAGCCGAGAGACTCGAAAGAGCGCTTCGCCAGTCGCACGGCTGAAAAAGCTGAGAAGTTGTCTATCAGTGTGATGTCCACCGAGGGCGTTATAGTTTTTACCGGAAAACAAAGCTTCTCCGTGAGACTGATTTCCATATGTGATTTTCTAAATTACAGTTTTTAATGCTTGACTCTGCGTCGCAATTCTCTTGCAAGTGCTGCAATCTCCGCCGGGGTTTTCACGGAGTCAATCAAAAAATTAATTCCTGTATCAGACGGCTGTTCCATCGCATAAACCCGGAGGTTTTTTCCGCAGGCGTATCCAATATCAATGGCGCTGTTTGTGCCGACATAACCCCCAGGATTCACCACGTAAGCAATATCAGCCATGGATATTCTGATAAGGTGTGTTTCTGTATTATGGCGCTCGCTGATATCTTGTGCACGCGTCTCCCAGAAAGCGTCGTAAAGCCTTGGATTGGCAGGGTCCCTGAAATAAGGCCATGGGACCAAACCATGCACATCGGACCTTCCAAATTCCTCATATATTTCGAGCATTTTTTCATAGAACCTTAAGCTACCTATCAGAACAACTTTTGTCCAACCGCTTCTGGAAACGGCTGTTTCTGCCAAATGTGGCGGTACATGACTTCCTGTCATAAAAGGCTTTTGATGCAAAATTTCTTATAGACTCTGACCTAGCTCTTCTTCAGCTTAATCCTGTATTCCAGCTTCTTCACGCTGCCTTCCAGCTCCTGCTTTACCTTCACAGGATACCTGAACGTGAAGAACAGCGTGTTTTTCACGCCGTGCGCAGGCTCCACCGCCATGCTCTGCCAGAAGACGTACCTGATGGGCGCGAGTGCCGTCTGCTTGACGTCGATTTCCCTTATCTTGGGCAGTATGGAAAGCACAGCCAGCCTCAGCAGGAAAGATATCAGGAACAAAATCTGCAGGCCTGTCAGCCATCCAAACTGCGCCGACACCAGGCTTTCCGCCAATACGCCCCCCGCAAGCGCGCCAAGGATTGTTCCCCAGCCGGCGAAGAAGTTGTTGTTCGCAACATACTGCGGCCTCTTGTTTGCGGGAGTTATGTCAAGAAGGTAGTTGAACACCACCAGGTCCATGCCCGCCCAGATGAACCCGTCGAACATCTTGAGCAGCGTTATCTGCCAGACGTTCGAGACAAAGAGCCAGAAAAGCGGGGTGAAGCATGCAAAGAATCCGGTTACGACAAGGATCTTCCTTGACCCGAACTTGTCGTTCAGGCGGCCCCAGTAGCGAAACGCGAATATGCGCGTGAGCGCGCCAATTACGGTTATGACTGCAAACCAGAAGTAGCTTATGTTGAGGTCCTTTAGCATGTATACTGTATAGAATGGCGACGCCACCTCGACGGCGAAGTTCATGAAGAAAAGGTACACGGTGAATATTACCAGGGCCTTGTTCACTGAAAGCGACCGCCTCCATTCGCGGGGCTTGAGGTTGATTTCATGCCTGTAATGGAAAACCCCCCTGAACTGCGGCTCGTACATGCGGATGAAAAAAAAGACTGATATTATGCTCAGCAACACTGCCGCCGCGAAAATCACCGGAAACCCGTACTCGGCAACCATTATGCCCGCTACTATTGTGGCAGCTATTCCGGCGACGCCCGTTATCATGTTACGCATGCCAAAATATTTCCCGCGTATGCTGAGCGGCACAAGGTCGCCCATCAGGCTTGCCCATGCAGGCGAGCGGAGCCCTGAGAAAAAGGCGATGACTGCCATCAGAACAATTAGAACCGTCACAGGGCTGTCCAGCGGGAGAAATGGAAGGAAGATGATGGGCACCCACAATATAATCTTGCTCATCAGCTGCGAGAGCATCCAGATGCCCTTCCTGGAATAGCGTTCCGTCATGCGTGCGCCGGGAATCTGCGCCACCGTGTGCGCAAGGCTTTGCACGGCGGACAGCACGCCTATCTCCGAGTTTGTAGCTTTCAGCGCGAGCGCCAGCGGCGTCACGAACGTGCTTGTTATGCTTGTTGAAGCGGCATTGAACATGCCTTCGCTGGTTGAAGCGCGAAGGCTTCTTGACACCAGCTTCTCATGAAGCTGTTTTTTTGAAATCCTGGGCTTTGCCGGCGGCTTTTTTGACAGTTTAGCCGATTTTGTGGGAAAATATGACTTGAAAGCAGGCTGCTTTGACGGCTGCGCCTTATGGGGCGATTTGGCAGCGAATCCCGGGGGCTTGATTATCAATCCAGTCTTCCTGTCGATGATTCGCTTGTCTTTCGTTTCTGCCATACGAGGTTATAGATTATTCCCGAGCTAATAAAGATTTGGAATTAATTAACTTTATGCCTCTGATTTTTGTCTATGTCACAAACCCGAACAGGAAGGAAGCAAAAAAACTTGCAGTCCACCTGATAAAGAAAAAACTGGCGGCGTGCGCAAACATCTTTCCTATTGACAGCGTATATCCATGGAAGGGAAAAATAGCGGAAGAGAAGGAATTCGTTCTGGTTCTCAAGACGAAAAACAGAAACTATGCGAAGATTGCAAGGGAAGTCGAGAACATGCATTCTTACGACATTCCGTGCATCATCAAGATACCAATAAAAGCCAATAAAAAATACGGAGAATGGCTGGAAAGCTGTCTAAAGCAATAAATATCCTGGGCTAAAGCTTGATGTATTTTGTGCGAAGCAATAAATAATAGCAAAACAAATAATCGACAATGAAAATACTCCCAGTAGCGTTCGCTTTTATCCTTCTTTCATCCATGGCGCTTGCCCAGCAAGTCGACAAAGCCATCCTTGTTTCAGACACGACTTCTGCGGACATGCTCATCGCAAAAGTGGCAAGCCAGAAATCAGGCGCTCCGGTATTCGTGCTTGAGAACGGCACGCTTACAGACGACGTCAGGACGGAGCTTGCCGGACTTGACATAAAAACCGTAATATTAATCGGCGGCCCGGCCGTAATCGGCAATTCAACTGAAGCGGAGCTTGAACGAACCTACACTGTAATCAGGCTGTGGGGGCACGAAAGAACCGGAACTGCCGTGGAAGTCGCCAAATATTTCTGGACGGAAGCGCAATGCGCGGTCCTGGCTGACGACACAAAAGACAGCGAGGCGGACACGGAGCTGCAGACAGATGCGGTGCAAATGGCTGTCACAGACGGCTGCATATTTATTCCGGTTCCAGCCGGAAGAATACCGTCCGAAACCGCCGCGCTAATCGGCGACCTCGGGGTTGGCCGCGCGACGTTTGTCGGGCTCTCTAACAGCGAATTCAGGTCGAAATTCTCCCAGATGGAGAGAAGAGAAATAAGCGACAGGGCTGCGCGTCAGGCGGCGGTGCTTGAAAAGCTGAGAAACAAAACAACGGAGCTGCGGCTGATTATAATAGCAGCCCCTCACTGGAAGCATGTCTTGAGCTATGGAAGCGACGGGAAGCGGCATGCGCTAGTCCGTATCGTTTCATCGGAGAACACTCAGAATCTTGTTGAACTGATAAATGAACAGAACATCACGGATGTCCGCGTGCTCGGGCATCCCGCCCTTGCGGCATCAATAACTGCAAACCTGCAGGCAGCCGGCATTAATGCGACGAAGATTTCAGGCGAGCGGGCGAGCGAGGTTGCGATAAACGCCACCAGGGAAAGCTGGAGCGAATGGCAGCAGCGAAGAAAAGAGGCTTTTGACAACGAGACAAACGTGTTCGCAAAGAGCAAAATCAAAAGACAAGTCAACGCTTTGCTTACCAGGCTGGAGCGCGAACTGAACCGTCTTGAAGCAAACAACAACAGCGCGAACCAGACGGCTGCGGCGCTGCTGCAAAAAAGGATAGACAGCGCACAGAGCCAATTAGGCGCGGTGCGCGATTACATAAACAATGATAATCTTGACACGGCAAAAAGAAGAATAGCAAGGCTTTACAGCGATGTCATGAAGATAAGATGGCTTTACAGGATGCAGCTGAACGTTGACTCGAGAAGCGAGGTTGCTGCAGAGGAAAGCTGAAACTATTTCTTATCGGGCTTTTCAGGGACAAAAGTGAACAGCACACAGTCCTTGCCGTGAGGCATCGCTTTTCCGTAGAATACTCCCGCAGGCTTATAGCCCATGTCCGCAAGCCTTGCCTCAACAAATGTTGCGTCAGAATATCTGCTTGGCATCCTGAGGTAAGTTTCTCCATCTATAATGTAAGGAGAGAAATCATCCGGTCTCTTATATTCTATAAAATCCTCAGGCTTCTCGAACACGAGAGCTACCGGTATCCTGCGCCTCCCGGAAGCCTGCACTATAGCGTCCAAAACTTCATCAGTGTCCGCAAGAATCCAATCTTCAATTATCACCGGATTTGCCTTAAGCCCGTCAGCATCCATAGAGAAAATTTTGTCGTGAAGCTTAAATGCTGCCGTCTGAAGACCGGTGTAATTATTTGCTTAAAAACTATTTTCCAAGAACCCTTCTCGTGGTCCTGAAGTGGCGCTTCGCTACAAAATCGAGCACATCCCCGCCGTGCTTTGCGACGAGATGCTTCGCCGACTCTTCCACATGAGTTGCGCCCTTCGGCAAAGAGTAGCCGATTTCCATCGACAGCATCTTGAGCGTGCGCAGGAATTCGGCTCTTGCCAGCACTGACGCTGCTGCCACAGCCGGGTCGCTTTCCGCGCGAATTTTCTGGATTATCTTCGCCTTTCTGCCGTTCTCGAAAAGCGTCTTCTTGAGGAAGCTTTCCTCGCCGAACTTGTCGGTCACCACGAAATCAACCCGGTTTTTTTGCAGCATGTTTTCTATCACCCTTGCATGGCCCCAGGCTAGCATCTTGTTCAGGCTCTTGAATTTCTTGTAGAGAGAATTGTATTTCTCGGGCGAGATTCTGACTATGTCGAACTTGCAGATTTTTTTAATTTTTGTGGCGAGCCTGGCCGCTGCCGAATCTGATAAAACTTTCGAGTCCTTCACGCCAAGCTCCCTCAGCTTTGCCGCTGTCACGTCGTCAGCTATGACCGCCGCGACCACGAGGTACCCGAAATAATCCCCCTTTCCGGACTCGTCAACGCCCATCCATTTCATAAATAATAATTGTGCATCTTACTACTAAAATCTGCCTGCGCCTGCACTTAATCCATCTGTTTCACACACAGATATGGCTAAATACAAGGCAAACACAACGTCTCCGTTCAACCTTTTTATTGTTCAAAGAAAATAGCTTATCTATGGGACTTGTTAATTTCATACTCAGGAGGCGCGACGCATACTCGCTGAGGAAAGAGTATGACAGGCTGAGGGAACACACCGACAAAATACACAAGATAGACCAGCGGCTTGAGATACTGCGTATGCTGGATCAGGTGGAGCCGTCGATAATATCCCTTGAGGAGCACCACATGTCCAATTACGAGAAGAAGAAAATCTTCAGCTATGTCAGCGCGCAGCTCAGGAAGGCAAAATTCATGATAAACGAGACGAAAAAATCAAAGCGACAAGACGCAGAGCGTCATTCACCAGATGAGTTTAAAAATTTTAAAGACGAAGAACATAGAAGTTTACATTGATTTTTGTAACGTTAATAATGATGAAGCTCCTCATAGGTCGCTGTTCCCAGTGCAAGAAGATAAGGCTGGTCGACAGGTCAAAGGGAAACAACGTCTGCTTTGCGTGCAAGCAGAAAAGAAAGAAGAAGGTATGATTCTACGTGCGCGGTTCCTGATTTTTAGATGATGTTTTTACAGTTCGTCTGGTCTCGAAATTGTAAACGCGGTATTCATTGACGCCCCAGGGACCCCGTACCAGTTCCGCATCATAGGTTTTTGAGATGGCATTGATGTCGCTATCTGTCATGGGTGTGGTTTTTCTCATTACCATCTTTTTGTCGACATAAATGAGATTTACAAAATCCATCTTTACCAATGTTTCATGTAAAACCCTCTATTTTAACATTTGCTTAGCTGTGTTATTGGGGATCACATTGTTATCTTGATATCACATCTTCTTTGTTAGAAGATGGGACCCCGAATGCGCCTCTAATACATGATGAAGCTTCGCTTCACCTGTACAGAAAGAACTTCGTTCTTTCATGTGCATGCCGTCTAAAGACGGCAGTTTCAGGCACATTCAAGATAATTATCAGGGTCAAAATGTGCCACTTTAAAGTTATAAAAGTTTTTCGATGTCAATTATTCTCATGAAAAAGCGAAATGTATGCATCGGCACAACAGCCTTAATGGCAATGAGCCTTTTCTCACCAATTGTCGAGGCGCAAAACAGAGCACCTCAGGGACGTGCAGTACCTAGAGCAGGAAACGCGGCTGTACCGAGGACTGCACCGCCTGCTCAGCACGCAGTTCCAAGAAGCGGCTGGGAACGGTTTGCCGTTGATGCAGGTTCAAGGGAATTCCAGCTGCACGTACGCTACGAGCGCGGCATGCCTTATTTCAATAACACATGGGGATTTTTCTATTATTCCGGTCCTACAAGATTCTGGGTTCCAAACTGGTGCTTTCCGGGCATAAGCTATGGAGAGGCTGTATCCAGGCAGTTCGTAAACGTATCAAGGCGTGGATATCCGGTCGGCGCAGGAAAAATGCGCGTGCCGGGCGGGAGTTATGTTTACAATGCATGGGGGCAGATGGTTCCGGCAGAGCCTGCAATACATGCGGGAGACCAGAGTCCGGTAAACAACAGCGGAACTGTCATTTACAACAATCTTGAGGAAACAGCGCGACTTAGCGGCGAGAACGAAACACTCAGGAGGGAAAACGCAGAACTGAGGGAAAAGGAAGCAGAACGCAGAGGGTACGAACTTGGACTTGCTGAGTCGCAGCGTGGGGCGACAACACAGCAACCTCCTGTGACGCAACAGGCGCCGCCACAGGCAGCCGAACCGGTATCGCAACCAAAAAATACTGAGCAGAGAATTACCGTCAGTCAAAGGTACGGCGGAAAGATAGACAAAGGACAATATGATGATGAAGGAATTACCACACTGAACGGAATGTTTGATGCAATGCGAATGCTTACGGACGGGCGGATCAACCTTTATCCTTTTGACATAGGCGGCGAACGGCTCGAAATAAGAGACGGAAACGACAAGTTTTCAAGGCGCGGTGTCATAGACATGTCAAGATATGCGAACTGCATGGAACCTTCATCACTCCAGAACCTTTTGTTCTCCGACTTGACAAGGGCGGTCGATATGAGCAACTATCCCGGCATTGTAACAAGAGCAAGGGCGGCGCTTGATTTTCAAGTTGCAAGAGACAGCAACGGCAATGTATATACCGCCTCAACCTGCAGGTAATTATCAGAAATACGAATTGCTCGAGGATTTCATGTTCATGAAACAATCCTCGACACGTGCTCTTCCTTGTACACTTTTATGACATTGTCCACGAACGTGTCTATTTTCGGCTCGTGAGAGACAAGTATTATCTGCTTCAGCTGCAGCTCGGCTATTATGTCGCGTATCCTGTCAAGCTGCTCGCTGCTGAACCCGTCGGTAGGCTCGTCAAGTATAAGCATGTCCCTGGTCTTGATTGTTTCTATCATCGAGTTGATTACGCGGTTCAGCGCGAGACGGTAGGCAAGAGCCACGGCAGTTTTCTCGCCTCCTGAAAGATTAGTGTATTCAGTGACGTAGCCGTTCTGCTCTATCACCGGCGAGAAGTTCTCGTCGATGCGCACGGAAAACTGGTCACCCATTATTATCCCGAACCATTTCTGGAAATAGTCATTAAAGGCGGACTGAAGAGCAGCCATTACATGCTTCTCGATTACGTCCATCAGGGCGGTGAAATATGAATCCATCCAGTTCATGAGCTCGTTTATGCAGAGAATCTTCTCCTTCGCTTTCCGCTTTTCCAGTATCTCGCGCTCTGCAGACTTGAGAAAGCCGTCTATATCATACAGCTGCTGCTCGCATCGCGCCTTCTCTTTTTCCGCGACAACCTTCGAGCGGTTTATGACCGATATCTCCTCCTGCACCCGCGAGAAAACTTTTGCAACCTCATCCTCGCTGCCTGCCTGATTTGCAAGCATATCCAGTTCGCCGTGAAGGACGGCTATTTCGGAAGAAAGCGACTGCTTCTCGCCTTCCAGAGAAATCTGCTGGCGCCTGTACTCATCCAGCAAGCGGCGCTCGTACTGGAGCTTCTCGCCCCTTGACAGGTCGGACCTAAGCCCCGCCACGCTTGCAGTGATGAAATCCATGTTCCTCTTCAGTTCCTGCATGACGCGCAAGCGCTCGTCAAGGCGCTTCTGGAAGTCGCCCTTTGAAACAGGCTGGTTGCAGAAGCTGCAAACCCCGTCCTTCATGATGCCTTCAAGACGGCGGAATTCGCTGGATACAACCGCATTTTCCCTGATAATTTTTTCCTTCTTCTCCTCCATCTCATCAATCCGGCGCTTCAGCGAAACGACGTCGACTGTTTCACCGCTCCCAGGAGCCGATGACATTTTTTCCGCTATGTCGGCAAGGTCGCGGACAACCTTTGCCTCCCTTTGCAGCTTGGCTTTCAATTCCGACTCAACCCGCGCAATCGCTTTCCGAACGGAACTAATCTCGTCCATCTTTTTTCTTACGTCCTCGAAATATTCCTGCTTCTCCGCAAGCGCCGCGTCAATCGCCGAAATATCAACAGACTGTTTGTCAAGCAGCACAAGCAACCGCTCTTTTTCCGTTTCCTTCTCCTCCTTCTCGGCAAGCTTAGCCTCGAGATCCCGGGAAACCGCTTCATTCTCCCGCTTCATGCTTCGAAGCTCCGTGACAAAAATTTTCGCATTCGACTTTATCACCCCGTATTTGTCCGTGGCAAATATTTTCCTGAGGGTGGAAAGCCTCGTGTCCGCATCAAACAATATGTCCTTCATCTTCTCCTGCGGCGTGTAAACGGTATAGCGGAAGATGGGGCGGTTTTTCTTGAGAATTTCCTGTGAATACCCGAACAGCTCGAGGATTTTCGACTTCAGTTCCACGGGCATCAATTCCTGAACCTTTCCGTCAATTATCAGGGTGCCGCTGTCCTGGCTCGCGGAGTCCTTGGTGCGCTTCAGCGTCCTCGTTATCTCAACCTCCCTGCCGTCAATCTCGAATATCAGCGTGACGCTCCCGCGGTCCTTGCCATGGCGCAGCAAATCAGTCCCTTCAAGCTCCCCCTTCCTCAAACCGAACAGCCCGAAGTCCATCGCAAGAAGTATTGTTGATTTTCCGCAGCCGACATCACCGGACAACAGCGTGCTGCCAAGAGGGAAGTCAATCTCCTGGTCAAGATAGCTCCTTATGTTCTGCAACCGTATTGATTTCAGCAGCATTTTTTCACCTACAAATCAAGCAGCTTCTTCGCGTTCTCCCTGATTTTCTCCTCGAACGTGGCATTGGTTTCATCTTCCCCTTTTTCTTCTTTCAGGACGTTCATAAGCGAGAATATCAGCCGTCCCATATCCTCACGGTTGAAAAGCTTCATGCGGTCGGCGTGCTTTGCTATGAGTTGCCTTTCCAGGTCGTCTATATTCGTTATATTCTCCACCTGCGCCTCTTCCATCGACTCTGAAGAGAGCTTGCTTATATTCTTCTTCAGGCAGATG
The DNA here is from genome assembly GCA_000806115.1 of archaeon GW2011_AR5. GTDB lineage: Archaea > Aenigmatarchaeota > Aenigmatarchaeia > GW2011-AR5 > GW2011-AR5 > GW2011-AR5. The sequence continues at coordinate 407,990 of JWKQ01000001.1, forward strand.
GCGCCCAGCGACTCGGCTTTTGCGGCAATCGATTTGAAGTCTATGTCGGACGGCTTTCCATTAAGCGTGCCGCGCAGACGCAGCAGAAGCGCGGTGTTTTCAAGGGATTCCGGCAGCATGTCCATTATCATGTTCTCAACTTCCCCGGGCGTTTTTCCCGTAACCTCCCTGTCAACAAGAAGCGTCTCAAACATTTTCACAGGCACGTCCTTTATGCTGATTCCGCCGCCGCATTCCACAATATAGAATCCGCTGTCATAATGCTCCAGTTCGTCGAAGCTTGTGGGGAAGAGAGGACCTGGGAAGGCAACGCTCCCGCGAACTGTGTCATAAATGTGCCTCACATGTATGTGACCTGTCGCGTAGTAATCGAAGCCTTCCGGTAGGAGAGAGATTGGAACGGAACTCATGCCCTGCATGCTCCGGTGCTCGTCTATGCCGCAGTGGAACACAAAGATCTTAGTTCCATCCTCCTTCGGGATTTCAATGCGGGAGAAAGATTCCACCTCAAGCGAGCCTTTCCTGCCGAATATGCCTGCCAGTTTGCAGCCTGTCCTGGCGTCAACGGTGAATTCGAGCATAATGCGTCCATTATTCTCGGTGTATTTCGCAACGTCAACAATCAAGCCCGCATTCTCGAAGACAGAGAGCATAGTCTTGCCTGTCGGGGAGTAGTCGTGGGAGCCTGCGACCATGTAGACAGGCACTCCGGCTTCCCTGCATCGGCGAAAGCTGCTTACCGCGCGCTTGAGCACGTCTATGCCGGGCAGCGACGTGTCAAGCAGGTCGCCGGCAATGATTATGAAATCAACATTTTCAGAAAGGCAGCGGTCAATGGCAGTCTCGAAAGCGCGAATGGCGAACTCTTTCATCTCCGGATGATTGGACCAGCTTCCGAGATGGCAGTCGGACATGTGGGCGAAACGCATGGGTAGGATATGTAATGAATTTATTTATTGCAATGAATCAGGCAGTCTAAAAGACAAACGCCAGAATATGCAGCGATTACTGCCATTTTTTCCTATTTGGCGTTTTATGGCGGTATTTTTGTCATTTTAAAGGGATAAAAATTGGCGTCACAGGCTATTTAAGAATCGCTTCTTATTCACTTCCTACGGTATCTTGTGTTGTCTTGCGATACTACAGCTTTAAATATTAATTGTTACTACTATATAGTAACTTAATTAAAGGTGTTGTTATGCCATACGAACCAGCTGAAAAGAAGAACAAGGAGAAATACGGGGCATCTTCCATAGACTCCAGAAGCTACAGGGAAAAAACCGGCTACAAAGAAGAAAGGGAGCCGCTGTCACATCACCTGAAAGACACGAGAGCCGACTACAGTCCTCTCCGCGTGAAGGAAGAGACAGTCATCTCATCCCGCCTTGTGCCGCGCGTAGAGGATGACAAGATAAAGCCGCTACGCCTGGTTAGCAGCGAAGTTATAGGTGGAATATTCGACCGTGTGCATTTCCTTGAAAAGAGAATCAGCGAGCTTAGGGAAAACGTAAGTCTCCGCACGACAATCCACGACCAGATATCAGCGGAAATCGAAAAAGACATAGAGGACAGGATGCAGTTCCTTCTCGCGATTTCTGACATTAATGAGCGGCGTAATCTTAAGCTGGACATTTCCGTGCTCAGGAAAGAAAGGCGCGGCGAGAACGTGCAGTACTGGCGCGATTTGGTGGAGCTGAACACGGAACTTCGAAAGCTGGAAGAGGAACATGAAATCGAGAAGAAGATTGCAGGAATATTCGGGGATGGTAACTGATGGTGCACACTCACTTCGTATATAACACCGGAACGCTCAACACACTCATAGAAAAGGACAGGGTGAAAGCGATACTTCTGCACGAATTCAGCAGGTATTCTCCCGTACAGACGGCAATATCCCTTTACCTGGCTGAATATTTACCCCGGAAAATAACAAAAGACCCCGAATGGAGCAGGGATCATGCAATTATACACAGATGCGTAGACGACTTTCACGACGAAAATTACTGGAGATTTCAAGGGACAAATTAGGCGATAATATGAAATTATACTGGGCTGCCGCAGTAAACTTCGGGAACAGAGTTGAACTCTACAAAGAGCGGGTCAACTCGAATGATTTCAGCAGACATTCGGACACGTTTGCAATCCGTCCATTTTACAGCGACGGCGCTCCTGGATACGTGAGCCACATGGCATTCGGCAGAACGGAAGAAGATGCGGCAAGAAATCTTGACAATCTAAATTGGCGGGAATATGCTGCAGATGTGAGGGACAGCAAGTATCGCGCAGAAACAATTCGCAGCAGCACACAAAGAGCCCGCCAGGTAAAAAGGTGACAATAATGATAGAGATAAAAGAAAGAATCTTCACGGACGAGATAAAACGGCTGTCCCCGATACTCAGCAAGCAGACAGCCGAACGGCTTTCGAAAGCTTACCTGCTCGGCGACGAGACTACAAGGAAGCGCATCATAGAGATGCTCGACATCATGAAGGCTTCCGTGCTTGCGGATCCCGAGCTTTCCGGGGCACCGCTCCTTGAGCCGCCTTCGGTGGACGGGGATATTGAGATAGGCAGCATGCTGTACGGCCGCAAGAACGTCGGACCGCTTCTCTGGGACAAGAACAGCTTCATGACGCACGTCGGCATATTTGGCTCAAGCGGGTATGGAAAAACAAACCTCTCCTACCTGATGATAAAATCCCTTTCCGACAAGGGCGTGCCCGTCGTGATTTTTGACTTTTCCAAAAAGAACTACCGCGATTTGATGCAGACGGATTTGCGCGACAGAGTTACCGTGTACACCGTCGGCAGCAACGTCTCGCCGCTGCGGTTCAATCCGCTGAAGCCGCCCGTCGGCGTCAGCAAGACGCAATGGGCGAAAGAGTTCGCGGAAATATTCGACCACGCATACTGGCTGCTCGGAGGAGGAAGACATATCATAATGAAGGCGCTTGGAGAACTGTACGAGACAAGCGACAAGCCGATACTGGACGACCTGAAGAAATACATAGAGGCGATGTCGTCGGGCACTTCGCGCGAGCGCAACTGGGTATCAACGTCAATGCGTCCGTTAGAAAGCCTTTGCATGAAGGAAACCGGCGAGATATTCTCGCTGGCTGACGGCGTGAAGCCTTCGGCGTTCTTCGAGCCGGGGAGAATCACCGTGCTTGAGATGGACACGCTGTCAACAAACGACAAAACATTCTTCATAGAGATAACGCTCCAGTGGGTACGCGACTGGCTGCTCATAAACGGAACAAGGGAGGAGCTTCACGGAGTAATCATACTGGAAGAAGCTCACCACATACTCAACAGGGAGAAGTCAAAGAAAATCGGGAGCGAAACTGTCATGGATCTCGTGTTCAGGGAGATGAGAGAGCTCGGGCTTGGAATAGTTTACCTGGATCAGCATCCCTCGATGATGTCTTATCCGGCGCTCGGCAACACGTCGACGCATATATACATGAACCTGGGTCTTGACACGCGCTACAGCAGCGACGTGCAGGACGCTGTGAGCATGCTGGGATTGGACGACGACTACAAGGATCACATGAGGCAGTTACCGGTCGGGCACGCGCTCGTGCTTATGAGGCGCTCGGCATGGACGAAACCGTTCTCCGCAAGCTTTCCGCTTATTGAGATAAAGAAAGGGACGACGAAGGACGCCGACGTAAGCCGCATCATGAACCAGAAGATCGGAATAGTCACTGAAGACCCACAGGAACTTGACGACGTCCAGCTGGAAATAATAAACTCAATCGGCTCAGGCAAAGGCGTGTTCACGTCGCAGCTCTACAAGCCGCTGAAGCTCTCGGGCACGGCGTTCAAGGAGAAGATGTCGACGCTGCTCCGCAACGGGACAATCGGCGTGCGCGAGGTTCGCATAGAAAAGACAAAAGCGAATTACTATTATCTGACTGCAAAGGGCGAAAAAATATTCTCTGAAAAATTCGGGTTGAAGAGCAAAAGATTTGACATAGAGAACAAGGCAAAAAGCGTATTCGGTTCTCTCGGATGGAAATACAGGCAGGACAAAAACGAGTTCATAATAGACAACGGAAAAAACATACGGCTCGTGCTGCTGCAGAACCTTGACAGGAATGAAATAGAAAGCCTGGTGAACGGCGAGACATACTATCTTTGCGCGACGCCTGAAATCAGAAATATTCTTCTTCAGAGCGCGGCAAAACTTCTTGATTCAAAAATAACCAAGATTTCCGTGGCGATGTTCGATAGCTTTCCGGAGTCCGGCTTCATGGACTTTGTTTTCTGAGGCGGTAGCATGAAACAAGATATAATCAGCCGAAGGGATTTCTTCAAAAGAACCGGAGCGGCAGGAATTGCAATTGCATCCTTCACTGCAGGAGTTGATGCACATTCCTTCATAACATATTTATTCTCTGAGCAACGGGCGCCTGCATCAGACACTTACGCAAACACATGGTTTGACGCATTTCCCGATTCGCTGCCGGGCGCGTACAAGATAGAAAAATCTGCAAGGACGCCCGGCGCAACATACGCCCTCGTGCATGTCAGGCAAAGGCATTACAGACCTGAAGCAACCGAGGCAGATCTGGCGAAAATACAGGAAGTGCAGGATGACATTTACAAAACACTATCAAGCCTCCTGGAAAAAGGCCTGATCAAGGGCGTTTATGACGAAGGCACTGAACCATTTGGCGCACAGATGATGAAAGAAATGAGAGACTTAAGGAAAAGACTGAAAACGGACATGCAAAGGTTCGAGAGAGAGCCTTTTGATGTCTATGGCATGATGATTAATTCCCAAAGGGAAATGATAGAGAGATACAGGGCAATGCTTAAGGACGAAAAGGACCCAGTACGCATAGACAGAATAAAAGAAGAAATCAGGAAAGTAGAGGCAAACATATCTGAAGGCGAAAAACTGAGAGAGCAGCAAATTGAGCTGCAGGCCAGAACAAAAGAAACAACTCAAAAGATACAGCGCGATATGGAAAAGATGGACCGGGAATCGGAGCGCACAGGCGGCGCAGTGGCAAAACTTCACAATGAAGGAAGGGTGGAAGTTTTTGCGGCAGAAACCTACGAGGCCAATCTCAGGGCGCAAATAGCAAGCAACAGGCAGTTTATAGAATTATACAACCAGGCAATGGCGGGCGGACAGATTCCATCTGAGATACAGCTGCCGCCGGAAGTTACAGAGATGAGGGAAGACATCCTGCTTGATTTTGTTCACAAAGCTGAAGACAGAACAGCAGTGACCGTCTATGGCGGAGCGCACGACTGGGTAAACAATGTGAAACAATGGAATGGCAAAAACCCGAATGACAAATTCTCGCTCATAGTTATAACGCCCGATGCGTATGAACGCCTGGAAAGGGAGAAGAGGCGATAAATATGGTGTTCTACAATCCGTTCACGACCAGAATTTCCGGCATTAGCAACGAGCCTATCCCGGCGATAGTTTATCCAAGCCTAGGCGCAGAAAAGGTTTTCAGCCGCAAAGAAAGAGGATGCCTGGAGAGGTACCTTCAGCAGGCGCTTGTCATCAACAAACAAAACGTTCCTTCAGACACAGAATACATGATAAGCGTTTTGTGGGAAGACAATAATAGCAAGATGGCAGATGTCAGGCTGAGCCGACAGGTGCAAAGCTACGGATTCGGGCCGCTAAACTTCATCGCTCTTTTCAGGAATCTTGAGCCGTACACGCCTGACCCAACCAAGCCCGAGGGTCATACGTGCGGCAACGAAGATGTGATAATCGGCCGCGAGGAAGAACACAGAGTGCGTGCGGGAGAAGACAACCTTCAGGAATACCTTTTCGGCAGGCGCCCCGCGCTTCCTAAAAGGCTAAGAGTCGGAAAAAGCTTCTATCTTGTTCGATGATTACCCGAACCTTCTCACCCATTTGATGATAGTCCATCTTGAAACTTTCACCCCGCGCGACTCGAGCTGGCGTTTTACTTTTGAAGACGAAGAGCCGGACTTGTAAAGCCTCACAGCGTGCATGACGTCGCTTCGGTGAAAGCGCATCTTCGGCCAGTCTGTCGTGAATTTGCGCCCGCATTTTGTGCAAAGGTAAAGCTGCTTTTTTCCAAGGTTCGTGCGTCGAAGTCCGCGCTTCACGCCTCGTCCCGTGCAATGGGGGCATTTCATAGATATGTATTTGGAGCGGCACTATTAATTTTTATACGTGCGCATCATTGTAAAATTTCATCACATCTTCTTTGTATACCCACGACTTTAGTCGTGGGTTTGTTAGAAGATGGGATCCCGAATGCGCCTCTAATTAAACATGATGAAGCTTCGCTTCACCTGTACAGAAAGAACTTCGTTCTTTCATGTACATGCCGTCTAAAGACGGCAGTTTCAGGCACATTCAAGATGAGAATCAGCACGAAAGGCCTCAGGAAAGAGGAAGGCTACAGCTTCGAAGATGTCAGGCGCGCGCTGATAGACTGGCACATACCTTACGAGGTTACGCGCCGCCCGGCAAGAGCGGACACGTATTTCAGGAGCTCGGCAGTGATCCTTTGCGAAAGCGACCCTGAGAAAAGGCAGGGGCACATATCGAGGGTGATGGAAAGGTTCAATGCGCGTCAATCGGACGGCTATCTTTCATGCCATGCGTACTACAGAATTACGCCAGAGTTTGACTTATCCGTGCTGAACGGGCATCCAAAATTCTTGAATGGCATGCTTGTCGAAATTACATTAATAGGATGATGGAATCTGAGCCCGTCAAGTAACTTTCGTCACTTGTAACAGATCGAAGACCTGTAATCCAGAGGCAGAGCCTCAAGTCTGGGATGCTCTTCCATACGATATCCTATGTGTGCCGGATTACTAAAATTTATCCTAAAACGCCAAATTCTGCATTTAAAACCTCTCTCTACAGAGAATTCCTAGTTCTTAAGCGACATCACATATCGAAATGCTTTAAAAGCTTTCTATAATTACCACTTGTTGATAGTGACAAATAATATACTGTAAGTGATGCCTGAGCACCACGGAAGTAAAGGAACGGTAATATTCAACCCTACAAACATCACAGCGACAATTTTGCTTCCGCAAAATTGCACAAAAGCGTCCACGCGATGCAACAAGCTGCTCCAGCTCCATGCAAAACCTCCCGGCAAGCCCGCGAGGAATGGAGAGTCCACGAGGACAGGAACGGCTAGAAAGCTGTCTGCGCATGCATAGCGTGAGCTTTATTCAGCTGTGATTTTTCTTCAAACTCAATTCTTCCGCAAGTCTCGCACGACTTGCGTTCGTCAACCTAGACAGCCATTCCATTGGAGGACGTGCCATGTGGATACTCTGGTCAACGCTGGCTGGCATGTTCCTCGTGCCATTCTATATCAGCACACGTAAGCTGATGTGGAGCCACAATCTCGACTACGGACTGTTCATGATGAACAGGTTCCTGTTTACGCTCCCGTTCGCGGTAGTCTTCGTCGCCACTTACCCTGCTACCGGCATCGAATGGTTCGTGGTTGCCACTGGATGCCTGTACGGTTTCTCCGGAATACCCTTCCAGATGAGCTACAAGTACACCACCGAGTTCGTCGCGGCGGTGGCGAGCGAGATGATCCCGGTTTTCGCCGCGATCATCGGATGGTTGGCGCTGAATGAACGCATGACTCCCGGAGAAATCATTGCGTTCGTTACGGTGCTGACGGGCTCGGCGTTCGTCGTGATGAGCACATCGAACGGCAGGAAGAACGCCCTCAACGGCTACGGACTTTTCCTGCTCGCGACAATGATGGCGGGTGCGTACAACGCTGGAACGAAGTACGCGAAGAATCTTGCCGATTTCAGCGGCTTCGAACTCCTTGTGCTCCATCGCACAGGCGTGTTCATCTCAATGATCGCGCTGCTCGCGACACCGCTGAGAAAACGCATGCTACGATTCTTCACTCTCCCAGGCGCCGAGAAACTGAAGTTCGCGCGCAACGAACTGGTTTTCCTCGGATTCGCCGCCTCATTCGCGCTTGCGATGGCGATGCAACCGCAGGCGAGAAGCAATGGATTGATAGGCGTGATTTACTTCGGCGTGCTGCAGATAGGGCTTTTCTTGCGCGCCGTGGCAATCAGCGAAAAACACCTAGCGCGCAAGGCAGTCGGCGCCATAATCGCGTCAGCGGGACTCGTTTATCTCGCTACGCACTGAGGAGATGAGATGAATCCGAAAACCGCACTTATCGTAATTGTTCTCGGTATGCTCGCTCTCGGAGCATGGGTCGCACGGCGGGGAGAAAAGCGACGGGGAGCAAAGGTCAGCGCACAGGCGCGCTTCCAGACACGGAATCCCCAAACAGCAGCGATGCTCGGTCCGTTGTTCCCGAAGAGTTCGCTGCGCATCGATGAAGGAAAGATACTCTTCGGCATCTACATCATCGCCGCCGGTACGTACACCTTGTTGTCGGTGATGCTGCCGCAGGACACCATCTGGCTGCTCGTCTTCGGCGCACTGACATTCTGCGGCGTCGGGATCTCAATCATAGGACCTGACAAGGAATCGGACTTTGTGGGTCTGATGCTTGCAACGATGGGTGCCGCAACTGTGCTCGCAACGCTAGCCGGAATCTTTCCATAAATAACATTACCATTTTCGTCAACTCGGAAACATGCAGCGCACTGACGCTTGCATTAACGGAAGGAGAAGGTTCCACAATGAGTAGGAGAAGAAACCGTCTGCCGCGTACAATGGGGAAGCGATACGTGCCGCGGGCCGACAGAATCGGGCTTACGATTGGCGACAGGTCGTGGACATGGCGTCAGCTCGGCGACATGGACATCTACAACCCCCGGGCGCCATGGCTTCTTGAGTTCACGCTTGACAGGCTGGGTGTCGACACGTTCGGAAAGTTCATCCGAATGGATCCGGTGGAAATCTCGATGTACGCCGGCGATGAAACAGGCTTCGTCGCAATGATGGTGTACATGCACACGACCCACAAGGACCCGGACGACTGGGTCTCCAGAGAAGAGAAACCTGTCAGGTGGAGCACTCACAAACGCCGCCTGAAGAAGAGGAAGAGACAGCAACGCTAACCAGCATCAGGGGGAACAGAGAATTATGGAGCCTCCGCACCGCAATACAAAGAAAGGAGACGGCTGTGTATACAGAACAGGAAGTCAGGACAATCGCCGTGTTCGCGCTGCTGGCGATCGTCATTGGCAGGAACGCGCGTTCGCGCGCGGCGTTCTTCACGCTTGCCATGTTCGGCGGCGTCATGACATTCAGTGCCCTGATGAACGCCATCGTGCCGGTGCTCAACAAGACTCTGGACAGGGACGCCATGGGAATCACAGCGCTGCTCGCTGCATTCGTCCTCTCGATGCTGCTCGCTGTCGCAACTCTGTATGCGAGCATGCGCAGCAAGGTCCCGAAGGAACCATCCCGCAACTCCGGCGCATGGACTGCGTTCGCCGTAACGCTCATCATCGTCGGCGCCGTCGCGAACATGTACAGCGCCGTTCTCGCAAGAGTGCTGATGGCGCTCGGCGTCTGCGTCTTCTTCGGAAGGCAGCTGATGAAAAGGGGTGCAGTCATCCTGCTTGCGGTCCTGATGTCAGGGTGCAGCGGCAACGGTGATAGTTCGCTCTGGGCAGTCGTCCTGCTGGGAGTGTTTGCCCTGCTTCGTGCGCTCTCGCCCGGAATTGTCGGCGCAGCAACGGGAGAACGCAGTGTCGACGAAGACGACGGCGCGCACTGCACGGACTGCAACGCCTACTCTTCGAAGTCCTGCGCCAAGTGCAGCACGCCGTTCTGTGAGAACTGCGCGAAGCGCACGCTGAACAATCAGCACATGTGCGCACAGTGTTCGGGTGAAGCGGAAGTCGCTTGCCCGAGGTGCGGATACGCGACGACGATCTCGCACATGGAGGACGTCTGTCCGGTGTGTGCAGGGAGTGAACCGTGAGAACATTTCTCGTTGTCGTTGTCATCGCGCTGGTGCTGGACTTCGTACTTTTCGGCGGCGCGTTCACGATGCTCGTCATCGGGTTCGGCATCACACTGGTGGCGCTGCTCTTCGGGTTCGCAACCGGAATCGTCAAGCTCGTGCTGGGCACGGCTGCGATGTTACTTGGCATGGCGATTCCATTAGCTGCGCTGCTCGTCGTCGGGTTCGCGATTTGGTTTTTCGTTTTTCGCCGTTAACGCGCTATGCGCAAAGGAGACTCTATGATCTGGTGGTTCACTCTCGCTCTGCTCGTCGGGGTCGGCATGTTCACGTTCGCGAAGTGGAACGTCCTCTCGGACAACAACAGGAAGACGGCACTCGTTGGTGACGCAGTCCTATTGATTGCGCTGTTCACCGGCAGTTTGCTCTGGTGGCTCTGGCTCGTGGCGTTCGTGTTCAGCGCCGTGCATCTCGGAGTCAACTGGAAGAGGATGTCGTTTGACGGCAGGCTCGGCGCGTGCATCCTGCTGGCCGTCCTCGCGATGTTGCTGTTTGCCACCAAGGGCTTCTACTGGTGGCTGGCGCTCGTCGTGCTGATCATCACCGGCATCGTCGGCGCGTTCGTCTGGCGCGGAGCATCGCCCCGATCCCGCGCGGGACTTGCCGGAGTCGCCGCCCTGCTCTTGCTGCTGCTATTCCTGCTGTACGACGCGAAGCAGCCGCTGAACTTCATGGGCGGCGAAGCCCAGGCTGCACCGACAACGCTCGGCGACCAGGCGCAGCACACCGTCGTGCGTGGCGACTGGCTGCGGAACATCGCGCCGCGCTACAAGAACGTCGGGTGGGAATCCCTGCTGCTGCGCAACGAGCCGTTCCTGCAGGCGAAGTACGAAGAAGTCTGCGGGAAGCTGAACGAGCGGTACACGAACAACCCGAAGCGTCACGGCACGTTCTGCAACGAACGGTACAACCGCCCGTACGGCAACACGCTCGTGCCGGGATGGGTGCTGGCGATTCCGTCGGGCAGTGCGCCGCAGCAAATTCAGGACGCTGTCATCACGTCGACAGGGCAGAAGGTTGCGCTTGTCATTGACGACAGCGGGTCGATGAACGATGATCGCACGCGCGTTGCGTTGATGTACGACGCCGCGCTGCGGAAGCACGGCAAGAACCTCATCGGCGTGTGGCTGTACGCCGACGGCCAGGTTCGTCACTACAGCGAGGGCAATGTGGAGCTGCACACCACCGGTAACGTCGAGAACACGTGGAATGCGTTATCCGAGGCGGCGAAGGAGAAGCCCGACACCATCATCCTCGTCACGGATGAGGTCGGCGACGACTGGCCGGCTGACCTCAAGAAGGCGGGCACCGGCTGGTTCACAAAGATGCCGCCCGTCGTGGCAACGTGCCTGCCGCCGTACGAGTGTGAAGTGACGCTCAACGCGCTCGTCAACGCGTTCGGCGGGAAGTACGTCCGGTACGGGCAGTAGAAGTTCACCGGGCCGTGTTGTAAAGAACACGTGTAGTGTTCTTACACAGGGCATGCCGGATAACTCAAAGGTATGCCCTTGTGTCAACACGGTCCACAATATCAACAACTTTTCAGGAGACAAAGCGATGAAGCGAATCCTCATCATGCTCGCGCTGCTCGTTGCGGCAAGCGCGTGCAGCAACAAGAAAGAAGAACCGCAGCAAGCCCGGCAGTCACCTCAGGCACAACCCACGCAGACAGCGGTGGCACAGCCTGAGACGCCAAAACAACTCGCGCCCGCGAAGACTGAAGAAGACGTGATGAAGGAGTGGCGCGATGAGAAGGGCATCCCGACGCTCGACTCCATCACCATCGAGAGCGTGCGGCAGCTCGCTAATACGGTAATGGAGAAGGATCCGTACAGCGAACACTTCACTATCGACGGCCATGTCAGTGAGGGTTTCGGAAACGGCGTCGATACGCTCTTCGTCGCGCAGCTGATCGCGCGCCAGAACCGTTACCTCGAAAGTGTGTTCAACAAGATGCCGGTGCTGCAACGCCGTGAAGTCGTCCAGCAGGCGGCGAACATCGTTGCGTCGCATGCTACCAGCTACCTGCACCCGAACGACCTGCGTGCGTGGCTGGTGAACTACGAATGGAAGCGCGACATCGAGCCGGTCAATCCCGACTGGTATCAGGGCACGAAATGGCCGGAGAATCGTCTCGAGCCCGTGGAGCCCACGCTGAGCAGTGACAACGAGAGCGGGCGCATCAAGGATCCGAAGGCGAAGGGTTTCAAGCTCTCGAAGGTGGATCTCTGGTGGCGGATGTTCTGGAAGCGCCGCGGGGAAATCATCTTCAACGCAGCGAAGTCGGCTGCTGCTGCGGAGCTCGCGAAGAAGCGATGAACAACAAGAAAGGCAAACCAGGCAGGGCGAAGCGAAGCCTTTCCGCTGCAAGAAGTCCTGTAAAATCAGAGAGGGTGCCATGAAGATTGAGGGGTTCGATTCGGAAGTAATAAGGGAGCTTGTCAGGCGGGGTGTAGAAGCCCGGCTTCACGAGCTGAAGAGTGTGCTGGCCGAGGTGGAGAAGATTCGCCGCCTCTTTCCAGACATCTATCAGCGAGTCGTCAACGAACCGAGCGTGCCGTTGAAGACGAGCGGCAAGAAGCGCACAAGTGGAGCGAAGCCGCGGAAGGACATCGGGGTTCCGCAGAAGAAGCGCGGCAGTAAGCGGCGCGGAATGTCGGCGGCTGAGCGCAAGGCGGTCGGGGAGCGCATGAGGAAGTACTGGGCGGAGCGGCGCAAGGAGAAGGAAAAGTAGCGTCAGGACAGGGCGCGGCTCTACAGCGCGGCGAAGGCCATGAAGAAGGGACTCGTCTGGGACTTCGTCTGTTCACAGAGGGGTTTCTGCGTGGCGATGAACGTGCCGCCAAGCTTCTACACCAACTCGAAGGTGTCGTCGGCGCCGACCCTCGAGCTCCCGTCCATCGGCGAACTGGCGATGGCGCTCGAAGAGGAATTCGACGTCGAGATATATGAGGACGAGGCGGAGAAGATGACGAGAGTCAAGGACGCCGTCGAACTCGTCGAACGAAAGCTTCGCGAGAAGAAGAGCAGCGAGGCACCGAAGCGCCGCGAAGACGAGGAGTGAACATGAGAGTACTGATTCTCATTGCAGGATTCCTGATTGCGTTCGCTGCGGGCTTCACGGTACACACATTCTTTCCTGACAAGCCGTTCTGGAACGCAGGACTCCAGCTCGGCATCGGGATGGTATTCGTGTACTGGGCCGGGCGCGCGTCGAAGAAGTAGCACGAAAAAAGAAAAGGGGACGCAATGGCTGACGCTACGCGGCAGAACTCCTTTTCTTTTTGTTCGTCTTGTCAACTTATAGGGATACATTAAATAAATCGTCATGCTACTTAACCATTCGCCTTCAATCTCATTTCATGACCGCTGAAAAAGAAATGTCATTCGTTATAGGGACATTGAAAAAACATCGCAGCGAATTCGTTGCGCCGGCTCTCACCGAGATAGCAAAGGAGCGAAATCCCTACAAGGTTCTTATATCATGCATACTTTCCCTTCGGACACGCGACGAGACTACGGCGCGCGTGAGCGAGTCTCTCTACAAAGTTGCCGACAATCCCAAAGATATTGCAAACCTCCCACTCAAAAAATTATCAGCTATCATCCGTCCCGTCAACTATTACAAGACCAAGGCGGTGCGTATCAGGGAAATGTCAAGAATAATACATGGAAATAGCGATAAGGTGCCGGACACTATGGAAGGGCTGCTTGCATTGAAAGGCGTCGGAAGGAAAACGGCAAACATCGTTCTTGTTTACGGCTTCAATTATCACGGCATTCCCGTCGATACCCACGTGCACCGCGTGAGCAACCGCCTTGGATGGACAACCACCAAGACGCCTGAGAAAACAGAAGCTGAACTCAGGAGAATTCTTCCAAAAAAATACTGGATGGACCTGAACGATCTGTTCGTGCAGTTCGGACAAAACATATGCGCGCCGCAGCGCCCGAAATGCGAGAAGTGCCCGCTCACCAAGCATTGCAAATACTACAAATACAAAAATAAACGATGATTATGTTTCCTATCAAATCAGTTTCCGACCTTGAAAAGATATCTGCCGCTGTCAAGTGGCAGTATTTCGAGAAGCTTACGGCGTTCATCTTCGAGGAGAACGGCTTCGACGCAAAACAGAACGTAATAGTCAAGGACGAGCATTACAAGCGCCAGTTCGACGTAATCGCGAAGCGCTTTGATGCAACATGGCTCGTCGAATGCAAGAAATGGAAAAGCAGAAAACAGCGGGCCGGCGCGATGAAGAGCGCCGCAGCAAAGCATCTTGAAAGATGCGCACTGTACGAAACGGTTGCAAAGCCCGGGCGCATAATGCCCCTCATCGTCACGCTTATTGAAGAGGAAGTCGTGCAGCACGACGGGATTTTCATAGTCCCCGTCACGAAACTGAACTGGTTCGTAAACAATTTCGAGTCGTTCGAATAACGGAAACTGAAGTAAAAACAAAAAGAAAGGATGGACTAGACAATTTTTATCATGCCTGCCGTGTAACACAGCGGACATTTCATGGTCCTGTAAGACCATTCAAACGAACAGTCCTTGCATTTCCATGTTTCTATGTGCGTTTTTACGTACTTGCTCTTCTTTTTTCTTGCCACTTTTTACAAACCTCGTAAAGAAATCAATTCAGTAATCTATTATATATGTTGAAGTAGTATATATAGCTTTACCGTATTTTTCAAGAGACAAAAGTATCTGCAAATCGGAAGAAAGAAGATATTTTTCACTCACTGTTGGGTATACACTAATTAATCCACTGTGATATTAATAGATTTTTTCAAAAAGCGCGCAAAAAATGCTTTTATATTTTGGCATGTACTTGTTGAGTCAATGAATAAACATCTGCAATATACTTCTTCTTTCCTTATTCTCAAATCTCGCAAAAATTGTGGTGAACCATGAAAGTAATAGTGGTAGTCGGCGGAGTAATATCGGGCGTCGGAAAGGGAATAGTCACCGCATCAATCGGCAAGATACTGCAGCAGTACGGATTCACGACCACGGCTGTCAAGATCGACCCTTACATAAACGTGGACGCCGGAACTCTGAGACCGACGGAGCATGGCGAGGTGTGGGTAACAGACGACGGCGGCGAGATAGACCAGGACCTCGGAAACTACGAAAGGTTTCTGGGATATGACATCCCGAAAAGAAACAACATGACAACCGGGCAGATTTACAAGGAACTCATCGACAAGGAAAGGCGGGGGGAATTCCTGGGGCAGACGGTGGAAGTCATTCCTGAAGTGCCAAATGAAATAAAGCGCAGGATAAGGGAAGCCTCCAAAAAACCGGACGGAAGCGAGTATGATTTTGTTCTTGTCGAGGTGGGAGGCACCATAGGCGACTACCAGAACATGCCATATCTCTTCGCCACAAAGAGCCTTGAGATAGAGATGGGGTGGGAGAATGTCGCGCACGTTCTTGTCACGTACCTTCCCGTGCCTGACAACATAGGCGAGATGAAGACAAAGCCGACTCAGCAGGCGATACACATGCTCAACGAAACCGGAATATTCCCCGACTTCGTGCTCTGCCGCGCAATCAAGCCGTTGGACGAGCCAAGAAAGCGAAAGATACAGCAGAACGCGAACGTCGACGCCGACAATATAATATCGGCGCCGGACATCAAGACAATCTACCGCGTCCCGCTTAACCTTGAGCGCGACGACCTGGGGAAGAAAATACTCCATAGGATGAAGATGCAGCCGAAGAAAACTCCGGACTGGACAAAGTGGAAAAACCTTGTGGAGAAGATAGAATCACCGGCGAGGGAAATAAAAGTGGCGATGGTTGGCAAGTACGTCGACATCGGGGATTTCTCGCTGACCGACTCGTACATTTCCGTAAACGAGGCTCTGAAGCACGCCGGCGCGCACAACAACGCAAGCGTGAAGATAGAATGGATCGACTCAAAGCAGTTCGAAAAAGATTCCTCAAGCCTTGAGAAACTCTCGGGATACAGCGGCATAATAGTCCCGGGGGGCTTCGGCTCGAGCGGCATAGAAGGGAAGATTTCTGCGATAAAGTACGCAAGGGAGAACAAGATCCCTTTCCTTGGATTATGTTATGGACTGCAGCTTGCAGTCGTTGAATACGCGAGGCATGTATGCAAACTGCAGGATGCCAACTCAACAGAAGTCAATCCGCAAACCAAGAATCCCGTGATAGACATTATAATCACACAGAAGGAGATACTCGAGAAAGGGCAATACGGAGGCACTATGAGGCTCGGGGCGTATGCGGCGGTGCTCAGGGAAAACACAAAAGTCCTGGAGCTTTACAAACGCACGGGAAGGATGGAGAAGGACAGGGCGAAGATGAGCAGCCTGAAGGATTTCCAGAAAGGCGTGCTGCACGGGAGCAACCTTGTACTTGAAAGACATCGCCATCGCTTCGAGGTAAACCCGAGATTCGTGGAACAGATTGAAACGGCGGGTTTTGTTTTCTCCGGTCACCATGAAAGGCTGGACGGTACCATGCTGATGGAATTCGGCGAACTTCCCGGCCACCCGTTCTTCGTCGGCACGCAGGCTCATCCCGAATTCAAGAGCAGCCTTGAAGACCCGAGCCCGCTTTTCTTCGGATTCATCGAGGCGTGCGCCAGGCGCGCCGGGGCGTAATGCATTCCGGCACTTCTGGCTAACTTTAAATACTTGCCGTTTGGAATGAAGAAACAAGAAATCAGATGCGCGAACGGTAAACGCCAGGTGCGTTATGCACTGTTGCGCCCAAGTTAACGTTAAAGAGAGGTGAAAACCGTGAGACAATGGTACGGAGATGACGAAGAAGACGACGAAGACGACGAATGGGAAGACGACGAGGATGAAGAAGGCGGAGACGGCGACGGCGATTGGGACGAATAGATCCCATCAGCATTTCATACCCAACTAAATAAAATAAATTTTTCCATCGGCTGCTTCTATTTTTTATTCCCACTGATTACGAGCGCGCAAACGAATTTTTCCTGTAAAAATTTCGGGCAGTAATTCATGAAAGAAAACACCGTTATCATAGCATCAACCTATATAGTGAACCCACAAAAGAATCTGGATGTGTTTGTGGGTTCACAAATAGCTCACAAGTAAGTAATTATATCCGGATTGTTTTCTTGTAGAGCTATAAATACAGTGAAGGTCAAAAATGATTTGAAAAATAACCCGGGCTTCTCGCCGCCTGAAAAGTGACCGATTATGAAAATAAAGTCAAGATGCCAGAGGTGTGGATTCGAAAAACAGTCGAACTATGACAACGAGAAGTGCCCGACGTGCGGCGCTTTCCTGCGCGCGGTGCCCGTAGTAATAAACGGGAAATATTTCTAGCAGCGCCGTGAGTTAACTTTATATACTACTTTAGAGTAACTAATTATAAGGTGTGAATATGTATAGTCAACCGACACGCAGGGATATATACCTCGCAGGCAGCTCCCAAGGCGGACGCCCGTCCAGGATTTCAAAGCCGCGATATGCAAACCTTGTAGCAGAAAAAATAGCAGCCGAATATTCTGATTCATTTTGCGGACTTCAGAAATCCAGCATTGCAAGAGCAATAGCCGAAGGTGAAAATTTGTCAGGATGTTTCACCTCCGTCGAAGACGCTATATTCGGTATGCTGAGGAAGCTTGAAAGAACTTTTACAAAAGACGAGCTTCATTACATGACAAAGATGAGAAAATACACCACGCAGAGGCGAGTATTTGATGATTTGCCAGACAGAGTACGACAAAATACAACTCATCCTCATGAAACTCGGTATGACGACTCCGACACCACAGAGAGGAAAAGACACGAACTTGCCGTATATTTTGCAGAAAGACGTGCGACAAGACTGAACGGGAGAGAAGATGTCACAACTACAGTAAATAATGAGATACGTGCGATGCGCACGAAAACGTCAGAACAAGTACTGGCAATGTATAAAAAATATTTCGGATCACCATCAGGCACGCTGCTGCTGTTTTAAATAATTTCAATCTATTTTTCAAGCATGGAAGAATTTCGCTACAAAAGGCTCCCTGCCGCCCTGAAAGCCATAGCTGGCATAAACCCCGAAAAAGACGTGCGTGTGCGCATACTCGGCAAGATAGTGGACAGGCAGGACGGCATGATAATAGTTGACGACGGCACAACAACTGCGCAGATAATCACCGACGCAGGAGCAATTGACGCCAAAGGCGCCGTAAGCCCTTGCGAGACTGGCGACCTCGTCTGCGTGTTCGCCCGCGTGCTGCCTCTCGAGGACGGCTACGAACTCCGCGGGGAGATAGTGCAGAACAAGAACGGCATGGACATGAATCTTCACAAGAAAATCTACGGGTAATCTTATTAGGAATGCGACGCAACGCTTCACATGCCCGGCACACGAGTTTATATTTTTAACAGGGATGGTATTTGCAGAGGCTTGATGCCGGCACAGACAATCCCACAGGAACGGCTGAAACGGAACGTAAACGGTGCAAAACATGTTCGAAGCAAAGCTTGACGACATTTCTCTTCTCAGGGACAGCATAGCCACCGTGGCGGAGCTTATTGACGAGACAGAACTTCACATTAAAGAATATGGAATCCAGCTTATCGCCTCGGACCGCGCCGTCGTCGTGGTGGTGGACTTCTACCTTGCCCGTGACGTCTTCACGGAATACAAGTACACAGACGACGCGCGCATTGGCATAAACCTCCAAAACCTGCTCCAGATACTGAAGAGGGCGGGCGAAGGCGACTCGCTCACCATAAAAATGGCGGATGGAAAGCTCGACCTGACGCTGAAGGGTGTTTCAACGAGAAAGTTCGTGCTCCCGCTGATAGACATCTCGAGGGAAGAAACGCCGCCGATAGACAAGCTTGACTTCTCCAGCTCGCTCACGGTGGACAGCGAAATCCTGAGCAGCGGCATCGAGGACGCGGAACTAATCACCGATTCCGTAATATTTACCGTAAGAAAGGACCAGCTAACCATGAAGGGCGAGTCCGACTCCTCATTCACGCAGCTAGATTTGATGAAAGGCGACGGAAATCTTCGCATAACGGACATGAACGAGCCTGTGAGGGCAAGATATTCTCTCGACTATTTGAAGAAAATCATAAAGGCGAAGAAGCTGTCACCTTCTGCGAAGATATCGATGTCCAACGACTATCCGATGAAGATACAGTTCGAGGTGCCCGGCAAGATGCAGCTCGGATTCATACTCGCGCCGCGCGTTGAAGAGTGATAAAATGACGCTGCCTGAAGACATACTGAACAGGATTCATCTTGCAAGAGAACTGCTTAGCGGGGTTCCCGTGCGCGATATTCGCGAATACGAAGCCTACATAGGCGGCTGCGTCCCGAAAACGTACCGTCCCATAGACCAAAGGCTATCGGGATATACGCCGGCAGAGAAATCTGTACTTGTAAGAGAGATGCTCCAAGCGAATGAATGGCAATAAAACGGATTTTTGCCCATTTTTCCGCAGTTTATTTATCTATAATTTTATTACACGGACAGCAGGCAATAGATGATGCTAATGGCACAAATAATCAATATGCCCAATTACAAGAAGCATGACACAGTTGAAAAACACGGCCCTGCACGGGTTTATTCGTTCGAAACATTTGAGAATTACAGGACATTCAGGCAGCCGACAGAAAGCTCAAGAAGGAAATTAAGCACCATGCTTGGCACCGCTGCGGCGGCCGTTCTCATATCCATAGGGCCCGCGTATTACCACATGCCCTTCATCAGGAGCAGAACTCCGTATGAGGACATGCCCGCAACTACTTACGCGTCCGGAAGCTGTTGAATTACATTTTTTGACAGGTCGAACCTTTATTTACCCGAAAAATCAATTAATCAGCAAGGACGCATCATCTAAATCCTCAATTGTGCGTCGGCATATCATATTAAATGGAGGTGCAGAAATGGCAGCAGCTAAATCGGCAGCAAGACCGGCATCGAAATCTGGCAAATGCAATTGCAACCTGGGCCTTATGGTAGTGGCCTGGATCCTGTTCGCGCTCGGGCTTTGGGCACTCGTGGGCGGATTCGCAACGCAGTTTGCAAGCGGAATGCCTACGGCAATCAACGGTGCAGTGCTCGGCTGGTACTTCCTTGGCATCCTGCTCGTCGGAGTGGGAAAAATGGTCAAGTGGAAGTCGTGCGGGAATTGCACAGTTCACACGATGAGATAAGGCATATCAGCTTTTGATGCCGCTTGGTTTTTGCGGCACATTCTTTTCTTTTTCACAACATGCAACTGTCAATGACCACCGCATTTATGCGGTGGCTTGCTGAAATTGGCAAATCATTGAGCAATTCGCATTCATTGCTTTTGAATAATTTCTTGAAGGCAATGGAATGCGAAGTTTTAAGGTTGTCATGACAAATCTATTTTATGAAATTGCTTCTTGCGGCATTCGCCCTGTTGCTGCTGCTCGGGCTTGCCGGCGCAATGACAACCCAGTGCAGCCAGTTCACGTCCGAAACAGGCTGCGAGAACTCGGGATGCTCATGGTGCGACAGGTGCGTCGGAAAGGAAATCAATCCCTACGGCTGGGACAGGTGCGTGGAGAGCAGCCTCAGCTGTACATACAACTGCTCGCGCACATGCGGAGCCAACTGCACTGCAGACAACGACTGTTCAGTCAACCTGACAGACACGACATGCTTCTACGCCGGCACGTGCGGAGCGTGCAGCTGCAATTACCGGAATGCCACATGCCCGCAGAACGGCACCATTATCGAACAGTACGGAGATCAGGTATGCTACTTCGGGGCGCGCTACTGCACGTCGGGGGGCTGCTCTATCAATAGCTGTGTCCTACGGACAAACACAATCTGCGACCCGGTTGATGGCTGCGTTTCCTGCCAGGATGACTGCAAACAGAATGACGCTTCAGCGTCGTACAGCTCCGACGAGTACATAATCGATAAAAAATGTCAGGACGGCGACGTATTCGGCAGGCAGGTAACCTATGACTGCACATACAACGGCCAATGCAATGTGACGAGGACAGATGTGCTTGTCGAAAAGTGCAAGGCGGACTGTTCCGAGACATTCGTCAACGGAATCAATCGCCCCAAATGCAACGACGAGCTATGCAATATAGACGGTTTAAAGGTGGATTGCAACCGCTACGACGGCTTCTACGGGGACAGCTACTGCGCGGGCAACGACATATACCAGGGATACAGGGATTACAAGTGCGGCAACAACGAGTGCGCCTACGATAACATGCCCACAAAGAAGGGTTCCTGCAACAAAAGCGGCACGACGCCTTCGGCGTCAGTCAGTTTGTGCCAGAACGGGAGGTGCCATGATTCAGGAACCGTAATAATTGTGAATAGAAGCGAAAGCCCCGGCGGGCAAGAGCCGGCGCCGCCTTCGGCAAACGTCCTGACAAACATGACTGTGGCGGGCGGGCGGGTATACAGCGGGGTTCTTTTTGGACAAAATGACATAACAGTGCCGGCAAACGGGAGAAGCGGGAAGATAAGCTTCAGAATTACGAGGACTAACGGGCTGGGAACGCTTACAATAAATCAAGAAACGACCAACACTTTGCGTCATACATATAGCCAAACCGTATTCAGCACCAGAAGCGCCGGGAGCTACGAGGTTTCCTTCAACGGCAGCCTCAGGATGCAGACGACAGGTTCAGGCTGGCTGTTCTTTATGCCCGCTGTCTACGACGTTGGCACGATTCTGGTACTGTACGATTAACCTATCTTTTTATTTATGCCAAGTTACTTTATTCAGAAAACAGGGGTCATAGTATAAAGAGCTCCAGTAAAGCTCGTAAAACCTGGTAGAACGTCAGTCTCCAAAACTGATTATGGGGGTTCGAATCCCTCTGACCCCATCAGGATTGCTTCGATTAAGTTTTGCTTAATCGAGCCGCCAGTTGAACTACGTTCAACTGAGCGCGAACCTTGGGTTCGTCTGCGAATGAACTTTGTTCATTCGAGAGCTCAGTGTCAAGAAACTGCAGCAATCCCTCTGACCCCATTGGGATTTTATGTTCAGAAAAAGTTCTGGGTTATGTGTGCAAAATCCCCGGCAAATGTCACGCCGATGCCTTCCCTCTGGTAATGCCTTCTCAGGATATTTTCCCTGTGCCCCGGACTGTTCATCCAGCCCCCGACTGTCTTGGCTGCCAGCTCCTGCTGGGTGTACCAGCTGTATTCCCTTCTCCTGCCTGTAACCTGCCTAATGCCGCCGGGATACTCTATGAAGCTCGTAACCTCCCTGCAAGACTCGTGAAGCGGTATTTTAGCGATATTTTCGCCTATTCCTTCATAAATTGCGCTTCCTACAGTCTTTCTGACCGGATACCCTGCAATCCTTGCCCTGTCTACCGGCATCCTGCCCTCGGGCGTGCCGTGACTGAAGTATCCCCTGAATGTCATGTCGCTGCTGTGGTAGCGGGCTACGCCGGACAAAGCGGGGTCTAATCCGAGCTCGGGAAGCGCATATGTACGCCTTTGGGCGTTTATCATCTCATGGATGGAACGCTCCAAAGACACGGGAATTATGAGAGGTTTGGCGTCCTGGGGCATAGAAATCATCATAAATTGTTATTACTATCCAGTGATTGCCTTCCAAAACATACTTAAAGCTATGCTTCGGACGTAATGCTTATATACTACCGGAAAACTAAGGTTGGTTAGGGTGTAACAAAATGAAAAGTTCAAAAGCGGGAGAATGGGCATATCTAGTGTCCGTTGTCATCGCAGTATTGGCAGGTATTGCCGCTGCTGCGGGCTTCGGAGCATCCAGCTGGGTAGCTGTGTTGCTTGTAATACTAGGTGCTGTTGTCGGTCTCCTGAACATTTCCGAGAAAGAAACTACGGCTTTCTTGGTTGCCACAGTAGCTTTGGTAGTTGCCAGCTTGGGCGCTAACGTATCGGGCACTGCAGGCACATTCAGCGTGCTGAATGTCGTTCCTGGCCTCGGTACATTGATTAACGCCATAGTTGCCAACATAGCGATATTCGCCGCTCCGGCTGCGATAATCGTCGCTGTCAAGGCTATTATGAACTTGGCAGGCAAGAAGTAAGCTCTTCAGTCCCGCTTAGGCGGGCGGAAGCGGTTTACGGAATGCTGATGTCAGACCGATAATTTAGTCCTATTTCTTTTTTCTTTCTCTATCATTTTCACTTCTCTGTTGTTTTGTAGGTTAATTACATCTTCTTGTGTAAGAAGATGGAATCCAGAACTCATCCCTTCATCCCATGGCTAAAGCCATGGGTTTTCAGATGAATTCTTAGATAATTCCAAAATTTTGGGAAATTATAGTATCGGACAATCCTATTTGGGAATATTATTGGTTGTCCGTACTACAAGGTTGAGCGCAGCTCAACCTGTACAGGTGAGACGAAGTTTCACCTTGTATATGTGAAGACATAATCATAATATCACTCTAAATTGTTATGTCTTGCACTATATTCCAATTCCGGAATTCTATTTGTAGAATAAGCGCGTGGCTACGGTTGTATAGA
Source organism: archaeon GW2011_AR5 (assembly GCA_000806115.1). Taxonomy (GTDB): domain Archaea; phylum Aenigmatarchaeota; class Aenigmatarchaeia; order GW2011-AR5; family GW2011-AR5; genus GW2011-AR5. Next base: position 431,439 of record JWKQ01000001.1, read on the forward strand.
GCACAGTACCCAGTATGACTATGAACACAAGGTCGGAAAATATCGCCGCATCCGGTATGCCGTAAGCCACAGGGAGCTGGGCGAGCACCGCAGCTGCCAGTCCGCGCGGCACCATGGTGCGCATCATGTTCTTCTCCGAGCCTGTTAGGTGCATCTTGTACATGGTTATCTGGGCTGCCACAAGGCGCGCCAGTATAAGGGCGCCGCAAATCGCAAGCCCGTATATCAGGTAGGTCGTGTTGACGCTGACGATTATGCCCAGATAGACGAAGAAAAACGCCCGGATAAAGAAGGACACCTCGTTCTGGAAGGTGCGAAGCAGCTTGGAGAAGCCGAATCGCCTCTTCATGCGGAGCATCGTGGAGAAAGCGCCGCCGTTGCCAAGCACCAAGCCGAAGGCGAGGGCTGCTATGGCTCCGCTTCCCGAGGCTGATTCCACGAAAACATAAAGCAGGAAAAGCACCGCCAAGGTGAGCATATAGTCGAACGGCCTGCCCTTGAGCTTGTCAAGCACGAAAAGCCATATCAGTCCCGCGATCAGTCCGATGACTGCGCCGATGGAGAAAGCGGAAAGAACGCCCTGAACCGGCGAGATTTGCGCGGCGCTGTGAGAGATGAGGTTGAGCATCACGATGGCACCGACAATCACAAGCGGGTCGGTGAGTATGGATTCTAGGGTGACTATCATCTTGGGGCTTTCGCGCATGTGCAGCCTCTTGACTATCGTTATGGCTATCTCGGACGAGGTGCTGCCGACTATGATTCCCAGCAATACAGAGTAGAGGAGGCTCAGCCCTATGAAATAATACGACACGGCGGCAACCGCAGTCACGGAAATCGCTATTCCGACAACGGCAAGCGCGATGCTCCGGGGGAAGGAGCGCAGCATCTTGTAGAAATCCATGTTTATGCCGGCGTCGAACAATATAATGAGCAAAGCCAGCGCGGCGAGAAAGGGGGATATGGACACGAAAAGCGCCCGGTCGACGAGGTTGAACACGGGCCCTATAAGCAGCCCGAATATTATTAGCCAGAAAACATCGGGTATCCGGGTTTTGTCAAAGAACAGGTAGCCGACGTAGCCGACTATTATGGTGATGCCGAACAAAGCCAGAATGCTAAAAGAGTCCAGAACCATGACTTAATTTGGCTCCACTCAGTATATATTATTTTGGTAAAATTTTTAGGAAAGGCGGAAAGAAAATCCGGGCATTGGACATAACTTTTTAAGTTGCCGCGAGAAAACACTTCAGGCTGCCAACGTAGCTCAATCTGGCAGAGCATCTCACAGCCCTTTTCTCGCTTCGCTCCAAAAGCGCTGGCGGAAAAGAACGAGAAATTGTATCTCATCTTTAGAGACGCGCCTTCGGCGCCGTCAGTGATAGAAAGAGATGAGAAGGTTGGGGGTTCGATTCCTCCCGTTGGCTTTCATTTGCAGTAATCACTGTTCTTGCCGGACACTCCGTCAGTTGCCGGCAGGCTCCTTACTATCTGCTCCTGGTCCGCCGGCAGGTAATCAAGCCAGCAGACGGCGTAATACGCCTGGGACATCTCGTCCTTGTGCGCCTCGCGGAAGGCAGGGTTTTGCGCCGCCGCGTTCTCCTTCCTTAAATCATACACGCCCCAGTCGAAGCCGGCG
>JWKQ01000001.1:433097-439877 GCA_000806115.1 archaeon GW2011_AR5
ACGAAGACAGGCGGGTCCACAAGAAAAGTGCGCGAATCCCTGAACCCTTTTGTTTCGTTGAAGATTGCATCAAGCTTTTCCGGCACGGCATTGAGATGCCCCAGCCTGTACATTATCCCGCACGGATGCTGGATGTCAAAGGTATAATGAAGTCCGAACTCGTCAGTGAATTTCGCAGCATTCCATATGTAGCCTGCCATTGGCGCCGTCACCTCAACAGGCCCACTCACGTCGTCAGTCCTAAAGCCGCCATGGGGCTTGAAATCGCCTGACCTGACCTGTCCAGGATAAATGATTGACGACACGATGCTGAGGTCGACAGGAGACTGGAAGACAAGCTCGGGACAGTCCGGCGGGTTTCCTCTTGGCACCCATGCTCCGTTTTCCATATTATGCCATATTACAACCTTCGGTTCCTGCGGCTGATTTTCCGGCTGCTGATTGGATTGATTATCTATCTGCTGCGATGGCACCTCCCCTCCGCCGACGCGCAGCATGGAGAGCAGCTGCATAAGCTCTGCAACTTCGTAGCCCTTTTGCGCGAAGCTGTTTATCCTCGATCCAACGTCATCATAATATTCCGGCGAGACGCCCTCGAACTGCACGCTTCTCTCAAGCTCTGCCCGAAGGTTGGCAAAATCTTCCGACAGGCGCGGGCTGCTTTCATTTCTGGATTCGGCAAGCGGCGCAACAGCAGGGGCATCGGACACGCAGCCGGCAACCAGGACAACAGACGCAATCAGAATCAGCGCGCTTCGCATGAACTTATTTTTCAGGTGCTATAAAATATCTTTGTAGTCCCGGTTTTTCCATTTTTATTGCAATGAATGCAGCTAGTTTAATACTACAGCATCTATGCCGTTCATGCTCAGAAAGCGAAGCTTTCTGGCATGCCAAAATTGCTCCGCAATTTTGAGCATATTACGGCATTCTTGCAAAAATACTGCGGGCTTAAGCCAGCAGATATTTATATCTTCCATCCAAGATAGTTTCATGAAAGTGCTAGCAGGACTATTTTTAATAATACTAGCCCTGGGATGCGTGAACAACGTGGCAACGGTAGCTAAAGGAGACAACATAGCCGTCGACTATACTGGAAGGCTGGAAGACGACAGCGTATTCGACACGTCCATAGGGCGGGCGCCGCTCGAGTTCGAGGCGGGCGCCGGCGAGATGATAAAGGGCTTCGACGACGCCGTGATAGGCATGAAGCTGAACGAGGAGAAGAACATAACAATCAGGCCTGAAGAGGCTTACGGCGCTTATGACGTGAATGCTGTGATAGAGGTCACGCTGGCGAGCATACCGAACGGCACGAAAGCGGGCGACACGCTCTACGCAGGCGGCAGGCCGGTGAAGGTTCTTGAAATCAGGAACGAGACAGCCGTAATAGACACGAACCATCCGCTCGCGGGCAAGACGCTGATATTCCAGATAAAAATCGTCGGCATCCAGAAAACAAATTCTACGGGCTAATTTTTATAGCTCTACAAGGAAATAATTCGGATACTACTTCCTTGTGAGCTACAAGGTGAAGCTTTGCTTCACCTGTACAGGAGAATAGAAGATTCTCCTTGTATCTGTGAACCAAGTCATAACATGTCCGAAATTTTTACTTGGTTCACTATAATCACTTTAAATATTTAGTTATACATTAGTTATACTTGTGAACTTATGGAAACTATAGCAAAGCCAAAGAAATGGGGAAATTCAATCGGAGTAATTATCCCAAAAGAAATCATTGAAGAGCAGAATATAACATTAGAAGACGAGCTTGTTCTTCACATCGAAAAAAAGAAGGACAAAGAAAAAAAGAGATTACTAAAGGAAGGATATCTGGAAATGAATGCGGATTCAAAGAAAATAAACAAAGAATGGGAAACAGCTGATGCAGAATGGCCGGACTAAAACGCGGCGATGTTGTTCTCGTCAATCTCGATCCTGTTGTCGGCTCGGAGCAGGGCAGAACGCGGCCCGCTGTTGCAATACAAAACGATACAGGAAACGAAAACAGTCCAATAACAATAATTGCGCCTATAACGACGAAAATATATTCACGACAATTTCCTACTAACGTGGAAATCGACAAAACAAACTCCCCATTGAAAGAAAAGTCGACAATTCTCCTAAACCAGATACGTGCAATAGACAAGTCAAGAATAATAAAAAATTACGGAAAAATCTCAATCAAAAAAATGAAGGAAGTGGACGAAGCCATAATGGTAAGTCTTGGATTGGATTAAAATGATATTATTCAAGATCACAACCCTGACATAAATCTTTTCCAAGCCTTGTATTCATGCAGCTCCAATGTTACCTGTCCCCTGCCTGCATGGAACCTTTTCTTGGGAAAATGAATATCGCAGCTTATTCGCGGCACGTTTACCTGGTTCATGAACATATCCTCTGCTGTTTTCTGCAGGCCTGGAATGTCGCCGATTGCGCGCCGCATCGAATCCTCTATCTGTTCCCTGGTCATGAAAGGCATCCTGTAATCTCTGGCATTAACTTCAATTGTGTCATAGCCCCTCAGGTACTGAAAAAAATCCCTCAGCCTGGCTTCTGCGTGGCTCAGGAAATCTCCCGCCCTATGCGACATTATGTGAGGATGTACGCTACAATGGCTTACCGTCCGCAATGGGAAGTGGGAGGCGGCGGCGATGTGTGTGATGAGTTGAATCAGCCTGTATACGACGAAGATTCCAAACGCCTTGTTTCAGTCGATACCGGCAAGGTGCTGGAACCGCGAATAAAGAACTCTCCTGTCATTGGGGCTGTGCGTGCGCATGTCGTAATCCGAATTGACAGGGTCCGGTCCAATATGCTCCATGAACTTATTCAGAAGAGCTTGGAGCGCCGGCTCTCTTTTTCCGCCTATATAGAATCTTTCGAGAAACTCTGACGCTATCGTCCTGGCGATATCCGCCACGGCATTGTAGTCCCACAGGTCGCCTTCGACTGGAACCGTAACATAATCAGACATCTGGCATCGATTATACAATACTGAAAAAAGATTAAAACTCACTTACTTGTTTAGCTATAAGCTTTTCTCACAAATTACATTCATGATAACAAAGGAACAGGTAATAGAAGCGCTAAAGCAGTGCAATGATCCCGAACTGGAGATGAACGTCTGGTTCCTCGGGCTGATTTACGACATAAACGTGGAAGGCGACAACGTCAGGATAAAGATGACTTTTACCACCCCGTTCTGCCCTTACGGCCCGTCGCTGCTCGACATGATAAAGACAAAGGTGAAGGAAGCGGGCGCGACGGACGTGGAGATAGAAGTCGTGTTCGAGTCGAAGTGGGAGCCCAGCGAGGACGTGCGACTCGCGCTGGGAGTATAACTTATATACTTTTACTGCAAGTCTAATTCGATGAGAAATTACACGGCAAGAATATGGCTCAGTAGGGACACGGCACGTCATATTGTCGAGGTTCCTGTAGAATCATATGCGCATGATTCACGACGCTATCCAAACGGATACCCGTATCGCGAAGCAAGGAAGCGTGCCACAAGAATGGCAAAAAGAATTTCACTGAAAACAGAATCCGACGGCTACATGATACAGGTTTTCATGAAAAACGAGGAGAAAAATATCCATCATGAATGGTCGCCCGGAGACTGGTACGTGCTTGAAAACGGCAACTGGCATGCAGTTAGGTGAAGACAATGTTTAAGCAAGGCGACAAAGCTCCAAGCTTTTCTTTGAAAGACGGCAACGGAAATATTGTCCGTCTCTCTGATTTCAAAAAAGTTCTCCTTTATTTCTACCCGCGCGACGACACGCCCGGGTGCACCAGCGAGGCGTGCAACCTGCGCGATAACTTCCCAAAGCTAAAAGGCATAACTGTGATTGGCGTAAGCATGGACACTTCCGAGAGCCACAAAAAATTCGCGGAAAAATACAGCCTCCCCTTCCCGCTACTTGCCGACACGACAGGCGATGTGTGCAGAAAATACGGCGTCTACGTGCAGAAGAACATGTACGGGAAAAAATACTGGGGAATAAAAAGAACAAGCTTTCTGATAGAAAACGGAAAAATCACGCACGTCTTTGACAAAGTCGATGTCAACAACCACGCGCAGCAGGTATTGAAAGAAGCGTAATTATTTCGCGTTTGCAGCGCATGCAACTGCCTCGTTCGCCAAACGCATTCTTCCGCCGGTTATTTGCGATTCACCCGGGTTCTCGTTGCCGAAGAAAACTTCCCTGTCCATCGCCAGGACATCGCCAACGTTGTCCCCTACTTTCTGCCCAAGAACTGTCAAGACTCCGCGAGGCGCGGCATAAGTGAATGCCTCAGACTGAGAAGGCGCCTTGTAAGTCGGGTGTTCCTGTGCAATATGAAACATGAGAGTATTATCGTCGCGTCTCTCAACCATCACATAACCGTTGAAAGCGTTTCCCTTGAGATCTGTCATGCGCGAGTTACAATATCTTTTTTCACCCTGCTTTATGGAAACAGAAGAAATGTCCTGGGTGAAAAGGCTGGCGCCCAGCGCAAGAGAAGCAATGATGCCTCTTACAACGTATTGCATGACAATGGATTGCAAATGAATTTATTTAACCCTGATAAGAAATCACGCGGGAATCACGGGCACGATGCAAATATATCGCATCGAATTTTCCTTTATAAAACTAATCCGACAACTAATTATCCATGGTGACTGAAGCCGACTGCATCTTCTGCAAGATAGTGAGAGGGGAGATACCTTCCAAGAAAGTCTATGAGGACAAAGACACGCTTGCTTTTCTCGATATCAACCCCGCGAATCCGGGGCACACGCTCGTGGTGCCGAAGAAGCACAGCGAGGACATTACAAAATCTGACGAGGAAGACATAGCGAAGGTCATGCGAGTAGTCAAAAACATCACTACAAATCTCAAGGAAAAGATGAACGCCATAGGCGTGAACGTCATGCAGAACAACGGCAAGCCCGCCGGGCAGATTGTCGCTCACACGCACTTCCATGTAATCCCGAGATATCCCAACGACGTCGTTGTCATCAGCTACCAGCGCGTGCAGCTTTCGGACGAACAGTTAGAGGAAATAAGAAAAAAACTGTCGGAAGAAAAAAAACGCAGCTTTGATTTCGACTTTTGATTTTCTAGATAAGCAATATCATCAAGTACAGGTCAAAAAGAAAATCAACCACGACGAGGACCGTTATTAAAATCCTGAGGATTCCTTCCTTCTTCCAGAGAAATTCGGGCCCCATGCCGTATATTGCGAAGAGAATCAGCGGCAGGAAAAACAGAAACGATATAATGTAAAAATCAGAGTAGGCTCCGGCGAACCCCATGGATGGCAGGATAAAATAAGCGAGCCCCACGACAAGCACGATAGCGTAGAGAACCATAACGGCAAGGAAATAATTCGGATATTTCTCGTGGTCCATGAAGATATTTGGGCTGACTGTATAAAAAAGAATCCGGGCAGTCAAAGCTTATATTGCAGGCTCTACAATTCTAACCAATGGAAAAGAAATTCCTGATAGTCGCGCTGGTGCTGGCATTGTTCATACTTCTCGGCGTCGGCTCCGTGCTCTCCGAACAGTGCATAGACGTTGCCGGATGCAAATCATGCTGGAAGACCGCCCCCGCCGTGGTGCAATCCGAACTTTGCGGTGAAAATTCCACCTGCTTAGCCCAGCCGCAGGACATGCAGAACAACGCGATAGTCGACTCGATAGTCTGCGCGTGCAGCAAGGCAAAATCAACAGACTACTCCGACGCGGAAATGAACGGCAAAATAAAAGACATAGTGGGCCAGTACACGCGATACGACATAACAACGCAGGAAATCTGCGAACAACCGGGGCTGTTCCTCATCAAGAGAAGCTACACGTAATACGCGCCGTATTTCATGTTTCACGCTATTTATAGTGAACCCACAATGCATGTCCGAATTCTTTTGTGGGTTCACAGATACAGGGAGAACCAGAGGTTCTCCCGTACAGGTGAAGCTTCGCTTCACCTTGTAGTTCCCAAGGAAATAATATATCAATTGTTTCCTTGGAGAACTATAAGCAAAAATTCTTCCGGCAACGATTAATCTTTTCCCGTTCATAATAATGATATAAGTTTTTTCTTTTCCAGGCTGCATTGATGCGCAGGGGTGATCGTATGGAGCCGGAAAGATTCAGCGAGCTTGTCAGGACATTGAGGCTGATGAAATCTACATATCCGGAATTCATGCCGTTCAGCTTCGCCGATTTCCCAGACCTGACATCTCAGCAGAAGACATCTATAGAAAACGAGTTTGGAAAAAGAAAAATATGGATGGAAAACTCCCTCTTTTACAACTACCAATCAGAGCAGGATTCGGACTTTTAGTCCTGAAAACATTTTTTTCGGGACTAGCCGAGACATGTTATAGTGAACCAAGTAAAGAATCTGGATATGATAACTTGGTTCACTATATGTGACCAACTTGTGTAATATCCCAAATATTAAGTTGGTCGGCTATAACAAAAAATTTCCGTTCTACTGCATTTTCCGTATTAATAAACTTATCTGTAGCGACGGAAAGAAATCCGTTACATGAATTTCTTGCGTATTCTAACCTACTTCTGTAGTTTATTATGGCAAAGTAGTGTAAATTGTTCCTCTCAGACAGTGATAACGAAATATCTTTTTTCGTAACAGAATGCTTATATACCGGGAAAAATATCAAATCAAACACGAAATCAGTTTCCCATGTTTTTGGAAAATAGATTTTGTAAAATATACTTTCAGAATGAAATATAGAATGGAGGAATTGACATGAACA
>JWKQ01000002.1 GCA_000806115.1 archaeon GW2011_AR5
AAACGGAGCTTCATTTTGGCAGGGAAGAACTGGACCATGTGGTATGGGAGCGCATCGACGCGTATAAGGCGTGGCTTGACCACATGAAACTTTAATTTTGGCGACGCTTGCAATAGTTCTTCCATTTCACCGGGCTTCTTTTGCATTCATTGCGATAATTTTCCATTCTCGTGCGTGTGTAAATAAAAGGCGCGAAGACGTAGTAGTATATGTTGGGACTTTCCAAGTTATTTCTATTCATGCTTTGGGGTGGTTTGAATGAAGAACCTGAGAAGAGACAGGATGTTCGCCAGCAAGGCGGAAAAAGAAAGATATGAAAAGTCAGGATATAAAAGAAAAACGCCGGCGAAGACTTACAGAACAGGAAAGTCAGGCGCCATAAAGAGGGCGCTGAAAATCAGGTAAATATTCCTTTTCTTTTATTTTTTATTCAAATAGAAAGGTTTTTGTAAAATTATTTCTGGAAAAAGGAATTAGTGAAGGTGCAGTCTCGCAAGAGAATGGAGAGTAAACTCCACACATTTGGCATTTATCAGTAGGCACGATGTCGTTCAGAAAATTACTTCTGTTTACTTTCGTAAACAAAAATAAAGGAGGTGATCCAACCGCACGTTCCCGTACGGTTACCTTGTTTGTCGCTCTAAAAGCCGTTGAAAAGAGAGCAAGCGTGTTTGTTTCTCAGGATGCTTGGATTTTATCAACTTAATGAATCTCAGATGAGATTCTCTGCTTATAAAAAATCTCCAGCAACCAGTCTTCTTGTCATACTGGTGAACTTTGCCACACCTTATTCCAGATTTTTCAAGAATTGCCACAATCTCGTCCAGCTTTTCCTTTTTCTTCTGGACGAACTGTACGTAGAAGAACTTTTTGATGTCATGGGGAATGCCTCCTTCTGCATCAAAAAATCCTGCAACATACGCCAATCCTTGCTTTCTATTGAGTGTCGAAACATCGATCGGTTTCAGAAGTTCAGGAAGTTTCGTTTCCAAAACATGTATATTTCTTTGTTGAAAAATCCACGAATTGGACTCCAATACGGCAATTATCTGGCGTAAGCGTTCCAGCCATTCCCTGTTTTTCTGGGTAATGACGGCAACTTCACCTTTTTGCTTGCCTCTATACACGTAGCCATCATGAAGCGCACCATGTAGATACGCGATGTGCTCATTCATGATAATACTTGTCTTAGTCGACTTTTAAAGTTACGACTTAACCCTCCTTGCAGACTTGTGATTCAAATCGCTCTACGCGAGCTTCACCAAAAGTCCACTCGGATGGTTTGACGGGCGGTGTGTGCAAGGAGCAGGGACGTATTCAGCGAAAGATTCCACTGAAGCAAATGCATCATAGTGCTGCTATAGACAAATTAAAGTGTCATCCGCCCAGTCTATATTCACCGGAAATTCCTGCGTCAACAAGAATTTCCTCATAGTCAAACCGTTCTGACACTCTGTTCGTCTCGCCAAAAAATCATCTTGCACTTGCTCCGTTGATGACCTTCGCTTACTAGGGATTCCGGCTTCACGAGGGCGAGTTGCAGCCCTCGATCCGAACTAAGCGTAGGTTTAAGAGATTGGCTTCGCCTTACGGCGTTGCATCCCGTTGTCCTACGCATTGTAGGCCGCGTGTATCCCCGTAAATTCAGGCCATACTGACCTGCCGTAGCCCGCTCCTTCCTCTGTTTTAGCAACAGCGGTCCCGCTAGAGTGCCTACCCTCCGGGGAGGATAGTAGCAACTAGCGGCACGGGTCTCGTTCGTTTCGTGACTTAACACGACACTTCACAGCACGAACTGACGACGGCCATGCAGCACTTCTCAGCTTGTCAGGTAACCCCTTTAGAGTGACCCTCATTCTGCTGTCTTCACGGGTAAGGTTCCTGGCGTTGAATCCAATTAAACCGCAGCCTCCACCCCTGGTAGTGCTCCCCCGCCAATTCCCTTAAGTTTCAACCTTGCGGTCGTACTCCCCAGGCGGCCCATTTAACACCTTCGCTACGGCACCACAGAATCTCGAAGATTGTGTGACACCAAATGGGCATCGTTTACAGCGTGGACTAACGGGGTATTTAGTTGAAAAATTCCATTTTTCACTAAATTGAGAAATTCGAAAATCTCCCAATCGGAATTTCTCAATATCTAATCCCGGTTGCTCCCCACGCTTTCGTCCCTCACTGTCAGACCCGTTCCAGTCAGGCGCCTTCGCCACAGGTGGTCCTTCACGGATTAAAAGATTTTACTCTTACCCGTGAAATACCCCTGACCTCTCCCGGTCTCGAGTCTGATAGTATCTCCAGCCATCCCAACAGTTTGCTGTTGGATTTCACCAAAGACTTATCAAACCAGCTACGGACGCTTTAGGCCCAATAAACGTGACTACAACTTGAGGCGCGGTTATTTACGGTTCGAAGAACCCGTGTCGTACGACGCATAAATGCGTCATTGCTTATTCAAGAATCATTTGACTATTTTCATAATCAAATAAAACTGCCAGAAGAATGTTTGTTACGATTCTTCGAATTACCGCGGCGGCTGGCAACCGTCTTACCCACCTCTTATTCGCTTACCTTTTTACAGTAAGTAAAAGATACCGCATTGCGATATCACTCAGGATTCCCTCGTCACCCTTTCGGGCATTGCGAAGTTTTCGCGCCTGCTGCGCCCCGTAGGGCCTGGCTTCATGTCTCAGAAGCCATCTCCGGGCAATCGCTCTCACGACCCGTACGGATTATAGCCTTGTTGAGCAATTACCTCAACAACAAGCTAATCCGTCGCAGTCCCATCCTATAGCACATTGCTGCTTTAAGCGAAAAAGCCTTCCAGCAATTATCGCCTATCGGGTATTACGCCCAGTTTCCCAGGATTATCCCCGTCTATAGGGCAGGTTGACTACGTGTTACTGAGCAGTACGGTTTGTATTGCTACAAGTACCTCGCATGGCTAAGCCGAATCCTGATAGTAGTAGTCTCCGGCGGGATCAACCGGAATTGTAGGGTTTGCACTACAAATATATGTGGAATGTCCCTGCAAAATTCTACTGATAGAGTTTTGCCTGTCTGCACCTTCATCTGGCAAATGCAAGCAGATGCCTTCATGATGTTCCACAGTTGGATACGTTTCGTCACAAACAGCCGCCGACTGACGCAAAATATATGACGCCTTTGGCGTCTGTCGATTTTGTGTCTCAGCATTTTTGGCTTTTTCCGAAACAACGCCACAACAGTGGGTTGACGTATGTCAATATAATTTGAGATTCCAATACATTCGATGATGTATTTGGTTTATTCTTTAACGAGCATCCAAAATGCAAAGGCCGGAAACCGCACAGAATGAGTTCCGCTCATTCCTGTGCGCCAACAATTTAGATCTCAAAACTGCCTGACGCTAAAGCGTCCTTCAATTGACAACTTCAAAACGAGTCGCCAAACTCGAGACGAAATCATCATTTTCGCCCGCAACATTCCGGCGCGAACCGCCAAATCCGCACCAGAATATAGTGTACAAGGAACAATTATATTTCCTTGTGCACTATAAGTGAACCGACATATATCAGAAACCGGTTCACTATAACAACGGTAATATTCATGGTGACATATTTAAACGTATCGGAGTGCGGTCGTTCAAATTAAAACTACCAGGAAAACATATTTCAATGGACTTACGCGATCCGGACTTTTCTGAAATAGCAAGATCTTTTGACTACGATACCAAAAAATAGATGCGTATCAAAGACTGATAGCTGCCTTCCAAAGGAATGATCCAGAGGCTGTTGTAGGCTGTTATATAGAACTGGACTGTAAACCTAGTGCAAGGCAATATCTCAGAGACATGATGTCATCTCAGAGCGTCGAAATAGCGATCGAGCGCAGTATGGATGACCTGGCGTACGAGCTTGCAGCTAAAAGAGGTGTTTCAAAAAACGTAGTTGATTGCCTTATCAATAAAAGGAACAGAGAGTTGAGGCAGCAGGAAGAAAGACGACGAAAGAAAACCGCTGAATATGAAGAGGCATTGGAATTGTACAAGACTAATCCGGACGCTGCCAGAAAAATCCTTGGTTATGATCCTAGTGACTGCTAATAAATGACCTTGAAATCGTTGTAGATTCCGGAATGAGGCCGCCATTCGATGTCAATATCTTTCACTGCAGCCTTTTCAGGCCCCGTCCTCATCGCCTCTATCAGCGCCTCGATGGCGTCCTTGTCGCCTTCAATGACTGCTTCGACTTTTCCGTCGTCGCGGTTCCTTACGTAGCCGCTCAGCCCGAGGAGTTCCGCGTTCCTCCTGACGAACGAGCGGAACGATACGTCCTGTACCTTTCCAGAAACGACTACCCTAGCCGCGTAAAGCGCCATGAAAATAAGATGTCAGAAAAAGTCTTAAGTGAGAGGGGAGAGATTTGAACTCTCGTATCCACTAAGGAACAAGGCCCTCAACCTTGCGTGATTGACCAGGCTACACGACCCTCTCGTAAGTCACTGTTGAAAGAAAAAGTTTTAATACAACTGGCTATTTCAGCACGAAAAAAATCCTGCAGAATCTAAGGCTTGACTTTGGACGTATAGATTATGTCGTCATCCTTGTTGAGCGGACCGAAAAGCCTGGCGTCCCCCATTTCGACAAAATATCCAAGCCCCGGGGTTTCGCGAAAGCGCGACTCGCCGCAGAAGGCGTACGGGCTGGTGGAGCTTCTGACAATGACATGCCTGTTTTCATATTCTCCGGGGTCAGCCAGTCCGAATTGCATGGTTTCTCTATTGAAAAAGCCTTTTTAAAAGCAGTGCGTCGCCCTCGATATTGGGGCTTTCGCATATTACAACGCCGCCGATTTTGAACTCTTTCCATGCACTGACAAGCTCTTTGTAGTTCATGTCTGATTCTTCAAGCGTCAGGTGATTTTTTTCGCCTTTCGGGCCGTAAGCGATGCCTGAGAGGTGTATGTGCATGTTCTGCAGCGCGAAACGCCCGAGATGTTTCTCAACCAGCGCAAGCGCCTGCCTGAACTCGTCGTAAGTGTTGTACATGCCGTTAGTCCTCGCGTGCAGATGCGAGAAGTCGATGCACGGCATCACGCCCTCCACATCCCGGGACAGCATTACGGTTTCCTCGAGAGAGCCGAACTGGGTCGGCTTGCCTGACACCTCGGGGCGTATCCATATGCCGTTCCCCTCGTTCCTGAGGGTTTTTGTTATTTCTGCGAGATGCTTCCTGACGTTGTCGTACGCATTTTCCTGGGTATAGTATCCTGCATGGAAGCACACTGACCAGCCCCCGCAAAGCCATGATATGCGCGCGGCATTCAGGATTCGGTTTGCGCTGTCTTTGCCTTTTTCCGCCGAGTTAAGGTTGATGTAATACTGCCCGTGGCATGTCAGCTTGACGTTATTTTTCTCGGCGGCTGCCCTCACCAGAGGGGCGTTCGCGGCTGATATGTTGACGCTGTGCACGAACTCCATTTCCATCGCGTCCAGCCCGAGGTTCCTCACGGTTTCTATGCCGTTTGCAGTATTCCTCGGTTGCGTGGCAATTGGTATTCCTGCCGTCCCAAACAAAAGTGTCATCTCATCACCAACAGATGCTTTTTTGCCTCGTCCATGCCGTTGAACCTCATGCACGTGCCGCCGAGGCATGCCATCAGGTTGCAGGGGAGGTTGTTGTCGAATTTTACCATGAGCCTGAAGTCGTGCGGAAGGCCTGTTATAAACTCCAATGACCTGGCAGTTATTTCTATGGGGTCAATCAGCTTCTCAACAGCCAGCGTATAGGAAGCCGCATGTAGCCTGTATTGCCCGTAATTCGTGAAGACAGAAAGCGTCTCCTCTGCGGTTTTTCTGTATTTCTCATCGCCTGTGTAAAATGAAAGTCTTGTCAGGCAGCCCGCCGCAACCGAGTTTTCATTGATATTCTTGTTTTCCGCATTCAGAAGTCCTATGTCCTCGCCGTGGGCTCTGTCAGTGAAACCATCGTTGTAGAACTTTTCAGTGACGAGGTCCATGAGCTGCACAGCGAGCGTGACGTACTTGACGTTCGATGTTTTCTCGTATGCGTCAAGAAGGCACCTGAGAAAGTTTACGTTATCAGCGAGAAGCCCGAAAACGTTCTGCCTGCCGTCGTAATAGTGGCACATGCCTTTTTCCGTATCAAAGCACTTTGTCCACAGGTTTTCCATGGTTCTTATCGCGATATCCTTATAATTTCCGCCGAGCTGCAAAAGCGAGGAGATTGCAAGGGCGTTCAGGCTGACATAGACGTTTCTGTCTATGAACGGCTGCTTCATTTTCTTCCTTTCCTCCGCCGGCTTCCCGTAGTACTCCTCCTCCTTGTCGGCATCCTGGCTGCCATAAAAGCCGTCGGTCCCGCCAAGGACGCTTACAATGAAATCTGCAGTCCTTTCCGCGGTATATTTGTATTTTTCATCGCCTGTGACCAGGAAAGCGTTGAAATATGCCGCTGCCATCTGCGCGTTTGTTTCAAGCATCTTCTCGTAATGCGGCTCGTCCCATTCGCGAGTGACTGAGTACCGGAAGAATCCGCCTTCATGTTTGTCGAATATGCCCATCATTCCGTCGAGCGTCTTTGTTGCAATCCTGAGCATGCCCTTGTCGTTGGTCTGCCTGAATCTCAGGAGCGCCGCCTCTATCAGGTCAGGCATCGGGAATTTCGGCTGGCTGCCGAACCCGCCGTATAACGTGTCAAAAGAAAGCAGCATCTCATCTGCGAGAAATTCCATGGAAGATGCTACGTCGCCCCTTTGCGTTTCCTGTTTATGTATCTCGAACTGTATGTCTCCTTTCTGGAAATAGTTCGATACCTGTTCAAGCATCATGGCAAGTTGGGCGGGAGGCAGGTATGTAGCCCCTGCAATTATCATACCGTCAGGCGTCAGGAAAGCTGTCGTCGGCCATCCGCCCTGATTGTAGCGCTCGTTGATGTCCGGTCGCTTGTCTGTATCGACTTTTATCGGGACGAACTTTTCATTCACTGTATCGATAACGATTTCATCCTCATAGGACTTGTCTTGTTCGTGGCACCAATGACACCAAACCCCATAAATATCAAGCAATATTGGTTTGTTCTCTCTTTTCGCTTTTTCGAAAGCTTCTTTCGACCACTCGAGCCATTCAATATTGCGTGTCATTAGAGTTCCTTGGGAAGGAATGAATTTAATCACAGCTGGAAGATAGGATGGTTCTCCCTTGGAGAACTGTCAAAAATGGATTTGTCAGTAATAACAAAAGCTCGTATCGAAGCATTGAAGAAGAAATACCCGAAAGGCATGAAAGCTTTGTTCTAAATATTCACAAGTACGTCTTCGCCTTCTATTTTTGTCTCAAAAACTTTGACGCCGACAGGCATGAAAGGCGACTTGCCTGTAGTGACGTCGAACTGCCAGCCGTGCCACGGGCAGATGACGTTGCCGTTGTCCAGCATGCCCTCGCCCAGCGGCCCTCCGCGGTGCGGGCATGTGTTGTCCATCGCGTGGAACGTGCCGTCTACGTTGAACAGCGCAATGCGGAGCCCGTTAGCTTCCACTGTCTTGCCGTGTCCCGGCTTCACGTCGCCGGTTTTTGCAACTTTCACGAACATTATTTCACCATCTTCTCGATATTACTGACTATTACCTCAAAATTCTTAACGTTTATGTTGTTCATGACAGCCGGCACGCCCCTGTCGCAGCTTTCCCTCATCTGTTTGCTGAGCTCGACGCGCCCGAGGAAAGGTATTGAAAGCTCCGAGGCAAGCGTCTCGCCGCCCCCGCTGCCGAACACCTCGCCTGACATGTTTTCCACTATGCCGACGGGCTTGTAAAACCCGAGGGCCATTTTCGCCGATTTGGCGGCGTCCATCATGGAAAGATCTTGCGACGTTGTCACAATGACAGCTGCGTTTATGCCGACAAACTGCATTATCGTGAGCGCCGCATCGCTTGTGCCCGGAGGCATGTCAATTATCAGGTAGTCCAGGGTTCCCCACTCTGTCAGTTCCAGGAGCTGCATTATCGCGCTGTGGATGAGCGGACCGCGCCACATTGTAGGGCCCGATTCCATTTCTATAAGGGACATCGAAGACACCTTTACCCCGTACTTCTCTGCAGGCTGGTATGAGTTGTCGAATTTTTCCTCAATGCCCATAAGATTGACGATATTTGGGCAGTCAATGTCCGCGTCAAGAAGCCCGACTTTGTGGCGTTTCGCAAGCATGCATGCGATGTTGACGGCTGTCGTTGACTTGCCCACGCCGCCCTTGCCGCTCATGACCGCTATCCTGTGCCTGACGCCGGAGAGCTTCTCCTTCATTCGTTCTTCGCGCTGCTGCATAAGCAGTAAATTGGAAGAAAGAGATTAAATTCAGAAGTTCCTGATGGGCCTTCTTGTCTTGAAGCCTTCGTCGACAGGATGCCAGTGCTTTATGCGCTGCTCGCCGTATTTCCAGCAGAGGAACGCGAGTTCTCCGTTGTTGCTGAAATAGAAGTCGACCAGTCCCGTCTCGATGTCCTTGACGATGCATCCGTTTGCCTGTATCCCGTTCACGAGGTTTATCATTCCCTGGTAAACCGATTCCCGTTCGGTGACTTTCGAGAAATAATATGCGTTGTCAATGTGTCCCCTTTCCAGAACGTCCTTTCCCCAGATGGAAACGAGATTCTCTATGTCATTGGTGAGAGATTTGATGCGTTCATTGAGAACAAATGCCTTGTTGAGCGACTCAGTTATGAAAGGAAGCAGCTCATTTGCCTCCTCGATGGTGAACGTCCTGACCGCCCCGCTTGACTTCGATGATGGCTCCATTTATACCTGCTGAATATTGTGCGGATGCCGTATATATTTGTTTTTGTGTCCCGTGTCGTCCGGGTGTTTTAAGAACTCAAAGGCTTTTCGTAACGCCCTGCCTGGGGCAGATTTTACCGAGCGTGCATCTGGAGCAGACAGGCATGGGAGCGCGGCAGACTGCCCGCCCGTGGTCTTTCAGGAGGTGAGGCAGCTTCTTCCACTCCTTTTTGGGAAACAGCTGCATAAGTTCCCTCTCTATCTTTTCAGGGTTTGTCTGCTTCGTCCATCCGAGCCTGTAGGAAACCCTTATTACGTGGGTGTCTACCACAACGCCTTCCGTCCTGCCGAACGCGTTTTGCATTATCGCATTCGCTGTTTTCCTTCCCACCCCCGGAAGTTCAATAAGCTCCTCCATGGAGGCGGGCACCTTTCCGCCGTGCTTTTCAACAAGAATCTTGCACGCCGCTATTATGTTCTTCGCCTTTGGTACGGGGAAGTTCACGGCATTTATGTCGTTTGACAGCTCGCTGAAATCGGCGTTTGCATAGTCCTTCGCCGTCCTGTACTTCTTGAACAGGTTTGGAGTTGTTGCATTAACGACTGCATCTCTCGCCTGTGCGGACATGATAGCGGCAACAAGAAGTTCAAGGGGATTGGAGAAGTTGAGATAGTATTTTGTCTTTGGATATTCTTTCTTCAGGAACTTGAGTGCATCTTGCGGTTGCATAATAATCATTAGGCGCGTTCATTGCAATAAAACTATTTCATGATGCCGTTTCTCCAGAAACTGTAAGTAACGGTGCAGGCGAAAGCTGTGTAGGCAAGCACGTCAAAAAAATTGTCTATGCGTCCGGGGCTCTTTTTTACAAGCCCGAGCATCTTCTTGCCCAGGAATTTCCTCATGGGGCTGTAATTCTCCTCCATGTAATTCCATGTATGGTCGTATGACATCTTCAGTCTTGTCACGGCGAAATCCTTCAGCAGCTTCACAGAAGGATAGGAATAGTCGTATGATATGTCGCCTTTCCTTATCGACTTTATTATACCGTCGACATCCATCGCATCGGTATTTATTGTTCCAAGCCCGAGCATCGCGGTCGTATGCGCATCGCTGCCCGCAACCATTGTCATTTTGTTTCTTGAAGCGAAATTGCGTGCGCGTATGTTTGATATCCTGTCCACATTATTGCCGTTGAATATCTCTATTGCGTCGCATGCCCTTGCATTCTCGCGCAGCCCGTCGTGCTTTATGTCAAAAGGATGGACGGCTATTGCTACGGCGCCTTGCGCGTGTATCAGGTCGACTGTTTCAAACACGGACAGTCCGGGGCGTATCGCTTCCTGGACGCCGATGGCAAGCGTGTGACCGTCACTGCTGCTCACCTCTTCGCCTGGTATCACCAGTATGCCGTGCTTCTTTCCCGCAGCCATCGCTTCCTTGTGCCCGAGCACCGTGTTGTGGTCCGTTATGGCAAGAGCCCCCAGTCCGAGCTCCGTTGCCTTCTTTATCATGGCTTCGGGACTCTCAACGCCGTCATAGAACACCTTTGTTCCGCGCGAATAGTGCGTATGAGAATGCAGTTCAACTTTCATGGTCACCAACTCTTTCTCAATTTATAAAAAGAACACAAAGCCCAGGATAAATCCGAGAGCCAGGCCGGCAAAAATATCAGTCATGTCGTGGCGCCTGAAATATATTCTCGACGCGCATACCGACAGCACGGCAAGGGCAAGAAGCGGGAGCAGGAACGGCATTTTCGTGAATATGGCTGCTGAAATCATAACTGCTCTTGCCGCGTGAATGCTCGGAAAAGACGAGCTGTCAATCGCCTCGTATATCATTTTATGTTTTTTCTTCTTCATTCCCGGCCTGGGCTTCCTGTAGGCAAGCCGGAAGAACATGACAATTATCGTGACTGTCATCAGCGACGCAAGGAGATTTGCGGCGAACGTTATGTCGCCAAGCATGAGAAATATCGCAGCCGCTGCTATATAGAATATGAAGCTGCCGTACGCGCCTGTATCCTTGAGGCAGACCTCGCCTATAACCGCGGCAGTCTTCCAGAAACGCAGTTCCATTTTACCATTTCAGAATCCAATATATTAAAAGTGAATCAGTAGCGAACGCTAGTGAGTCCATAGTAATAATTTTCTTTTTCCAACCGAAAGACGCTTTGCGTCATACAGCTTGGGTTTTTCTGAACCGACTGACGCTTTGCGTCTTGCAATTTAGAAAAAGGCTTACTTGAACTTCGCAAGCAGAGGAGAAATGTCAACGTTGCTGATGTCGTGGTGAACAAGGGGCGTTGTTGCAATCTGCGGAGTGCCGTCTTCGTATGTCGGTTTGCTCTCCTGATAGAATATTCCTATCGGGATTTTTTCTCCCCACATGCTGCCCATCTGGATTGCGGCTATCTTATCAGTAGGCTCATAGCCCGTTTCTTCCAGCTTGAATATTCTCTGCTTGTACCAGTCCGCAGTCTGCACCTTGTTGTATGTTGTGCACGGCTGGAAAATGTCTATCAGCGCGAAACCTTTGTGCTTTATGCCCTCCATGATTATTTTCTTGAGGTGCATTATGTCCATCGCGTAGCCGCGCGCGACGAAAGTGGCGCCGGCAGCTATGGCCCACGTGATGGGGTTGACGGGATCCTCAAGGACGCCGCTGGGGGTCGAGTTCGTCTTGAACCCCTTCTCGCTTGTTGGCGAAGTCTGCCCCTTCGTAAGTCCGTACACTTCATTGTCCTGGACTACAAGCGTCATGTCGAGGTTGCGCCTCATGGAGTGCATGAAGTGGTTGCCGCCGATGCCGTATGTATCTCCGTCGCCTGAAACCTCTATAACGTTGAGCTTGTTGTTCGCAAGCTTGATGCCTGTTGCTACTGCAAGTCCCCGCCCGTGAAGTCCTTCGAATCCGTATGTGCGCACGAAATGTGGCGTTTTGGAGCCGCATCCTATGCCGGAAACTATTACTGTATTGTGCTGTTCCAATTGCAGCTCAGCGATCGCATTCTTGATAGTGCTAAGTATCGTGAAGTCGCCGCATCCGGGGCACCATGTTGGCGCCTCCTTTGTTGTAAGTTCCGCTATCGTCGCCATTCTAACCAATCCATCCTGTCTGGTCGCACATAGGTCCGTCAGTCATGACGTATATTCCAATGCGCACCGGTATTTTGTAAGCGTCAATGTCTCTTGTTTCGAGTTTTTTATCGTATATTTTCAGCCTGTCCGTCATCATATCACCTTCCATTGCCAGCGTTCCTTGCGGATTTCCTTGTCTGTCAAGTGCCTTGAGTATCTGGTCAAATCAATGAACCTGTCGTCCGCGTAGAAAGTTCCAGTCGAGTCAAGTCTCATTCCCCAGTTTC
The DNA here is from genome assembly GCA_000806115.1 of archaeon GW2011_AR5. Classification (GTDB taxonomy): domain Archaea; phylum Aenigmatarchaeota; class Aenigmatarchaeia; order GW2011-AR5; family GW2011-AR5; genus GW2011-AR5. The sequence continues at coordinate 12,141 of JWKQ01000002.1, forward strand.
CGGCTACCCTGCTTTCATATTTCTCTTCCATTCATCTCGCCTCGATTATGCCGTGCTTGCTGAATACAAGCTCCTTCAGTTCCGTTGTATTCAGGAGTTCCTTTATCCCCGCATGGATGTCCTGCGGCGTGAACGGCCGTCCGTCGTATTTGAGTATCCTGTGGTCAATGTCGAGTCCCGTCTGTTCCTTTATCACGCCCGCAAGCTGTGCGGTTTTGTTGTTCTCGATTATCACCGTGGCTTTCGCATTGTTGATCACTTCAGCTATGCGCTTTGCAGGCAGCGGGCTGATGTAAACAACCTGGAGGTAATTAACGCTGATTCCGTCCTCTTTCAGGAGCTTCATCGCCTCCCTTATCGGTCCCTTCGTTGAGCCCCAGGAAATTATTGTTATGTCGGCGTCCGGGTTTCCGTCAAGAACGGGGTCGTCAAGAGTCTTCGCGAACGTTTCCATTTTCCTGAACCGCTTGTTGTGCATCATGACGCGCACTTCTTCTTCCTCGCGTTCATACCCTTCCTCGTCGTGTTCGTAGCTGGTGGCAACGTGCATGCCGCCCTTCTGTCCGGGCACTGCGCGCGGGGAAATTCCGTCCTCCGTTATCGTGTACCTCTTGTAGTCAGCCGGCACTTCACTGAGGAGCTTGCCCCTGTCGATGACTATGTTTTTTGTGTCGAATTCTTTTACCGTCCAGAAACTTTCCCCGAGGAATTTGTCCGTCAGCACTATAACAGGCAGCTGGTATTTTTCAGCTATGTTGAAAGCGTCCACCGTGCGATAAAAGCATTCTTCCACCGAGCCGGGTGCTATTATCACCCTTGGAGATTCGTCTGTTGAAGCATGAAGCAGAAAGCGAAGGTCGCCCTGCCCCGAGTGCGTTGCCATTCCAGTTCCGGGCCCCGGTCTCTGCGCCTCTATCACCACAAGAGGCACTTCCGTCTGCGCCGCCAGCCCGAATCCTTCAACCATCAAAGCGAAACCGCCTCCGGACGTGCCGCACGCGCTGCGTACGCCTGCATAGCTTGCGCCTATCGCCATGTTGATTGCGGCTATCTCGTCCTCGGTGTGCTTGACCACAAGGTTGAACTGTCTCTCCAGTCCCGCCATGTTCGAGAGCAGTGAGGACGCCGGAGTCATCGGGTAAGCTGCGTAGAATTTGCAGCCTGCCTTGACCATTCCAACGGTTATCGCCTCGTTGCCCGACATGAACATGTTGTTCTGGCGGGGTTTTTTTTCTAGCCTGAATTTGAAGTCGTCGGGAAAATTATTCTTGATGTAGTCGTATCCCGCCCTTGCCGCCTTTACGTTGGCGTCGACAATTGCAGTTCCTTTCTTCGTGCCGAAGTTGTCCGATATTACCTTGTTGAATATTTCCATGTCAAAGTCGATTAGCGCCATAGTAGCGCCCAGGGCGACGGTGTTTCTCATTATCTTTCCGCCGTTCTCGTTTGCAATCTTGTACAGCGGCACGGAATAAAGCTTTACCGTGGAATTTTCTATCTCAGAAGGGTTAAGCTTGGTGTAATCGCCGTCGTAGATTATGCCTGCATGGTCGCTGAGCTTGTGCTTGTGCTTGTCAATCGTGTCCTTGTTCATGGCTATGAGAAGGTTGACTTCCCTCACGTGCGAGAATATCTCCGCGTCCTCGACGCGCACGTCCAGGCTGTTGTGCCCGCCGCGGATGAGCGAGGGGTATTCCGCCGTTGCAAACACCTCAAGGCCGCCGCGCAGGCATGTCTTGGCGAACATCTGTAGCCCTGCGTTCAGTATGCCGTCTCCAGCCTCTCCGCCGATTTTCCACGAGAGTTTGTTGATTATCTTGGACATTACAACACCAATAACGAAAGAATGCTCCTTATTATGAACCTGTAGTTTAAATTCTTTTCCGTCTTATTTTAAATACTTTATTAATACACTATGATGTACTAGTGATGCACATATGGGTTACATAAGATACAAGCTTCCGGAGCGTACGCACATGATACTGAAGGGCGTGTGCGAAAAGCTGGACATGAAAGAGTCGGAAGTATCGCGCATAGCGCTGATGGAATATCTCAAGTCGCTCGGAGTCCTGTCGGAAGGAATGAAGAAACACCGTCTTATGCGAAGGTAAATCAATAGAGCGAGATGCCAGGCTCTGTTTCTTTTTTGTAAAAACTTTTTGGCGCCGGTTTGAATCCTGATCCTGTTTGTCTCACGCTGGCTTCGTCCTCATTTATATCTTTCTTTGGCGGCACAGCTTTTGCCGCAATCTGCATGAAGCCAAACAATGCATCGCCCGTTGTGTAGCCAAGCCCCTTAAGATGATAAGGATGCATGAAATGCGAGTCAGGATCTTGTCTTGACTTGTAAGACTGTGCCATTTCCCTTGCTTTGGTTCCCTGTGAAAGATAAAATAACGGTGTATGGTGTCCATAAAGAGGACCATGCCTTATACCTTGCGATTCGTAGTGTCCATCAATAACGCCGCCAAAAGACACAGTTATAAGCTGTTTATTATCATATTCAAGCCTGGCACCGCTGCTTTCATAGCCGATCCTGCTGCTAAAACCCATTCTGCGCATTTCAGAATCTATCTCTATCTCTTCGCCAGTCCAGCATGTGCAAAGAACAGAAAGGTGCTCTGTATAATTTCCGGGCTCATTGTACGCATCGGAGAGTGCATGCAAATCCCTGATGCCTCTTTTGTTTCTGAAAGACCTGTTCCTAAAGAATTTTCCCAGCTTCATTTGCCTGACATATTGCACTAGAAACCTGCCTTCTCTTGTTTCGGCCAAGCCCGCGCCGGCAGAGAAGACAAAGCTGGGCGGTCTTTCATCAAGTGTACAGCCTACGTGAAAGTAGGGTGTCATGTCGAAATATTGCAGCAAAAGATTTAGCAGCGGACCCTCTTGGATCGGCAAATCAAAATATTTTCGTCTTAAGTTATGTGCTCTTGGAGAAATAACTCCCATATGCTCATCTGCCAAGGATTCTTGCAAAGCCTCAGAACAATTTTCAATCTTCAAAATAGGCGGCTCTCCATGCTTGACGCCGTCAGGATTCCATACGCTTGTTTCTATCGGAAATCTCATTAGCAGGGTATGATCAAAATAAATTTAAAGAACTAAACTTCAACAATCTTCCCGCGCGAGCCGACGCATATCACGCGCGTGCCGCCGAGCTTTTCCTCGAACCCTTCCATCTCGTGTATGTGCCCGCATATGTGTATGTCCGGTTTCAGCTCATAGATTGCGCGCGTCACTGCCTCGCTGCCGGGAAAAGAAAACTTTTCTATCATGCTCCCCTTCGGGTGTATGTGCGTCACCATGATTTTTTTCTTTGAATTAATTATGTATTTGAATCCGTTGTTAAGATAATCAAACATGTCCTCGTCGGACGTGAAGTTCATGTGCATTATGTTTGCGCCGCCGCATCCGAATATGCCGATATCGTCGTATGAAACGGAATGGTTCTGGATGTCAAGTATGTCATACTTCTCTTTTAACATCTCGGTTATCCCCGGCATGTCGTGGTTGCCCGCTACGAACGCCACTTTCTTGCCTTTGTCAAGGAACGGCTGTATCATTCCCTTTGCAAGCTCGCCGAAATTTGAGATGTCTCCGTTGATTACAACCATGTCTACTTTCTCCCTCTCAGCCTCTTCAGCCAGCCTCTTTACGCCCTCGACGTCGTCGTGAAGGTCGCCCGCAGCCAGTAGTTTCATAGATATACGATTCCATTACGATTTTTAAAGCTTACAACCGCATGAAAAAATCCGTCAGAAAAACGGCAGAATCAGAAAACCTGCTCGCCCGTCTCGGCGTTGTATATGTGTATTATCAGCACCGGGCACACTTCAGCCGCCGCCTTCATGGCTGCAAGCTCGCCTTCCCCGATTATTACCTCAAAGAGTCCCGTCTCGGGGTTCTTCTCCGCGTTCAAAAGGTTGGCTCTTCCGTCCGCCGCGTCCAGCACCCACCATTTTGCGTTTACGGCGACGCACGCTGCTGCCGAGATGCATCCGTCCCTGTCGTAAGTGACCTTGTATTTTGTCATAAGAATAATGTTCCTTTCTGGAAAAAGCTTTAATGCACGGATTTTCCGCAGCCGCAGGATGATTTCACGTTGGGGTTGTTCAGCTTGAAGCCTGCGCCCTGAAGCCCTTCTGTATAGTCAATCTGCGTCCCGTTCAGGAACTCCATGCTCTTGGGAGTCACGAATATTTTCAGGCCGTGTTCCTCGAAAACCATGTCGTCGCCGCTCTTGCTTTTCTCGAAATCCATGTTGTACGTGTAGCCTGCGCAGCCGCCGCGCACCACTTCCACGCGAAGTCCATAGCCTTCCTTGTTCTGCGCTTTCATGATTTCATTGATTTTTTTAGCCGCGAACTCCGTAATTGTGATTTTTGCGTCCTTCGTGTCGATTTTTTCCTCGCTTTTGTTTGAGTGCGTCTTCACCAAGTCATTGAGTTCCTGAAGGAGCGAGTTGATTTCTGTGTCGCTCATGCCGTGCCCGAGCGCGCCGTTTTCCAAAGACTCATAAGGGTTGACGTGGCATCCGACGCAGTGCAATCCGTAAGAAAGCATGACTTCTGAAGCGAACGGAAATTTCTCTATGATTTCCCCCATCGTCATGTCCTTGGTTATTGCCTGTGTTTGTGCTTCCATGATTATCACTTATTCCTGTAATCTTTAGTAGGTGACGGCTCTGGTGTCTCACCGCTGTATATTTCCCCCTGCCTGTACCCCGTATCGTATGCGTCTGTTCCGTCCGTGTGCCTGGTTTTTGGCATGTCATTCCGCCTGTCGCGGAGTCTCTGCGAGAATCTTTCCGCATCAGTGTCAACTGCGTCCATAATTGCCGGCATATTAATCACACGTTTCCTTTGCTTAAATTATCTTCTCGCCCGTATCCCTGTTGATTATGTGTATGACGTTCTTGGGACAGCCTTCGGCCGCCGCCTTCATCCTGTCCAGTTCGCTGTTGTCTATCTGGAGCTCGAATATGATTCCGTCGCCGGACTTTGAGCCTTTAAGTTCGGCTTTTCCGCTTCCCTGAACGCTCCATCTTTCCGGGTAAACTGCCTCGCAGGTGGCCGCCCCTATGCATCCTTTCCTGTCGTATTGCACAAGCCATTTGCCGTCATGGGCGGGTACAGATTCGCCGACATCTTTCTTCTTTCCCATTCCGAATAATCCTTTCATACAAGATACCTTCGTCTATTGGATAAAGAAAAGCATAAAAACAACACAAGCCTAGTGGCAGCCGCATCCGCCGCTTTGCTCAGACGATGAACCACCGCAGCATCCGCCGCCGGAGAAGCTTCCTGCCGGGTTTTCCATTGTCGGCTTTTGCTTGACAGGAAGGGTACCTAGCACGGCCGCGCCAAGCGCCCCGAGAGGCACGAAGTCGTTGCTGTGCTGGGCAGCTGCCGATAGTGCTGGAAGCACCGCAGGTGCTTCCTCTTCGCCCCAGTCAGTCCACATTTTCTGCTTCTCCTTGTATTTCCTGAACTGGTCGAAGTTGGATTTAATCGCAAACATCTGTTCTTTTGTGAGGCGCCTGTGGTGCTTGTCGTCGACTAGCTTCTTCCCCGTTCTCCTCTCCCACTCGTCTGAAGGTATTGAGAACTTTCTCTGCACCTTGTCTCTATAGAGAGCGGGTATCACGTTGAACGTGCAGAACGGAAGCACCCTCCCGTCCGGCGTCGCGTAATGGATGTCGCACTTGTGTATCCTGTCGATGTCCCAGTTGTACGGGTCCTGGAAGTGCATCATTCCTACGAACAATGAATTCTTGTGGAAATCAGCCAGTCCGTGGTAGTTTGTGCCGCTTACCGCGCCTGTCAGCATTCTCACGAACTTGAGGTCTTTTGGTTTCTTCTCTTCGTTGACGTATTTGCCGATGTTCCTCATCAGCTTCATCACGACCCACGGCTTGCGTATGCTCTTGTGTTTGCTGCTGTTGAGCTCGCGCGTGAGTTCGCCGAGATAATCGAAGAATCCCTCTATGTCGAAGAATTCGGGCAGCGCAACCATCCGGTCGCCGTCCTTGAATACGTATGTCGCCATTCCGCATGCGAAGTGGATTGAAAGGCGGTATTTGGGCTCTTCCTTCATCGCCTCGACGAAGTCCGTTACCTGCTTTGCGCACGGCACCGGGAACCAATGCTCCCTGCCTACCTGCCCGTCTGTCTGTTCCTCTATCTTCTTGATTGCACCGGGTATGGTTATTCTTTGTTTCCTTCTCAGCTTGTCCGGCATTCTTCCCACCAGGCTTACAGGCTGGAAGTTCACGGAACGGATAGTGTCAATGTTTCCAAAGCCGAAGCGTATTATGTCCCCCAGCTCATGGTCGTTTATGCCGCCGATTACTGTCGGCACAAGCACGATGCCAAGCCCCGCTTTCCTGCAGTTCTCGATGGCGCCCTGCGCTTCCCAGTAGTTCTTCGGGTTTGTTTCAGGCGTCATCCCGTCGAAGCTCATGTAGAGCACGTGGCTGCCGGCATTTTTTATGTTCTGGCATAGCTCAAGGCTCTGCGACAGGTTGATGCCGTTGGTGTTCAGCTGGATGTGATCGTAGCCGATTTCCTTTCCGGCTTTTATTATGTCGACAAGGTCTTCCCTGAGTGTAGGCTCGCCGCCCGTGAGCTGCACGGCATTCGCGCCTACCGGTTTTTCGTCCCTCATTCGCTTTAGCATGAATTTTATCTGGTCAAGGGTCGGTTCGTAGATTGGCTCTCCTTCCTTTGCATAGAAGAAGCAGTACCAGCACGTTAGGTCGCACCGATTGGTGAGCACGACGTTGCCCAAGCCTGTATGCGATTCGTGCTCCACGCACAATCCGCAGTCAGTCGGGCAGTTGATCTCGAACTCGCTCTTGTCTATGTTCGGGTTGAGTATCTTTATGCCCGGGTCCTGGAATTTCTCGGCTTTCTTGTACATGTCGTAGTCGGACCAGTACACTTCGGTGACGGCGCCGTGCATCGAGCACTGCTTTGTCATCCATACCTTGTTGTCTTTTACATATACTACGCAGTCGATCTTCATCGTGTCCCATTTTTCCTCGTCGACGCATCCCGGGCAGAGCGACTGGTTGAACTTCAGCACCTTCACGTCGCCCTGTGGGAGCAGCGCAATCAGCGCCTTTTTGCGCTCGTCAGTATAATCCTTGACATAAGGGGAAGTAGAAATTAAGCTTATTTCATCCTTGTCTCTTGCAATTGCCTGGGGATATGCCGTTACCATTTCAACACCTCGTTTTCGGATGCCAATCATCCTTGTTAGACCACGTCTTAGGTAATTTACAACTTTTATAAAACACTAAAAGTTACTATTACAATGTTATTTTATATATTTAAGCGTATTTTCGGCGTGTTTTTTGTCACTACGGATTGACAATTAGCTTTCCGCGCATGTCGCTGTGTCCCGAGCCGCAGAAAACCGAGCAGAAGAAGTTGAATTCGCCGACCTGGTCAGCTATAAAGCTGATTGTCTTCGTCTCGCCGGCAGGCAGCGTCTCTATTATGTTGTAAGTGGCGAGCGAGAATCCGTGCCCAACGTCCGTGCTCGTTATGTGAAGCACAACCCGGTCGCCCTTGTTCACTGTAACTGTCGACGGTTCGAATGTGAATTTTGTCGCTGTCATGTTGAATTCCTTTGCAGTAACTGTTGATACGGGAGGGAGCTGTCCTGAAACGGCAAGCATGAACGACACCGTCTTTGAAGTGCCTTCATACGGAGAATGATCGCCTCTGTGGAGTTCCACCTTTGCAGTATGCTCTCCAAGCGGCACGTTATTGAAAACGAACGTGGTTTTCGGGCCGCGCTGTTCATTCGCTCCGTCAAGCCACACGTGGAAGTGTCCCTCGCCTTCAACTACAGTGCCGTTCGGCGCCGCCAGCCTTATGTTTGACGCCGAGAGCGCAACAGTCGCCGTGTTGCCCTCTATAAGCTGCCCTTCAGTTGGCGACGTTATTGTAACCGACGGAGACGGCGCTGTTGACGTGCAGCCTGCAACAATAAGTATGGAAAAAATCGCCAGAACCGGGAGGATTTTGGAATTCATTTTAACACCGCAATAATAAGCTGTTCTATTATTTGACGTCCATATCTTTAAAAGTTTGCTGTTCAGATTAGCAGCTGAGTAGTATGCCGTACAAGATAGATCACGACCGCCCGAACTGCATAGGATGCGGCGCTTGCGCGGCCGTGGCTCCGGATTTCTGGGAGATGTCCGCGGTGGACGGAAAATCCGATGTCAAAGGCAGCGAGCGCGAGGAAGACGCAGGCGAGATAGTGCGCGAGTCCCTAGACATATCTGATGACCAGTACACGAAGAACAAGGAAGCTGCGGACTGCTGCCCTGTTAATGTTATTCATCTTATCAATCGCGAAACGGGCGAGAAGATAATCTGAAAAATAACGTCTTTCTGCCTTGGTGGTTCAAATGTCCGATTGTTGGTTGTTATCCATTCCAAGGCATGCTCTTCAGCGGCATCCTGAATATCCTATAATAGTGGGCGCCCATGGCACGCCTTATTTCTGGGGAGATTCGGATTATTCCGCCCAATTGGTAGGTTCTGCGGTAGTGGACGGGGAAGAAAGGGTGTACTGGCTGTCCCCGGGTTCCCAGGCAGGACAAGTTGTCAGGGATCTGCATGCTAACACAGGAGAAAAAGTGCATGTGCAGCGGTCTATTCCTGATGGATTTACAGAAGGCATGAGGGACCATATAAATGGGTTCTTCGCAGACTTGCGCTACAGGGAAGAATTCGGGCGTCCCGAGGCTGCAGCCAGGGCTTGACATTACTGTTAAAATAAATTTCCTGCGAATAGTGCTTCATGAGGGAATTGTCCATTGCAACAGCCGTTTTGTCGGCAGTCTCTTTTGTCATCTACCTGAGCTTCTACGACATACTGATACCGGGACTGCCGGAGGGATCATACAGGCTTGCAATTGGCAGCATGTTCGCAATACCCGCCCTGCTGCTTGCGCTGGGGCAGGTCGGCATCGGCGGCGCAATAATAACGTTCGCTGTTTCCAGCATCAGGAAAGAGAGGCTGTCGAAGGAAAATTACCTGAAATCGTTGTTTGTCGCCTCGCTCATCACGCTTCTTTTTGCATTCACTTACGTGATATATCCGTTCTACGGTCCGTTCTATTATATAGTATTTTCAGCCGGCGGGTTGTCGCCCGTCATCATTGCCGGGGAAATAGCATGGACGGCAATAATGGTTGTGGCAGGAACCCTTTTGATAAGCCGTATGAATAAACTGAGAACAAGTCATGCGCTGCTGGTCACTGTCATAGCCATTATCTTCATAACAGTCGCGGCAAGCTGACTAGTGAAGGAATTTTTTCTTCCGGTTCTCGCGCTGTTCGAGCTCTGTTTCCACGGAAGGCGGCCGGAGCATCGGAACTCTTCTTGCAGCACTGTAGAGCGCGTCCATTCCAAGAAAAGAATCGCTGGCTGGTTTTGGCGGCGTATATCGCTCCATGGGAGATGCAGGCTTGTAGACGCCGGGAAGTCTTAGCTCGCGCACAAGTGCGTACCTGTCAATCGGGCTAACGGAGACGTCAGAAGCATACAGTATGCCCTTTCCCGCCTGTTCATATCCGCGGTTGCTGTCTCCGCCTCCAATGTATTTGGCGAACGGGCTGCTGCCACTGGAGCTTCCGCCGACGGCTGATTTTGCTCCCTTGCTTGGCGATGCGCATCCCGTACACATAACAATCAGCTAGAATAATGCCGAAAATGTATTTAGCCGTTGCTGTAGCGGAGAAAATAGAAAAATAAATCACTGCTTGCCAAAATCCTCTATTCCGGTACTTCGACTATGATTCCACGGCATCCTTGTGAGTTGCATTTGCACTGCGTCGGGTTTTCGTCTCTCTCAAAGGAATAATCGTATGTCAGTTCTTCGCCGTCTTCTATGTCGCGAAGCGCGGCGATCCATATACGTCCGTCCTCTATTATTATCTCGCAGTTCGGTTCACAGGAGTGGTTTATGAAGCGCGAATCGTTGCCGCCGACGGCTCCGTCAACGTCCCATTCGTCATCCAGGATGAAAATAAACGTGTAAAACGGCGAGGCGTCCGCCCTTTTCGTGCCCTCTTCCTTCGAAATCCTCTCGCCGGTGTATTCAATTATGCGCCTGCCATTGGAAATCGGTTCGGCTGCATACACGCCGGTGCCATGGATGCCGCTCTGTCTGGCAACTATTTTCGGCAGCCCTGTCTCAATTTGCATCGTCATAAGTGCTCCGTACGGGATTACCGCGGAAACTGAAAGTTTCCGGGTCGTCGATGAGCCTTGCTCAATCGAACGTGAACCCGAGGATTCAAATCCTGAATGCTCCGTACGGGATTTGAACCCGTGCCGCCGGCTTGAAAGGCCAGTATCCTTGACCGGGCTAGACGAACGGAGCGTCAGTTAAATATCTGCGGACTAAAGCCCGCAGTATTTTTGCAAGAATGCCGTAATATGAACGACCTGAAGGTCGTAGTACATGGAGAACCGAAGGTTCTCCTGTACAGGTGAAGCTTCGCTTCACCTTGTATTGACTGCATTCATTGCAATAACAAATAATTGACAGGCTTTTAAATATAGTTGAGATTTGGCAGAATCAGCTTTTTGTAAGATGGTCCTTTTCCTTGGCTTTCTTCTTGCCCTTCAGCTCTTCAATGCTCTTTTCGGCGATTTTCTGGCTGTGTATCAGTATGTATATCACAATCACTACGATGATGGTGACGATTATGGCCGCGAGGAATTTGTACGAGAGCCCCTCGCCCGCAGGTATGAGCTGCTCGATGGCTGCCTTTATCGCCTCGTTCCAGAAAAGCCCCACGACCAGGGCGAGAGCGGAGACTATGGATGTCAGGAAAAGCATGCGGACATTCGTCAGTTTTTCAACTTTTTCCTCGTATTCTCCCATATTCATCACTCTAATTTGATTCGGGTTAAATAGTTAGTATCCAAAAATCGATAATAGCATTCAATATTATTTGGAAATAGTATAAAAGTTTGCTGCGGCAGATAACTAAAAGCGGATGACGCTAAAGCGTGTGTTTGTTTTGCTGGGATAGCCAAGCTTGGTCTACGGCGCAGGTTTGCTAAACCTGTGAGGAGCAATCCTCACGAGGGTTCAAATCCCTCTCCCAGCGCTAAGATGGGTCAGTGGTCTAGCGGCATCTGCAAAGACCGGAGGTCTTTGAGATCCCGGTCTGCTACGCAGACACGAGATGACGCCACCCTTACAACCGCATTCCTCGTTAAGAGAGGTGGATATCGGAGGTTCGATTCCTCCCTGACCCATAATCACGCTTCAATTACGACAGGATTGCGAAATTTCTCGGGCAATCTTTATATTCAGGAGCCGACATATAGAGCATAATTAAAGGAGTTGAATACGATGCCTGTAACAACAAAAAGTTTTTCTGACATGACACGAAAGGATGTTTTTACGCACAAGGGCGTTTACTGCGGAAAAGTGCTCGACGTCGGCCTCGACCTTGAGAAGTTCCGCGTTAAGTCGCTTGTGGTTGACGCAGTCCGCGGCTCTTTCCTGGCTTCGCTTGTTGGCGACAAGAAGGGCGTCATCGTGCCTTTTGCCATGGTTCAGTCAGTTGGCGACGTTGTCATCATAAAGCACATCTCGCCGACGTCTGTGGAGACAGAAGAGGCGGAAGAAACTCCTTCTAACTGATTTTCACTTTCTATTTTAATCGCGCCAGTCAACTAATTACTTATGAAAATCCCGGACGCGGAAGCGTACAGGCTGCTGGAGAAATACGGCATACAGACGGTGAAATGGGTCATGGCGCGCAACCTGCAGGAAGCCGAGATTGCCGCGGAAAACCTTCATTTCCCGGTTGTGCTGAAGGTTGATTCTCCTGACATTATCCACAAGATGAAGGCAGGATGCATACGCACGGTGTTCCATCGCGACCATCTGAAAAAGATGTTCGAGGCTGTCATGTCATCGGCAAAACGTCAAACCAAAAATATCAACGGCATATTGCTGCAGGAACTTGTCTACAGCAACGTGGAAGGGGTGCAGGAGCTGATAATAGGCGTCAAGCATGACAGCCAGTTCGGCAAGGTCATAATGTTCGGGGCGGGCGGGCGGCTGACTGACGAGAAAGACGTTTGCTTCCGGCTTGTGCCGCTCACCAAGCCCGATGCCGTTGACATGACGTCGGAGCCTAAAATTGCCAGGCTGATAACCAGGAAGGATAAGCTTGCGTCCGTGCTCCTGAAGGTGTCCAGGCTGGCGGAATTCGAGAAAATAAGCGAACTTGACATCAATCCGCTGATGGTATCTGACAAGGGGCTGCTGGCGGCGGACGTAAGGATAATAGTTTGAGTAATTAACCTACAGCAGCCGGCGTTGGTTGGTTTTGCAGAAAAATCGGGGTAATTTTCGTATACCTTTAAATTACTGCATGAGAAATTGATTAACGGTGTATTCTACGCAGACATTTGGATTCTATGGAAGGAGCGGTCAGGGCGTTGAAACCGCTGTCCGCCTGTTCTCTAAAGCCTGCTTCCAGTCCGGTTTTTACGTGCAAAGTTTCGCTTTTATCGGCAGGGGGCGCCGTGTTTTCCCTGTCCGGGGATTTGTGAAGATAGACAAGGCGCCGATTTTATCAAGGCAGGTTGAGGAGCCGGATTTTTACCTGATATTCGACCCCACGCTGGGTATTGACGCCAAAACAATGAAGGAGAAGTCCGTAGCCGTTTTCAACTCTCCTGAAAAAATGGCTTCGCCTGTCCTGAAGAAGCGGAAGATTCATGCTTACAGCGTCGACGCCACGGAACTTGCGCTGACGCACCTGAAGGCGAACATCCCAAACACCATCATGCTCGGCGCGCTGGCAAAACTGTTCAACAAGGTTTCAATGAAAAGCCTGAAGGCTGCCATGGAAGGCATGCCGCGCGAGAATTTCAACGCTTTTGACGAGGGCTACAAGGGAGTGAAATAGACTCTCCTAATAGGAGCGGAGCGACATAAGGATGATAAGCCGTTAAGAAGGAATATCCTTCTTCCGGGGTGAAATGATGATAGAAGAACATGAAGCGAAGTTCGTGATACCGATAATACAGCCGCGGCAGCAGGAGCAGCCCTCGCGCTTGAGGGTGTTCAAGCCCAAGATTGACCTGAAGAAATGCGAGAAGAACTACAACTGCGTCGTGTCCTGTCCGCATGCTGCCATATCTGTGAAGCCTGACGGCTTTCCGGTGATTGACTATGATTTGTGCACCGGCTGCCTCATCTGCCTGCGCGAATGCCCGACTTTCGCAATAACCGAGGAGCATGAGCATCGCGTGCCAAAGGTGTGATAATTATGAAGGGAGATATACTATCGTCAGTAGACTCGGCGGCATACGGCGCGAAGTCGGCCGGCGTGCAAGCCGTGCCGCACTTTCCCGCTCCGCTGTCCGTGGAGATGGCCAGGAAAATTTCGCAGGTGCACTCCTGCCGGATATTCAACCTTGAAACTGCCGGCTCGGCATTTGCAGCCGCTCTGGGCTCTGCTGCTGCCGGGCTCAGAACTTTCGTGCCGTGCTCCACGCCGGTGTCATACGAAGCTCTTGCGGCGCCGTTCATGCGGCTGCCTTTCGTAGCTTGCAATGTCAGCCGCAGCCTGCACGGGCCGAAGCCCGACCATTCAATCATGTTCCTGCGCGACGCGGGCTACATGATGTTCTTCCCGGAAACCAACCAGGAAATCCACGACTCTGTGGTGCTCGCGTACAGGATAGGCGAGGACAGCAAGGTGATGCTTCCTTCGGTTATAAACATAGACGGCCTGCCGAGCTTTATGGAGCCTGTGCAGCCGGGAACGGAACAGGCAGTCAAGACATTCTTGCCCAAGTTTAACGCTCCGAAGCTTGACGTGAAGAAGCCTGTCAGTTTCGACATCTATTCCGACAATTACCAGGAAGGAAGGCTCCAGCTTAACAAGGCAATGGAAAATGCGGCTGACCTGATAAACAAGGTTGGCGAGAAATGGAAGCAGAAGTTCCACCGCTTCCACGGGCTTGTCGACCGCTACATGACAGAGGACGCGGAAACCGTCATAGTAATAATGGGCTATCATTCTGCAACAGCGAAAGCCGCTGCAAAGCGCATGCGCGAGCAGGGAAAGAAAGTCGGAGTGCTAAGGGTGCGCGTGTTCCGTCCCTGGCCGAAAGCCGCCGTGGAAAGCGTCCTGCAGAACGCGAAGCGCGTATTGGTATTTGACCAGTCGGTGTCGGTAGGCATCGGTGGGATTCTAAAGACGCACGTAGGGCGCGGCAGCTCGCTCATCTGCCTGGGCAAGTATCCTGGCGAGAAGGATTTTATTGACGCTGTTGCGCGTGTTGAGAAGTCCGAAAAAGACTTGAGATTGTGGCTGTAATCGGCTTAAAAAGACTGGATTTATCTGATTTTTATGGCAGTGCAAAGTTTGAGACTTCCGCCTCAAGAGTTACCAATAGGCGTAGATGCTCATATTTTTGTATCGGGAAACGACCACCCAGAAGCATACGAAGGCTCACCAATGGTGTTCAGGGCTCTGTATGGCGGTGTTCCGATGAGGCGAAAAGTCTATCATATGGAAAACGGTAAGCCTGTCGCTGGTTTTGAAGGCTTCAAAGATGGTGTAACAGTTTCTCCGGCAGAACTGTACACTCTACAAGACGCACCATCAGGAAGACGCTATGTACCATTTGCAGATGGCAAAAGACTAATCCACGGACAATATCCTCACGGCGCAGAAGTCACAAAACCCAGCAATGTCCTTTTCTACTCTTGTAGTTTTCCGTTCCGTATATCGCCGCATTATGATTTTGAGATTGAAGGTTTCAGGAATATGTCTGATGGAGAAGTTATGGCATTTTTACAAGACATGCGCTCCAAGCGTATATCTACAGAAAACTTGAAAGGCAGAATTCCAGCGGACATGGCTGAGACAGAATTGAGGAGAATCAATTCGGAAATCGAGAGCGGTATAAGGGCACTGGTAAAACGCTGCAAAGACGATGTAAGAATTGTTGAACTTCTTCAAAGCCTGGATGAAGGAGCTCATTATCTTCCAGTTGCTGAACTTCCTGAAAACACTCTGCTAGCTCCGCTAGCCAGACACTAATTCTGAAGCTCGTCATAGAGCGCCTTGTAGCCCTTTAGTGCAAGTGTTATTTCGCTTCTCTTTAATTCTATCGAAAGCTTTCCTTCGTCATAAAGCTGCCTGGCTGTTGAAATCATGTCGCCGGAAGAATAGAGCGCCTGAAAATCGCTCGCGCTGACTGTTATCCTTATGTCCGGGCTGCCGCTGCCCGGAGACGTCGTTGGTATATGCCCGTTGACAGAAGTCGTGTAGATTGCGCCGCCGACGGCAATCTCTATCTGCGCGCCGTCGCCCAGCTTGTATGCGCCTATTTCATTGGCAACCCAGTTGACATTCTCGCCGCCGATGCTCTGCGCAAGGGGCGGCCTAACGCCCTCGCCTGCTGACGTCGTAAGAACCGGCTTCCTCGTCTGGCTTGACGCAAGAGGCGACGCAAAAAACATGACTACTGCCAGAATAACTATTGCCGCTATTACGGCTATTTTCTTTTTCATAGAATTCACTTGACGGCTGAACTTATAGTTAACCAAGTAAAGAATCCAGATATTATAACTTGGTTTACTATATGTGACCAACTTGTGTAATATCTTGAATATTAAGTTGGTCAGCTATAAAAATGCTATCCGAACAGCGAGTCGCGAAGCTTCTCCCTGGCTTCCTTTATTTTTGAAAATAATTCTTCTATGCGGCTGTCAAGCATTTTCTCCTGTCCCTCGACATAATACCACGTGGAGTATTTCGCGTATTTCCGCGGGAGTGTTTTTCTTTTTATGTTCATCCCGCGCCGGCTGCTCATCAGAAAAAGCTCGTTGTGCTTCTGGAATTTCTTCTCGATTTCTACGGCAGGCATGGGGCCTTTTTGCTTCAGCCAGCTTTCAAACTCGTTGAGGTTGCCGGATTCCGGTTTTCGGAGCCCCTTCACCCAGTGGTATGCTGCGGAATAGGACACGCCAAGCTGGCCGGCAATTTCGTTCACCGATTTGCCTTCGCCATGGAGCTTCACCGCCTCCTCGTATTTCTTGCTGTAAAGCTGCCTGCCGCGTCGCATTACCATGCTGATAATTCTGTATCGTCGTATCAATAAAGCTGTCGCAAGAATCAGAAATATGATGGCTCAAAAGCTACCCGTATGGTCATATCTTGCGATCCCACTGGGACGATCTTATCATCGCCATCGTAACTGATTATGCAAGCAAATATAAAGCCGCTATTTTTGCTGGTTTTTCGCCGGCGCTTTCAAACTGCAAGACGCCGAAGGCGTCATTCGGGGGCAAAAGGGCCGCTTTTATAGTTTAATGAACAAAATGGAAAAATGCCTATTGACGTCAACGTGCAAGAGCTGAAGAGCGTGAAGAACTTCGGTGACGGCCCTCCGGGCTCGGGACAGATGCTCGCGCTCAAGCTGGTTCTGCAGACCATTGACAATATAATACTTGTGAACTCCACAGGCACCGCGACGCCGTTCATCAGGCATGCCCCTTTCATTCACGCAGGATTGAACGCGGTTTCCGTTGCAAGGGGCGTTGCCCAGGGCGTTGAAAAAGGTACAGACAAGAAACCCGGGACAAAGGTTGTCGTTTTTGCGGGCGACGGCGCAACTGCTATCAGCCTCGCCTCGCTCACGAACGTAAAGGAAGATGTCATTTACGTATGCGCGAATGATTTCGGCTACAATGCAATGGACTACAAGAACGAGCGTGGTCTCGTGCGTCACGTCGCAAGCTCTGCCGCATATTGCGCGACTGCCTGCGTCTCGTACCCCGAGGATTTCATATCCAAGCTGAAGAAAGCCGGTGCTATGAGCGGTTTCAGGTTTATAGAGGTTCTCTGCCCCTCGCCGGAGTCATGGGGTTACGAACCTTCCAACACAATGGAAGTCGGGCGCATAGCCGTGGAAACAGGCATATGGCCGCTTTTCGAGGTGGAAGCCGGAACCGTAAATCTTACAAAGCGCCCGAACAGGCTCGAGCCCGTGGAAAATTTCAATCATGTCCAAAAAAAATTCCAGATTCCGGCTGACAAGACGCATGTTGTTCAGGAAACCGTCAACAGGCAGTGGAAAAGCCTCGGCGACGGGAAGCTTATCTAGAGCAATTGACATTTATACAGCACGAGTCAATTACTTCTATGCCTTCTGATATTGATTATTTCTTCAATCCGAGCAGCATTGCAGTAATCGGCGCATCCAGGAACCCGAAAAAGTTCGGGCATATAATTTTTCGGAACCTAAACAATGACGCAGTAAAGACAGACGCCGAAGGCGTCATTCGCTCTGCGTCGTCCGTTTTTGGCAAGAAAGTCTTTCCTGTCAATCCCAAAGCTGAGGAAATTCTCGGGAAAAAGTGCTACAAACATATCTCAGACATCGGCGAGCCTGTTGACCTTGCCGTAATCGTCGTGCCTGCCGAGTCTGTGGTGCAGTCAGTTGCCGAATGCAGGGAAAAAGGCGTGAAGGCTGCCGTTATAATCACTTCGGGCTTCGCGGAAGCGGGAAATGCAGCCGGGGAAGAAGCTGTCAAAAAAGCGGCGGGCAGCATGCGCGTCGTAGGGCCGAATGTTATCGGCATATATGACGCTTACTCTGGCGTGGACACCGTCTTTAATCTCCGGCACCGTCAGCAGCGCCCGCGCCCGGGGAACATCGCATTCATATCGCAATCAGGCGCATTCGGTTCTGCCGCCCTTGACCTTGCATCTTTTGATGGTATTGGAATCTCCAAGTTTGTTTCTCTCGGAAACATGGCTGACGTCAATGAAACTGACATGCTTAGCTATCTTTTGTCGGACGAAAAAACCGGCGTAATCTGCATGTATGTGGAAGGTTCCAAGGACTATCGGGCGCTGTACGGTAAACTGAAATCTTCACGGAAGCCGGTGATTGTGGTGAAAGCGGGAAAAACTAGCCAGACCAGGAAAGCTGTCGCCTCGCACACGGCATCGATGGCCGGCGAGTCCAGAATCTTCTCCGGCATGCTACGGCAGAGCGGCGCGCTGGAAACTGACGCAGAAAGCCTTTTTGACATGGCTAAAATATTCAGCCAGCCGGTGATGAGGAACAGCCGTGTGCATGTGGTAACTGACGGCGGTGGATTCGGCATCCTTGCCGCAGACGCCCTGGTTCAGAATGGCATGCGGCTGTCAAAGCTGTCAGATAAGGCAGTTGCGAAGATACGCGGCTGCGTGCCGTCCTATGCCACCGTTTCCAATCCCCTGGACTTGACGGGCGACGCGGATAATGCACGGTACAAGTCCGTGCTCCCGCTCGTGCTCGGCGATAAAAATGTGGATGCGCTGCTCGTAATACTGCTTATGCAAATCTCTTCGCTCGACTCGGACATTGTCGAAGTGCTTGCAAGCCAGCGCCGTTTCGGGAAACCGGTCATTGTCTGCATGGCCGGGGGAGAATACACAAATCTCCACAGAAAGATGCTCGAAGAGAAAGGTATACCAACTTATTCCTATCCCGAACGCGCCGTCAGCGCATTAGCCGGCATGTACAGATACCAAAAAATGAAGCGCCTGCGAAGCCAGGAATAAAAATAACCTTTATATACCATACATCGCCAAAGAAATAATAGAGTGATTTGATGAAAGGTATTACCCCAGTAATTGCGATAATTCTTCTGCTTCTCATCACAATATCCATGGTTGGCTTTGCCTTTGTCTGGTTTCAGCGCGTGGCGCAGACAGCCACTGACTCGACAGACACCCAGCTGCAGCAGCAGCTGGCGCAGCAGGCTCAGAAAATCAGGATAGAAAGCGGTGCAGGAACAAGCGTTACACTCAGAAATACGGGAAGTCAGGCGCTTCCGGTAGGCTCTGTCGCATTGTTCGTTAACAACGCGCAGTCGACAAACAGCTGCCCTGGATCTTCCCAGGCGGCAGGTGCCGTGTTTACATGCACTCTGTCAAGCAGCTGCGCTTCCGGAAACACGCTGAAGGCGACGGCGCCGGGCAACACTGACCAGATAACGTGTCCATAAGAATTAACGTGTTCAGGGACCGGCTTCTTTTCTAAGTTCTTCGGACTTGTCAGTCCTCTCCCAGGTAAAATCTATGTCCTCTCTTCCGAAATGCCCGTATGCCGCGGTCTTCTTGTAAATCGGACGCCTCAGGTTAAGATGTTTTATAATTTGGGCGGGCTGCAGGGGGAAGACTTTTCTTATTATTGCAGCCAGCCTTTCGTCGCTCACCTTTCCCGTGCCAGACGTGTCTACATGAACGCTCACAGGCTCGGCAACTCCTATGGCATATGCAAGCTGCACCTCGCACACGTCTGCAATTCCTGCGGCGACAATATTTTTCGCAACGTATCTTGCCATGTATGCAGCGCTCCTGTCGACTTTGCTGGGGTCTTTTCCCGAAAAGCATCCGCCACCGTGACGACCGAAGCCGCCGTACGTGTCGACAATTATTTTCCTGCCTGTGACACCGGTGTCTCCGGCAGGCCCGCCGAGAACAAAGCGTCCCGAGGGGTTTATGTGGAATATCGTATTTTCATCCAGCCAACTGCCGCACACTGGCTTTATTATTTTCTCTTTTATTACGCGCGTGATTTCCTCGTTGCTTATTTCCGGATCGTGCTGCGTCGAAACAACGGCCGTATGCACCCGCTTTGGTTTTTTGTTTTCATATTCCACTGTCACTTGGCTTTTGCCATCCGGTCTCAACCACCCTATCTCGCCGGTTTTTCTTGCTTCGCTCAGCCTCATGCAGAGCTTGTGCGCCAAAGCTATTGGAAGCGGCATGAGTTCCTCCGTCTCGTTGCACGCGAAGCCAAACATAAGTCCCTGATCACCGGCGCCAAGGTCGTCTTCCTTTATTACAGCCTGCGCAATGTCCGGCGACTGTTCATGGATTGCTACCATAACACCGCATGAATCAAAGTTAAATCCATAGTCCTTGTTGTCGTAGCCTATTTCTTTTATGGTTTTTCTGATTACGTCCTGCACGTCAACGTAGTGCTTGGTGGTAACTTCGCCGGCAACAATGCACAGCCCGGTAGTTACAAGCGTCTCGACGGCGACGCGGCTGTGCGGGTCGTTCCTGTAGAAAGCGTCAAGGAGCGCGTCGCTTACCTGGTCGCAGATTTTGTCGGGGTGCCCTTCGGTGACGCTCTCCGACGTGAAGAGAAAGTTTCCGCTCATCAGGACATTATCCCGTTCCGGTTTAAAAGAAATTTTGGAACAAAAACAAAAGAATTAAAGTAATGCTGTTGAAATGTTATTGCATGCCAAAGCGGTTTTGGCGATCGTTGTTTTCTCGTTTTTAGCGGTGCCAGTATTCTCCATCCGTGTCAGTGAAGTGATGCACAACCCCGACGGCTCTGATACAAACAGGGAATGGGTAGAGATATACAACAACGACAGTGTTGAGCATAATCTGACAGGGTGGAAATTCAATTCTGGTGGCAGCGACCATACGCTAAATGTTCCGCCAGCCAACAACGGCACAGGCAGCATGGTGCTGGCGCCGGGCAGCTACCTGATCATATCTCAGGACGCCGCTTCATTCTTGTCAGATTATAACTTCACGGGCACGGTCATAGACAGCAGCTGGACAGGTCTGTCAAATTCCGGCAACGAGACAGTCTGGATAAAAAATTCCACCATAATATTCGACAACGTGACATATGCAACTGTGCCTGAGGGCAACACGTCATGCATTGTCAATGAAACGTTTACCGCCTGTCTGCCGACACCCGGCGCAGCAAATTCGCAGAGCGGCACGGCTAACACGACTAATTCAACCAATTCAACAAATCCTGACGTCAGGATAGGCGTTTATATTTCAGCCGCTACGGTGAACGTTACGTACACTTCCCTGTTTCAGGTCAACATAGACAATAAAACCTGCGACTATATGGACAATGTTACAGTCTCGTACAATATAACGCCTTCCTTTGCAGGCTCCTTTGTCCGCGAGCTCGCATGTTCTGCGAATTCGATTACAGGGAGCTGGACGCCAGTAGAGGCGGGAAACTATACGATATGTGGCGCGATTACAAATACTACTGCAAACGATACAAACAGCTCCAACAACGAGGCGTGTGCGAATGTGACAGTGACGCAGAGAAGTTGCAATACAAGCATCTCCATAACATCCGAGCCGGTTGTAAATAGCAGCGCTTCATTCGAATATACCCTCGCCCTTTCCGACAGCTTCTGCAACGAAACGTCGGTGGACGTGGAATACTGGGTGGAAGACCTGTTCAGCTCCTACGTCAAAGCCAAGCTCAACACGACGCAGGAGTTCTCATGCAGCAAGTCTGTCAGTCGCCAGTGGACGCCTGATACGGTTACTGGAAGCGAAGGCTACAGGATAAAGGCCGTCCTAAGAAGCGCATGTGACATTAACGCAAGCGACAACTCTGCGGAGAAGCTTATTGTTGTCCGCGGTTCTCAAAGCAGTTCTTCCGGCTTGTCCTCTGGCTCATCCTCCGGTTCATCGGGCGGCGGAGGCGGAGGTTCTGGCGGAGTTTCGGAATCAGTAACCAAGAAAAACACTGAGTTGCTGTCGTACCCCTACATGGTTTATGCTGGTGATTCGTTTGAAATTGTCGTGAACGTTTCGATAAACAGGTCGTATTCAATTTACTCTTATGTCTACACCGGCAACACTCCCGTGTCCGAATGGGGTAGCAAGGCGTGGGATGCAAATAAAAAAGAGCTCAGCACAGGCGCCACAGTAGTCCTCCCGCTCAGGATTGAGAATGGAACACCGGCAGGTAACTATACCATGAAGGTGCGGGTAAAATCAGATAAGGAAGAAGATATAACAAGGCAGATAGAAATTCTGGAGCGCCCAAACATGTCAGTGGAGGAGGCAAACGGCACCATACAATTAACTGCCTGCTCTGGATGCGAGCTGCTTGTACTAGCCAAGGATTTCGAGTTCTCCGGCGGCAATTACACGCTTGACAAGCCCGGCGAGTACAGCGTGCTGCTGCTTAAGGATTCGGTGATATTCTCGAAAAGCAAGTTTGTCATAGAGGCGCCGAAGCAAAATCCTGTAACGGGGAGAGCTGCGGTGAAAACGAAGGCTGCCGGGCTCGATAAGAGGCGTGTGTTCGTGCTTCAATTTATTTCGCGAATCAAGCTATTTTAATTCTTCTGCCATCTTAGAACTAATGTTCATAAAAAACGAGCCTGCGATGAAGGTCGGAAAGTACGTTGCAGTGGCAGACATACATATAGGGCTTACAAAAGACCTCTGGAAATCGGGCGTATCGCTGCCCAGCCAGGTGAAGAAGCTCGCTGAGCGGCTGAACAGGCTCAGGAAGCTGACGAAATCCGAAGGCTTAATCATAGTGGGCGACCTCAAGCATAAAACCGTAGGCATAAGCTATCAGGAGCGGATAGAAGTGCCCGAATTCCTAAAGCTTCTGAAGTTCAAGCGCATAATAATAGTCAAGGGAAACCATGACGGGTTCATAGAGAAGCTGGTGCGCGACAAAAGGGTATCTGTCAGGAAATCATTTTCAGTGGGCAAGTATGCATTCACTCACGGTCACAGAAACATCAAAACATCCAAAGAAATAATTGTAATAGGACACAACCATCTTTGCGTGAAGTTCCGCGACGACGTTGGCGCCACTTATAACGAGCCCGTCTGGGTTCGCGGAAAGTTAGGACAAGACGCCAAAGACGTCAAGACTATAATCATAATGCCGGCATTCAACGAACTGTGCGGATATTTTTTAGTGAATAAAGGCAAGTTCAACGGACCTATAGCAGGCAAGCTCAAGGACCCGAAGATGTACCTCTTGGACGGCACTGACATCGGACGTGTGAGCGGGCTGAAAGTGAGGGAATAAAATGGTATTCGGGATGTTTTCAGACAAGATGCAGGCGTTGATCGCCAGGAAAGGCTTCATCGAGCCCACGCTCCCCCAGAAACTCGGCATACCTGACATATACGCGGGAAAGAACGTGCTGATAATAGCGGCAACAGGCATAGGCAAGACTGAGACTGCAATGCTGCCGCTATTGGATAAAATTCACACACAACAAAATAAACCGATTTCTCTCCTCTACATTACCCCGCTAAAGTCGCTCAACAGAGACTTGATGGGGCGATTGTTCTGGTGGGCGGACAAACTAGACTTACAGATAGACGTAAGACACGGCGATACGTCACAGGCGGACAGGGCAGCTCAAAGGGAGAATCCTCCTCATGCACTTATTGTCACTCCGGAAAGCCTCCAGGCAATAATGACGGGCAAGATATTCCGCGAGCATCTCAAGAACGTGAAGTATGTAGTAATCGATGAAATTCACGAGCTCATAGAATCCAAGCGCGGCGTGCAGCTGTCGCTGGGCCTTGAGCGTTTGAGGCAGCTTGCAGGAAACTTCCAGCGCATCGGGCTGTCAGCCACCGTAGGCTCGCCCGAGATAGTCGCGGACTTCCTTGCTCCAGACACGAAAATAATTCGCGCCGAGTCTGCAAAGAAGTACAACATCCGCGTGGAGAACCCGAAGCCGACGCCGAAGGACCAGATTATCGCGGACGATTTGGTAATCGGCGTCAACACGACAGCCAGGCTTCGCCGCCTGTACGAGCTAATCCAGAGCCACAAGAGCGTGATAGCTTTTACCAACACGCGCGAGACAGCTGAAGTTATCTCATCGCGGTTGAAGCGGCTGGACCGCGAGTTGAAGCAGGAAGTGCACCATGGCTCGCTGTCAAAGGAGGGCAGGATAAAGAGCGAGGTGGCATTCAAGGAACAGCGCCTTAAATCGCTTATTGCAACAAGTTCGCTGGAACTGGGCATAGACATCGGCTCGATTGACCTTGTCGTGCAGTACCTCTCGCCGCGCCAGGCAACGCGCCTCATACAGCGCGTAGGGCGCGCAGGCCATCGGATAGACGAGGTAAGCAAAGGTATAGTGCTTTCGGGCGAGGAGGACATATTCGAGTCGTGCGTAGTTGCAAACCACGCTTCCAACCGAAGGCTTGATAAAATCCGCACGCATGACATGGCACTTGACGTTTTGTCGGGACAGATACTTGGCATGTGCCTTGACGAATACGAGGTGACGCCTGAAAAGGTGTTCGAGATAACGAAAGGTTCGTACATGTTCCGCGATATAACAAGGGAACAGATTGATATCCTGATTAAGTTCATGGCAGACCTGCGCCTTGTCTGGATGAATCCTACGCCTGAAGGCAGCTATACAATCAAGCGCCGCAGGAAAACCTGGACGTCATACTTCGAGAATCTTTCCACAATACCGGCTGCAGTGAAGTTCCGCGTCATATCTGTCATTGAAAATGAACCGATCGGCAGCCTTGACGAGGCGTTTGTCGCCGAACACGGACAGTCCGGCAACAAGTTCATCTGCGCCGGGCGGGCGTGGAAAATCATACAGGTGGACGGTCCGAAGGTGATTGTCGAGCCTGTTGACGACATAGAGTCAGCCATACCTTCGTGGGAGGGCGAGCTGATACCTGTGTCCTTCGACGTCGCTCAGGAAGTCGGGAAGCTGCGCAAGCTTGCAGCGACAGGGAATGTTGCGAAGATACGCGAATTCTACAACACGGACGCGGAATCGGCAAAGGAGATGGCAAGCACGATGAAGCAGCATATGCCTTTCCCGATACCCGATAACAAGAATGTACTTATCGAGAACTACAAGGATTTCATAATCATCCACACGTGCGCCGGCTCGCTTGTCAACGACACGCTTGGCAGGTATCTTGCAGCGATTATAACCAATGAGACAGGGGTGGCGGTGAACATGAAGAACGACCCATACAGAATAATATTGCAGACGGTTGTCGACATGAACCGTGTCAAGGACATGCTGGAAGAGGCGGAAGACATAAAAACCGTGCTTACCGGTGCGATTGAACGTTCCTCTATGTTCAAGTGGCGCTTCCTGCACGTGGCAAGGCGGTTCGGCGTGATCTCGCGCGAGGCAAAATTCGACAAGATTAACATGAATAAGATAGTAACAAGCTACGCGAAGACGCCAATTTATGAGGAAACCCTGCGCGAGCTTTTCCTTGAGAAGATGAACCTGGAAAACGCGGCGCTGTTCATTGAAAGTGTCAGGAAAGGCGAGGCAAAGCTTCACATCAAGCCTGGCCTCAGTTATCTCGGTGAAATAGGCTTGAGTCACCAGTTCAAGGAAGTGATGAAGCCCAGGATGCCGGAGAAGGAGATACTCAACGCATTTAGAAAAAGGCTTCTTATGACGAGAGTCAGGCTTCTTTGCACGAACTGCGGCGACTACAACCTCATCACGAAGGTGAAGGATGTGGAGGAGCAGCCTGCCTGCCCGAAATGCCACTCGCGCCTCATAGCGGTGATAAGCAAGCGGAAGATAAGCGCAGGCGAAGTGGTGAAGAAGCGCTCGAAGAAGAAGCCGCTGACAGAGGAGGAGCAGAAAGAATTGCAAAATGTCCGCCGCTCGGCGGATTTGGTGATGATATACGGAAAGCGCGCAGCAGAGGTTTTGGCAGGCCACGGCATAGGTCCCCAGACGGCAGCGAGAATCTTGTCAATGCTGCACACGGACAAGGAGAAGTTCTACAAGGACATTCTAGCGGCGGAAAAACAGTTCGCTAAGACTCGCATTTATTGGAAATGATTAGAGAAGCGCTGCAAAGTATGCGCGTAGTGCATCTGGATTTTCCAAATATTTGCTGCTAACAACAACATAATCGACACAATCTTTCAATTCTGCCAAGTCTCCGAGTTTTGTGACTCTGCTCTGTGAACCGGCATCTTTCGGGTCAATTCTTATTCCGGTAACAAGCTTCTTCAATGGCAATCCTCTTACTCGTTCATTGCGTAGCCGTTCTGCCTCTAGGACAATGGCATGACATCCAGCATTAGCCGCCTGACTGCCAAGGTTAAAAATTACATCATCCATATTTTCTCCATTATACATTTGGCGGGCTTCGGACTCCGGAATCTTTGTATGTGCTGTGAATGCTATAACATCCATGGCATATTCTTGTGCAGCCCTGACATATTCACGTAAAATTTTAGCACCAAGACCGGCAGAAACTGTGACATATCTAATTGGCAATCTCAATCCAGGATTAACTGTGCTCATTCTGGACAGTATCCTAGAACCAGTGTCTGCTCCGTGAGCGATTTTCATGTCGGCAAAAATATCGTAACCATTAGCAGGAAAATCCATGAAATCCAGATCCACCTCGCCTGTGAATAAATCCTGATTTAGTTTCACGCCTAATTTTCCGTCTAAAGCCCTGCCGAATTCTCCTCTCAGTACTCTTCCTGCCTCAAGACCTGTATCTATTGCACGACGACTGTTGGCATAGTCCAGCGAAAAGAAATATTTTTCTACCATCAAATCACTTTCTCTAGCATGTCAGAAATCCTTATAAAAGAACTGCTTGTGACAGTCTGACTATATTCAAATCTTCCCCATAATTACTTATTACGTCAGCTCTTAGCTGTCTTAGATATTCTCTATATATTGCAACTCGTTCTGGCGGCGCCCAAACTACATCGAGAAGATTGTTAGTCTTATCATACAGCTTAAAGAGTCTTATCTCGGGCGGTCTTCCCCATATCTGCGCCCTTTCAATATCAGATCCGCCTGGCACGGAAGCACCTTCAAACGTCATCCCGTCAATCCATTCTAAAACTCTTGGGGGCAAGTCCTGTGGAAGTTTAATCTCCGTATCTTCCTTGACATCGTGATATAGAAGAACGAGCGCGCCGTCGTTTCTAAAGTCCTGAGGCAGTGCTGTCTCGGTCAATATAGTCGTTGCGCACCAAATCGGATGAATTGAATAAGGCGTTCTGTTGTCCCATCTTCTTGTCTGGCCTGTGTGGGCGTGGATGGCGTATGCAACATGCTCTCCGAAATTCATAAAAATCAGCGTCCTGACAAACGTCTCAAATCTGGCAGGACTTGCCTTGTGAAATCCCAAGGTTGGGCAAGCCAGCTAAGACCTGTACTTTCTTGCGAGTCGCTTATGTAGCCAAGATTTCTAGCTTCTTGGATAAAAGTCTTTCCGTTGACGGCATACAGTCCATCAACGCCAAGTCTTTCAAGTCTTGTGACTCCGGCAGGATGAAGGTAATCAAAAACACACATCTCTACTATCCTGACGCCATTCTCAGGATTGTAGCCGTGTTGAGTATAATGAAGCGTCGCATTCCTCGTAGTTTCAGCAACTGTCCTAAGCTCCTCAAAGCAGAGAACTGCGCCTGTTTCTTCCGGTGTAGGAACTAGGCCCTCAACGCCGTCAACAAATGCCGCATCTCTTTTGACTGCATCTATTGGCTTTCTTATGTCTCTCGTGTAAGGCGTAGCTGGCCATACAGGATATGATGTCAAAATATTCCGAAGTTGCCTCCCTGTCTCGTCGCCTATGAAGGCGCCGCCTGTCATATTAGGCGCTGAAACCACATATCCATGTTCTTTTGAAAGTGGATCATCATCTAAATAATCGCGCACAATGAACGCCATTTGTCTTCCGAATAAGATTCTTGTAGGCACATGAGTAAGCAAGCCTTTGACTCTAAGATAACAAGGTCCAACATGCCTGTCTATTTTCAAATCTCGCAGACCCTCATAAACGTCGTCCGGCATCAAGCCTTCGACATGCATTGTATCTGCCTGTCCAGAATATTTGAAAGTTCCGACCTCAGAAATTTTTGGGAAGTCTCTGACTTCGACCAATTTTGTTCCGGCACGATCTGTTACGCCAAAAAGCATATGTGCAAGAACTTGTGCAGTTTCTTCCCGTGTCAAAGGTTCTTCCATGCCTTTCTGCGCCAATGGGCTAGAAAGAACGTCATCAACTATCTTGATTGCTTCGGAGCCGAGAGCTTTCTTAGAACTCATATACTAAATTCTTATTGCACAAAAATATAAGCCTGACACCCATTACGCCGAGTTTACAAAGAAATCACATCAAATAGCTTATTTAATCTTGCCATCGAAGTTATCCTAATGAACGACGAAGTGCTGGAGAAGTACATAAAAGCAGGCAAGATAGCGGCGGAAGTCCGGGAAGCGAGCGCAAAGCTCGCGAAGGTTGGCATGCCGTTGCTGGAGCTTGCCGAGACTGTTGAGTCAATGGTTCGCGAGCGTGGAGCCGAGCCTGCGTTTCCTGTTAATTTGTCGCTTAATGAGTTCGCTGCGCATTACACGCCGCAGCACAACGACGAAACTAAAATCAGCGAAGGCGATGTGCTTAAGATTGACGTTGGCGCCCATATCGACGGCTACATTGCTGATACTGCCATAACAGTTGACTTTGGAAATCATGCCGCTTTGCTTAAGGCGACGAAGGACGCGCTCGCTGCGGCTGTAGGCGTTGTGAAGATCGGCGCGGCGATTGGAGACATATCAAGGGCAATAGACGAAACAATCCGCGCCTCTGGTTTTGTGCCTGTCGAGAACCTCACGGGGCACGGGCTGGACCAGTACGTAGAGCACAAGGAGCCGAGCATACCGAACATATCGCTCAGGAACGATACAAAGCTTACGGAGGATCAGGTCATAGCAATAGAGCCTTTCGCTACAGGCGGCGCAGGACATGTAAAGGACTCGCCTGAGGTGATGATTTTCTCTTTCTCTGCAGACAAGCCCGTGAGAGGCGTGGACGCAAAGAAGATTGTGTCTTTTGTCCAGCGGTACAACGGACTGCCCTTCGCGGAGAGATGGCTGATGACCGAGCAGGCGCAAAACGCCGGCGTGCCGAATTCGCTGTTCAAGGTGCGCCTGGCGTTGAGGGAGCTTGTGCAGCGGGGCGTGCTATACAGCTATCCAGTGCTGCGCGAGGCAAAAGCCGGAATGGTGAGCCAGGCGGAGCACACGGTTATCGTGCGCGACGAGCCGATTATAATTACGAAGTAGCTATTCAAGCGATACGTCATGGCTTGGATGAAATTCAGGGCTGGAAATCAGAAAATATCTTAATTTTCCAGAAATGTCATAAGGCGTATTCTTAGGGATAAAGACCAAGTCGTTCTTTGATACGGAAGTACTCTTCCCGTCAATGATGAACTTGCCGGTTCCTGAAACTATGGCGCTTCTTGCTTGGCAGCTTTGAAGACTTGATTATCATTAATCTCATCTTGCGCCTTGGCGAATAAAAAGTTTTTATAGAAGAACTGTCGGTTTTCGTCATTTCATGCTTATAAACTTTGTCTGCTTATTTCAATTATGCTTCAGATTATCGACAACGGAAAGGGAGCCGAACAGATAGCCCGTCTTGTGCGAGGGCAAAAGGTTGTTGTAAAGCCCGAGAAGGCCGACATGACGTCTTCCGCCTTCATTCTCAGCGACGGCGACATGAAAAACCAGAAGCACAACGAGAAAATCATCAAGGGCACTGACAAGCCGCTTCTCGCCATCGGTGCAGCCTCAATATTTCTGGTCGGGGCTTACGGCGCAAAAGCCACCAAGGGAAAACCGGAGAAGCAGGTCCGCGTCAAGATCGACCACCCCTGTTCGCTGACTCTGGACATGAAGAAGATGTTCGTGGCATTCAGCAACTGCGACGGGGTTATAGACGAGCTGCCCGAGAACTTCGAGGTGTTCGCGTCATCGAAATACCCGGAGATTATAGGAGAGGTAGAGAAACCGTTCTTTGGAGTGCACTTCAACCCGGAAAT
Organism: archaeon GW2011_AR5; assembly: GCA_000806115.1. GTDB lineage: Archaea > Aenigmatarchaeota > Aenigmatarchaeia > GW2011-AR5 > GW2011-AR5 > GW2011-AR5. The sequence goes on from JWKQ01000002.1 coordinate 41,846, forward strand.
GGGCGCGGACGGCATAAAGATAATCGATAATTTTGTTAAGTTCGTTGAAATATGGGAAAAGTACCACAGGGGAAAGTAAATGGCTTATTCTAGACATTTAGAGACAAAAGATTCAAGGCCGCTGCGCTCTACGCGCGCGATAGCGAGGTTCTTGGAAGAAATGGGAATAGACGTCAGCCATCCTGAATACAGAAAACATTTTGATGCGCTATATAACAACTCGCGCAGAGATAAAAATAATCAAGAGCAGGCAACAGGATATCAGTAGCTCAGTTTGCGACAGCTATCATCTTAGCCGGCATATGGATCGTGCAGAACGCGACTTCTATGCCCCTTCTCACGACGATGGCAACCGCTCTCTGACCGCAGGCCATGCATGTCATAAATGGAAATTGGCGCGCTCCTTTAATACTGGTTTTGGTACAAAGGCAGAATTAAATGCGAAACGCCAGTGAGCCATATTTGTAATGATATGTTCCTAATATCCCACACCTAAAGGTGTGGGTTTCATGGAACATGGCATCCCAGATTCATTGAGTTTCATCTGCTGCCTAAAGGCAGCAGTTTTCAATGAATCTGCGGATAATTTTCTTTTTCTCTTAAGAGTTTTTCTTTTCAGAAAAGAAAAAGGCTTAACCGATGTAGTCCGGTTCTTCAAGCTCTATAAGATGCATCTTGTCATCTGCAGGATGACCGCCCGGATAAAGCAGGAAGGGAAAGAATTTTGTCATGTCTTCCGCCATTTCAGTTATAATGCCTGACGCACCCTGAGCGGTCTTTCCTGAACTGTTGAATATCGTCTTTGTTATGCGATGAGTGAGCTTTCTTACTGTGGCTTCGTCAAGGTAGCCGAGCGAGTGTATGTATTCGTGAAGGAGCACGACAAAGACGTACGGCTTCATGAGATCGGGTTTTGTCTCGGTTACCCTTTTTAGCGGCGTCTTGTTGAGAACTATTATGTTGGAGCCGACAGGATAGTATGCGCTGAGAAGCTGGTTGTGGCTGTTTCCCAAGTCCACGAGCCCCAAGTCGATTCCCGCTCGCGACTCGTTCAGCGTTGCTCTAACTGAGTCCTTGACCACTTCGAATATCTCTTTGACGTCTTTTGCTTTCTCGAAGTCTTCGTGTATGCTCATGTTAACACCGTATGGTTATTGTTATTCCTTCCCTTGGGAGATGCCTGTTGCAAAAAGCCGCCTCGACATCCTCTCGTATCCGCGTGCCGGATGCCTGGTTATTGCAGACTATGCATGTTTTCATACCATCACTTTCTTGTGAACGCCAGTGAACCAATAGTAATATGTTTCTTTTTCCCTTGAGGATTTTTCTTCACCAAAGAAAAAAGCTCACCCTGTGTATGTGATTTCTTCCTCTATGACCTGCGCCTTTCTCTTCTTCAGTATGCTCTCGTAGAACTGGTTCATCTCTTCGCTCACCGAGGGCTTTATCTCTTTCAGTGCGTGCTCGAAATCGCTGCGCGTTACAACGTTCGTGTTCGGGTCCTTTCTCATTGCATTCAGTCCCGCCTCGCGAATAAGCGCCTCAAGGTCCGCGCCCGAGTAGCCCGGCGTCTCTTTTGCCATCCTCTTCAAGTCGATGTCGTTTGCAAGCGGCATGTCATGCGTGTGAACGTTGAGTATCGCGAGTCTCGACTTCTCGTCAGGTGTCGGGACAAGTATCTGCCTGTCAAACCTGCCGGGCCTTAGAAGCGCGGGGTCTACAATGTCAGGCCTGTTGGTGGCGGCAACGACAACTACGTCGTGCAAATCTTCCAATCCCGATATCTCTGCAAGCAGCTGGCTGACCACGCGTTCTGACACGTTGTCGCTCTGGTTCATTCCCCTGCGGGGTACCAGCGCGTCTATTTCATCGAAGAATATTATTGCGGGCGCAACCTGTTTCGCTCTGCGGAAGACGTCCCTGATATGCTTTTCGCTCTCGCCCACCCACATCGAGAGCAGCTCAGGTCCCTTCACGGATATGAAATTGGCTCCGGACTCGTTGGCGACGGCTTTCGCAAGTAGCGTCTTGCCGCATCCCGGAGGTCCGAACAGCAGCACACCGGTAGGCGGCTTTATTCCCAGCCTCTTGAAAGAGTCCGGAAACTTGAGAGGCCATTCTATGACTTCCTTCATGGATCTCTTTATCTCTTCCAGGCCGCCTATGTCCTCCCATTTGACCTTCGGTATTTCTATGAGCACTTCCCTCATCGCGGAGGGCTCGACCATCTTCATCGAGTATTCAAAATCCTCTTTTGTCACTATAAGGTTCTTCAGTATTTCCTGCGGTATAGGTCTGTCGCCCTTTATCGAACCGATATCTGGCAGTACCCTTCTCAGCGCATGCATGGCAGCTTCTTTGCAAAGGGCAGTTATGTCCGCACCAACATAGCCATAAGTTATATCAGCTATCTGGACAAGATCAACGTTCTTGTTGAGCGGCATGCCTCTCGTATGAATCTGCAAAATCTCTTTTCTTCCTTCTTTGTTCGGAACGCCGAGTTCTATCTCCCTGTCGAATCTCCCGGGTCTCCTCAGCGCCGGGTCTAGCGAGTTTGGTATGTTTGTCGCACCGATGACTATAACTTTTCCTCTTGACTTTAATCCGTCGAGCAGCGTGAGAAGTTGACTCACAACGCGTTTTTCAACTTCACCTTTTACCTCTTCTCTCTTTGGCGCGATTGAATCTATCTCATCAATAAATACGATGCTTGGCGCGTTCTTCTCCGCCTGTTCGAATATCTTGCGGAGATTTTCCTCCGACTCGCCGTAAAATTTTGACATAACCTCCGGACCATTTATCACAAAGAACTTAGCACCCGATTCGTTTGCCACGGCTTTCGCAAGCAGCGTCTTGCCGCTTCCTGGCGGGCCGTGGAGCAAAATCCCTTTCGGCGGCTCAATGCCAAGGCGCTCAAACAATTCCGGATGCTTGAGCGGAAGCTCTATCATTTCCCTGACTTTCTTTACCTCTTCGTGAAGTCCGCCAAGGTCTTCGTATGTAACTTCTGGTATTCTTTCTTCTTCCAAAGGTTTTGTCATTTGCGGAAGCAATTCAACGTCTGTCGCTCTGGTAACGCGCACGATGCCCTTCGGTTCGGTAGCTACGACCACGAATTTCTCTTCTCCGAACGGTGTAAATAAGAACTCTCCAAAATCCATGCCGAAAAACTGCTCGAATACGCTGTTGCTCCGGCGGTCCTGGACGATAGGGTTTGGAATTATAATGTCTCCTGCGATAAGGGGTCTCATCAGAATGTTCTGCTTTATGAGATTGCCGCCCATGTGAATTATTATGCCTTTGCGTGCGGGTGCAATCGTAACAGATTTTGCTTCGGCAACGGCAGCTTTTTTAACCTTGACAGCCTCACCTATGCCCGAACCGCAATTGCGCCTTTCCAGGCCGTCCATTCTTATTATATCCAGACCTATGTCAACAGGATAAGCACGCACCGCTATTGCAGCAGTCTTTCTTTTTCCTTCTAATTCTATTATATCTCCTTCTGTTATTCCTACCCGTTTCATATCCTTTGCGGAAATCCTTATTATGCCCCGGCCAAAGTCTCCTCTCTCTGTCAGTTCTCCGACTTTAAGTCTTACGTCTTCTGTCATATCAATATCACCCATTTTTACTATAATTATGATTTGCAGCATTATTTATCTTGAAGACGCCCCAAATTACCGCCTTTTGCGGACAAGGACGTCTTCGGGATCCCATGCTCAAAACAAACCCAAAATCAGAGCATGCGATTGCCCTTACTGCCTCCCGTCGTCCCTTTCCTGCTCCCTCACCAGCAGCTTCCTCATCTGTTCCGGGTCCATCATTATCTTCATCATCTCGCAGTGCACCTTCTCGTGCCACTCGTCAAAGAACTGCTCCATTCTCTTCATGTGCTCCAGAGCCACGATGAATGCGCTGTCAGCCACCTTTATGTGCGGAACCTCGTCCAGAATCCCGGGCCGCCTGTACTCGTAGCGCTTCTCCCCGCGTGGAACAACTTGGTTCCATCCGTGCAGCTCGCGGAAGAACTTGTTCCGCTCGTAGTCGGAGTCGAACTTCTGCGGTAAGGTGTCGAATGTTATGATTACCGCAGCGCCGTTCTTCCGTATCTCTATCCTCATCTTGACACCCTTGTGAAACCACGTCTTTTAGGATATCATGTACACTAAAAGTATATAAAGATTTAGGGATGACGCACTCCTAAATCTGCGGGTGGTCAAAAAGGTGTGTTAAGCAGGTTTACAAAACATTCATTATTCAAAGTCCTCTATCGTCTTAAATCATTTCCATGTTTACTTCTACTATGCGTCTTTCGACCGGCACGCCACTTGACAAGCTTCTTGACGGAGGCATAGAGGACGATGCCATAACGAACGTCTACGGGCCTCCGGGCTGCGGAAAGACCAATATCGTCCTGTCCTCTGCGCTTGCCTGCTGCGAGTCGGGCAAGAAGGTTATCTACATCGACACAGAAGGCTCTTTCTCCCTCGAGCGCTTCGAACAAATCGGCGGCACCGAGAAGCACCTGAAGGACATAAAATTCGTGCAGGTTTATTCCTGGGCAGAGCAGCACCGCGCTTTCAAGGAACTGGAGAAAGCTATAGACAAAACAATAGGCTTGATAGTCATCGATTCCATGGTGGCTCTTTACAGGCTCGAGATGGACGGGAAGAATTTCCAGGAAATAAACAAACAGCTCGCAACGCAGTATTCGATTCTCTCAAGAATCACGCGAACCGAACGCATACCTGTGATAATCACGAACCAGGTTTACGGGAAGAGCGGCGAGGTGGAGCTTACGTCCAGAACTATTGCAAAATACTGGAGCAAGACCCTGGTCGAGTTGCGCCGCACAGAGAAGGACAGCCATCGTTTGGCGATTTTACGCAAGCATCGCAGCCTTCAGGAAGGGCGTTCAATCGAGTTCGTGATAGCGAAAGACGGCCTGAAACAGGTTGGGAAGTTCAGTATTCTTTAGCAAATAAAAGCATTTCCGTCAGCATTTAGCTATGCTTGCTGTAAAGATACTTGGAATCGTTGACATCGTCACTGCGATTGCCATTTATACAAATACAAACCTGCTCTTCCTTACGATACCGCTGTTCATTATCCATCTGATGAAGGGCTTGGCAAGCGTAGGCGCCGACATTGTCGGAAAGGTTTATGGGCTTATCGACGTCGTTTCAGCCTTCATAATTCTTTTCCACATTAGCCTTCCGTTGATATCCATAGTCATAATACTCATCCTGTTGTTCAAAGGTGTGACGAGCCTTTTGTGAAAATAGGAAAATGAGCTTTTTCCGGTTATTTTTGCCTACTCCCAAATCTAATTGTTGTTCATATTTCTCCCTCCCATTTTCCTGACTGGTTCAGTTACATCAGCGACTCCCTGTTCATCGGGAACGGCGTGCATGCCCGTATGTCGTCTGTGTCCAGGATGAACTGCATCACCCTGTTCAGTCCTATGCCGCAGCCTGCGTGCTGTATCGGATATTTCTCGACGATGTCAAGGTACCACTTGAAATCCTTGACGTCCTTTCCCCTTTTCCGGAGCTTTTCATACATCTCAGAGTTTACAAGCTTCTCGCAGAGAAGCTTGTGGTCGTGCTCCCTTTCGGCCGCTCCAGCCGCCTCGCCGCTGCGCGGGAGAATCAGGTCGCAGCTGTTGACGTGCAAACCGTTTCTCCTCATGTTGAAGAATTTTATCTTCTCCGGGTAGTGCGTTATGAAGAGGGGGCTGTCGCCTGCGAGCAGCTTCTCGTGTTTGCTTTTCAGGTCATCTCCCCAGGATATGTCTATTCCGTGCTGCTGCAGTTTTTTGATTGCCTCGTCGTATGTCATCCTTGCGAAAGGTTTCTTCACAGCTTTCAGCCTTCCGGTGTTTATGCCAAGCTCTGCCAGCGCCTCGCAGGAAGCGGCGGCATGTATCATGGCGTACGTTATGTTTTCCATGTGCGCCAGAAGCTGCTCGAAGTCGCCCGGAAATTCTATCTCCACCAGAGTGAACTCCGTCAGGTGACGTTCGTCTATGTCAGGCTCCGCCCGGAAGCTTGGCCCGATGCAGTAGACTTTGCCCAACCTTGATATCAGCGCCTCTAGGTACAGCTGCCCGGTCTGCACCAGGTAGCCGCTCTCTCCGAAATAGTCGAGCTCGAACAGCGTGTCTATGTTCTCGCACGCTCCCGTAACCTGCGTTATGTGAGGTACAGTCACTTCTGTGAAACCCTCTTTCTCGAAATAGTGCCTTGCAGCCGCGAGCGCCGCAGACTCGGCTCTTGCTACAACGGCGAGTTCGGCACTGCCAAGTACAGAAGGCCTTCTGTTTGTCTGCATCAGTTCGCCCAGAGGATGTGTCGCTGCAATTTTTGTTTCTGTTATCGTTTTCATGAAATCCCTCCATTTTTACGGAGGGGAGAACCAGACCCTCTCCCAGTTACTTCATGCCGGTATAAAAAGAAAACCCTGCAGGATATCGATTTATACTTCCGGGAACAAAGTATTATTTTCTGAGAACTAAACTAGCGGCTCTAATATCTGCACTTTTATTTGTGGTATCAGTTTCGCAAATTCTTCAGGGTTTGCGTTGATTCCGGAAATTCCGTATTTGTCCGAGTTGTAGTGCATCGGTATCGCCGTCGCCGGCTTGATAATCTTCGCAGCCTCCGCCGCTTCCTGAATTGTCATCGTGTACGTCCCGCCTATCGGCAGCAGAGCTATGTCAACGCGTCCGAGCGATGCCATTTCCGGTATGTTGTCCGTATCACCGGCGTGGTATATGACATTGCCGCCGGTTTCTATCAGGTAGCCGATTCCAAGCCCGCGCGGGTGGAACGGGTTGTCTGGAGACCTGAATTTGTTTATGTTGTAGGCGTCAGTTCCAGTGATTTTTATTCCGTTTATGTTCGTTATTTTGTCGATGTTCATCGGGGAGCCGAAACCGAGCTTCTTCATGACGCTTGGGGGCCCGAGAACCTTTGTGCCTGCGCCTCGCAGCTTCTTTATGTTCTCGACGTTGCAATGGTCGAAATGTTCGTGAGTCACGAGTACTATGTCAGCCTCTTCGACGCTCTCCGGGAGCACGTGCGGATCTATGTAGATTCTCGTGTGCAAGCCGTGGATTTCCAGCATGAACGACGCATGTCCGAACCATGTCAGCGTTATATCTCCCAGTTTTATGGAATGCATAATAATCATTGCAGGGCAATTCATAAAAGGGGCTCGGTCTAAAGATTTAAACTATAAGGAAAGAATCTAGACGATGAAAATCCAAGTGTCCAGGGCGATGTCAACCCAGCATCCGGACAACGTAACTCAGCCTTTTTTCTCCGACTCCAGCGAGCTCGGCGGCGAGGACGAGATAAAGGAAGTCTTCTACGCGTTCTCTCACATAGGCTGCCTTGAGCAGTTGTGGGATTGCGAGGGCAAGGAAGTCGATAATTTCGTGGTAAAAAAGCTGCTGACCAAATACGAGCCTTATTTCTCAAAGAACACACTTGGGGACAACGTTTTCCTCACGCTCAGGGTGCCGAACCCCGCCGTCGAGAGGAACGAGGCAAAGATTCTTCTGGAAACCCTCGAGAGCATACCGAGGAATTTTGACACTGCAAACCTTTTCTACAACAAGGATGCCGCGCCGATATTCGAGATCGCCCTGCCCATGACGACAAGCCACGAAGAGCTGGTGAGGATAGCTGAATACTACAGGAAGCATGTAGTCGGAAAGCAGCACAGTTCTCTGGGAAGCATGTCCGTGTCGGAATGGATAGGAAAGTTCCGGCCCGAATCGCTCCGACTCATTCCGCTGATGGAGGAAAAGGACTCCATACTGCGCGCCGATGAAATAACGGAGAAATACATGGAAGCGGAGCACATCAAAGATTACCAGCGCGTCTGGCTGGCAAGAAGCGACCCGGCTTTGAATTACGGAAACCTTGCAACCGTTCTTCTGCTCAAGATTGCTTTCCAGCGTCTTCATGCTTTGCAGGAGAAGACATCGGTTGATATACTGCCGATACTGGGATGCGGCTCGGCGCCGTTCCGCGGCAACTTCAAGCCCACAAACGTCAGGAACTGCCTGGAAGGCTACCCGAGCGTGCACACTTTTACATTGCAATCCGCATTCAAGTACGACTACAAGATAGACGACGTCACGTCTGCCGTAAAACACCTGAACGGGACGCGCCCGTCAAAGCCGACGCCCGTAGATGAGAGCCGCCTGATGGAAATAATCGGCAGGCTGGTTGCTGAATATCAGAAGCAGGTAACTCTGGTAGTCGGCGCTGTCAATAACATATCGCCGTACATACCTTCGAGGAGAAAAAGAAAGCTTCACATCGGGCTGTTCGGATATTCCAGAAACATTAATGGGTTGCATCTGCCCAGGGCAATTACTTTTTGCGCGTCCATGTACTCCTACGGGCTGCCGCCGGAACTCCTCGGAATGAACGCTCTGACAGAGAATGATATTGATTACATAAAGGATATTTATCCCAATTTCGAGAACGACATGAGGGACTCGATGATTTACCTCAACAGGGACAACATGAAACTGTTCCCCGGAGAAATCGGAAAAGTTGTCGAGGGCGTTTCTGAACGCTTCGGCTTCGAGCCTGACGAGAAGCACAGGAAGGTGACTTCGATAATCGCCGACGACCTGGCGCGCAAAAATCAGAGCCTCAGGGAGAACATAACGCGCGCGGGTTTCATACGCGGCTTCCTTGGCTAGGCTTTCGCGAGCGTGTGCGTTTTCTGATGGAGTGTCAATGCTCTTTTTGTCTTAAGCTGCTTACCGCACGTGCATCGCAACTGCTCGGCTTCCTTGCTCGCTTTCCTGCTCGCTATCTGCGCCTGCTTCAGCCTGTTCTTGTCAAGCCAGTCCTCTTTTGTCTTGCACGTCGGGTCAAGGCACATCCTGAACGGGCGCGCTCCCGGCTTCTGGACCTGTATTATCGGCTGCTTGCATGTGTCGCAAGATTTGTCCGTGGACATTATCAGCCCCTCTCTCGGCAGCGGGAATCCTGTCCTGCATCCTTTCGGATACCCTGTGCATCCGACGAAGCGCTTGCCTGTCCTCCAGTTCTTGTGGACCTTGAGCGTGCCGCCGCAGCTTAAGCAGGTACCAAGCTTCGACTGCTTGTCCTGCGTCGCGATGACTGATTCAGTCAGCAGTTCCCCTATCTTCTTTTCCTTCTTCCTGAACGCGTCGCAGATTTTTGTTATTCTTTTCTTTGCGTCGTCAAGCACGTCCTCTCTCTTCGCTTTCCCGTTTTCTATCAGTTCCGTCATTTCCTCGAAATGTCCCGTCAGCTTTTCCGATATGACGTCCGGGATGTTCTTCTCAAGTATGTCGGAGAGCTGCTCGCCAAGCTCCGTCACTTCTATGCTCTTCCCGAGAAGGTATCCTCGGTTGTAAAGTATCTGGAGTATCTGCGCCCTGGTTGCTTTTGTGCCGAGGTTTCTCTGTTCCATTTCTTTTAGCACGGAACCTTGCGAGAAGCGGGGGGGAGGCTGCGTTTCCTTCGCAAGCATGTCTATTTTTTTGACGGGCATCGAGTCGCCGGTTTTTATGTTGGGCAGTATTATTTCCTCGCGCTGGGCGTACTTGCCGTAAAGGGAAGTCCACCCGGCTTCGATTGTCTTCTTTCCGCTCAATGAGAATACGACGCCGTTCGCGTCTAGTTCTATCTTGTTCGACTCCCTCTTTGCCGGCTGCCCGAACACCGCAAGGAATCTTCTGACTATCAGGTCGTAAACCTTCTGCTGCTTTTCGCCAGTTTTCTTGTACACGCCCGTTGGGTATACCGCAGGGTGCGCGGCGTCGGTTCTTGCGCCCTCTTCCGGCTTTAGCTCTCCTGCCAACAGCTGCTTTGCATCCTTTTCATAATTTTTCTGCTTACCGAGCTGCGTTATTATCTTCTTGTAATTGATATCTTTCGGGAGCTTTTCGCTGCTTGTTCGCGGGTAGGAAATCATTCCCGCCTGATACAGCGTCTCTGCAATGCTGAGTCCCTGCTGCGGACTGTAGCCGAAGTAGCGGTAAATGTCCGCCAGCATCGACGTTGTGTTGTAGGGTTTCGGCGGCGCCTGACTCATCACTTTTTTGGTGATGTTCTTGACCGTTGCAGTCTTGACATTCGCCTTCTTCAGCGTCTCCTCCGCCGTCTTCTTGTCCCATATCTTTTTCCCGTACTCTGCCGTGAGCAGGGACTTTCCTATCTGGACCTGCATCTCTATTTCCCAGAACGGGTCCGCCTTGAACGCCTTTATTTTCTTCTCGTGCTTGGTAAGCATGTGAAGGACGGGTCCCTGCACGCGTCCGGTTGAAACTATCCTGAATCTCTTCTGCGCGCTCTTTACCGCCAAAGTCAGCGCCCGTGTCAAACTGATGCCCCAGTAAAAGTCCAGGTAATGCCTTGCAAGCCCCGACTCGATGAGATTCTTGTTGAGCTTTGTGGGGTGCGCGTAGCTGTCAAGCAGCTCCTCCTTCGTCATTGTCGAGAATTTCATGCGGCTTGCGTCTTTTCTTCCGAGAAGGAATTGCAATATATTGAAGCCTATCACTTCCCCCTCGTCGTCATAGTCTGTGGCGATGATTACGTCCTTGGCATCTTTAGCAAGAGTCTCTATGTTCCTGAAATAGGGTTCGGTGAACTTCGCGAACTTGTTTGCCTGGAACGTCGGAACCCATTCGACGTTGAAGGCGGGATAAGCCCAGCCTTTGTCAGACTGCTTGAGCGTGAAAAGATGTCCTACGGCAGGCACGGCGACGAAAGGCTTCCCGTCCTTTTCAAACTCATACCAGAACACCTTCTCGCCCACTTTCTTCGGCTTGCCGTCGGCAAGCGCCTCTGCTATCGCCTTCGCGGAGGTTGGTTTCTCGCATAGGATTAGTGTGTACGACATGAAAAAATCACCGATTAATCTAATTTATAACTCCTTTTTGCCTTAGAATACGTATATGGTAGTCTATTGTCGAAATATTCCTGTTCAATTCTTTGGCTATTTCAGTCCTTTTCCTGCCAGATTTGAGCAGGTTTATAACTAATTCCTTGCTCTCCACTTGCCCATAGTGAGGTATCTGCTTGGAGTTCAGGATAGATTCTAATTTATTGGCTTTTTCTTTATGAATAAAGTCTATGCTTTCTTTGAATTTCTTAAGATTCTCGTATCCCCGAACGTAGAAATAATAAAAATCAAATCCGTTATGATTCTTGTAACATACAGTCCCACATCTTATTCCAAATTCCTCTATCATTTTTCTTAAGTCAAAAAGCATGTTTTCATTGCTGCATGAAAGCTCTATATGCCTGTAAGGTGGCTTGAATTTTACTGAACCCTCGTCATCAGCAAATGCCTTGACAAAAGTCCTCTTTATTTCCGTATCATTGCTGTTCTTTATGAAATCCGGAATTCTACAGGTTTTGCCGTTGAAATCCGGAACAACAGTTTTTAGGATTACGCCTACTGGGGAAGGCAAAGTCACGAAATCGACTCCCTTATTTTTAGATTGATATATTTCAAAATCTCCGAAGACTTTCCTTGTATGTTCTTTGAAAATTTCAAGAAGCCCCCTGTCCTTGTTATAATAATGCACATGCAGATACCCATTCTTTTCAGTGCTTACACAGCCGTCACAAAAAAGATGGGCAATGACCGAGGAAAGCTCAGGTGTTAGCGTGATTGGAAATTTTGGGTATATTGGTTTGCTTTTTGCGTTCCCGAAATTTCTGTTTTTGTAAAAACAGCTTTTCAATTCTATTATATTTTGCTGTTCCTTATTCAGGTCGATTTCGCATAATCTGCAGATTTCAGAAAGAATTTTTAGGGGATAATTACTGTTTTTCCGCCATGAACAAAGCGAGCCTGACCAGAGATTCATCACTTTTGCCAGTTTCCTGATGCTTCCATACTTCATAGTTACTGAATTATTTATCTTGTATGCAAATTCCTTATTTAGCTTCACGAAGAATCTTTCAGAAGGCAGGTCGGTTATGTTTATTTGCATTTGGGCACCCTATTTTTTATTCTTAGATATAATATAGAGAAATGCTTATAAAGATTGAGTGATTTTCTTCATGTTTTTTCTGATTCTGTTGCGAATCTTGTAAGTGTTTCCATGTACAGCGTAAGCGCACCATCCGCTGATTTTTGCGTCCAATTCTCCCTGTGATATGTTGCCGTTTTTGTAGTCTTCAGCAAGTTCTTCCATTCTGAGATTCATTGATCGCAAATTGCTCTTTTTCAGGAGCTTGTGGTGGTAAAAAATCCTGAACCCAAGAAAATTTGCTCCGCTGTGCAGTGCATATATTTTAGACTTATCTGGATGCAATTCAAGCTTCAGTGAATTTTTTAGAAATTCGTCTATTCTGGATTTCCACCATTCAAGAACCACTTTTTTGTCGTGCAGAATCACGAAATCATCAAGGTATCGTATGTAGAATCGTGCGCGGAGATTATGCTTCACGAACTTGTCAAGCTCGTTGAGGTAAATGTTAGCGAAGAACTGTGATGTCAGGTTTCCTATGGGCATGCCTTTCCAGTTTTTAGTCGAATGGTTTGCTACTATTTTCCTTATCAGGCTCATGACCTTATCGTCATTTATCTTCTTTGCCAGTATCTTTAGCAGTATTTCATGGTCAACTGTTTCAAAATAGTGCCTTATATCGGCTTTTAGGAAGTACCCGATAGTCATGTTGCCGTCTTTGGCGTTCTTGACAAGTCGTCCGTTTTTGCTCGCTTTTCTCTTGAATGTGTCGAATCGTTTTATCGCTGCGTGAGTTCCTTTGCCTTTCCGGCTTGCATACGAATCATGTATGAATGATTTCTCGAAAAGCGGTTCTATGACGTTGCATATGGCATGGTGCACGACGCGGTCGCGAAAATGGGACGAGCTTATTGTCCTTGTCTTTGGGTCACGTATGACAAAATTCTTGAGGGGATGCGGCTGATAAGTGTCCGTCCTTAGTTCAGCCTCGAGCTTTGCCAGGTTCCTCTCAAGCTCTTTCTCGAATTTGTGCACATACCATTTTGAAGTCTTGTTTTTCCTTGCTTTCCTGTAAGCCAGAAGAAGGTTATCATAGGAGCAGATTTGATTATATAGATTCATGAAAATCCCGGCAGGGCTGCTAGGACGAGAGGCAACCCTGTCAGTCGGCTCGCTTCTATGGAGGAACGATTTACCGGAGTTGAGCGGGTGCCTGTTCGCATTTGCGCTTCTTTTTCGAAGTCGGATGACGCATATGCGTCTGTTTGTTCCAAAAAGAATTGACGTTGAACCGGCCGTTTGCGAGTCTTGAGACTTGTCGCCGATGTCCGGGTTGAAGTTGCGCCCAACGAACCGTCTAGCTGCCTTATCAAAGTCCTGAGACCACTGCTGCTTGAATTTGAAAAATTCTTGCAGATGTATTTTATGTCATCAGCGCCAGAGTGCGGCGCTTCGATATAAGGCAGCGTGTAGCCAGCTGCCGGGATAATTACACTTTCCAACACGTACACGACTTTAATCGCGGGTTCGCTTGGAAAATGGAATCCTGAATGCATCCCTGTATGTCGCCTGAAGACGGCAATTTCAGGCGCATTCAAGATGAACAAGAAGGAAGAACTTAATATGTTATAAAAAGATCTATCTCTCTCTGGCGCTCGACAGGAAACAGAGGTTCATGTAACTTTCTTTGCGTGACTAGAATAAAAAATTATGCCTTAGCTTCTGATGCAGTCCTGATGTCAATCTCGCCAATTACGTTATGTTCTGCATAGGCGGGACGAGAGGCAACCCCGTCAACACCGGAGTCGAGCGGGCGCCTGTCCGCAAGGACGTAGAACCGGCCGTAGTCGCCGAAGTCCGGGTCGAAGTCGCGCCCAACGAACCTTTTGCCACCCTTGAAATTGTCAGGTCTGTAAAATCCTGATATTTCTACAGCAGGTAAGTCAAATTCTAAATAAGCTCTCTCTGCTTCTGCCCGCTCTTCGAAAGGCACTGTCTTTTCCGGAATGAGCGTGAACGGTTGGAAAAATCTATATCCTTTAACATTGTCCGCAATCGGGACAACCAGCCCTGGCTTTGGAGCCCATGCTTTGATGAGAATTTCATCGTCCCTGCCGTCATTTGACTTGTACAGGATAGGTATGTGTCCCTCGCTCGGAGACTGCTCGCCGCCGTGCATTCTGTCCTCTGCTGAATCATGCGTTATCTCTCCGTACCAGCTTCTTTTCCTGTCATTGTACCTCTTGACATCCCTGTCGTGAAAAGCGTTGTCAAATCTGTTGTGGCTGTATGCTGCAAAAATAGCATGACCAGGCGGTGCCTGCCTGTGAAGCTGTGCATAAGGGACTATGGTGCCCAGTTCCGGCAGTTCAAAAGGCACGTCAAACGAGCCCTTGTCTGTCAATACTCTGAAAACATCCATATCTATCGTATTTTTCTTTATTGAGAAGCTTTTTAAAGCTTTCGATTTGTTACCACTTTTAAGTTAGAAATTACTACTGTTTATCGATAACTTTTGCGCCGTCCATGTATTGCTGCAAAGCCTTCGGCACTTCTATTGTGCCGTCTTCCTTCTGGTAGTTCTCCATTATGGCTATGATCGGCCTGTTTCCTGAAAGCGCAGTGTTGTTCAGCGTGTGCACAAAACCGGCGGGAGGCGCGCCCTCTTTCTCGCGGTATTTGACGTTGAGCCTTCTTGCCTGGTAGTCGGTGCAGTTGCTGTTCGAGCCGATCTCCCTGTACTGTCCGTCTGCCATGAGAAACTCCGTGTCGTATTTCTTGGCTGCCATTATGCCCATGTCGCCGGTGCAGACATTTACGACCCTGTGCGGTATTCCCAGCGTTTGATACAGCTCTTCGCTGTATCTTTGCATCTCTTCGTGAATTTTCCAGCTGTCTTCCGGAAGGCAGAATACAAACTGTTCTATCTTGTTGAAATGGTGCACGCGGAATATCCCGCGGGTGTATTTGCCGTGCGTGCCGACTTCTTTCCTGAAGCACGGCGAGATGCCTGCGAGCTTTATCGGTTTGTCCATGATTAGCGTCTCGTCCATGAACATGGCCGCCATCGGGTGCTCGCTTGTCGCTATGAGGTGCAAATCCTCGCCCTCTATTTTATAGAGCACGTCTTCAAAATCAGCCAGGCTTGTCACGCCTTCGTAAGCTTTCCGCGACATCATGAAAGGCGGCTGGACAATCGTGAACCCTTTCTTTATCAGGAATTCCAGCGCGAACTGCTGGAGCGCCCGGTCGAGCATCACAAGCTGCCCCTTGAGATAGTAGAATCCGTGTCCTGCAATCTTCGCGGCGCGCTCTATGTCAAGCAGCCCGAGCCCTTCCGCAAGCTCGACGTGGTTTTTTGGCGTAAAATCGAAGCTTTGCTTTCCCCATCTTTTTATCTCCTTATTTTCAGTGTCATCTTTGCCTATCGGCACAGATTCATGCAGCATATTGGGTATCTGCAGCAGCAGCTTCCTGCATTGGGCGTCGAGCTCGACGAGGCGTTCGTCCAGTTTTTTGATTTTGCCGGGAAGCTCGGCAGCCTCCTTCATGGAGGCGTCTGAAGGTTTTCCCTGCGCCTTCATTTCCATGATTGTCTTCGTTATGGTGTTCCTCTTCTGCTTCAGTTTCTCCACGTCCTGAAGCACGTCGCGGCGTTCCTTGTCGGCTTCAACCAGTTCGTGAAGCGCGTGCACGACGGCGGGGTCGTTCCTCTTTGAAAGGTTGTCCAGCACCTTCTCCGGCTGCTCGCGTACGAGTTTTATGTCAAGCATATCTAACTTTCACCTTTTGCTTCCTTAAAAAACTGCCTCAGATAACTTTCCATAAAATTATGCCTTTCTTCCGCCATTAGCCTTCCTGTTTTAGTGTTCATCCTGTCTTTCAGGAGCAGGAGTTTTTCATGAAAATGATTGATAGCCGAGCCTTCTGTTCTCTTATACTGTTCGAAACTCATATTTTCCCTTGCTTCAACAGAAGGGTTGAAAATTGGTATGTTCTTATAGCCTGCGTAGGTAAATGCCCGTGCAATCCCGAATGCCCCTATTGCATCCAGCCTGTCGGCATCCTGCACCACTTTGCCTTCAAGAGTCTGTATTTTATTTTGTTCCGCAGAGCCTTTGAATGAGATGTTCTCCACAATATGTATTATCTTTTCTGCCGTGCCGGAGTCCACTCCCAGGGATTGGAGCCATGCGGCGGATTTGACGGCGGTTTCATGGGAATTAAATTTGAAGTCGTCTATGTCGTGCAGCAAAGTCGCCATCTCGACCACGAACAAATCAGCTCCCTCCTCCTTGGCTATCAGCTTCGCCGTGTTCCAGACGCGTTCTATGTGAAACCAGTCGTGCGTGGCGTCCTTGTATTCTTCCATATTCCGGCGGACGTACTCTTTTGTTCTTTCTATTGCATCTTGCATATAGTTAGTCTAAGTCAAGGTTTTTTAAAAATCTATCATTACATATTTAGAATATGCATAAAGCCCTGTTTCTGTTGAGAAAAATCCCGAAGGGCAAAGTCACAACATACGGCGAGCTTGCGCGCGTGACAAAGTCCAGCCCGCGCGCAATAGGGCAGGTGATGCGGCGCAACCAGCATCCTGAATTGTATCCCTGCTACAAATGCGTGTCTGCCAGCGGCAGGATTCACGGCTATGACGGCTGCCTGAAGGGCGGGAAAGTTGACAAGAAAATATCGCTTTTGAAAAAAGACGGGATAGAAATAAGGAACAAAAGGGTTGATTTGTCAAAATATTTGCATAAGTTTGAGTGATTGAATGATAATAAGGCGCGCGAGGCTGTCGGATTATGAAGGATTGATTCCTCTTCTCAATGATTTTGTAGGGGATGACAGGTACTCTAGGCGGAACAACGATTCGTTTGCGAAAATGTTAAGGGATTCAAGGAGCTTTGTATTTGTGGCTGAGGAAAAGAAGAAGCTGATAGGTTTTGTGACGTTCTGCGTGAGGAAGGTGGTGAGGTATTCCAAGCCGATAATGGAAATTGATGAAATGTACGTCTCGCCGGATTTCAGGAGAAAAGGCGTGGGAAAAAGCTTGCTGAAGCTGGCGGAAAAGAAGGCAAAAGAACTTGGCTGCAGGAAGATGTTTCTTGAATCTCACAAGGACAGGAAAGGCGCGCACAAATTCTACGCATCCATGGGCTATGAGAAAGGCGGGTATTATTTCGACAAAATGCTCTGATTATCTCGTGACCTGCTGCGCTTTGACAAAATCCGCCAGCTGCTTTGCCTTCCCTTTGGAAAGGTGTTTCCTGACGGGCTCCAGCAAGTCGTTGACGCGGCTGGATGTTGCGCTTTTCAGGTCCATTGGATGCAGCTTCCCCGCTTCAAAATCCCTGCAAAGCTCGCCTATGTTCGTATAAGTGACGTCGCCGCCGAACTTCTCCGGCCTTTCCACAGTAACCTCGTCGAAGCTCTCAAAAATTATGTACTGCATATATTCAATCAGCGGATTGTCATTTGTCTGTTTCTCGGGACAATACGCCTTCGATATCTTTCTCTCAACGTCCTGTGCAGAATCTGTCATGAATATTGCGCTGTCAGGGATGCTCTTTGACATCTTCATCGCTATGGCGCGTTCAACGGGGTCATTGACTCCTTCCGGCGGCTTGTTCAGTCCCATAAGCATGTGGTGGCTCACTACAACAGGCTTCCAGAAACCGAGCGATGGTCCAAGCTCTCTGGCAAGAATATTCACCTTTCTCTGGTCCATTCCAAGCTGGGTAATGTCGGCTTCCAGCTCGAAGATGTCTGCGCACTGCATGCACGGATAAATTATCTGGGAAGCTTTCTGGATTTCGTCCTCTTTCCTCCCCATGATCTGTCCGCATCTTATCACCCTGTTGACTGTGGTGTTCTGCGCAATCCTTATCACTTTTTTCCAGTATTCCTGGTCGTCTACAATGTCCACCGCGCGAATGAACTCGACTTTTTTTGTGTCCATCCCGGAAGCCTTCCAGACCTCGATAAGAAAGTCCCCGGCTTTCTGTATCTTCTCAAGGTCCCCGCCGAACTTTAGGTTGGTCCAGCCGTGCCAGTCGGCGGCGTACATCTTGAACTTGACGCCTGCTTTCAGCATCTTGTTGACGTTTATTGCACGAAGAATTCCCTGGGCTATATGCGGTATGCCTGACGGCTCAAAACCGTCGTAGGCAATGGGCTTTGTTTTCGTCTCTAGAAGTGAGCGCAGCTCCTCGCGCGTGACGATTTCCTCGCCGACTTCGCCGATAAGCTGCATGCGTTTTTCGATGTCCACGTTAATTCCACGCTTTCCCGTATACCACTGAGTATACTTCCTTAAGCCTTCTTTTAAGTTTATCTGGGCAGTTCCTTCCGTTGCCCGAGTACCCGCAGACGATTTTGTAGTAGAGGTCGAGCAGCCGTATGAAGTACGCGCGGGTTGGTTTTGTCATCTGGTCCACTTTGTGCCCTATGTCTTCCTCCTCCATTAGCAGGAGCCTCGGTTTCTCTGTGCACAGGTAAGGCGGCATTGCCGAGCCGTCAAGCGACCTCCCGGGCTCCGTGTAGACGAATGTTGTCAGCGGCCCGAAAGTTCTCGTGTACATGTTGTCAAAGCGGCGCTCGTCAAAGTCCATTCCGTCGTGCTTCCATCCTATCTTTACCCCGTTCCCCGACTGCCTGAAGAACTCCATGTCGCCAACCTGAAGCCTCTCGTAAGTGTTCCCGTTCATCTTTACATCCCGCCTTGGCACTTCCGAGCCGAGCATTATCTCGAACCGGCGGAGGTCCAGCCTGTCAAGAAGGTTTTGCACGGAATCTCTTCGCGCGTTCGACACTCTCCTTACCGCATCCGGGTCGTTTCCGGATGCTGCATGCTCGTCCGCTATGAGAACCGTGGTCCTGTCAAGTTCGGCCCTTTCCCTCACGAGTTCTGCAGTCAGCACAAGTCCGAGTGCATCGAACGGCATATGCTCCGTGATCCCGTTCCTGTTTGACAGCCCTATCCCAAAATAGCAGCCCGTTGAGTTTTCGAGGTCTGAGCCCGGAACAAAATCGGTTATGTGCGGCTCGTCTCCAAGTCTCCGCCCAAGCGCGCGTTCGCTAACCATTCGTACCACCCATATGCTGGACCGCAGAATTTGCAAGGATTTCCATGGTGTCTATAATAGGTATGCTGACGTCGCGCTGCCCGATAACCAGCTGCAGGTCCGTGCATCCAAGTATGATGCCTTGCGCCCCGCGTTCTTCAAGCTCTTTGATGATGCCTATTAGTTCATTTTTCATGCCGGCGGACATCTTGCCCTGAAGTATGAAATGTATTATCTCGGACAGCCTTGCCTGGCGTTCCTCCGGAGGCTTAAGGACTGATACGCTGGCAAGTTTTGATTCTAGTATGCCGGACTCCGCGGTTTTCGTAGTCGCCAGAAGTCCCGCTCTCCTGATTTTCCTCCTTTCAACTTCTTTTGACGTCTCTTCCAGTATGCTCAGCACAGGCTTGTCGGACGCCTTCCTTATATCTTCTATGAAAATGTGCAGCGTGTTGCATGGCAGGACGAGCACGTCGCACCTGTCTTCCAGAAGCCTCACGCTGTCAAGGAGAAGGGGCAGGAACTGTTCGAGGCATTTTCCGTGCTTTACCGCGGACTTTTCAAGCTCGAAGGGCACAGGGACGTTGTGGATGATTATGTCAGGATGCGCGCGCGCTTTCCTGCTTCTGTTCACTATTGACATGTAGAACTGTGCCGTTGTCTCGGGACCGAACCCGCCTATTATCCCGAGCCTCATGGCGATTCCTCCAGTATCCTGAGAATAAGCATGCCTGTCTTGTTCAGTCTGACGGGCCTGGAGTTTTCATGAGTAACGGCTCCAGATGACTTTAATTTTTTGAAATTCAGCTTCAGCGTGGAGAGCGGTATCGATTTCTCGCGCGATATGCGTGTAAGGAGCGCCGTAGACGTTTCTCCGCGTGTCTTTGAAATTTCCCTGAGAATCAGGAGTTGATGGCAGCTGAGAGCCTTGAGTAAGAACGGTCCAAGCTTCTCGCCGCCGGATTCCATTGGTAGTCCATTGCACCAACCCTTGCCGAATTATAGTTAACCCAGAAAAGATTTCGGACATGAATTCTGGGTTAACAGATAGCTCACAAGGAAGTAATATCCTGTTTAATTCCTTGTAGAGCTATAATCAGCTGTTTAATTAACGCATAAGGGCTTTTAAGCATTCTGGGCAGCTTTGGCTGGCTTTCCTTGTATCTCACAAGGAAATAATATTGCCTAGATTGTTTCCTTGTAGAGCTATAAAGCGGGAAATACAGAAATAAGTTTATGCTAATAGGCTCGCTAAATAATCCGGCAAACGACCTTCTCAGCGAAGTGAAGTGGATATCCAATAACTTCGATTTCCTTGACCTGACGCTTGAGCTGCCGAAAGCCCATCCGGACAAAATAAAGATAAACGAACTAAGGAAGCTCATTGACAAAAAGAAGCTGCCCGTCGTCGGACACACGGCGTGGTACCTGCCGATAGGCTCGCCTTTCAAGGAACTGCGCGTTTATGCGCTGGGCGAGCTTGAGAAAAGCGCCGAAGTGTTTCAGAAGCTGGGTGCAAGGAAATTCAACGTCCATTTCGACCGCTCTCTGTCGCTTATACTGAAGGATTTCATGATTGAGACAAACATATGGTCCTTGAGGCGTCTCATAAAAATCGGGAAAAGGCATGATCTCAGGGTCATGGCGGAGAATACGCCGGGCTTGTTCAGCAATCCTGCGGTGCTTGACAGGATATTCGGGAAAGTTCCCGGCCTGCTGCTGCATCTTGATATAGCGCACGCGAACATAGCTCCCAGAAACCGGACGCCCGCCATCATGAAAAAGCTTTCTAAAAAGCTCACTCACATACATATAAGCGGGAACCATGGCAAGCAGGACGAGCATCTGCCCATCGGGAAAGGGAACATAGACTGGAAGGCGATGCTGGGTGCTGTTAAAAGGGCTGGATACGATGATACAATAAGCCTTGAGGTATTCACAAGTACGAAAGACAGGCTGAAGGACAGGCCTAAATTGAGGAAAATATGGAACAATTTATAAAGAATGAGGATGAATAACTAAATGTGCCTAGTTCTGTTTCAGGGATTGATATTGTATGGTTAGCGTAGATGTATTAGGCAGCGGTTCGGAGGTCGGGCGCAGCTCTATAGTAGTTTCAGGCGGGAAGCGCATTGTAATGGACTGCGGCGTGAAAATCCAGCCTGAGCCGCCGAAATATCCGACAATAGAAAAGGTTGACGCGGCGGTTATATCGCACGCGCACCTGGACCACGTGGGCGCCGCTCCGATGCTGTTCAGGAAAGGCAAGATGCCTGTCTACATGAATGACATAACGCTGGAGCTCGGAACCATGCTCGTCAAGGACTCGATGAAAGTCGCGCAAAAGGAGGGTTTCCACGTGCCTTTTGACAAGAGCCACGTCAAGAGGATGGTAAAGAACACAAAAATCGTCCGTTACAATGAAAAATTCCGCGTCGGCGATTTCTCGTGCAGCTTGTGGCACTCAGGGCACATACCAGGCTCGTCATCCGTCCTGATTGACTCAGGAAAGAAGATTTTTTACACCGCCGACATCCAGACCAGGCCAAGCCATCTGCTCGAGCCGTGCAAGCTGCCTGCAAAGGTTGACACGCTGATTCTTGAGAGCACGTACGGCATGAAAGTCCAGGCTGACAGGAAGAAGGAGGAAAAAAGGCTTATTGAAGCCATCGAAGAGACCATATCAAATGACGGCGTGGCGCTGATGCCTGTGTTCGCCGTCGGCCGCGCGCAGGAAGTGATGCTGATACTGAAGGATTACATGAATAAGATTGCTCTCGACGGTATGGTGAAACTTGCCAGCGAGATTGTCGCCCAATATGGCAGCTACATAAAAACCCCCAAAGAGTTCAGGGACATGCTGAAGAAGGTAAAATTCATCAGAACCAACGAGGAGCGCGCGGCTGCGCTGAAGAAATATCCGATTATAATCGCGTCAGCCGGCATGCTTGGCGGGGGACCGGCCGTCCATTATTTGAGGGAAATGCAAAGCATGCGGGAAGGCAAGGTTCTTTTCTCAGGCTTCCTTGTTGAGGACAGCCCGGGAAGAAATCTCATAGAAACAAAAATCTTTGAGAACGATGAAGAGCGCTTTCACGTTTCAGGAGATTTGCAGCAGCTCGAGCTTAGCGCGCATGCCGACAGGAACGGCTTGATGGATATAGTGCGCCGCACAAGGCCGGAAAGGGTCATATGCGTCCATGGAGACAAGTGTGCCGAGTTTGCGAAGGACATAGAGGAAGAGTTCAAGATACAGGCTTTCGCCCCAAAGAACGGGGAAAGTATCAGGGTTTAGGACTTTTTTATTCTCACTCTTAACGGATAGTCTATAGGAGCATTAATTCTCTCGATTGAATGGTTGTATTCCGCGAGAACCCGTCTTTGATTCCTGCCGTTGGGGCTTGGATTATTCCCAAGATAAGGCCATAGTTGAATGTCGCCGCCGCATTTTAGTACCCTGAAAGACTCTGCAACTGCCTGTGCAAATAACAATTCTTCTTCGTCGAGTCCTTTTGCTATGCAATTTATAGAATAGATAAAATCGAATGTTTTGTCTTCAAACGGAAGCGAACCTGCCAGTGCAGAAGCGTATCTGCCGCTTTTTATATGAGACCAAAAACTCCGTCTGTTTGCTTCAGTGCCGGACCTGAACTGTGCAGCCGCATCTGGCCCGTATCTTTCTGCAATCTTCCGAGATTGCCCGTCTACGACCTGGTCCACCTGTGTTTTTAGTGATTGCAGGCTCCTGTAGCGCATGTCAACCCCGACGGCAACTGCGCCGGATTCGCTCAGGTAACGAACGCAATCGCTTTCGCCAGAGCCTATGTCAAGGATTCTTAATCCGCGCACGTTGGAAGGGAATCCTATGACTTGGCGTCCTGCAGAATAAGACATTGCAGACGGGTGCAATTTTCTTGAAAACATAGCTTCATTCTTTTGTGAATATTGGCGCATTGAATTTGGATAGCCAAAATTAATTTAAAGATTCAAGGACGTCCGTCTATCTTCCTGAGCGTATTGTCAAAATGCGTTCTTCCCTTGCTTGTTATAATGTATGTACCGCGTCCCCTGACGAGTCCGGATTTTTTCATTGCAGAAAGAGACTTTGTCACGTGAGGCTTGCTTATCCTCATGGACTCCGCTATCTGTTCGCTTGTCTTCGGAGTTTCCTTGATTTCCGAAAGTATAATCGCATCCTTAAGCGTCCTGACCATTTCCACACCCAAACTATCTGTTAGCATGGAAAATCTATTTAATCCAATCTGGCGTTTTTATTTTATGGTGTTTTTGGAAAGATTTTCAAATAGTCTTGCAATAAATTATAGTTATGATTGAGATAGACGGCTCAAGCGGCGAGGGCGGTGGGCAAATCATAAGAACAGCTGTGGCGCTTTCCGCGATTACAGGCAAGCCTTGCATGATAGAGAAAATCCGCGCAGGCAGACCGAACCCCGGTTTGCAGGCGCAGCATCTCACAGCCGTCAAAGCCGTGGCGAAGATATGCGGCGCCGAAACAGATGCCGGCATCGGAAGCACTTCCCTGATGTTCAAGCCCGGCACCATTCGGGGCGGGCAGCACGAGATAGACATAGGGACGGCAGGCGCGGTTTCTCTTGTTCTTCAATCAGTTATTCTCCCCTCGCTCCACGCAGAGCATCCTACATCGATTACAATAAAAGGAGGCACTCATGTGAGATGGAGCCCGAGCATGGACTATATGCAGAATATATTTTGCTACTACATGAAAAAACTTGGGCTCGGAGCCGACATCAGTATAGAACAGCATGGATTTTATCCGCGCGGAGGCGGCGTGATAAAAGCGAAGATAATTCCGGGCAATCCAAAGCCGCTTGACATGACAGAACGCGGCGACCTGATAGCCTACGAAGCGACAAGCATAGCGTCCGCCGACTTGCAGAAGAGTCAGGTTGCAGAACGGCAGTTGAAAAGGGTTGAAAAGATTTTTCCGTTGTCCAGAAGGAACATAGCGTATTTCCAGACCGCAAGTCCGGGCTCAGCCGTGCACGTGTCTGCCGTGACATGGACTCAGGGGCGTGCTTCGACCGTCACATGTCAGACCAGATTCTGCCTTTTCTGGCATTTGCAAAAAATGACAGCAGGATAAAAGTCGCGGAGATTACGGGACATGTAAGGACAAATATCCAGGTAATCGAGAAGTTCCTTCCTGTGAAGTTTGAAATCGACGAAGCGGGAAAAATAATAAGAGTGAAAGTATGATGAAAAAAGACTCCGTATTTTTAACAAGAAATTTTGTGAAATCCAAGTTTATGAAAAATCCCCATTATAGTTTCGATAACTGGGTCGTGATGTACGCGCATAGTCTCAACGTGGAAAAGATGGCTGTCAAGATATCAAAAGGAACAAAATGCGACCGGCAGGTCTTGTCCATAGGGTCTCTCCTGCACGACATTGGCAAAACATACAAAACCGATAAGGGCACACTCCACAAGCATCATGAAGATTTTAACCTGGTAGTCAGTGAAAATTTTCTTGGTACGCTGGGTTTGGACAAGAAAAGCCTGGATAAAATAAAGAAAATTATATCTTACAAGAGCAAGTCGGTGGAAATGAGAATTATAAAAGATGCCGACGCAATCGCATTTTATTACGACAAGAGGCTCAACATGCTTTTCCTGAACTGGGCAAGAAGGAATCGCCTGGGGGACGCTATAGAGAGGAAGCTCAGGAAGTTTGATAAGCTGAGATTCGAAGCGAGCAGAAAAATCGGAAAACCCTGGTTCGAGAGGATGAAAAAAGACTGGAAAATCAATTCTTGAGCATCTTTCTCATCTTTTCCAGCGGGTAAGAATTAATTATCGAACTCTTTGGCGCCCATCCCCTGCGCGCGGTGGCCACTCCTATTCTCATATATCTCAGGTCCGCTATGCTGTGCGCGTCCGTATTTACGGCAAGAAAGCACCCCGCGTCGATCGCGGCTTTTGTATTTACGTCGTTCAGATCCAGCCTTTCCGGCTGGGAATTTATTTCCAATACGGTATTTGTTTCTGCCGCCTTCTCGGTTATCTTTGTAATATCAAGCCGGACTCCGTCGCGCCTGTCAATCAGCCTGCCCGACGGATGCCCGATTATGTCTACATTCGGGTTTTCCATTGCAGAAAGTACCCGTTGTGTGCCGTCTCCTTTCAAGCCCGAGTGAAGCGAGGCTGTGACTATGTCAAGCTTCCTCAGGACTGCGTCAGACACGGCAAATTTCCCGTCAAGCCCTATGTCAATCTCGCCGCCCTGGAGTATTTGTATATCAGCCTTCTTCCTGACTTTTTCTATTTCCCTGCTTTGCTGCTCGACGCGTTTTTTGTCCATCGCTCTTGCTATTGCAAGCTTGCCTATGTGGTCCGATATGCAGATGTATTCATAGCCCATTTTCCCGGCGGCATTTGCCATTTCCTCTACGGTATTGGACCCGTCGCTCCATTTTGTGTGCACGTGCAGGTCTCCTTTGATGTCTCCGTAGCCGATGAGTCCGGGGAGTTTGTGCTTCTTTGCCGCCTCCAGTTCTCCCCTGTTCTCGCGCATCTCGGGCTCGATGTAGTCCATGCCTAAGCAGCGATAAACATCCTGCTCCGTTCGTCCCGCAAGAAACTTCTTCCCTCTGAAAAGTCCGTATTCGCTGAGCTTAAGTCGCCTGGAAATCGCTATCTTTCTCATTTCTATGTTGTGCTCCTTGGAACCCGTGAAATAAAGCAGCGCCGAGCCGTATTCTTTTTCCGGGAGCGCGCGCAGGTCCACTTGTATCCCGTTGAAAAGGTTGACAGAAGCCTTTGTGGGTCCCGTTGCAATAACCCGCGCAACCATGCTCATTTTCGTGAAGAATTTTATGACCGAGTCCGGCTTTTCTGATGAAACAAGTATGTCTATGTCGCCTATCGTCTCTTTCATTCGCCTCAGCGAGCCCGCGGCGTCTATCCTACGGATGTCCTTGCACTTTTTCATTTCCTTTATTATTTCGTCGGAGAGCGTCAGAGCGTGCCCCAGAAGCATTCTCCCGCCGCGCTTCTTCGATGCTTCTATGCTCCTTATTATGTTCTGCTCCGTTTTCTCCTTCAGGCTCGGTATCTTCCTAAGCTTTCCGGACTTTGCCGCCTTCTCCAGCTGTTCGAGGTTCTTTATGCCGAGTTTTTCGTAGAAGAGCTTCACTTTTTTCGGCCCGACGCCCTCTATCGCAAGCATGTCGGCAAAGCCCGGCGGCAACCCTTTCTTCAGCTCGTCGAGATATTTCAGCCTTCCTTTTTTCAGGTATTCGTCGATCTTCTCGGCGATTCCCCTGCCAACGCCCGGTATGGAGTCCAGTTTGCCTTGTTTCCATGCCTCCCCGACATCCGTAGGCATCGCTTCTACTGCCTGCGCAGCCCGCCGGTAAGCCCTTATCTTGAATATCATCTCGCCGCGTATCTCAAGCAGGTCCGCTATGTCATAAAGCAGTTTGGCAACTTCCCGGTTTTTCATGTTATTAGTTGTCAAGCCAAAGGTAAAAAGCGTGCGTCCTCAAAACCTATTTATTGGGCGGCGTGTCAATTATCAAAATGCACGTGACTAAAATCTATGAGAAGGATGCCGGGACAAGGCTCGTTTCTGATATTTTTGACAATATACTGGTAAACGGCGATTTCAAGTTTGAAAGCATCGAGCTTCATGTCCGCGACAAAGCCGTGTCCTTTATTGACGACGAAAAAGCCGTTATCTGCCTGGATTATAACGACCCTTTCATAAGGGAGATGGATGCAAGGGGTATCAGAATATTGCTTGTACATGAACTGTTCAGGCTGACGTTCAAGTTTGATGTGCCTAAGCATGTAGAAGACGTCATCATAGGCCGTGAGATGCTAAGGCGCGGTTACGGGGATGAGCTCCTCTATCTCTATTATAACAGGCTGCTGCAGGGCGGGTATGAAGGCATTGAAGGCTGCGTAAGAGCCAATCTTCCGTGGATTATCTTCTCCAAGCATGACAAGTACGATTCGGAGCTGCTGAAGAAGCAGGCCGCGAAAATATGCGGGAAGAAGTTTGACTGCCGGAGGCTGTTTGATGTGCTTGTGGACCTGTCGCAAAAGACTATTCCCAAAGCCGCTGAAGAATACACAAAGCTGGTGAAATGATGCAAATCGTGAAATACAAATGGGAAACCGGTCAGGCGCTGTCGTCGCTTAATTCGGAACCTTTCCTGTTCGCCAGGGAAGACGGCAGGATGGAAAAAATCAAGCTTTTTGACAAAAAACTTGACATAAAAATCGGTGAGAAATACTGCATCGGTTATTATAAAAAAGGCCGGCATTTCGACTGCCCGAAGAAGCGTGTCGTTGATAACGAGCGCGTCTGCAGAGAATGCGCCCTGAATGACGACTTCTTCCTTTGCATGAAGTGCACGGGTGAGGAATGCATCAACGAGCCGCAGCGCGCAAGCTGCACAGAGAACATGTACTTCATTTATCTGGCCGCTTTCAATTCAATGCTCAAGGTTGGAATATCATACCAGTTCAGGATAATGGAGCGCCTTGTCGAGCAGGGCGCCGACATGGGCGCCAAGATCGGGCTTGTCAGGGACGGGAAAACCGCCCGGCAGATAGAACAGAAGATAGGAAGGGAACTTAACATTATAGACAGGGTCAGCGGGATTGACAAGCAGAAGATGCTGTTTGGCAACATCAATGTGGCCGCCGTGAACATATTCAACGCATACAGCAGGCTGAAGTCCAATGGGTTCGGTTCGTATCTTATCAGCCCTGAAATATACAACCTCCAAGGCATCTACAGGCTTTCTGCCGTCAGCCGGATGCCGGTGCCGCTTGAATTGAAGGACGGAACCTGCATAAGCGGCGATGTCCTTGCCGCAAAGGGGAACATAATAGTGATAAAGAACGAAACGGGGCTGTTCTCGGTGAATGCCAGCAAGCTTCTTGGATGCGGCGTAGAACTGCTTAATTAGATTATTAAATTATTATATACGAAGACGGTGTCTGAGTCAAACCCTTTCTTGGGGTACAAGCAAGAGTTTGCTCTTGCTGTACAGCATGAACTTTGTTCATGCTTGTAAGACCTAGACCTAAAGTACATGACGCTAAAGCGTCGTTCGGTATCGGGAAAGAAGGGATTGGTAATGGTTTGGAAAGGCGTGATTATCGAGGAGAGCCTTGAGGACGCCTCGCTGCTGGACAGCGTATCGTTGGTTGGCTATGCCGAAAGCTTTCTTGAAGAAGAGGAAGGGAAGGGCGTGATGCGTTTTCACCACTTCGAGCTTACGGACGAAAAGAAAGAATGGTTCGTCCGCGAAGCGGAGCGCTGCCTTAAGCACGGCTGGTATATTCACATAGGAAAAGACGACATACTGGTTGTCATATTCAAAGAAAGGTCTTTCAAATTTTCCTCTTCGGAAAAAGAGAAGCTGGAAGAAGCCAGGAAATACGGCATTTCTGTCGGTGTCATCAGAGAACAGATGCCGTTCGAAGAGCTGTTAAAAGATCCTTTCTACTAGATCTTCTTGCTTTCCGACAGGAAGTTTATCATCTGCTTTATCAGGAAGTCCACTCCTCCTTTTTTCGGCGAGCCGTGTCCCGGCAGGAGATATTCTATCTGGAGTTGTGAAAGCATTTTCAGGGAATTTACCAGCTGGTCCCTGTCGCCGCCGGGAAGGTCCGTCCTTCCCACTGCGTTCTCGAAAAGCGTGTCGCCCGATATGAGTATCTTTTTGCTCTTTTCGTAAAGGCATATCGATCCGGGAGTATGACCCGGCGTCGGCAGCACTTCGAACATGAAATTTGTCGTCTTGATGAGAGCGCCCGTCCTTAGAGTCTTGTTGACAGTCATTATCCTGGCTTTCTGCCCGAACAGTTCTGCAACGCTGCCGTTGCCTGTTTCAATGGACTTCTTGTCGGCGGAATGTGCGGCTATGGAAAGCTTGAGCCAGTCCTGGAATTTCTTGTTCCCGCCGATGTGGTCAAAGTGGCAGTGCGTGTTAACCAGAAGCCTGATATTGCCGGCATTGCACAGCTTTTCAATCTCCTTCTTCATGTCGCCGAAGTAATTTCCGGTTCCTGAATCAATAATAAGTTCGCCGTCAACGAGGTAAACGTTGCAGTCGGGGTCTATGCCCCCGAGGAGCTCTATTCCCTTGTAGATTTGCATAAGAGAAATATGTCCGAAGATTTTAAGAATGAAATGTAATGCGCCAAATTACGGACTGTAATTTTTGCCGCCTATAATTCTAGCGCCGGGCGTGAGGTCGTTAACTACATAAGTCGCTTTGCTGAAATCGTGATGACGTGTGAACCTGGACGGCACGGCGACAGACTGCATGCGCGCTCCGTGAAGCGATTCGATGCCGTGGTACGCATCCTCGAATCCTACGCACCTGTAAGGTTCTGCCCCGATGCGCCCCGCGGCAATCAAGTACGGGTCCGGATTCGGCTTTCCGCGCCCTTCAGGCACCATCTCTCCGGTCACGACGCAGTCAAAATATCTCAGCATGTCAAGGCCTTTTTCACCGGCTATTATTTCAACGTCTTCCGATCTTGCCGACGTGACAAGGGGGATTTTTTTGCCTATTGACGCAAGATATGAAATAAAGCCTCTGACGCCGGGCCTTTCAACGCGTCCCGCTTCGCCCCTGAAAAGTTCCCTGAAATTCCTCCTGTACTGTTCAATTAGGCGCAGGACATCGTGCTGCCCGTGCCCGTTTCTCTGCGCAATTATCACGGGAAGCGTCTCGGTGAGCTTGTGACCGACGCATTCTCTGCTCCAATAATTCGCCGAAACCCGATGCATCCCGGCATCATTCAGGACCCGGTTGAGAGCCCTGAGATGCAGACTCTCGTCGTCAAGGAGAAGCCCGTTCATGTCAAATGGAACCGCGTCGGATTCGTCAATTAAACTTTGCAGTCTCGCGTCATGAAAATATTTTTCTTTATTCATCTAATCAACTCCGTGAATCGCAAGCGCTACGGCTCCCATAAGCGCAGAATCGTACCCTAGAGAGGCGATCTCTATACTCGGGAACGGCACTATCTTGAGGTTTCTCTTTGCCGCATCCGTTGCAGGTCCGAGCAGTTTCCGGCCCAGCCCGTAAGCGACGCCGCCGCCGACAAATATTCCGTCGGGCGAATGAAGTGCTATTATATTTCTCAGCCCTTCCCCGAAGTTCGTGGCAATCTCGTTTATCGTTTCTTCGTCAGTTATATCCTCGGCGCGCCTGCCGTATATGGCGTGTATGGCGTTGCCGGAAATGAAGCTTTCCAGGCATCCTTTCGCGCCGCACTCGCAGAGATGTGACGCCGTATCAAAAGTCTTGCTTGCCTTTTTCAGCGTAATGGAAAAGCTCTGGTGAGCCATCTCAGGGTGTCCCATGCCGCGGTAGATTTTCCCGTCGATCAGTTTTCCGGCGCCCATGCCTGTACTGAGCGTTATGTAGATGAAATTCCTGTATTTGTGCGCCCCGCCGAAAAAATACTCTCCTATGGCAGCCGCGTTCGTGTCGACATCCACGTAGAAAGGGCAGCCGAATTCTTTTTCAATTATTTCTTTGAGCGGGACGTTTCTCCATTGCGGCATGTGCAGCGGGGATACAACCCCGCTCCTGTAGTCAAGCGGCCCTCCGCACGCGCATCCTATGGCAGACGGCGACGATGAAACTTCCCTCACCATCCTGGTCAGCATCTCAATGCCGTCGTTCAGATTAATCGGCGTCTTCTCCATAACACGCCTTGTTATTTTTCCGTCTTTGAAGCACGCAACCATCGTCTTTGTGCCGCCGAGGTCTATGCCCACGAATTCTTCCATGTGATTACCATTTCCATTCTTTCACGGCTTTCTCGTAACCCTTCGCCGTGCCGACGTCGTATGTCACTCCGTCGTGAAGATAGCCTACAAGCTGCTCTTCTCTGCTGAGCTTGGTGAAAAGTTCTTCAATCATCATCTTCCTTTTCGGAACCATGCTTGTCACGGTCTGGTCGAATATGCAGAGTCCCGCATTTATCAGCCTCGACGGCGCCTTTGAAAGGTTGGGTTTCTCAACGAACTTGAGTATCTGGTTGCCGCGCATTTTCACGACGCCGAAGCTTGACGGGTCGCCGACTGTGGTTAACAGAACTGTCGCAAGCTTCTTCTGGCTCTTGTGAAATTCGTACATTTCCGGTATATTGGGATCCATGAGCGTGTCGACATTCAAGAACAGGAAGCTCTTGCTAAGGTGGTCTTTCGCGAGTCCTATCGCCCCGGCAGTTCCCATGGGCTTGTTTTCCACGACATAAGTTATGTCAACGCCGAATTTTCTTCCGTCGCCGAAGTGCTGCCGTATCTTCTCGTTCATGTAATCTACGGCAAGTATTATGTTCGTGACATCGTACCTCTTCAGGAGGTTGATCTGGTGTTCGAGTATCGGCTTTCCGCGTATCGGTATCAGGGACTTCGGTATCTCGTAAGTCACAGGCCTGAGGTGGGCGCCTTCGCCCCCGGCCATAACCAGCGCAGTGTCAAGTCCTGTCTTGGAAAGCGATCTTGCTATGAGCGTCTCGATTGCATGGGACCTGTTGCGGATTTCCCTGCCGTCCACAAGGCTGTCCACCCTCCGCAATATGTCTTTCTTCACGGTTATTGTAACGCGTTCGATCATAGGTACTCATCGTCCTTTGAGTTCATAAGTTTTCGGCGATTTTTCATTTTGATTTTTGCACCATTCGGCTTTTTAATTAATAGTATGAAGAAGTATGAAAACTTAGGTATTAAAGCACTGTAGTCCTAGTGATTTGCATGATAATAAGAAGCAGGTGTCCCCTGAGGATATCGTTCGCCGGCGGCGGCACCGACATAGCGCCGTACTGCTACGAGAGAGGCGGCGCAGTTGTGGCCGCCACGATAAACAAGTATTCTTACGCAAGCCTGGAAACGCGCCAGGACAAGGAAATACACATAGAATCCGTGGACTTTCTCAAGAACCTGCAGTTCAGAAACATAAACGAGATAAATTACGACAATGAGCTGGATGTCCTGAAAGCCGTGATTAAACACCTCAATACGTCCGGGCGGGGCGCGAATATATGGATGAGAAGCGATGTGCCGCCGCGTTCGGGACTGGGCGCGTCTGCGGCGGCTTTTGCGGCGATGATTGGGCTGTTCAATCACATGCGTGCCGAAAAGAGCATGACACAATACGAGATAGCCGAGCTCGCCTACAAGCTCGAGAGGGAGGAACTCAAGATTGGCGGCGGCTTCCAGGACCAGTACGCCACCGTATTCGGCGGCATAAATTTCATTGAATTTGGAAACGGCTGGGTCAGGGTAAACCCCCTTCGGATGAGGAAAGACCACGTGCTCGAGCTTGAGAAGCATCTGGTTCTCGTCTACACAAGGGACAGGCCAGTAGGCGGCGACATAATTGAGGCGGAGAAGAAGGGTTACAGGGAAAACAAGTCCGTCTCCGACGCGCTGGACAAAACCAAGGAAATCACGCAGGAAGTCCGGTATGCGCTTGCAAGGGGGGATTTTCTGCGCTTTGGAGATTTGCTTCACGAGGCATGGGAGGCAAAGAAGAAACACTCTTCGCTGGTGGCGGACAAGTACATAAACGACATTTATGATCTTGCAATCAAGAACGGCGCGTTGGGTGGAAAGATATCAGGAGCGGGAGCAGGCGGCTTCATGTTCTTCTATTGCGAGCCGAACAAGGAGCACCGTGTTATCAACGCGCTAAAGGCTGCGGGCATGACGCCGGTCTCGTTCACTTTTGATTTTGAAGGACTCCAGACATGGGAGCCGAACAATATTGTTAAGGGGGTTTTTTGATGGACAAACAGAACGACGCCACTGGCGTCATGCACTATTTGAAAAAGACGATTGACGACCACAAAGAAATGGTTGAGAAGCTGGACCTGAATAAAATAGAAGAAGTCGCGTCTGAGATAACCGGCTGTTACAAAAACGGCGGCAAGCTCATAATCTTCGGAAACGGCGGCTCCGCAGCTGACGCAATGGCTTTCGCCACGGAATTTGAGGGGCAGCTCTCGTCCAGGGATAAAGGACGCAAGCCGCTTCCGGCAATCACTCCTTACAACACTTCGGCGCTGACTGCAATGAGCAATGACTACGGGTACGAAACCAGCTTTGTCAGATTCGTCCAGGCTAATGCAAAACGCAGCGACGTCGTCATCGGAATAAGCACCAGCGGAAACTCAAAAAACGTCCTCTCCGCGATAAAATCTGCAAAAGAGTTGGGTGCAAAGACGGTCGGGATGACTGGCGGGAACGGGGGGGAGCTTGGGAGTATCTGCGATATTCATTTCAACGTCCCGACACCAAGCTGTTCCATAGCTCAGGAAGGGCACCTGATAGCCTATCACAGAATATGCGCGCTTGTCATCAGGGATCTTTTCGGTTACGATGCTCTCGTGTGATTTCAATGAAACGTGCTGTCTTTCTGGATAGGGATGGGACTATAACAAATGATGACAATTACTTCTCAAGTTACGACCAAATCAGGTTTGTAGACGGCCTTGCAGAGTCTATACGAATTCTTAACGGGAACTTTCTTGTCATTTTAATCACGAACCAGCCTGTTGTGGCCCGCGGGCTTTGCAGCGAGGATGACGTAAAAGCCATGAATGACAGGATAATCGAGGAACTCGACAAGCAGGGCGCGCGAATAGACGGGGCTTATTTCTGCCCGCATCATCCCGAGCAGCACGACGATGTGCCGGAACACGCGAAGAAATACAGGGTGGAGTGCAGCTGCAGGAAGCCTGGCATCGCAATGATTGAGCAGGCTGCGAAGGATTTTGGCGTCGACGTCGGGAACAGCTTCTTTATTGGAGACTCGACAAGGGATGTGCAGGCGGCAAAAAATGCAGGCTGCACTTCGATACTTGTCATGACGGGCCTTGCAGGCAAGGACGGTAAATATGACGCCGTTCCTGATTATAAGTGTACGGATCTGCGCGAGGCCGCGTCACTGGTTAATGATTTTGCGAACTTAAAAGCTGTGATACTCGCCGGCGGAAAAGGGGAAAGGCTGAGGCCGCTCACGATTGAGACTCCGAAACCCATGCTTAAGATTGCCGGCAAGCCCATTCTGGAACATCAGATTGAAGCGTTGAAAAGATCGGGGGTGAACAAAATAGTCCTTTGCACGAGCTACCTGTCCGTCAAGATAAAGGATTATTTCGGGGACGGCTCAAGATTCGGTGTAAAGATAGAATATCCCGAGGAGCCGGAAGGATTAGGAAGCGGAGGGGCAGTCAAAAATTCTGGCGAATTCCTAAAAGATGCAAGCTACTTCATAATAATAAACGGAGACTCCATGATAGACGAAAAGTTTGATTTAAGGCCGCTGATTAGGTGTCATATAAGAAAAAATGTGTTTGCCACGCTCTTTGTGAGGGAGAGCGACCACCCTATGGATAGCGACGTATTAAGGATGGATGAGAACGGAAAGATAACGGAGTTCATAGGACGCGGGCAGGTTGCGGAGAAACTTGCGAACACCGGCATGACTGTGTGCTCACAGGAGTTGCTGCAATACATACCTGACGGAAATTGCAACATAGAAAAGGACGTGCTATTTAAGTTAATAGGCAAAAAAGATTTGTACGGATTCATGATGCCAAAAGAATGGTTCAAGAAAGGCGTGGATACGCCGGAACGCCTTGAATCCGTGAGAATGTATTTTGGTGATTGAATGAATGTCCTTGTAACCGGCGGAGCCGGATTCATTGGAAGCAACCTAGTTGAACGCCTGGTTAAGGACGGGCATTCGGTGCGCGTGCTTGACGATTTCTCGCTGGGGAAGCCCGACAATCTGAAGTCTGTGAAGGTTGAGATTGTTAAAGGCGACCTAAGGGATTTTGACACTGTCAGGAACGCGTCGAAAGGCATTGATGTGATATTCAACCAGGCTGCGGCCTCTGCATCGCCTATGTTCCGCGACCATCTTCACGAGTCCGTGGCCGCGAATGTTGACGGGTTTGTCAATCTTCTGAATGCTTGCAGGGTGAATGACGTAAAGAAGCTGGTATATGCGTCAACCTCGTCCGTTTACGGGAACAACAAGCCTCCGCTTCGCGAGGACATGAAGCTTGAGCCAGTGAACTTCTACGCATCCACCAAGCTGCTTAACGAACATCTGGCGATACTTTTCAGCGCGCAGTACGGTTTGGAAACCGTCGGATTTCGCTACATGAGCATCTACGGTCCCCATGAGAAATCAAAGGGAATCTACGCGAACCTTGTTTCTCAGTTTCTCTGGGCCATGCAGAAAGGGGAGCAGCCTGTCATATACGGTGATGGGACGCAGAAGCGCGAGTTCACCTACGTCGCCGACGTGGTGGAGGCAAACGTGTTGGCAATGAATAAGAAGAGATTGAGCGGTGAGGTGTTCAACGTCGGGACAGGAAAATCTGTATCGTTGAACGACGTCGTGGCGCTGCTCAACAAACTCCTGGACACGTCAATAAAGCCGAAGTACGTCAAGAACACAGTAAAGAACTATATCTTCACGCAGCTGTCTGACATTTCAAAGATAAGAAAAACGCTAGGATATGAGCCGAAATACACGCTGGAGAAGGGCTTGAAGGATATTCTCAGCAAAGAAGCCTGAACGTTTTGCAGAAAGAGCAAAGCTCTTGCTGCATGTGAACAGGCGAGAATAAATATCCGAAATCTTTGCCTGTTCAGCTATAAATTCTTTTGATTCTTTTTCTTATGATGAACGGTGATAAACTTGTTCGTACAGCAAGGTCTCATATAGGCAAAATAAGATACGCCAAATGCAAAGGCGCCCCATACAGGCAGGATCCGGAATCCGGCATGACATGCTACAATTTTCTGAGATTCGTGGCAAGTGAGGCGGGAATATTTATTCCTGAGCGCGTCGGAACAACATATGTCGGGTGCTGGGAAATGTGGAATTTATTTCAGAAATCTGAACCTGTCAATGGTGTTGCAGTATTTTTTAACGGCAGGAGTAATGGCAAACCGGGACATATTGGAATTTACATTGGCGAAGGAACAGCTGTTCACCTTTCAAAGGAAAGAGGAACGGTAACAGAAGATCCTGTAAATGAAGTTGGGAATGTGATGGGTTACAGGAGGATAGTTTGTGAACAATAAAGACTATAATGAAATGCTGGACTGGCTCTATAGCCTGAAAACAATAGGTATAATGCCGGGACTCGAGAAGATCAGTGAAGCTATGGAAAAGCTCGGCAATCCACAGGATAAGCTAAGGATCATACATGTCGCGGGGACAAACGGGAAGGGCTCGGTATGTGCAATGCTTGAATCTATTTTGCGCCATGCCGGATATAAAGTTGGAATGTTCACAAGTCCGCATCTGGTGGATTTTGAAGAGCGGTTCCAGGTGAACAGGGAAAAAATAAGCCGGGAGGATGCGTTTCGTCTCGTTTCCAGGGTAAGGGAGTCCGGGGTCAATCTCACTTTTTTTGAGCTCACGACGGCTGTTGCATTTCTCCACTTCCTTGAAAAGAAAGTTGATTATGTGGTTCTTGAGGTCGGAATGGGCGGCAGGCTTGACGCGACCAACATAGTAAAGCCTGTTGCAACCGTAATTACCAGCATCTCTTTCGACCACACAAACTGGCTCGGCGACACGCTCGACAAGATTGCATATGAAAAAGCCTGCATAGCCAAGCGCGGCGTACCTCTGTTTACTCCTGTAGTCAATGATGTTATAAAATCCGTCTGCGAGGAAAGAGGCGCTGCAATGTTCATTGTAACCGGCGAGGAAGAAACGAATATGCGCGGCGTGTTCCAGAAGAAAAATGCTGCGGCAGCCGCCTCAGTGGCGAGGCACTTGAAAATACCGGAAAGTTCCATCAAGAAAGGCCTGTTCAGCGTTTACTGGCCTGCAAGGCTTGAATTCATCGAGAACAACGTCCTGCTTGATTGCGGGCATAACACTGACGGAATTGTAAAAATAGCCGAGTTTGTGAAAACGCTCAAGTATGGAAGGCTGATAATCATTTTTGGCGTAATGAAAGACAAGGATTACGCGGGAATGATAAAAAACCTGCCGAATTACAGCAGGATAATACTTACGAAGCCTAAAATCGAGCGTTCTCTTGATCCGAAAAGCATTGTCATCCCGAACAGCACTATAATAGAGGATGTGGGTGAGGCGTACAATTATGCAAAAAGCATAGCGGGAGAGAAGGATCTCATACTGATTTGCGGCTCGTGTTATCTCGCGGGCGAGTTTCTTGCACGGAAGAAGAATGTAGGGATTAATCCTATCATGTTCATCCAATGATCTCCGCCAAGTGCTTCCTTATCCCTGCCGCAAACTCTTCTATGTCGAACCGTTCTGCAGATTTTTTGATTTTTTTATGATTCCATTTTGTTTTCTCCAGAATGGCGATGGCACCGGGCATATCATGTTCGCCTGAAAAGAACACGCCGTTGCTTCTGTTAACTGTTTCCTTGAAGCCGCCCTCGCGTATTGCAAGTATTGGTTTGCCGCTGGCATGGCTTTCTATGGCAATGAGTCCAAGATCCTCGTCGACGTTCGCGGCAACAGTGGCTTTGCACGTGCCATAAAGCTCCAGTAGCCTGTTGTCAGAAACAGCCCCCAGGAATTTTATGTTGTTGCATCCGGCAGCCATTTGTTTCAGCCTTTTTTCGTCGGGCCCGCTTCCGGCAATTACAAGCTTCCTCCCGGTTTTTTTGAAAATACGTATAATCATGTCTATGCGCTTTAGCGGATCAAGCCGCGCGGCAGAGAGATAGAAGTCCCCGCTTTTTTTGTACTTGTACTTCTTTGTTTCTATGCCTGTGTACGCAACAACCGTCCGTCTGTGGACGTCCTTTCCGTAATATTTGAGCACGCGACGCCTTACGTTTTCAGAATTGGCGCATATTAAGTCGAATTTTCTCATGTAACCCTGGTCCTTGGGTGTCCAGTGCCTTATGAATTTTCTGAGGAATACGCGCTCGATCGGGTTCGACTTCCAGATAAAGTGCTGCCGAAGATCGTAAAGCGCACGCATCGGTGTGTGCAGGTAGAGCAGGTTCGGGTGCAGTTTTTCCGCGGCTGAAATGCACCAGGTGCCTGAGAAAATGTATGCGTCATACCTTGGGAAGTTATAGCTTTCGAACCTCTTCGCTATCCTCATATTCCTGACAAGCTGGGGTTTACCTTTGACTCCGAGGCTGACGATCTTCATGCCTTTCGTATTGAATGTTTTATTTTTGTCAATAAATCCTGTATATATGTCTGCGTTCAGCTTTCTTGCAAGGTTTATGACGAGCCGTTCGCCGCCGCCGCGCTTGTCAAAATAATCATGAAGTATGGCTATTTTCATGCTGATCGCTTCCTGAATACGGCTCGTGCAATTTTCCTGACAGGGCCCGGTATGTTGCCTTTGGATTCTATGAATTTTATGTCCTCAAATGTTATCGCCCTCAGAACCGATGCCGCGGCTATGTAAGCTGCAATGCCTGCAACAACTGAGAGTATGAATTCTGCGAGTATGGGGAGGGTAAGAAGCGCCCTCAGTGAGTGCATGACCGCCGCCGCTATTGCGCCGCTTCCGATAATTTTTGCAAGCCTCCTGAACGGCAGTGTAACGCCTGCATGTATCGATACATAACGCATGCCAATGACTGCGCCTGATAAATAGGCAATTAGCGATGCGAAAGCCGAGCCGGTTATGCCCAGAACCGGCACAAGCAAGAGGTTCAGTATAAGATTTATGGCAGCCATGGAGAACATGAGTTTTGTAGTAACGAAAGGTTTGCCGATTCCGTCAAGAGTTGTCTGGAATATCACGAACACCGAGTAGAATATCATTGAAACCGACAGCACCTGGAGCGTGAACGATGCAAGAATGAAGCTGTCGCCGAACAGAAATACTATTATGGTCTCCGGAAACGTCGCTAAAACCGCCACAAACGGCATGATCATGGCCATCAGCAGCACTGACATTATCCTTACGCCCTTTTCAACATCCTTGTAGCGTTTCCTCGAGTATAATTCTGATATAAGCGGGAAGGCCACGGCTGCTATAGACCCGGAGAAAACCAGCAGGAGCTGGGAAGTCGGCAGCGCCACCTGGTAAAGTGCCACTTCCTGCAGTGTCCTGTAAAAGGTTATTACTATCGTGTCTGTGTAGCTTATAACAATAGCGGCGATACTG
The DNA here is from genome assembly GCA_000806115.1 of archaeon GW2011_AR5. Classification (GTDB taxonomy): domain Archaea; phylum Aenigmatarchaeota; class Aenigmatarchaeia; order GW2011-AR5; family GW2011-AR5; genus GW2011-AR5. Next base: position 81,067 of record JWKQ01000002.1, read on the forward strand.
CTGACGAAAACAGGCACGCCAAATCCGAGGAGTTTCCTTGCAAGCCTGTAAGACACTTTTGATTTCACCTTTGTGACGCCGAGCCCGTAGAAATTCCTGAAAAGGATTGCGGTTGTTACGCAAGCGGCTATCAGGTATGCAATTGCCACGCCGGTCGCCCCCATGTCTATGAAAATTATAGAAAATGCGAACGTGAACAGTATCCTTACAGGCTCCACAGAGGCGTAGAGTTTCAGCTTCTGGAAGCCCTGAAAAACCGACTGAAATATCGTGAAGAACATGCTTGGGAAGAAGCTTAGCATCATCAGAACCAGTACAGGTTCCGCGGCCGGCGACTTGAAGAATGAAAGGGATATCTGTTCGCGGAATGCAAAGACGAGCATGATGAATGCTATTATAGTGAGGGTTTGTATCACAAGCACTATGGCAATCGAGGATTTTATGTTCCCTCTCTCGTTTCTTATGAGGAATTCCGGTATGAACTTCGCGAGTGCCTGGTTGAGCCCGAGATACCTTACAAGGGTGAAGAGCCCTATGAAGGCGCTTACTGCGTAGAAAAGCCCAAACTCCTCGAGAGTAAGAGTCCTGGACAGGAATATTCTTAGAAGATATCCGATGAATATGCCGACCAGTGCGAGCGCAAGGACAAAATAGCTGTTCGACACCGCACTCCTTATTTTTTCCATACCGACCCTTTTCTTTGAAAAGAAAAGTCTAGGCATCGCCAAGGTAATCCGTAGACTTTGTCTTCGTTATTTTTGTTAAAGCTTAACTTCGAGTTCTAGGAAAGGTTCCCCAGCAATAATAATTCTTTGATGAAGCTTTTTTTCTAAGAAAGATTCCTCCAGTAATCAAGAAGGTCTTTCATCGTTTGTTCAAACGGTATCTTAGGCTGCCATCCGGTTTTTTTGTGGAATTTGGAATAGTCGCCAAGAAGAATCTCAACGTCGCTCGGTCTCATTCTTGCAGGGTCCTGTCGAACCTCTATCTTTTTTTTGCTGAACGACAAAAGCAGCTGAAGCATGTCGTTTATTTTCCAGCTGCGCCCCGAACAGATGTTGTACGCCTCTCCGTAGTCGCACTTCTGGACGGCAAGTGCGTACGCCCTGACAACGTCGCGTACGTCTGTGAAATCCCTGGACGCATTGAGGTTGCCGACGAACATTACAGGCTGCTTGACGCCTTTTTCTATTTCTGCAATTTGTTTGGCGAAGTTCGACGTCGAAAAAACGTCCCCCCTGCGCGGGCCCTCGTGGTTGAAAGCGCGTGTTATGACCGTCTTGAGGCCGTAGCTCTTGTGATACTGGAACGCTATCATGTCCTCCGCGACTTTGCTGACGCCGTAAGGACTCAGCGGCCGTAGCGGGTTTGTCTCCTTTATGGGAGTTTCATTGGGCAGAACAAGCCCATATTCCTCGCTGCTGCCTGCAATCTGCACAACAGGGTTGACGGACGACGATCTAACCGCTTCCAGAAGGTTCACCGTGCCCACTATGTTTGTGGTTAGTGTCTCCTGCGGCGCGTGGAATGATGTATGAACAAATGACTGGGCTGCAAGATGGAATATTATGTCGGGCTCCACGGATTTTATGGCTTTCTCTATGCTGTAGCTGTCGCGTATGTCGGTTTCTATCAGTTTTACCCTGTCCTTTATGTGATTTATGTTGTCCAGCCTGCTTCTCCACCTGATGGTACCGTACACATCGTGGTCGGCAAGCAGGTGTTCTGCAAGGTGCGAGCCGACGAAGCCTGTTATACCCGTTATCAATGCTCTCATTATATCACTCTCTTTTTGAAAAGTCTTTAAAAAACATGCTCAGTTCGTGTAAGATTTGTATATCTCCTCTGAAACTTTCCTGTATTTGTACGCATTCGAGTGTTTTACTGCACGGGACGCGAGTTTTTTCCTCAGCTGCGCGTCGTCCGCCAGGTGTTCTATCTCCATTCGCATGTTTTCCCAGTCTCCGTATTCGACAAGGATGCCGCCCGGTCCGACGGTCTCCGGCACCGCACCCACGCGAGTGGAAACGACAGGTGTGCCGCACATCATGGATTCCGCTATTGCAGAGCCGAATGACTCGTAGAACGTCGGACATACGACAATGTCGGATTTCGACAATATCTCTGCAACCTTCCCTGTTGGGAGGTTCGAAAGGACTTTTATGTTTCCCGTTGCGCCACGCCTTAGCTCCTGTTCAAGCGGCCCTGTGCCTATGAGGATGAAATCTATGTCCTTGCGTACAGAACCGATTTTTCTGAATATATCAAGGGCTATTTGCGGTCCTTTCCAGGGAAGAAAAGTGCCGAGATACGTTACTGTTGTCCTGGAGAATTTGCCGCCCCTGGGGTAGAATATGTCGTCATTTACCGGGCATGGAATTATCTTGTACCTTATTTTGGAATAGGCGCTAAGCTGGTTTTTCTCGTTGTTGTTAAATGGAAAAACCATTGAGCCCGAGAGAATCCGCTTGCCCTGCGTCTGATTGTACGCCGACATCATGAGGTTTTTGATTTTCGACGTCGGCGGGTGGAATGCAGCGGTGAGAAAGTGCCTGATTCCATGCTTCCTTGAGAAATTATACCCAGCTGTTGCCGGAAAGAAGCCGAAATGGAATGAATGAACTAAGTCAAAATTCCTTTCATTGTGCTCTTTTTCTATTTTTCCTGCCAGTTCTCCGGAATAGGAGAAATTAAGGGTGTTTTTTGTGGAGAATCTCCGTACCGATACGTATTCGAGTTCCTGGTCTGCTTTTCCCCATTTCTGGGCGGGCGCGAACACCGTGCCTGTGATTCCCTTTTTTTCATGCATGTGCTTTAACAGCAGGAAAAGCGCGTTGGATATGCCCGAATTATGCTGGCTTGGTGAAAATGAGGTTGTGACAAAGCAGGGTCTCATTGAATCACCTTGACTGCCTTGTTTTCATTTCCGGACTCAAGAATTGAAAGCGCCACAGCAAGCGCTTTTCTTGCTTCCTCAGGCTTCACGAGGGGTTTCTGGCCGCTTATGCTGTCGACAAAGTTCTGCAGCTCAAGCTTCAGCGGCTCTTCCGCCCTGATTGGGTGCTGGATAACCCTTCCCTCGGTCACGTTGCCCTTCAGTATTATGTCTTCAAACAGGTTCTTTGTTTTTCTTGAGTGCCCCGCATCGTTCGGCGCAGAATCCTGATTTTCATAAAACCACAGGTTCTGGCTGTGATAGTCGCCTCTAAGCATGCCGTTCGTTCCGTATATTTCTATTGTTCTCACACGTTTCGGCGACACCCAGCTGAACTCGCTTGAGCCGCGGATGTTCCCTATCTTGAACAGCACATTGGCGTATATTTCCTGCGAGCCCGTCCTTATGACATGAGCGAACACCTCATCAATGTCGCCTACCAGATAGCTTATGATGTCTGCGTCGTGCACCGCGAGGTCGACAAGAACCCCGCCAGGCGAACCATATAGCCTTTTTGGGAAAGGTCCCGCGCGCACCGTATTGACAAGATAAATTTCCCCGAGTTCCTTCACCATCTCTTTCATTCTGCTGATCACAGGATTGAACCGTTCAACGTGTCCGATTGTGAAAATTACGCCGTTTTCCCTTGCCTTTTCTATCATCATGTTCGCATCGTGAAGATTCTCAGCTATGGGTTTCTCAACCAGTATGTTTACCTTGTGTCTTATGCAGTCAAGAAAAAGTTTCTTGTGAAACTGGCTCGGAGCGGCAATGATTACGCCATCGAGCTTCTCCTTTTCAAGCATCTCATTATGGTCGAAGTAGTGGGATTTTGCGTTGAACGTGCCGGCTATGTCCCTGCATCTCTCTTCGTTGACCTCGGAGATGCATATGTCCACGTCCTTCATTGCAGAAAGCACCCGCGCATGGTTTGTGCCCATTGTACCTGCGCCTATGATTCCTATTAGCATGACACTTGAATATTTTTCAGCCTTAAAAGGCTTGGGAAAATTTTATAGTTGAACAGCCGCACCAAAACGTTTAAGAATCGGGCTGAATTAAGGATAGTAATGAAACCGCTACTTCAGATGTTGGAATCTATACCTGATATGGACGTTGAGAAATTTAGCGTGACGACCGGCTCGGAAAAAATCGTCAAGGATTTCAGCGTGTCGTCCGTGAAAAAAGTGCTGTTTATCATACCGCCTACGTTCGATTTTGGGGACTTTGTAGCTTCATCCCCCACAAATGTCGCCACGATAGCGGCGTACCTGAAGAACCTCGGCTATGAAGTGAATGTGATAGACGCCGGTGTGCACAAGATAAAATTTGAGGACATAGTGAAGATGACAAAGGACTACAAGCCTGACGTCGTCGCCATCGGGTGCAATTTCTCCACGTTGCACAACCCATCGCGCATGCTCGCTTCAATGATCAAGAGGGAATACAAGAATATTCCCATCCTTGTCGGCGGCAATCACGCCACGGCGATTCCTGAAATGATACTGAAGGATTCCGCAATTGATTTTGTTGTCCTGGGTGAAGCCGAGGTGGTTATGCCCGACCTGCTCAGCGCAATCGAGAACTCGTCGGATCTGAGAAAGGTGAACGGGCTGTGCATAAACCACAATGGGAACCAGGTAAGAACGCATCCTGCGGATTTTTTCAAGAACCTGGACGAACTGCCGCTTCCTGACTACACGTTGTTTGACATGAGCAAATACCCGCTCTACAACATCAACTCGTCAAGAGGCTGCATATTTCGCTGCACTTACTGCGCATCGGGCGTTATTTACAAGAGAAAATACAGGCCAAGGTCTGCAAAGAGCATAGTAGAGGAGATATCCCATCTTTCAAAGAACTTTGGCAAAAAAACCTTCTGGTTCTCGGACGACTTGTTCGGGCAGGACCACAAATTCGTGGAGGAGCTCTGCAATTCTCTTATAGACGGCAGGCACGACGTCCAATGGAGCGTTGTAACCCGCGCTACCACCGTTCCGATTGACCAGCTCAAGCTCATGAAGCGTGCAGGCTGCACCGGAATCAGCGTCGGTATTGAGTCGGGAGATGACGAGATGCTGAAGGTAATGAAAAAGGACACAAATGCCGATGCGTACAGGATGTCAATACCAAAGGTGAAGAAGGTCATAAGGACCCGCGGCTTTTTCCTTATAGGGAACATAGGAGAAACAAAAAAAAGCGTGTGGAAAACGTTCAAGCTCATCAAGGATGTCAAGCCGGATTATGGTACGTTCTGCCCGGTGGTTCCGCTCCCGGGGACCGAGATATACAGCCAGCTGATGAGCATGGGAATAATAAATCCGGAAACCCTGAACTGGGACAAATTCTACGGCATCGACCACGAAGGAAATTATGATGACGAATCGCTGCGCCTTACGGCAAGCTGGTGCGAATTATCAGCAAGCCAGATACGCGATTACTGCAATTATGGCAACATGCTATGCCTGATGGTTGCCCTCTCGCCTGTTGAGATTTTCAGAAGGATGAAGCGTGACGGCGTGCGGCAGCAGTTCAGGGACGACAAAGACAAGATAAGGCGGCTTTTCAAATATGCGATGCGCGAGCCGAGGGCTTTCTGCAGTACGCTGAAGATTCTGGCTACTGCGTGATTAGTTCTTTTATTCCGTTTTTGAGGCTGATTTTCGGCTCATAGCCAAGAATCTTCTTTGCTTTTGTTATGTCACCGACAAGGTCCCCTGTTTTTTTGCCGTTGTAGATTATCTTTGCCTTGTGCTTTGTTTCTTTTTCAATAAGGCTGACAAGCCCGAGTATGCTGGTGTTTTCCTTTCCTCCAATATTGAGTATGTTGAATCCCTGGAGGCTCATCGACTTGATGGTCGCGTCTATGGCATCCTGCATTGCGACAGGATTTATCACCGGCTTGCCTTCTGTATTCAGTTCTACAGTCTCCCCTGTCATGATTTTTTTAACGAGCCTGTTAACAAGTCTCCTGTCGTCCCCTGCGCCATAAGGGAAGAAGTACCTGAGAATTGTCACCGGAAAGTGAGACGAGTACTTTTTGCACATCTCCTCCGCCTGAACCTTTGTTTTTGTATACGCGTTGTCAGGCTTTGTTTTGTCGGTCTCTTTGAAAGGTCTGCTGCCGAAGCCGTATACGCCTCCCGTGGATGCGTAAATAAAAACGGCGTTGTTCTTTTTGGCAAGGTCGAGCATTTTTTCAGTGCCCTTGACGTTTATCCTGAATGCCCTTTCGGCATCGCTGCATTCTGTGTCTGCTGCAAGATGAAAAATAGCGTTGATATTCGAAACCTTCGGGAATCCGGGCTCCGTCAGGTTGAAGTCGATGGTTTCATATCCGGGCTTGTCATGCCGCATGTCCAGGCCAACAACCTCAAAGCCTTTTTTCTTCAAAGAAGACGCAAGCTGACGCCCGATATATCCGCTGTCTCCTGTTACGAGGACTTTCATAGTCACACCGAGTATTTCTCCCTGTACCAGTCGACGGTTCTTTTGATTCCTTCTTCCAGTGCGACAGTCGGCTTGAAGTTCATCAGCTGTTTTGCAAGCGTTATGTCTCCCAGGTGCCTGTCAACGTCACCGGGTCTCCTTTTTTCATGGGCCGGCGGTTTTGTCCAGTCAAGCTCATTGCATATCGCCTTTACCAAGTCGTTTATGGAGATCTCCCTGCCGCTTGCAACGTTCATTGTCTTACCGCGCGTGTTTTGTTGTTTAAAGGCGTCTATTGTCGCCCTTGCCGTGTCCTCAACGTACAGGAAATCTCGCGTCTGGGTTCCGTCGCCAAAAATTACCGGTGTCTCGCCTGACATGATGCGCTTTATTGTTATAGGTATCACGCCCGCATACGACTTGTCGTTCTGGCGGGGTCCGTAGTTGTTGAACGGTCTGATTATAACCATGTCGAGCCCGAACGTTTTGTAGTAAGAATGTACTAGGTGGTCGCAGGCCGCTTTGCTTGCCGCATAAGGCGTGCAAGGCAGAAGCGGGTGTGTTTCGCTCATCTTGCTGTGCAAAGCCGTGCCGTACACCTCGGAAGATGAATATTGAACAAGAGTGCCGAAGCGCCCTTCTCTTCCAAGCTCGCATATGACACGCGTTATGTCCACGTTTATGTCAAACGCCCATGACGGCTTGACCAGAGATACAGGAAGCGGAACCATTGCAAGGTTGAATACTACGTCGACGCCTTTGACTGCATTCTTCATTTTTTCATAGTCAGATGCGTCAATATTTTCTACAGAAATTTCCGGAAACGATGATTTTGCTTTATCGAGGTTGGATTCTTCCCCCAGAAAGAAGTTGTCAACAGCGGTTATCCCTCCCGGCTTCTCTTCTATTATTTTTTCTATCAAGTGGCTTCCTATGAAGCCCGCCCCTCCTGTAATCAGGACAGATTTGCCTTTTAGGGAAGTCATATAATCAGTGACTCGTAAATCTTCTTATATTCTGCGCGGATTTTTTTCCAGTCCATGTCCAGCGCTATTTTTCTGGCATGTTGCCCGTTAAGCGTCATTATCCTGAACTTCTTGCCGTCAAGATTCACAAAGCCGCAGGACTTGCCGAGGTTCGTGAGTTCAGAAAGTATTTGTTCGGTTGTTATCACGTCTATGCCGCATGCCATAGCTTCGAGCATGACAAGCGGGTAATCCGGTTGTTTGCTTATGTAAATAAGCGCTTTTGCAGAGTTGTACGCGTCCGGCATTTTCTCGCGGGAAATTTTTGTATAAGTCAGGTTTTTCGCGCTGTCACCGCTGACGCCAACCACTAGCATTGATTTTCCTTTTGCGAGTTGTATGCACTCCTTGAGCCGCGCCTTGACGGGGTTCGTGCTGACCCAGATGTATTCGAACTTCTTTCGTGACTTCATTGGTATGAACTTATCCGTGTCGACTCCGTTGTGCACGATACGAACCGGGGTGATTTTGTAGTCTCTTATAAGGCGTTCATTTATCGGTTTGTTTATAGCTACTACTGCATCGGATTTCTTTATGAGACGCGACTGCATCTGAAGCAATATCCATGCACCCAGGCGTTTCTTCCACCCCGCCGGAGGGTTCTCCTCAAAATAATTTTTCCACAATCCCTGCGCCGTCCAGATTATTTTCTTGTTCCGTGCGAGGCGGGTAACCCAGTACCCCGCGTTGTCGTTGGCGTGTATTATGTCGTAGTCGGAGAACCTGATTTTAATCGCTGCAAAAAACCCCCTGATTAAGGAACATGCACCGCCACAGCCAAGCCATTTCACGTCGCGGTCCAGGGAGAGATTTTTAACCACAGTTTCGATTCCACCGGTGGTATTGGTACTATAAGTAAGAATATAGCAGACTTTGGGCTCCATGATTATCAGATCCTGCTGTAATTCTTTTTGTAAGTCTCGAACTTTCCCGTAAGGTTTTTTTCAATTTCCGGAGGCACGGATTTTGAGTAGTTGCCTTCCTGCACAGTTTCGCCTCGCTCCCCCTTCTCAAGCATTCTGAGGGATTCAATCATCAAAACCTGTTCAGTATTCTGTATGCGAAGGAATATGTCAAGCAGCGTGTCGTCCTCGAACACGTTGATTTCTTTTCTTATTAAGAGTCTCCCACGGTCGATTTCCCTGCTGATAAGATGGCATGAAACTCCCTGCTTCATGTCCTTCAATATTGCCCATTTTATTGTGTCCAGCCCGCGGTTCTCCGGCAGCAGACCCGGGTGCATGTTCAGTATTCCGGTTTTGAACTGGTTGATTATGTTTTCCTTTATGATGCGCGCGCCAAGAATCACGCCCACGTCAAGATCGTATTCCTTTACAAGTTCCTCGCACTCCTTGCTGTTATGTGCGACAACGTGGTATGGTATTTCAAGTTTCTTCGCTATTTCCGAGGGATGCATGTATTCCATGTCTTTTTGCGACACGCGTATTTTTGACTGGTAGAAATTAAGCTGGACCGGGTCTGCGGCCAATATGCACTCTATCTTGTAGCCGTGAAGCATTAGCCACAGCAATCCTTCCTGGGTTTTCTTGTGCTTGAAGTTATATGCAAAGACGCCTATTCTCATCGCATCGCCGCCTTGACGCATTGTGCTATTCTTCCAAGATCATCTTCCGTCACTCTTGGATGAATCGGGAGGCTCAAAACTTCTTCAGAAAGCCTTTCAGAAACCGGAAGCAAGTCTTTGTAGCCGAGATTCAAGTAAAGTTCCTGCATGTGTATGGGTTTCGGGTAATATATTCCGTATCCTATATTGTTATTTTTCAGCTCGTTGATAACTTTTTGCCTTTTGCCTTCTGAAACCTTTATTGTGTACTGGTGAAAGACGTGTTTCCTGCCCGGCATAACGGCAGGCAATTCTATGCCTTCGGCGTCAGACAGCAATTCAGACAGAACAGCGGCATTTCTTATTCTTGCCGCATTGAAGCCGTTGATTTTCATGAGCTGCGCGCTGCCTATGGCAGCCTGCATCTCTGTCATTCTGAAATTGTACCCGAGAATCTTGTTGTCGTACGCGACGGTTGAGCCGTGGTTTATTATTTTTCTCGCCTCTTCTGCAACAGCATCGTCGCCTGTCGTGATCATCCCGCCCTCTCCTGTAGTCATGTTTTTCGTGGCGTAGAAAGAGAAGCATCCCGTTCCGAAGGAACCTGCATGCTTCCCGGAGAACTCCGCGCCGTGGGCCTGGCAGGCGTCTTCTATCAGAACCAGGCCGTGTTCTTCGCATATATTTTCCAGTCTTTTCATGTCGCACATCTGTCCGTACAAGTGCACCGCTACAATAGCTTTGGTATTGCCTGTTATTTTCTTCTCCACATCATCAAGGTTGATGCAAAAGTCGTCGTAATTGACATCGACAAAGACGGGCTTTGCGCCTGCGTGAAGTATGCTGTTAGCGCTCGCTGCGAACGAGAAAGAAGGCGATATAACCTCGCCGTTCGTGATGCCGTTGGCAAGCAGGGTCGTGTGCAAAGCCGTTGTCCCGTTGCTGGTGGCTATAGAATGTGATACGCCGCAGAATTCGGAGAACGCTTCCTCAAAATTTTTTGTCTCTTCGCCGCGGGCAAGGGTGCCGCTTTTCAGGACGCGTACGACTGCATTAACTTCTTCCTGTTCTATAATAGGATCTGATATCTTTATCATGGTAGCCATTTAACAAGAAACGTTTTAATCGGCTTTGTCTTTTATAGCTATTGGTACGGACGCCGAATTTATGGCGTTGCAAGAAAGATTCTTTGGTTTTGCTGCATTCAAGTTTGTCAAGGACCACCGTCCAAAGACGGTGGCTTGCTGAAATTTATGAATCCTTGAGCAATTCGCATTCACTGCTTTTGAACCACTGTTTGAAAAACAGTGGAATGTGAAGTTTCATTTGCTCTGCATTTAGACGCTCTGCGTCTTCCTGTCAAGCATTCTTTCCGCTGCGGTTCTTACAGCTTCCTCTGAGGTGTACCTGGTCGCCCATCCGAGTTTCTTTAGCTTGGCAGTATCGAGAAGGAATCTTGTGATGTCACCGGGCCACCCGCCGGAATTGCCTGTGTACTTTATTTCCGGTGTCAGGCCCATTTCTTCCGTGACTATCTCGGCTATCCTGTCCACCGTTATCGCGTCGGTTGTGCTCAGGTTGAAAATATTGACATCGTCATGTGCATGCTCGAGGGCGAAAAGTATGCCAGAAACGCAGTCGTCCACAAGCATGTAGGATTTGCTCTGTTTTCCGTCGCCCAATATTTCCAGTTCCGAGGGATTTTGCCTGAGCTTGTAAATGAAATCCGATATGACTGTCCTTCCTTTTTTCCTGCTCTTGTCGCCCACTATGTTTGCAAACCTGAAAATCCATCCCTTCATGCCGAACATGCTGCTATACGCGGAGATTAGTCCCTCGCAAGCCACTTTGCTCGCGCCGTAGAGCGACGTAGGCTTCAACGGCCCGTAATCCTCCGGTGTTGGCATTTTGCCGGCCTTTCCGTAGACTACGGACGACGAAGAAAAGACTATCTTTCTTACGTTGTTTTTTTGCATCGCATCGAGAACCCTGTATGTTGCTATTGTGTTCTGCTCGAGGTCCTTGTCTGTCCTTTCGCCGGGGATGAATTTGATGTCTGGATTCGCTGCCAGGTGGAATACTATGTCCTTGCCTTTCGTCGCCGTGTCAAGAACATCTTTATCAAGCACATCGCCCTCAATCAGCGTAAATGATGGATTACCCATGAACTCTTCTATGTGCTCCGATTTGCCGCTGCTGAAATTGTCCAGGACAGTCACATGAAACTTTTTCATAAGCTCCTTAACAAGTTCTGACCCAATGCATCCGGCCCCCCCTGTAACCAGAACGGAAAGATTATTTTGGCTGTTCATACAAGTTCACTAGGAACATAATACTCTTAAAACCACTTCATAGAACCCGGAATTCATGTATGAATTCTTTTCTGGGTTCATACTATCCGGCGCATTTGTAAATGTCGAGGATTTTTACCGGCTTGTTTATAGTTGCCGAGACAGTGCAATTGTTTCTTGATGCATATTCAATAATATTTCCTCTCTCAAATCTTTCTTCTATGCTGCCATCAATGGCACAGTCTGCAGTCTCGTTGAACCGCTTGAAGTTCTGGTAGTAATAGCTTTCCAGCATGAAACGGTAATAGTTTCCCGCGTATACTGAGGTGCAATTTTCCCTGAGATAGGCTATTGTCTCTGTCATTCCCTCGGACGCCTTAGCTTCTGTGTCGAGCATGCCAAGCGGTTCCCAGAGCTGGTTATGGTACAGAACGTACGAAGGTGCGGCAAGCAGTGCCTGCACGAAGAGGGTTAATGATATGACGGCGATGAACATTGCCTGGCGTCTTTTCAGCAGACTGGCAGATCTCGCTGCGAGTATTCCCAAGAACGGGACCGCACCAGTTATATGACGATATGTTATATTTGTCAGCTGGAATGAGAGAAGAACAAGAAATACGATTGCAAACATAGCAATGAATTTGTCCTGTCTTGTTGGTTTTTTCGCCATACAGTATACGCTAAGCGCGAGCAGGAACAGGACAAGTATACTCTCCTTTGCAAGGAAAAGAAGGAGGTAGTTTATTGCAGGAAGCTTTAGGAGGATAGGGTACTCAACGTTCTCGAACACGCTGGTGAATACTCTGCGTGAGAAGGACAGCAGGATTATTGGTACATCACCAGATATCTGCTGGCTTCTTATCTCATTGCCGTACTGTACAGATATTGTTGCGTCAGTATGCAGCCTTGAGAAACCGAAGGGCCAGGCAGCAAGGAAAATGATAATCGCAAGCACGAATGATTTTAGTATCCAGTTGTCAATTCCGAGGTTGAAGCCGCGTCTGATAGAAAGCCTTATCCGCTTCTCATAAAGCGCATAGACAATTATGAATATGAATAGTATGATTGAGATGAATTTCGTGGCTAATGCAAGCCCAAGAAAAATTCCGAGCCATGCAAAAGAATACTTTTTCTTCTCATGGACAGCCTGCCATGTAAAGAATGCCGCCATCACATAGAAGAAGCTAAGCATGGTTTCCTGCTGCACATATCTGCTGAATTGTATATGTATTATTGAGAATGCGGTTATTGCTGATGCAAAAAGTGCGGTATTTTCACCGTAAAGCTTTCTTGAAAGCAGGAACACAGCAAGTACTGTCAATATACCAAACACTGCTGAGACGATCCTCATGCTGGATTCTGTGTCATTTATCATGACAGCTGCGCCGAAAATATATTTCGCCAGCGGCGGTGTGTCAAAAATGTAGTAATTATTTACGAAATTTCCGCTTGCATACTCGTCAGAAGCCTGTTTCATCTCGACTTCGCTGTAGCTGTAAGTTTCCCATGAGAGATCCTGTACCCTGAGAAATGTGGCAAGAACAACAACAATAACAAGCGTGAGTAAAACCGTTTTTTGCGACATTGCCATTGTAATTTAGTCGATGCTATGATTAAATATCTTCATGCGAGTGCCAGTTTAATTCGGAGGTGTATGAGTTGGAAGAACATCCTGATCGGGTCGAAGAACTTGATTTTTGTGCCCTCCCGATGTTCCCATTTTATCGACATTTCTTTTAATGAATATTTCTTGTGCCTTATCCTGTAAAATATCTCGACGTCGAATATCCATCTGTTTGACACCATGTTCTTGAAAAGTTCCTTTGCCGCAGATTTCCTAAATCCTTTGAAGCCGCAAAGGTTATCCTTGACATGTATTCTGAAGATAAAGTTCGCCCAGAAGTTGAATAGCTTTCCCGTCGTCTGCCGCAAAAGCGGCTGATCAACATTTGACTCATAGTTTGTTCTGTCGCCGACTACCACATCGAATTGGTCGAGCAACGGGAGCATTTTTTTAATCTCCATTGGGCTTGTTGATCCGTCCGCGTCTATGAAGATTATCTTTTCGCCGGTTGCAGCAAGCATTCCTTTCTTGATTGCGAACCCTTTGCCCATGTTCTTTTTGTAGGTTATTATACGAGCTTTCCGGAAACTTTTCAAAATATCAAGTGTTCTGTCAGTGGAGCCGTCATTCACAAAAATTACTTCGTAATCCTTGAGTGTTCTCGTCAGATTTGAAAGCTCACCAAGAAACGGTTCTATGCGGCTCTGCTCATTGTATACTGGCACCACAATCGATAGCTTTGTCATCTGATTTGATTTCGAATCTAGACTTTATAAAGAGTTTAAAAAGCACAATGTATCAGGTGGTTACGCCAGCATCTTGTCTCTGATTTTCCTCTCTATAGGAAAGTGATAGAAGTTGTGCTTGAATCTGAACTTTGCTATCGGATTGTAGATGTCGAACAGAACTTTTCCGCGTCGTGTGCTTATCTTGTATTTGACATTCTTATTCATGAAGTAGGATGTAAAATTGATGTTGTCTATTATCTTGAGTCGCTTCTTGTCGAGCCAGGTGGGGGAGTTCTTCGTCCATCCGTCAAAATCGAAGTTTGCCCATTCATTAAGGCTTGTTGGCTGCTTGAATCCTCCTTGTATAGAGAGATCCCACGCCTCCGTTCCAAGATAAGGGCAGAAGGTGAAGAACAAACAGTACGCGTTCTTGTTCTCCTTCATAAGCTGGAGCGCAAGCTCCTTGCTCATGCGTATGTCCTCCTCTGTCTCTGTTGGATAGCCAAGTATAAACGTGAACTTTGAGACAATATTCAGCTTCGCAAGAATCCTGTTCGCCTTGACAAAATCCTCGACCTCCTCATCCTTTTTCATCAACTTTATCATTCTTGGCGAGCCTGACTCAATGCCGACATCAATGTTCTTGCATCCGCTCTTCACAAGCAGCTGCTGGTATTCCTCGTCCATCCTGCATATAGCATCGGCGCGTATTCCTAGTGTGCCCCATGCGAAGTCATCAAACTCGTTGACAATTCCGCGCAGTATTGTTTTCACCCGGTTTGGGTCTGTACCGAAATTGTCATCTTGGAAGAAGAAATCGCGTATTCCATAAGTGTCTATAATGAATCTTATCTTTTCAAGAACGCGTTCTGCAGAGTAGCATCGCCATGTGTTCTTATGGACCGCAGGGTCGATGCAGAATGTGCATCGGAACGGGCATCCTCTGCTGGTTGTGAGTATTATCGACTGTCTGCTCCTGAAATCAACTGCATAATATTTCTTCATGTCAACAAGATGATACGGCAGGTCCGGAAGCTCGTCTAGATTCTTCAGGTTGGGCCTGCTTTCATTGATTACAACATGTCCGTTTTCCCTAAAACCAATACCCTTAACGTTCCGCAGATTGCCTTTCCTTTCAAGAGTGTGTACAAGTTCGGCAAAGGTGAGCTCGCCCTCTCCAATAGTTATTATGTCTATCAACGTGTCTCCAAGAGTCTGGTGCGGCTGCATTGTCGGATGCATTCCACCCCACATAACAGGTATGTCCTTGTTGAAGTCCTTGACAAGCCGCGATAGCTCCAGTGAATATTTCAGCTGCGGACCTGTCATTCCAGTCGTCCCGACTACGATAGGATTCAATTTCAGCTGTTTCTCGAGTTTCTCTTTCCAGTCAGACTCGACGCGTTGGTCGATTATCGTCACTTTGTAACCTTCTTTCTCTGGGATTGAAGCTATTCCAAGCAATCCTTCGGGTATTCTTGCACCAAGATAATCCCAGCTCCCGGTGCGAGGTTGCACAAGAACGATATTTCCCGATTCTGACATCATATCACCAAAACAATGTTATCTATTAGGTTATAGACTATTAAAATTTAGCTGGTTTGCGAAATTTTGCAAGTTATCCCAACTTTCCTGCTGTTGACTATTGCGAAGAACGGCTCGTCCTCGCATAATTTTGATATGTTTATTATTTTCTCTTCTTCATACATTGAATAGAATGCAAGGTATTTCACCTGTCTCTCCCGTAAGAATTTCTCGTTGAGCTCCGGCCTGCGGAGGAAACTAGCTTGCCCAGATGGAGCAAGGTAAAGCGAGATGTCCCTGTCCGACCAAAGTTCGGTGTAAGGATAATCTCTTTCTCTAACTGCATCTATAAGCTGGCTTGTGGCAGATGAGTTCATTGTTATCAGAAAACTCGTGCCGAAGAGGAAGAATATTGATAATCCCGTAGCTGCCCCGATGAGCAGCTGTCTATTTTTGGGCACAAATATGAATACTGTAGCCAGAACGAAGAAGAATGCTACGGAAGTGGGTGAATAATACGGTAGCATGTCGTTAAGGCCAGTTAGGTACGCCAGCAACAGTGCTACGGTTGCGCCGAATATTATGTATTGCATGTCATTACGCCAAAGTTCGCTTACAAGCTTCGCAGAAAGTATTATTGCTGGTGCGATTCCTATGATCATGAGCCGTTGAAAATCCTGCCCACTGCTCAAGAAAGCGATGAGAAATGTAATACCCAGCCAGCATGCGAGTATGTAGAAGGGCTTGTCACGCTTCAGTCTGGCAAGGGCGATAAGCATCAATGCCGCAAAAAACGGTGTCAGCTGCCAGGCGAATGATGACATGTAAAATATCTTTTCATATCCTGTCTCCTGGTATCCGGTACGTGCTGTCATGAATGACTTGACATAGCTGTCGAAGAAATTGAACTCGTCATTTGAAACGCCTGTGAGAGCCTCATTTATTGGAAATGAAAAATAAATCGCGAGCAGCGAAAGAACACCTGCCGAAACTATGAAAAGAAAGGATTTGCTGAATTTTACCCTGTCTCTGTGAAGGTAAGCGATGACAAGCAAAGCAGGGAGAATTGCGAGCGCCGAGAGCTTCGTCAGGAAGCCAAGCACTGTCATGATGACAAAGAGTGACAGATAGATGTTCTTTTTTCCTCTAAGGTATTTCAGGAAGAAGAATACGGATGCGGCAGTTGTCAGCATCAGAAAATTATCGCCGAATGCAATTGATGATGCGTAGAAATGGTATCTCAACAACGCTGCTAAGAGGGCTGCTATGACGCCAACCTTCTCCGAATAAAGGTGCCTGCCAATGAGATAGATAAATACTATGGAAAGCAGTCCGAAAATTATCGGCAGAAATATCATAAATGCGTTAAATCCGAAAATCGAAGCCCAAAGCGAATAGAGCAGGGTTCTCATCGGGGGGTGGGTGAAGTTGAAGAATAGTCCGTCATCAATGTACGTCATCTCCCCATTACTCGTCTCGCTTGTTGAATATACCGCTGCCCTTCCTATCTCTGCAAAATTCCTCGCCGGACCGGCGGTGTCTATTGCGTCGCCTGTGAAATATGTGCCAAAGAAAGCGGAGCGTATTACCAATGCAAGAATAAGTATCGCGACAAGTTTTTTCATCTCGTCACCCGCCATTTAGCGATCTTTGCAAGCAGCTTGATGTGGTTCTTTATCTCCTTTGTATTGCTCAATTTAGACTCGCCGTATATCCGTGTTGTCAGCGTCACCGGGACTTCGATGACATTTCTCCCTTTCTTTATCATGTCAAAGAGGATTTCTGCGCATATGTCGAATCCCCTGCTTTTCATGCTTATCCCCTTCAATGCATCGCGCCGATAAAGCCTGAATATTGAACTCATTGCAGTGATGTTCCTTCCGAGAAGCGTACTGTAAAGAGTATTTACTGACTTGCTTAGGAATTTTCGGTACCAGAGAACTTTCGTTCTTCCCCCCTTGCCGAAATGTGTCCCGATCACGCAGTCGTAATCGCCGCTATTGTATTTGGTTATAAGTTTTGGAATCTCCCTTGGATGAAAGGTGAAGTCTGCGTCCAGGAAAATTATCAGGGTGCCTTTTGCGCTCTTCACGCCCGTCCTTGTGCCCGCTCCAAGTCCCATGTTTCGCGGATGCTGAACCATGCGCACATACCTGTATTTTTTCTGAAGCTTCCTTACTTCATCAGCAGTGCCGTCCGTTGAACCGTCGTCAATAACCAGGATTTCATAGCGCATACCGACGCCTTTCAGGACGGGTATCAGCTCTTTTTCAATGCGCCTGATGTTCTGCTCCTCATTGCACGCGGGAATGACGACGGTAAGCGACTCTGGCATGATCTCACCAGTCGTATTTGAATATTGGAAAGCCCTTGCACAGTTCTAATATATCCGACTTAACCCTTTCTTTTGTTGCGGCGTCGTTTGCGTGTTCGATTGCTTTAGAAATAAAGCCCGCTATATCCTTCATCTCGCTCTCCCTCATGCCTCTTGTTGTCAGTGCGGGAGTACCAAGCCTTATCCCGCTCGGATCATAAGGCTTTCTTGTGTCAAACGGTATAGTATTTTTGTTCACAGTTATGCAAACGTCTTCCAGCGCCTTCTCGGCTTCTCTTCCTGTTATGTTCTTGTTCTGGAGGTCGATGAGCATCAGGTGGTTGTCAGTCCCGTCAGTCACGAGCTTGAACCCGTGAGCCATGAGGGATTCCGCCAGCGTCTTTGCATTTTTAAGTATCTGCTGGGCATACCGTTTGAATCCCGGCTGCATGGCTTCGTGAAGGGCAACTGCAATTCCTGCTGTTGTATGATTATGAGGGCCGCCTTGAAGTCCGGGGAATATTGCCCTGTCAATTAGTGTGGGCAGATTTTCCCTCGGGTTAGCGCCGTCAGGAAGCGGTTTCAAAGGTTCTGACGGATTTCCGTTGCACATTATCATGCCGCCTCTAGGTCCTCGAAGCGTCTTGTGTGTAGTGGTTGTTATAACATCTGCGTGTCCTGCAGGTGATGGAACTACCTTGGCAGCAATCAATCCGGCCTCATGTGCGATGTCCGCGACGAAGTAAGAGTCTATGCTGTGCGCTATCTCGCCTAGCCGCTTGTAATCATAAATCCTCGGGTATGCTGTCGCTCCGCAGAATATCAGCTTTGGCCTTTCCTGTTTCGCCTGCGCTTCGAGCGCGTCGTAGTCTATCGTACCGTCTTGCCCTGTCTTGTAATTTACAGCATTATAAAATCTGCCAGAAAAATTCACATTCCAGCCGTGAGTAAGATGCCCGCCGAAAAACAGATGAAGTCCCATTACCTTGTCGCCCTGGTTGAGAAGCGCAAAGTATACCGCCTGATTTGCCGGACTGCCTGAGAGCGGCTGGACGTTTGCATGGCTCACGCCGAAAAGTTTTTTCGCGCGGTCAACGGCGAGCGATTCAATCTCGTCAATGAACTGGTTGCCTCCGTAATACCTTTTTCCCGGATAGCCTTCGGAATACTTGTTAGTAAGTATCGAGCCCATGGCTGCCAGAACAGAATCGCTTACATAATTCTCGGAAGGAATCATTTCAAGTCCGTTCTTCTGTCTGTTTGCCTCTTTTTGCATTGAAGTGTAAATTTCGGGGTCGGATTGCTCGAGCATATTGCCACCTTCTTTTTTAATTCTATAATCTGTCATTTTTAATAGGTATATAGTGAACCCACAAACATGCCTGAATTCTTTTGTGGGTTCACAGATAGCTCACAAGGGAGTGATATTATCCAGATTATTTCCTTGTAGAGCTATAATCCGTTCCTCCGTAAGTATCATGTCAACAGGCACGTCATTGCTTTCCGTGTCGATTTTGTCCACTATCTGGAAGTCGAACGCGAGTGCTATTTTCTTGCCGGCGGTTTTTGCAAGGAACCTGTCAAAATATCCGCCGCCGCGTCCTATGCGGTTGCCGTTTTTGTCAAAAGCCGTGCCCGGAATTATAATCACGTCGAATTCATTTTTGGCTGAAACTTCCATCGGCTCCGGAATGCCGAAAGCGCCCGACTTGAGTCCGCTGCTGAATGTCCCTGGCACGATGTCGCCGTCCCTGATGACAGGACAGTAGACATTCTTTCCCAGTTTTACGGATTCGCGAATCACTTCCGACGTATCGACTTCGTGCATGTCTGACAGGTAAATGAATATGTCGCCGGCAGTCTGAAAGTCCTCGAGCAAAATGAGCCTTTCCTTTATGATTCCGCTCTTTATTTTCATGTTGGTATGGGATTTTAACTCTTCGGATTTCTGTTTTCTGACTGTTCTTTTGTCCGTGTGTATCACCTGTTTTGCACCAGATACGCATTCAGGGTGTTCTGCACCAGCATAGCTACCGTCATGGGTCCGACACCGCCGGGCACCGGCGTAATTGCAGCCGCCTTTTCCTTTACAGAAGCGTCTGCGTCGCCTACGAGCTTTTTGCCGTCCCTGTTTATGCCGACATCTATAATTATTGCATTTTCTTTTATCATGTCGCCCTTCAGGTAATTCGGCTTGCCGACTGCAACAATTACTATATCAGAATTCTTCGTTATATTTTCTATGTTCTTCGTTTTAGTGTGACACATTGTAACGGTAGCATCCCTGTTGTAAAGCATGGAATAGAGCGGCTTGCCAACATGCGCGCTTCTGCCTATGATTGCAACGTTGGCGCCGCTTATCTTTGTATTTTCTTCGAGAATTTTGATTATGCCGTACGGTGTGCATGCCGGCATGCTTTCGTCGCCGTAAGCGAGTCTTCCGAGATTGAAGGGATGCATGCCGTCGACATCTTTCATCGGATCCAGAAGTTCAATGAATTTCTGTGTGTCGAGCCCGGGGAGGGGAAGCTGGATGAGTACGCCATTTACTGACATGTCATTGTTTAGTTTTTTTAGAAGACTTGCCAGAGATTCTCCGTCGTCCGCTCTGTGTATCTCTGCCTGCATTCCGACCGACTCGCATGTCTTTTTTTTAATCTTCACGTATGTCAGAGAAGCTGGATCGTTGCCGACAAGTATAGTTGCTAGTTTTGGTTTGATGCTGTTTTCTCTAATATATTTTTTTGTCTCTGAAAGGTATTTGTCAGCCGTCCTTTTTCCGTCTATGATTTTGCATGACATCCAAATCATCTCAGAATTATATCGACGATTTTCTTGCTACTTTTTCCGTCGCCGAACGGGTTCTCCCAGTTGCGCTTCCTTTCCATCATTATATCAGCGCACTCCACTATCTTATCCGGGTCCGTCCCTGCAAGTATGTTTGCGCCGACATCTATCGTCTCGGGCCTCTCTGTATTTTCCCTGAGTGTTACACATGGCACGCGGAGCACGCAGCTTTCTTCCTGGACGCCGCCCGAGTCGGTAAGTATGAGGCTTGCTTCCTGTTCAAGCTTTAGGAATTCCATGAAGCCGATAGGATCAATGAGTACTACGCCCTCTGGTGGAACAATATCAAATCTTTCCATAAGTTTTCTTGATCTGGGATGGACTGGATAAACTACAGGCTTGCCGAACTTGTTGTGCACCCTGCCGAATGCCCCCATGACATTGGAGAACTTTTCTCTTACATCAGCATTCTCCTGTCTGTGAAACGTGGCGAGAACATATCCCCGGTCCAGACCGAGTTTGTCAAGTATTTCATTTCTGGATGAAGTTTTCACGGCATCATTCAGAGCGTCGACAATGGTGTTGCCTGTGACGCTTATCCTGCTTCTGTGTATGCCTTCCTTCAGCATGTTATCAGCTGCGCGCTGAGTCGGCGCAAAAAGAAAATCAGAGAGATGATCGGCTATTATCCTGTTCGCCTCCTCAGGCATCGTCCTGTCGTAGCTCCTCAATCCCGCCTCGACATGTCCAAGCATTACATTGATGTTTGTGAATGGAGCAGTTGTCGCAAGTTTTCGCGTCGTGAGTGAGCCTGCGAGAGTGCTGTTTGTGTCGCCCTGTGTTAGTACAATGCCGGGTTTCTCGTCAAGTATTATTTTCTCGATATCAATTAGCATTCTGCCGGTATGCTCGCCCTGCAGGAATGGCGCGGAAGATCTTATTCCAAGGTTATATCTTGGTGTTGGGAGACTGAGTTGCTCGAAGAATACCTTCTCCATCTCATAATTGTAATGCTGTCCTGTGTATATCAGAAAATAGTCTGCTCCGCGGCTTTCGAGTTCCTTTATCAGCGGGCTTGTTTTTATGATTTCAGGTCTTGTACCGGCTACAATAGCTACTTTGCTGGGCATATGAACAAGTCCGGATGAAAAGATTTAAACCGATTCTAGGACAAAACCAAAAATCTCTCAAACCTATTAAGCTTTTCTTTGCGTATCTCACTAATGGACATTAGTGTGATTGTTCCAATACACAACAGCAGACATTTTCTTTCTGATCTTGTAAAATCTTTGACGAATCAGGACTATCGCGGCAGCTATGAAATAATATTTGTTGATGACGGATCAACAGACGGGACAGACACTCTGATGAAGAGTCTTGCAGGAAATGTTTCTAATATCAGGCAGAAAAAATCAGGTCCTGCTACGGCAAGAAATCTCGGAATAAGACATTCACGCGGCAGGATACTTGCATTCACTGATAGCGACTGCATACCCAATAGGAACTGGCTCTCAGAACTGGATAGGGCGTTCAAGGGCGGCGTGAGTGCGGTTGAGGGAAAGGTTGTCACAAAGGGGCGTATCTATTCGGATTCCCATTTCATTTCCAGCAATGGTGGGATGTTCCTTACGTCTAACATAGCCTTCCTGCGCCGTTCTATCAGGGGTTTCGATGAGCGATACCAGTACCCTAACAGGGAAGATTCTGACATTGCATTCGGCATTTTATCAGGCGGCAAAACGATTGTTTTCACGAAGAAAGCAGTCGTGAGGCACAGATTGCTGAAAAGTTCGCTTTTTGGGATGCTGAAGAGAAAGTTGTACTTCGAGTCTGACGTTCTTCTTTTTAAGAAGTATCCGTATCTTTACAGGAAGTATATCAGATTCCCTTTTGAAAGATTCACACCCTTATACATTATCTTCAGCGTGGCAGGATTCATAAATCCGCTGCTATGGATAGGTATTCCGCTCACAGCTGCTGCAGAAGTCAAGTACAGAAAATATAAGTTCAGCGCCGTGTCTTATATAAAATTCTTGATCGCGCAGGCTGTTGGAAGCTTTTTGAATTTGTTCGCTGTTGTTACCGGCTGTGTAAGGTACCGAGTGAATCCAATCAGGCTGATTCTCTGAAATATTTGATTGTTGACTTCATGCCTTCCTCTATTCCAACACTTGGCTTCCAGCCAAGGATTTTTCCCGCTTTGGCTATGTCTGGTTTCCTTCTCGTGGGATCGTCCGTCGGAATTTGTCTGAAAACTTTCTTTGATTTTGAATCTGTCAGTCTGATAACAATATCCGCTAGTTCAAGCATAGTTATTTCATTGGGGTTTCCCAGGTTTATTACTTCACCCGCCGATTTTTCGCTGAACATTGCGCGTTCTATGCCTTCCACCATGTCTGAAACGTAGCAGAAGGAACGTGTCTGTCTGCCGTCTCCGTATATTGTAATCGGTTTGCTGGAAATTGCCTGATTCACAAAATTCGGCACGACACGCCCGTCATTCTTGTTCATTCTTGGACCGTATGTGTTGAATATCCTTATGATAGTCCAATTGACTCCGGGAAAGCTAGAGACTAGCGCTTCCGAGAAACGCTTCCCCTCATCATAGCACGCCCTCGGCCCGTTTGGGTTGACATTTCCCCAGTAAGTTTCTTTCTGCGGATGTTCTTTTGGATCCCCGTATACCTCGGAAGATGACGCGTAAAGGATTTTGGCGTTATTTTCTTTTGCGAGATTGAGAAGATTGAGGGTGCCGACCGAGTTCGCCATAAGTGTTTCGACAGGATATTTTTGGTAGTGTACCGGACTTGCAGGAGATGCCATATGAAAAATAAAATCTACACTGTCTATATCAACCTGTTTTGTTATATCCTGGTGGATGAAAGAGAAACTTCCGTCTTTTTCAAATTCCTTCAAGTTGTTTCTTTTTCCTGTTATTTCATTATCAGCACATATCACATTGAACCTTTTTTTCAAGAGGTCTTGGCAAAGCCAGCTGCCGATGAATCCCGAGCCGCCGGCTACTAGGACAGTTTTTTTTGTTTTCATGCAATCACTTTCTGTTGTTGGAAGGCGGTATTATAAGCCCGTCATGCGCCATCTTATTGGCATTCTCATACGCCTCTATAGTGCTGATGTCTATCCAGTACGGAAGTTTTGTGACAAATCCTGCAAGCTTGTCGTCCTTTGCAAGAAGAGGAAAGAGTGAATTCTCGACTTTTATGCTCTCCCTAGGCAGCATATCGAAGACGTCGCCTATCTCAAGTATGTAATATCCGCCGTTCGCGAGCCTTGACGGGGCGTCCTCGAGCCGCGGCTTCTCCACGAAATGTTCGACAAGATTGAAGCCTTTTGACTGTTTTATTTTTGCAATTCCGAACCTGTTCAGCTGGTCTGCAGGCGCCTCGAACAGAAGTACTGTTGCGGATGTCCCGAGCTCTGCGCGGCATTTATCATGGTAGTCTATCATGGACTTGATGTCAAATTGCGTCAGATTGTCGCCGTAAACGACGATGATCCTGCCGCTGCGGATATTCGTCTCCTCAAGTATGTATCTTATGTCGCCGGCAGTCTCCCTTTGCGGCGTCGGTATCGTGCGCACCTTGCACGGGTAGTTCATGTTCTTGAGGTACGAATCGATTGAAATGCCGTGTATGTGGGAAAGCGTCCTTTCCTCCGTGTCCTCGCCTGTCGTGCCGGACACCGCCACTATAATCTCGTCTATGCTGTCGTCCAGTACGCTCCTTATCACCCAGTCAAGCATGGGCTTGCCGTGAACAGGCAGCAGGGGCTTTGGAATGCCGTATGTCAGCGGTCTCAGCCGCGTCCCTTTGCCCGCCGCAAGAATTATCGCTTTCACCAGCAAACACCCTCATAGCCGCTTACCTTTTCCGGATCGAGTATTTTCCTTCCTTCAATTATTATTCTATTGTTCATGGCACTAAAGTCCTTGTCAGTGAGCGAAGCGAATTCTTCCCAGCCCGTGAGTATCAGGCATGCGTCCGCCGCATTCAGCGCTTCTGCTGCGCTGCCCGTATAAGTGAGGTTGGGGAATATCTTTTTCATGTTCTCCGAAGCTTTCGGGTCGTAGCATCTTACGCTGCAGCCGCGCCTGAGAAGCTCAGTTACTACAGGAATTGACGGGGCGTCCCTGACGTCGTCCGTGCCCTCCTTGAATGCCAGCCCGAGTATTGCTACAGCCCTGTTGCGTATATCAGCTCTTTTTTCAAGAAGTGAAACTATCCTTAGCGGCTGCGCGGCATTGACGGAAAGCACGGTTTCAAGGATTCGTGATTTGTCGCCGGACTCGTCGGTTTTTCTGAGCAGCGCGCTTACGTCTTTTCCGAAGCAGCTGCCTCCGAACCCTATGCCTGCCTGAAGGAAGTGCCCGCCTATTCTTTTGTCGAGCCCCATTCCTTCCGCAACTTCATTGACGTCGATGTCCAGTGTTTTGCAAAGGTTCCCAATCTCGTTGATAAACGTTATCTTGGTCGCAAGGAACGCGTTGGAAGCGTATTTTATGAGTTCGGCTGTCTTGATGCTGGTGCGTTTTATTGGACAGTTGAAGCTGCTGTAAAGTTCCTGCAGCCTGTCGCATGACTCCCTGTCATATCCGCCTATCACGATCCTGTCTGGGTTGAAGAAGTCGTCAAGCGCTTTTCCTTCCCTCAGGAATTCGGGGTTCACGCATACGCCGAAACCCTTGCCGACGGTTTTGCCAGAAACCCTTTCAATTGCAGGGATTACGGTATTCTCAGTGGTGCCGGGGAGCACGGTGGATTTAACCACGACTGTGGCGTCGTTGTTCTTTATGAAATTTCCTATGTCCTCTGACGCCTTCTCTATATATTTCAAATCAATGTTTCCGTCCTGTTTCGAAGGCGTGCCGACCGCAATGAAAATGAAGTCGGTGTCCTTGACCGTTCCGATATTTTGTGTCGCGGAAAGTTTTCCGGTTTTTACAGCTTTTGCAAGAAGTTCTCCGAGCCCTTCCTCGTATATGGGAGGTTCGCCGCGGTTGATGCAGTCGACTTTGTTCTTGTCGACATCTACGCAGATTACTTCATGTTCCAGAGACGCAAAACCTGCGGCGGTGCACAACCCCACGTAACCCGAGCCTACAACTGTTATTCTCATTGACTATCAGTTTAAACAGGGGGTTTTAAAAACATTTAGAATGTTGCAGGAATTGCTCCAAAAATCCGCTATTTTCCGCTTATCAATCCCTTGATTACAAGCTTGGCGGCCCTTGGTATGTCTTTTTTCTTGATCGTGGTCATGTTCGCGTAATAGTACGCGCGCACCCTTTCCTCCGCCGTATATTCGGCTGTGTCAAATACGGGCTTCGGCCTGGCGCCGATGTGGAACCCTTCTTTCCAGTCGCGCAATACCCTTGCGCTGGAATCTTTCTTCACCTGTTCCCATACCTCCGTGCCCGGATAAGGAACAAGAATTCCCCACGATGCCGTTATGCCGAGGCGTTTGGCGAACTCCATGCTCCGCTTGTCAGCTTCGTATGTGCTGCCTATGAGCCCTATTATGAAGAATCCGTGAACTTTTATGCCGGCCGCCTGCGCTAAGCGTATTCCTCGTTCCACGTCTGCCAGTTTTTCTCCTTTTCGTATCTTGTCGAAAACTTCAGGGTCCCCGCTTTCAACGCCTATGGACATCGCGTAGCATCCTGCCTGTTTCATCAGCGAGCACAGCTCCTCATCAAGCCTGTCTGCGCGTATTCCGTTGGGACATGTCCATTTCATGTCAAGGTTTTCCTCAATGAAAAGCCTGCAGATGTCTTTTGCCCTGTCCATCTGGAGCGTGAAGTTGTCGTCAAGCACCTTGAATTCCTTGCTGCTGTATTTCTCCTGCGCATATCTCAGCTCGGCAAGTATATTCTCTCCAGACCTTGTCCTGAACTTCCTTCCTATGACTGTCGGGACGTTGCAGTATGTGCACGTATACGGGCATCCCCTTGAAGTAACAAGAGGCCAGTTTTCTATCTTCTGTATCTCGCCGTTGATGTTAACCGAGTCAAAATCGTCATAATTTGGAAATGGCAGGGAATCGAGGTTGGAAATCCATTCGCTTGCGTGGTTTTGCACGACTTTTCCGTCTTTCCTGTAAATGAGCCCGGTGATTTCCGAGGGTTCTTTCCCCGACAGTATCTCTCTGAAAACGTACTCAGCCTCGCCGAAAACCCCCATATCAAATACGGGATTGTCAACGAGGAGGTTATAGCCGTCCACCATCACGTGAGGCCCGCCTGCGATTATTTTCGTCTTCGGGTTCAGTTTTTTCACCATGTTTGCCACCATGATGGATTCGTCAAGCGTGAACGACTTCATGGATATGCCGACGAAGTCCGCGTCTCTTGCAGACTCGAGTCTTTTGTCGAGGTTTCCCGACCTGTTCACGAAGTCAACGACGTGCACCGTGTGTTCGTCGCGTATACTCGCGGCTATAGAAGCTATGCCGTTGTTGAGCCCTTCCCACACCCCTTTCGGATCTACAAATACAACTTTCATGTTATCACCCTGTAAGAAACACCAGAATTCTAAATTCATGTCTAGGTTCTTAAGTTAATAACACGACAATTTATTTTAAAGTGACATTGGTACAAGCTTCAAAATAAGAACGTCAAAAATCTGTTTTTTAAAGTGAATCCAGTAAGTTTATGTGTGGATTCACTTATAGTTCCTAAGGACAGTTTTTCCTTGGAGAACTATATAGTTCCTAAAATGGAAGGTTTTCTATGAGGATTGCTCTTTGCACGGAAATATTGTACCCTCTTTATGGCGTTGAGCGTCGTGTGTACGAGTTTGCGAGGCGTCTGCCGAAGTACGGTTTTGACGTCGAAGTCCTTACGTCCACGCAGCGCAGCCATTTCAAGCGCCTGAAAATCATCCAGGTAAGCAGGTGCACCATAACAAACCCGCCAAAGCGCAACTACGCTTTCTGCGCAAACTACATGTTCAGCCTTTTCCGCCAGCTCATGAAGCGCGATTATGATTTGGTGAATGCCGAAGGCCACCTTTCGCTGATTCCGTGTTCGGCTGCTGCTTCTTTGCGCAAGAAGGTTTCAATAGCGACGATACACGACCTATATCTCAGCGAATGGGGTAGCATGTACAAGAGCGCAGCCTCCCTGGCGGGTCTTCCGTTCGAGGCTGTGTCATGCAGGATGCCGTTCGACCACGTTCTTACAGTCAATTCTTCCCTGAAGGAAAAAATGAGCTCGGTTCTGAAAATACCCGAGAGAAAAGTGGAAATCCTGCACAGCGGGATTGACACGGGGTATATCGACTCTGTGAAAGGAAATGGGAAGGACGGTTCTGTAGTTTATGTCGGGCGCCTTGTGCCGCAGAAGGGCATTGAAATGCTTATCCGTTCATACGCAGTCCTCCCTGAAAATATAAGAAAATCTCACGAACTGAAGATAATCGGCGAAGGCTCGGAGCGCGGCAGGCTCGAATCTCTTGCAAAGTCGCTCGGGATTTCAGTCAATTTCACCGGAAAGATAGAGAAGCATGAAGACGTGCTGAAGGAGCTGAAAAAAGCGTCCCTGTTCGTCCTGCCTTCCGTGCGCGAGAGCTTTGGCATCACAATACTTGAGGCGATGTGCTGCGGGGTGCCGGTAATTTCAACAAGAACAGAAGGCCCGTCGGACCACATAAGGGACGGCGAGACGGGTTTCCTAGTCGGCGACGGTAGTGGGATGGCAGAAAAGATGGAACTGGTTCTGTCAAGCAGCGTGCTCCGGAAAAAACTGTCAAGGAACGGCAGGGAATATGCGGCAAAGCACGACTGGGAAAACATCACGAAGAACGTGGCGGGTGTCTACAAAAAAGTTTATGAGAGAAAGCACTAAACGGCCAAAGAAGGGTCATGCACGAAGACGAAGCTTCCCCGTGCAGCATATGGCGCCCAAGATTCGAAATCTCTTCCGTCTGTAAGTCCTCTCGGTCGTTCTTCTCCTTTTATGTAGACCTTGTATACAAATGTCCTGTCGCCTTCTGTTCTCAGTATAACTTCTACAGCACCGGGCATGTTTGGATCCCACCTGCCGAAATATGCTAGTTGTTTTTCTGACATATTCAATCCCAAGTTAAAATTTTACCTTGTAAAGCTTTACTTCCCCGCCCCAGTTGTTGACAAATTCAAAGTTCTCCAAACCCTGCCCGTTGAACAGGAACATCCTCGTGAACATTGCGCCCTCGAGCTGTTCGGGTATGTAAAGTATTGCGCGGTTTCCCGGCTCTATCCATACCAGTCCCGGTATGCGCGCATCGCTCTGCGTGTAAAGGCGGCCCTGTCCCGTATTATCGAAGTACAGGAACTTCTCCACCTTCAATGGCTCCGCAATACCCTGCTGCTGGAAGAACACCGTAAGGCTTCCGTTAGAGTCATAGAGCACAAACGATTCCTGCTGCGAAACCGGATAAGTGTAAATTATGGCGTTCTGCCTGATATCAGGCCTTGCCTGTCCAAGGGGAATGGAGGCGTACACGTAAGGCGTTCCTTTCTTGTCAACCGGATTCCATGTTGCAAAGTAAGTCCACCACGTGCTCTTCCCTATCAGGTCTGACGATGCTATGTAATACATTGAGTCGCAGCCTGGCTTCCTGTATTCTTTCAGTATCTCGACGGCAAGGCTTTCATTCGACGTGAGCAGGGTTGTGGAAATGTCCTGTATGCGCGCCGTTGTTTTGTTCCCGTCCTTGTAAAGGACTATGTGGTTGATGTTGCTGTCGTATTTTTCCACTACAAGCCCTTCCTGGCCGCTGCTGGTTGGCCTCGCATAAAGATCGCCCTGGGATGCGCCGTCGAAAACCACCGCGCGCCTTCCTATGCCGGTTATGAAATGCCCTGGATCCCAGTATGTGGCAACAACAGTGCATTCCGGGGTGTTGTTCTTAATCCAGTTCAGAGCGTTGAACCAGTTGTCAGACAGCACTGTGCCCTGAGCCGATGCAAGCTGCATGCCCGGAGAGAAGTACAGGTAATAGCATATCACGAATATGAACCAGAGGACAAATATGAGCAGCGCTTCTCTTTTTGCAACCTTCTTGGCGTAGAACAGTCCTCCTGCTATCAGGAGCACAACGACGAACCCTCCAAAAGATATCAAAATATTTTGCCCAAAAGTTGCAAGGGTAACAAGCACCGACAATACGAATGCCGCCGCAATGAATATTATGTTCTTTTCCATGTCAATCGCTCCAGCTCTTGTCCTCTCCGGTTCCCATTCTTATGAGTTTTGCAAGGAATATTGCGCTGCCTATGGCTAGCGGCGCTGAAAACAGCGTGCTGAACCTTATCGCCACTATCGTTGCGAGGAATGGTCCAAGGAACCACACAAGCAGCAGCAGCACCGTATCAACATGATGTCTCTTCTGGTAGTATGAGTAGAGAAGGTAAATCAGGGTGTAAATCATCAGGAAGAATGATGAGATGAGTATGGCGGGTCCGCCGACGACGCTGGTGCGCTCTATTATTTCGCGCGGTCCGCCGGATTGCTGGAGTTCCGCCACCGACACATATACGTTCGGGAACTGGTAGTCCTCGCCTTTTATTGACTGGAACTGTATCGGTCCCGCGAGCGCCGAGGTGATTTTCGTGTCGCCATACGACGGCACCGTCAGCGCGAAGGAAAGCGCGGTGTAGATGACGAAACTTATTATTATGTATTTTGTGTCGTGCCAGCCCAGCTTGACGTTTCGTTTCTTCATTATAGTGAAGAGCAGCTTGAGGGCAATGAATCCCGTGAAAAGCCACGTTATGTACCAGTATCCTGCCCATGTGGAGTACCATACCCAGAGCACAACAGAAGTGAGAACTGAATAGAGCAGCAGCTTCTTGTCAAGCCGTTTTGATTCACTGGCGTATTTGTACGTGAAAATCATTGCAGCCATGACTATCGTGGATACCAGTATGACTATTGCATCCGAGTCGGGGTCTCCCCCGAGGCTTCTCGACAGGTTGCTGATGTCGAAGACGTAGATGAATGCTGCAAGGACGCCCGCGCGCCTGTCATATAACATCTTGCCTATGAAGTAGAGAGGTATCACTGCTAGCGTGGCTAAAAATGGCGGGAAATATATCAGGAATTCCCATAGCTGCATTGGCGTTAGCGCGTTTACCGCCATGTAGCTGTACGCGCCTATGTAGAAATACGGGTACACCCATTCCGGCGGCCTGTAAAAGCCCACAGGCGCCAGCTCATAAGTGTCCAGTGTCGGCAGGACGCCGTTGTTAATAACTGTCTCGTCCATCCATCTGTAAAATACGTACGAGTCTATGTTCCTCAGGTAAGGCCAGCGGTAATCTATCAGGCGTACGTACATGCTGAGGAGCATTATTATGATTATGGCGACTACTGTCCACCTGCTTTTCATCAAATCCTTGAATTTTCTTCTCTTGATTTTCTCAGTCGTGTGAGCGTAGAGATAGTATAGAAGCGCTCCAAGAAGTGGGATTACAATGGCCAGGACCGCCCACTTTATGGGTTTTCGCGTCCTGATTATGTCCGACAGCGACCAGACTAGTGAGGTTATCCACAGCGCAATCAGAATGATGAAAGATGTTGCCAGAATCCCGGCTATTTCATGCGTCATTTAAACACTAACCAATTTTTCCTTATAATGGATAAAAAGCTATTTTATCGTTTTCTTCCGACAGCTATGTAATTCATGCCAGCCTCGAAATTCTCTGATACAGTAATAGAGAAGCCGTTTTTTCCCAGCAATTTCTCTATCTCTTTGGGGGTGAAGTAATGTTTGTGGTCTTCCGTGGTCTTTTCTTCCGTCAGCCCGAGTTTCACAAGAGTCTCCCAGAAAGGCTTGGCTCTTCCCATCGGCGTCGTTATTATTATCGTGCCGTCTTTCTTCAGCACCCTTCTTACCTCCGACAGGACTTTTTCCGGTTTCTCCAGGTGTTCTATGAATGCTATCATCGTGGCGACGTCAAACATACCGGACTTGAAAGGCAGCTTCTCGTCAATGCGTGTCCTCCTTATTGTTATGTTGCCGTCCTTCCTGTCCTTCACGGCTATGTCAATGCCGATGCCTCCCTTGATCTTGTCCTTTACGGATCTGAGAAGATAGTAATCGCTGCCGCATCCCATGTCGAGCATTGTGGCGCCAGCCGGCACGTATTCCGCCACTTTTTTGTTGCGTATCACCCTGAAAAATTTGACGAAAAATTTTGTTTTCTTTTCCGCGCTCGTCTTCTTTCGGTTCATTTAGAAAACTTGGTTTTATCCTTTTTAAGCTGTTTTTACCTAATTTTCGCATGTTGTCAGTGATAATACCAACAATCAACGAGGAAAAATCCATCGGCAGCACCATCAAATTCGTCGGCAAAGCGCTGAAGGGGGTGCGCCACGAGATAATAATAATCGACACGAATTCTACGGACCGCACTGTGAGCATTGCCAAGTCGCTCGGCGCGAAAGTTGTGAACGAACCCAGGCGCGGCTACGGGCGCGCGTACAAAACAGGCTTCAGGCACGCCAAAGGTGGGATAATCGTTACGCTTGACGCCGACTCGACATATCCGGTAGAAGACACAATGAAGCTCGTTTCTGCGCTTGAGAACGGCTTTGATTTTGTGTCGGGCATGAGGATTCGTTCGGAGAACATGTCGCTTCTGCACCGCTTCGGCAACTGGGCAATAACCGCGACGGCAAACGTCCTTTTCTTCACGCGTTTCATGGACAGCCAGTCGGGGATGTGGGTCTTCAAAAAATCGCTTTTGAAAAGCATGAAATTGACAAACGACAGCTGGCCGTTCTCGGGAGAGATAAAGATAGAAGCCTGGCGTCACGGACGCTTTTGCGAGGTTCCGATACCGTACGGGCTGCGCAAGGGGCAGTCAAAAGTCCGAAGCTGGAAGGTTGGCTGGGAAAACATAAAATTCCTGTTCAAGAAGCGCTTTGGGGTGAGCTGAATGAAACTCAATCCAAAATATCTTGACCCGAAGAAGACTGCAGTCATAGTTGTGGATCTCCAGAATGACTTCTGTCATGAGATAAGCGTGCTTCACAGAAAAAGGTCGCGAAATAAGGCGTGCGCATTAAGGGTTTACAAATTTATCGAGGAAGCAGGGAAAGCCGGTGTGGAAGTTCTTTTCGCGCAGCAGATACACGATCCAAGAAAACTGACGTGGCGCCAGAAAAAATACTATGAAAGGGTTGCATCTGGCGAAAGGGAATTTGGTGCCTATAAGGGAAAACTCAAAATTCCGTGCGCGATGGGAACCTTCGGTGCGGAATACTTTGATTACAAACCGCCGAAGAACAAGCTTTTCGTAAAGAGTGGTTTCGATATATGGCAAAACGAACAATTCAAAGAATTCCTAGACAAACATAAGATAGAAACGCTGATTATAACAGGCGTGGAGCTGACATGCTGTATCCTTTACGCAGTCCTTGGCGCAGAGGAGCGCGGCTTCAATATAGTAGTCCCAAAAGATCTCGTGTCTGGAGTGGATGAGGGAAAGAGAAGTCAAGATAATTTGCTAAAGATAATAGGAGAAATGTATGCCCCTGTTGTTAATTCTGAACAGATTTTGAAGATATGGACTCAAAAGAGCGGCGTATAGAAGAAAGGCGAGCTTATTCTCTGCGTAACATGCAGCATTACGAATCCCGCCATCAGCAGGACAAATATCGCGTACAATGCCATAATTCCGTAGCTGAGTTTTTTGTTCTCGATTGTTGACAGCGCCATGAATGCAGGGAAAACAACAAGCATATATCTCGACATTCCAAACAGGTTGGGCCCGAAAAGAAGCGCCGCCATGGTGAGCAAATAATATGCGGTGTATTCGTGCCTGAGTCTTTTGTAAGACACCCATATCAGCGCTATGAACGAAACGGTGATGAACAGGTTGTAAATATGATAGGACAGATTTATTAATGTCGTGTCGATTATCATGCCATTGATCGCATGGACGAAGCCCTCCCACGGCGGCGTTAGATGCCTGCCGAACACGGAAGCGCTCTTGAGTTGTATGAACGCGTCGCCGAATGTTACAAGGTCGTACAGCATGAACGCAAGAAAGCCCGCCGGTATCAGCAGAAGAGGCAATGAGCTTGCTTTGATTTTTTTGAGGCTGGAAAAAGGTGACTTGTAATTATAACCGGCGCATCTCAGGTACATTATCAGTATTGGTATGAACAAAAGCACTCCCTGTATTCTTGTGAGCGACGTGAAGAATCCCAGAATTCCTGCCGCAAGCCATTTCTCCTTTCTTGCTGCGTAGAACACCGAAAGCGAAAGCAGAAGGAACAGGGATTCGGTGTACATCATTGTGAAATAATATGCAGTCGGGAAAAGCAGGAGATAAAGCCCTGTTTTGTACGCGCGTTTCTTTCCAAGTTCCTGGCTTACGAGAAGGTATAATACCATGACTGCGAGAATTGACGCGATGTTTGCTATAAGGAATGCAGCCAGGTCATACCCCATGAAGCTGAAGGTTCGGATGAGCAACGGATAAAGCGGGTACCAGTGATAATTGCCGATTCCGCCGAAATTGCCGTTGTATCCGTTCTTTGCTATGTCAAGGTATGCAGTAGAGTCGTATTGTGCAAAAGGATTCAGGAACCGGTTGTCCGTCACGTGTTGCGTGTGCGTGATTTCTGCGGGGACTACGAACTGTATGGAAACTGCAAGCACTATCACAAACACTTTCATGATAAGGAAGGCGTAGAGAATTCGCCTGAACTCTCTTTCCTTCCACAGTTCGCGAAGTTTTGACAGCATTCCAACCAACACAGAACTTACTTTTAAAAGATTAAAATGAACGTTGGGCTTATGCGGAAGTACAAGATTGGAATGTTGCTCGTAAGCCTTGTCATACTAGCAGCAGTAGTGATTTATTCCAATCCTGTTGTGCTAGCAGGCCTGCTCGCTGCAAGCGATATGAAATTTATTCTTGCAGGTTTTGTTCTGTCATTCATTGCAATACTTCTTGGCGTTCTGAAATGGCAGGTACTTCTCAAAGGTGTGAAATTTCGTGAACTTATCCCTATCCAGGTTCTGGGGTTCACAATAAGCAACTTTACCCCTGGGAAGGCAGGGGAGCCTGCAAAAGCCCTTATACTAAAGGCTGCAAAAGACACGCCAGTCTCGTCATCCCTCGCATCAATAATATGGGAAAGAGTAATGGATGTTATCGTCCTTATTTTGCTTTCGGCGGCTGCCATCAGCACATTGTCGCTTGGTTCAAATTTCCTGCTGGCAGCCTTTGGTGTGACTGTTTTTGCAGTAATCATTATATTGTCAATAGGCGTTCTTTACAGTGAACGCTTTGGCAGAAAGATGTTCTCTTTTGTCAGGAAATTCCCGGTACTTAAGAGGCTGCCCGACAATTTCATGGACAAATTTTACAAAACAAAAATCAGCAAGGGCAGTCTTGCGCAGTCATTCATGATATCTCTAATTACGTGGCTGATACTTGGAGTTGTGCTCTACTTCTCCCTGCTCGCTTTTGGTGTTGTCATCAATCCATTTGTGTTGTCGGGAATAGTAGCGCTTTCGATTGTGATTGGAATAGCCTCATCACTGCCGGGTGGCTTGGGCACGACAGAAGTGGTAATGATATTCCTGCTCGGGTTGGTTGGGGTTGACCAGACAGTCGCTGCAGCCTCAGCGCTGACGTTCAGGTTCATGACTATATGGTTCGTGAACGTGATGGGCGGCGTGTCATTCATTTACCTCTCAAGGAAATTCAAGATAAAGAATATATTTTAGAACATTCTGGATGCTGTGGTAAGTGCAAGTTTCATCAGCTTGAGTTTCGGCAACTTCACCCACGCCCCGCTGAACTTGTCGTAGTCGAAATTGCTCAGCTTCTCTATGTCAGGCCCTATTTCCCTGAAAATTTTGTCGATGTCGTTGTTCGACAGCTGTCTGTAAATCATCCTGACGAGGAATTGCTTGTCGATTTCCCGTGCAAAGTCCCTTTTCCACAGCGCCTCGTAGGGTTTCAAAGCTTTTGCGTCGCATTTTCCTTTCTCCATCGCTTCCCGAATAGCGACAGCCGCGTACCCGGCCGCCTTCAGTCCGAACATTATGCCGCCGCCGGTAAGCGGTTTGTTCTGTCCGCAGGCGTCGCCGACCAGCAGCGTCCTGTCGGCATAGCTTTTCACATAGCCTGTGGGTATAAGGTACGCCAAAATGTCGCCGCCGGGAAGGAAAAGTTTCTTCTCGAAGTGCTTCAGGTACTCTCGCGGCCTGATCGATGAAATAGTCCCATATTCGTCGTTTTGCGGTATGATCCACGAAAAGAAATCGGGCGAGAAGTGCTTGTTGAAGAAGACATTTATGTCGCCGTCCATGGGGTTTTTTGTTTTAATCATTATTCCAAGCGACAGGAACGGCCTCGTTATCTTTGCGTAACGCCTGACGATTGAGTTGGCACCGTCGGCGCCTACGACGATTCGTCCCTGATAGGAGCCTCCTGTCGTGTGCACTGTCACGCAGTCGCCGTAAGTCACGCCAAGCACGTTTTCATACACCATTTTGGCGCTTTTACCTGCGGCGTGCCTAAGATGTTTTGTGAACATCGTCCTCTTGATTATGTACGCGAACGGCTTGTAGTTGTTGAGGGTGAAAGTGCGCCCGCTTGGCGATATCGCTTCCATCCTGCGTATCTCGTCCTTCACGAGAGATGCGTCGAACATGTCGAGGAAATCCTTTGACACGATTCCGCTGTCTTTTAATGTCACTTTTTTATTCTTTTCTATGAGCAATACATTTAGTCCGTCCAGTTTGCTTGCGAGATGGCATCCTGCCACCCCGGCGCCGACTATTATGACATCGTACATAGGGCTAAGTAAAACCCTAAAATTTATAATGTCAATCAGGGCGGCAAAACAGGAACAAAATTTGGTTAAGGTATACAAATGCTTTATGAAAAATTTGAGAAATACTGGAAGATATGGCTCTGGATACCAATCATACTTCTCATCCTGTCAATCGGCATTGTTGCAAACAGCATCGCCACAACGGGCTCCTTCATGAAGAGGGACATCGAGCTCACGGGCGGCAAGTCAATAACATTCGAAATATCGGCTGTGAACATGGACGCCATCAAAGCCGAACTGCCGCATGCGACGCTGCGTCTTACCAGCGGCATTACAAGGAGCCTCATCGTCGAAACGTCGTTTGAGAGCAATGAATCCGAGGTCATTGACGCCGTCTACAGGCACGCAACCGTTAGTGGAAGTCCGACTTCGAGAACTGTCGGCCCTTCAATAGGCAACATATTCTTCCAGCAGGCGCAGATTGCCATGATACTCGCCTTCGTTCTGATGGCTATCACGATATTCATATTGTACCGTTCCGTCGTGCCGTCGCTGATAATGATATTGTCGGCAACGACTGACATAATAATAACAATAGCTGTGCTGAACCTTCTCGGCATCACGCTCTCGCTTGCCGTCATTGCAGCGCTTCTGATGGTAATCGGTTACTCGGTTGACACGGACATGGTGCTAACGTCGGAGCTTCTGAAAGTGCGGGGCACGAGCGTCAGCGCCGGTATAAAGAGGGCAATGAAAACCGGGCTCACGATGATTTCAACGATTTTCGTCGCCCTTCTCGCGATGTACCTCTTCTCGGGATCGCTTATCATAGAGCAGATAGCGCTGGTGCTCATAATTGCGACAATTTTCGACGCGCCCGCCACATGGATGACTAACGCGGGCATACTGCGATGGTGGCTGGGCAGGAAGGCGAAAAGCCATAGTTCAGAAGGAGGGAAGAAACATGAATAAGCGTGTGCCGCTGCTTGTGCTGGTGATTGCAGCGACTGTGGCAGGTGCAGTGTTGCTGCCGTCAACGCCAGTAATTTTTATAGGCGCGGCTCTGTGCTTTGCGCTTGTTTTTCCCCGTGACATGTTCAAGAATGTCCGCATAGTGATATGGCTTGCCTTCATACTGCTGTCAATTCTTCTGATTTCATTCAGCTTCAATGCAAAAGGCTACAGCATTACTTCCGTGGACAAGAGTTCCGCCGCCGGACTGGCAGCGGGCGAGATACTGTACGGAATAAATGACGTCGCTGTGACAGACGCCGACTTTGCAAGGAACTATTCAGGCACGATAAAGCTTGAGACAAACAAGGGACCGAAGTTCGCCAATGTGAACGGCACGCTTGGCGTGGAAGCTGAAAAGGTGTCCTCGTCGCGCCTCAGCTTCGGGCTGGATATAAGGGGCGGCGTGCGCGCCGTGCTTGAGGCGAATTCAACCGACAACGCAACGCTTGACCAGATTATATCCACGCTGCAGACCAGAATAAATATCTACGGGCTGCGCGAGGCTGTTTTCCGACCGGTATACCACGAGGGCAAGGGTTTTGTCGAAATAAGCATAGCCGGCGGCAACAGGGAAGAGCTGCGCGCGCTGCTTGAGAGGCAGGGGAACTTCGAGGCGAAAATTACCGTATCTCCAAGAATGTCGTCCGGAACCGGCACGATACGGCTTGCGCAGTTTCATAATTTTTCCGTCGCCGGCAAGTCAATAATTGTAGACGGAAGAACAGTCAATGAGAAAGAGTCTTTCACGCTTGAAGGCGTGGAGTTTTTGCTTGACACTGTTTCTGACAAGGTTAACATGACCGCAACGGTTTTCAACAGCGATGACATAAAAACCGTGTTCTTCGACCCGCAGCGCTCGCGCATAGAGCTTGAACAGGGCGGTTACAGGTGGTCATTCTCCATACAGCTCGGGCAGGAAGGCGCGCAGAAATTCGCGTGGGTGACTAACAACCTCGAGGTCGTTCCCGGAACAGGATACCTCAGCGCGCCCATCACGCTTTATCTTGACGGCAACCTTGTGGATTCGCTGAGCATCGCCTCAACGCTGAAGGGGCGCGTGGAAACGGAGATACAAATAAGCGGCTCGTCAGACACGAGGGAAAGCGCGATGAAGGAGCGCTCGCAGCTGCAAAGCATACTGAGGTCCGGCGCGCTGCCTACGTCGGTTGAGATAGTCCAGCTTGACTCGATATCTCCCACGCTTGGCAGCAGCTTTTTGATGAATGCGGCCGTCGCCGGATTTATCGCCCTGCTCGGCGTAATAGCTGTGGTTGGTATCCGCTACCGCCGCCCGAAAATCGTGCTGCCGATGATAATAATCTCGTCAAGCGAAATCCTGATAATCTTGGGGGTGGCGTCGATGATAGGATGGACGATAGACCTGCCGGCAATCGCCGGTATAATAGCCACAATCGGCTCCGGCATTAACAGCCAGATAATGATAATAGACCAGGCGCTGCGCGGAGAGCAGGCAACGACAATGAAAGAGAAACTGAAGAACGCGTTCTTCACGATTTTCGGCGCGGGCGGCACGGTAATCGCGGCGATGATACCGCTGATGGTAATAGGCTTTGGTTTGCTTCGCGGCTTCGCAATAACAACGATAATAGGCGTTCTTATCGGGATATTGATAGTGCGCCCGGCGTTCGGAGAAATCGTCAAGAAGATAATCAAGGATTGATTTAGGAAAGGGTATTTCTACTGTTTTTTCCACCAGTCAAAGTACGGAAGTAATTCCTTCAGCTTTACAGCTTTGTTCTTATCCAAAATAATTTGGGTTTCCAAATTTTCTTCGTCCGTCTCGCGTATCAACTGTCGGCAGTTCCCACAAGGAGGTATTACAAAAATTTGCCCGTTTTCGTCTTTCCACACAGAAACTATTTTCCTGATTATATATTCGCCGCCGGTTATCATCGATCCGAGAGCTATCTTTTCTGCGCAAAAAACATTTGAGCCTGAATCCCCGCAAGTCCCTATGTATATTTTATTTTTCCCTGAAATTAGTGCGCATCCCACATCTGCATAAATGCCGTTCTTCGTTTTCTTAGGCCTGACAACGGAGGCTGCTTTTTTAATTAGTTGTTCGTTAGTAAAAACCTTCATAAAAATAATTAGATGTCGGTTCTTAATAAAGTTAGATTCCGAAGTCTAGAAAGGCAAATAAAAAATAATAGTGGGCAGTATAAGCACTCCCATGAGCACGCCCCTTCTGATTCCTGCGAGTCCGGCAAATATCCCTAGCGCAGTGCACGTCCCGAGAAGAAGCAGCCCGTAAATTCCTGAAAAAACTACAGTCATCAGTATTATGAATGCTATTATCGCCTTGCTTATTTTTGAGTAGTCTATGTTTTCTATTATTCCGAGAGACTTTTTCGCCAGCTTCAGCGTGATTAAAGATGATATCGCCGCCACGGCAAGCGCAATCGCGGCGATGAAGACCGTTTCATTGAAGCCTATTTGAACGAGCTGCTCGAGCGCCGATGCTATTCCGCTTCGGGACTTGCCTATCAGCCACAGCGCCATTATGGAAAGCAGCGTGTTGGAAATTGTTATGGCGCCGAGCGTCATCAGAAAGCTCTTCTCATTCTTGTCCGCGCTTGCGAGCGTCGCCAGTTCGCTTGAGCCCACTCCTGGCAGCAGTCCCGACACGATTCCGCCGGCGCTGCCGAAGAGTATAGAGCGCCTCTGCTGCCTGCCTGTTACGTGTATCTGCTTCCTGCGCGCGGGTACTTTTGTGCCCTTTTTGCTGAACATAAGTGCGCTGACGCCGAACAGTCCCGAGAGAACCGGAAAAAGAACTATATTCCTGTCAATCGGCATGTATTGCAATGAAAGCCCTGTCAAGCCTGCGAGAAAGAAGCACAGCAAGGCAGTTGACTTTTTCCTGTTAGTCTTTTCGTGGAGAATCATCACAAGCACGATGAAAATAAGCAGCGCATACGTGAACGGCAGCGAGAGCTCGTATATTCTTGGGATTGAGAAAACAATTGCAGGAAGCAGGGCGAGCACAAGGATTATGGCGCCGAGCCCGCCGATTACGGCAAGCTTCACGGCGTCGTAACCGTTTCCCTGAAGAAGCATCCTGTGCGCCGGCGTCACTGCAAGCTCGTTTCCCGCCTCGGGTGCGCCGAGCAGCATTGAGGGGATGAAGTCGACGAACGTGTTGGAAATGCCGAGCGCCACGACAAATGCTATGATGACAAATGGCGGGAGGCTGAGCTGCGCAATGAACGGGATAAGAAGTATTATTGTGTTGGGGTGCAGCCCGGGTACGAGCCCGAAAATTGTTCCTACCAGGAGTCCCGCAAGGATTGCCAGAAGTATCTCCAGCATATTAATTAACTGTCCGGCTGTCTAATCTTCTTTTTTAAACTGCTGGTAGAATAAGAAATAAAGGTGAATGATGTGTTTGGAGGAAAGCCCGACCCGAAAAAAGTTGAGCAGATAATGAAGAAGCTCAACATGAAGGTGCAGCAGATAGAAGCCGAGGAGGTTGTAATCAGGACAAAGGATAAGGACATAATAATATCCCGTCCCGAGATAATGCTCGCCGACATGATGGGGCGCGAGGTTTATCAGGTGTCAGGCGAGGTGTCGGAACGCATCCTTGTCAACGAAGATGACGTGAGGATGGTAATGGACAAGACTGGAAAGGACAGGGACACCGTCGTGAAGAAGCTGGAAGAACTTGACAACGACCTTGCGAAGGCAATCATGGAACTTAAGGAGAAATAAATAAAAATAATAACGAAGATAAGTCTTAAGGAACCTGGTTTCTTTTTGGGTTCACAAAGACTTTTTCTTTGTAAGAAAAAGGATTTGTATGGCAAAGATTAGCAGTAATAAATCGCTTTCAGCAGCGCTTTTCCTGATAGGGCTTGTAATGCTGATAGAATCGGCATCGACGATTTTTGTGCTTGTCGAGGCGCCGAGCGTGGCGGCAAGTTCCGTAGGCGTCGCATGGGCTTACGTCATGATAAAGGGGCTTGTAAGCCTCTACGTTCTTTTCACCGGATTCAGGATGCTCAGAACTAAATAGATTGTGTTCACAGTTTTCTAATGCAGCTTGAGACTCAGATAGACGTTCTTGAAACGCCCCTGTCTGTAATTTCCATGCTGGAAGAGATTTCTTCTTCGTCAGGCGTCTCTGAGTTTGAATTTGTTGGTTATGTACCAGGAAGCGAGTACGATTTCACAACAATAGTTGGAACTGCGACTTTAGGGTTCGAAGCCGTGCGCAAAATAGGTGCGGACAAAATTGGGCGTTACATTATCGGAACGGTATATGTCAATACTGATGACGGTGAAGATTTGCTTGGGAGGCTGGCGGTCGGACTTTCTTCGAGGACGCCTGCCGGGCATCTTCCGCAAATAGACTTTTGTTGCCGGCGGGAAGATGTAGAACTTGTCTATGATTTTTTAAGGGAATTGAATCTCGATGGCTATGTTCTGTTTTCCGGACGGTCGTATCATTTTCAAGGTTCGAAACCAGTGGAAGAGTCCGGATGGCAGGAGTTTATGCGGAACCTGGGAGAAGATTGCAGCATAGTGGATTTCGACTGGCAAAGTGAATGTATGGAAAACGGCTATTCCGTCCTGCGTATAACGGACGCCCAGAACAAACCGTACGTTCCGGAAGTTGTTGCTAAGGTATCAAGAACATTGAAGTACGAAGGGCAAATGAGCCTGCCTTTCGAATTGAATCAGCCGATATAGTTCTCGTCCCCGTCGGGAGCGGTCTCCTGCTGGAGCTGGACATCCTGTTCCGCCGCCATCTCCGCCTTCTTGCTTCTGCGCTTCCTTTCGTCCACGGGTCCTATGTACTTGCTCGTGACCTTTTTGCCCCTTCTGATTGACTCGTAATAATATTTCCTTCCGTTTATCGTCTTGACGTGCCTGTTAGCCATTTTGGAAACACCTGATGAATTACAGTTTTCGAAAGAAGTATCCGTTAGGAGTACTTCATGACTGTAAATTTAATTTTGGCACTATATAAATTTTTGGCTTGTGTAGAAGCGTAATTTGAAAAATTTTCCGGAAAACTCAGTTAACCGTGACCTTGTTGCTTGTGGAGCCCTGGTAGCTTATCAGTATTTCCCCGCCGCACTCGCACACCCCGTTGAGCGGCATCCTTCTGTAGCTCTTCTTGCACTTCTTGCAGACAAACTCTTCCCACCCCTGAAGCGGCTTGTTGTAATCGACTTCTATTGTATGCTTCAGCGTTCTCTTGGCGCCGCTCATTATGTCGCCAAGTGACGTCTGCCTTCCGGTGCCGAATATCTCGCTCTTCTGTATGCCGACAGACGCGAATATGCGTTCTATAGGCGGAAACAGCTGGCTCTGGATGTAGTAGTCCGGGTCTATCTGTATCTTGTTCTGCTCGGCGTATTTGGGGTCTTCCGCCCGCTTCGAGAGCATCTGGTCGCCTTTTATGATGACAAAGCCGAGACGATCGCCGACCTTTGGAGGGTCCTGCGGGTTGCGCGCGGAGAGCTTCCTCGCCAGTTCTATGTGGGGCAGCATGCCCTCGTAGCTCTCTATGCTTTTAGTTATTCCTTTTATTATCGTAAGCTTCTCCATTGGTATTTTTCCCGATTTCAGGTCGTTGATGGTGCCTTTCACCACTTCTATAGCCTTTGCCAGGTCTCCTTCCTTGAGAACTATGTTGAGAACGTTGAGCATCAGCTCGCTCACAAGCGGACACCAGTCGCGCCTCACCGTCTCTATCCCCCTCATCTGGAGTTCGTCGTGCCAGCCGTCGTCCGTTTTCTC
Source organism: archaeon GW2011_AR5 (assembly GCA_000806115.1). GTDB lineage: Archaea > Aenigmatarchaeota > Aenigmatarchaeia > GW2011-AR5 > GW2011-AR5 > GW2011-AR5. Next base: position 123,819 of record JWKQ01000002.1, read on the forward strand.
GAATTTCCATCCGGCGTAGCGTTTTTTCGTAAGAATCAGGAACGTCCTGTATATCTTCTCGAACTCCAGCTCAAGATACCCCGGGAGCCTGTCAGTGATGAACTTGGATATGTTCTCGCCTATCTCCCTGGCTTCGTCAAGGTTCGTGGTTTTTGTTTTGACAAATATGGAGTCCGTGTCGCCGTAAACAACCTCGACCGGAAAGTTCTCTTCCACCAGCTTCCTTGTTTTCTCGATATTCTTCCTGCCGTAGGCGGTGATGGTGCTCGCGACATCTATCGTGTAGAGCCTCGCCCGTATGTAGCCGGTGTACCCGTACATCGAATTCGCGATGTCCTTTAGCGCGAGCTGTTTTGCGTTGAGAGTCCTCTTCTCCTCGCCTTTTGTCGTTTTCATTTTTTTCTTCGCTTCGCTACGGGCTGCCAGCACGCCCGTCACGATTCGCGGGAGCAGCCCCTCCCTTACGCTGGTGTCGACAAAATACGCCCCTGATGGCGACTGGTGGATTGCAGTCTGCTTTTCTCCATTGGTGTCTGTTGTGAGTGTGTCGGGAGATACGTTGTACGTTCTCATGATGGACGGGTACAGGCTCTTGAAATCCAGTACAAGGACGCACCCCTCCGCATGAAGCCCTTTCTTTGGTTCCAGAACTATGGCGCCCTTAAGCTCGGATTTTTCCCGTTCCTTGGTCCGTCTTACTATTTCAGCCTTTGACGGCGAGAGCGGCATGACGAAATTAAGCTTCTTGAACTCGTGCAGCATCATCGTGTCTATTCTCCGGGTCTGCCCGCCCATGACGTCCTGGAGCAGCAGCCCGGATATTTTTGCGAGCTCGATGAATTTGTCAAGCATGCCCTTGTCTACCAGCAGCCTCATCGAAAGGTCGGAGTCCTTCCTGCAGTACTCTATGAACCTCGCAAGCCCGTCCCTGCCGCCGTTCCACAGTCCGCTCATTTCGCCGTATTCTATATCATGCTTCTGTTCGTTGAGCATCAGCTTTGACACCGTGTTCAGGTCGTACCTGTGAAACTTCACCCACGGATCCCGCTTGAGTATCTGGTAAGGGTCGGCAACTGTCCGTCCTGTAAGGACGTATTCCTGGGTGATTCCAAGTGTTCTTGAGAACGCAGTCTTGTCCGTCCTCCCAAGATTCTGCTGTAGCTTGTTCTGGCGGAGCCGCTCGACAAGGTACGGGAAGTCGAATGCGTTGACGTTGTAGCCTGTCATGATGTCGGGGTCGTAGGCGTCTATTATCTTCAGGAACTCCTCCAGCATTTCCTTCTCGCTTGCGAAACCGAGTATCCCGTCGCCGCTGAAGGGTTTTGCAACCAGCACTATGTCCTTCTTCCCCCTGTAGCTCGGGAGGAACGAGCATGAAATCATCACTATCGGGTCTTTTTTCGCATCAAGGGGCTTGCGCGGGTCCGACGGCACGCACTCGATGTCAAATGCCAGGTAGTTAAGCGGCACATTCTCGATCTTGTCCATGGGCTTGATTGAATTCGCCCTGAAAGCGGCTATCTTGGAAACGCTGGTGTTCACGCGCTCCGCATCAGCCTCCACCCACTGCATGCCGTGTATGCCGTAGTCAACCATGAACCTGTACTTGAACAGTATGTCCGCCTCGAACGCCTCTTCTATCTGCTTGTTCGCGAGCAGCTGGTCCTTCAGCTTTGGGACGTCCTGCGGGTTGATGAGTGTTATCTTGTAAAGAAGCGACGGCTCGGGGGAGTAGCCTATTGTAGTGAATTTTTCTACTTCCTCCACCTTTATGGCGTTGATTCCGGACAGTTTCTTCGGGTCCGCGCACTTTACGTAGAAATACGGCTGGAACTTGTCATAGAAGACGCAAACAGACTTCCCGTTCTCCCCGCGCCCGAAAAGCCGCAGCACCGGCTTGTTGCCGTTGAGAAAATAATCTGCGTCGAGAAGCTGGAACTGCACAATCATTCAACCACACCAAATAATAATTTCTTGATTAACATTCTTTTTTAAAGAAGGTTAACGCTATCATTATGAAAAAATACTATTAATATGAATCCGTGAAATCCCTGTTTAAGTCTTATAGTGAACCCACAAAAGAATCTCGACGTACATTGTGGGTTCACAGATACAAGGAGAATCTTCTATTCTCCTGTACAGGTGAAGTAAAGTTTCACCTTGTAGCTCACAAGGAAGGAAGTAATACATATCCAGATTGTTTCCTTGTAGAGCTATAACATTCCACCCATCTTCAGATGATGCTACAAGAAGAGTTTTGCTCTTCCTTGTATATGTGGAATGTTGGACGTAAAAACACTGCGATTATATCAGTGGACTTTTACAACAAAGACATCATTGCCTTCGGGCAGTGGTTTTTCACGAAATGCTTATTTTTTCAACGTCCCTGGTTGCGAAATTCGCCACGACCGGCGTGAAAGTCCCGAGAAGCGAGCCGCTGTTTATTATCGTAGTGGACTTGTAGTTGCTTATGAACGGCGTGTCGCCGTGTCCGGTATGCATGATGTCCGGCATCTCGTCCAGCACGAGGTAATCCTCATCCAGTATCGCGCTTGACCTGCCCAGGTACCTCTTCTTCAGGAAAGTTGTATTGCCTTTGTGTATCATCAGCACTTTCAATCCTCCAAGCTCCACAATTGCCGGATTGCTAAGCGAAACTATCTTATTTGACTCAAACTTCAGAGGCGTTTGCGGGTATTCGTTGCCTGCGGCTATTACAAAAACAGTCTTGATGTAGCAGTAGCGTTCCACATATCTCTCGAAAAGTTCCTTGTCGCCAAGGTCGCCTGCTACGAGCAAGTAAGGTATGTCCTGCTGGGAGAACCATTCGAAGAAGCGCTCGGCATCCTTTGTGGAAGCCTCGTCAAGCCTGAAATCGGAGACGAAGCACGCCTTGCCTGTGCCGAGAGTCGGCTGGCGGAGCGGCATGTCCGGATAGATTATCTTCTTGCCGAAGAGCACTTTTCCGCCTGCCAGCGCCCTTATCGCAACCACATCGTCAAGCTCGACATCGGCGTCGAAGTCCGCGGCCTCGAATATTACTGGAACGGACCCTGTTGGGTCTTCTATGTCAACCACCTTTTTCCCGTCCTTTTCCTTGATTTCCTTGACTATGCCAAGAACGTGCACTTCGCTTCTGCTCATGTCTATCTTGTTCAGCGACACGAAATCCTTTGGTATCCTTGACAGTATCACGCTCTTCATCTTCTCATATTTCGAGTTGTAGAATCTGACGAAGTCGTCGCTTGTAATCTCTGTTTTCTTGTGTGTGAGGTTCCGGAGGATGCTGAACGGACGCCGAAGGTCGCCCGGCTCGACTACTAGGGGAAGGTTTTGCGGCGGCTCGGAATGTGAAGCGTCCGTCTGCGCTTCTTCTATCAGCTTGATGGCGTCCTCAGTGAGCAGGTGCCCTTTCTTGAAGAACTCGGCTACTATCTGTTCGCGTGACATGGTAATCATAAATAATACGATATTTTTGCCAAAAACTACCCAAAGCGTTCCTGGAGCAGCGTCTTGATTTTTGCCAGCGGCTCTTCCTTCACTGCCAGCGATATGTCACGTGTTCTTCCATACCGTCCCTTCGAGATTACTTTCGCGGTGATTATGCCGAGCATGTCGAGTTCGCCTATCAAATCGCTGATTCTTCGCTGTGTCAGCGGCTTCATCCCGCCCGCCTTGCAAACCGCCAGGTAATTGTCGAACACATCGCCGGTCAGGAGGCGTTTGTCCGTCCAGGCTTTTTGATTGTCCGCCTTTTCCTGGCACTTTATTATTGAGTAGAGCACCGCCTGCGACTGGCTTGGCTGGCCCCTTACTGTTTCCGTTACCCTGTCCATGTCAAGTTTCTGCTGCGCCATGTCTATGTGATTTTCAGCTATTGAAGGCTCGCCTGCCCGTTCTGCGAGCTCGCCCGCCACGCGCAGAAGGTCAAGCGCTCTCCTTGCGTCCCCGTGCTCCTGCGCTGCCAGCGCGGCGCATTTGCCAAGCACAGTGTCGCTGACAACGCCGGGCCTGAAGCCGCCGTCGGCGCGCTCCATCAGAATATCGCGCAGCTGCACGGCATTGTAAGGCTTGAACAGTATCTCCTCCTCGGAGAGCGATGATTTTACCCTCAGGTCCAGATTGTCCCTGAAAGAGAGGTCGTTTGTTATTCCTATTATGGTTATGTGGCTCCTCTTGAGCTCCTGGTTTATCCTTGTCAGGTTGTAAAGGAAATCGTCGCCGACTTTTTTCACCAGCGCGTCAATCTCGTCCAGGATTATTATAAGGGTCGACGGCTTGCTGTCCACCCTCTCGAAGAAGCGCCTGTAAAGGACGTCTGTGGGCAGTCCGGTGTCGGGCACGCACTCTCCCATCTCCTTGAGGAGCTGCGCAAACAGCCTGTATTCCGTGTCCGCCACTTTCTTCATCTTGCAGTTTATGTACACCGACCGGAGGCTTTTCCCGGACTGTTTTATGATTTCCTGGAGGTGTGAAATGATGAATTTTGTGCATATAGTCTTCCCGGTCCCGCAGGTTCCGTAAACGAATATGTTGTTGGGATGGTACCCCTTCAAAGCGGGGGCGAGAATCGAGCCCATCTGGTTGAGTTCGGCATCCCTGTGGGAAATTTTCTGGGGTATGAAGGATGATGAAAGCGTCTTTTTGTCGTTGAAAATATCTTCCTGTTCTATATACTTGGCAAAGATGTTATACGAAACATTAGTAGATACCAACACGCTGAAACCACCACCCAAAGCTGCCTGAAAAACAAATTACTCAATAAAGGCTTAACCATCATTTCATTTGGAGAGTATATAAACGTTCTTGATTTTCAAAATATGTTTTCAGTATTCTACTTTCGCAACCAACAAACACCCCTGCGTTTCTCATGGAACTCGCCTGTACTGCATTTCTCTTCTATAAGACTGTTATAGGAAATAGAGGTATGTTTTTCTATAAAAATTTCTAAAATTTTTATTTATTCAAAGGAAATAGAGGGGTTGTACCAGATTAACTATTGGTAAAACCTGGAACAGATTAGAAATAAAGATTTCTGGCGTACTCGTTTACCATTCGGTGTGTGTTGAACGTTGCTCCGGTTTGGATTGCCCCTACTGACATGGCGTTCTCAGTACCAAAACCTTCTATTATGGAATACAGCCCGCCGGAGTCGGTATCATCATCCGAAAATTCCGACCCAACCATCCACCCGTTCCTTCCATTGAAACCTTCCACCCACCAACCATCCATTGTTCCAGCCTGCGGCACGCCGTTCATGGCAGCGCACATCCCGCTTGTGCCCGACGCCTCCAGCGGGACCCGCGGGGTATTCAGCCAGATGTCGCTGCCTGCCGTAAGATGCCTGCATGTTTCCATGTTATAGTTGGGAACAAAGGCGGTATTTATTCCGGCGCCTTTCAACTCTCCGAGGTGCCATACCACCCTGGATATCTCATCCTTTGCGGCTGTGTTGTTCGGGTGTGCCTTGCCGGCGTAAAGCAGCTGCGCGCCGCTTCTTTCCAGAACAGCCCGCAGTCTGTTCATGTCATGGAAAAGCAGCAGGGGTCTTTTATAGGAAGACAGCCTGCCTTCGTGTGAGTATGAACCGTCAAACCGCCTTGCCCATGTAATGACGGGGCGCGAGGGATCAATATGAATTCCGTGTACTTCTCGGAGGTAGCGCGCAGCCTCCGTTTTGGATTCATTTCTCGCCGCGGCTATTTTTGTGCCGTCAACGTCTCCGGCACGCGAAAGAATTGACGGGTCGTCTCTCCACCCAGGAAGCTCCTCGTCATAAAGTCGCCTGAACGCATCTGACGCCCATGTAGCATGGTGGACGCCGTTTGTCACGTAGCCGATGTTCCTGCCGAACATCCTGCTGGAAACCTGGCCGTGTTTTCTGGAAACGGCATTGGTGCGCGAACTCCCGTTCAGCGCCAGCTGCGTCATATTCAGGTAGTTGCAGCCGGCAAGTTCGTGTATGTTGTTGGGCATGGTTCCGTTAAAAACCTGATGAATTAGCGCATAATCAAAGCCGTCATGGCCCGCCACGGGGGAATGTGTAGTAAATATCGTATTTTCCCTCACCTTTGCGACGTCGCCGCACCTTTTGAGCCGCTCAGCCACGGCAAATGCGGCGTGTCCTTCGTTGAGGTGGAATTTTGTTGCGTCGTAGCCGACAGCCTCAAGCATCCTGGTGCCGCCTATTCCAAGTACAGCTTCCTGAACCAGCCTTTCATAAACCCCGCCTGAATACAGCCTTAGTGTTATTTTTCTGTCCCACTCGGAATTGGAACACCCGCTAATTTCGCTCGTGTCAAGCAGGTAGACAGGCACGGTGCGTCCCCGTCCGCGGACATCGTAACGCCACGCCCCGATTTCTACCTCCCGGTCGTGCAACGCCATCCGCACCTTTTCCCTCTGCAGGACAAGACCTTTGTCTGCGGGGCACCATCTCGGATAATGTTCATGCTGGCGCCCGTCAGAAATGCTTTGTGTGAAGTAGCCTTCGGGGTACAACAGAGACACGGCGGCGAAGTTATAGGGGAACCGTTCAAAATTCATGTCGGCAACCGAACGTACTGTGTCGCCAGCAAGCGCCCCCAAGCCGCCTGAGTATGTCGGAATATCGTCTTTTAGACCGATTTCTGCAGTGAAGTATGCCACACTGTCCATTTGTTGCCCCCAGAAACAAGTTCTTTATAGAAAATTGTCGGCTGGCATAAAATACTTTTTCTTCACACATTACGTCCGGGGAAAATATGAACAAAATCAGACAACTTCGAACTTGAACCCGTAAGATATGAGACCTTCTTCGCCGTCTGTGTGAAGTCTTCTGAAAATGCCTTTCACTTTCTTGCCTATTTCCGGGACGCCTATCACAATCCCGCTTACTACCGGGCCCTCTTCAAGCTTTATCAGCGCAACATTATACGGCGTGTTCCTGTCGAAACCGGCGGGTCCAATATGTATCTCAGTGAAGCTGACTATCTCCCCGTTGCCTGAGAATACCTTGGTTTCCAGCTTGTCATTGCCGCAGTCGCAAATGACGCGGGGCGGCATGTGAAGCTTCCCGCATGCGCATGCAGTGCCGGAAAGCGTATATCTGCTGTGCTTGAGCCTCCACGTCATTGGAACTGAAGAACGGTGCGGCATCAGAATCCACCCCCCAGAAATCCTGTGTTTACGCTTGTGACGTTGACTACGGCAGTGACGCCTGGACACAAGTCCATACATTTGATGTTCAGCTTTGCTATCTGTGTAATCATTCGAGCACCCTCACTTGTACATCTTGTATCATATAAGCCTCAACCCAATCTCCGCGCGGCACTTTATCCGCATCCTCCGGAGCGTAGAATTCAAGGCAGCCGTCTCTAGCAAGCCCGTTAAAAAAACGCCTGCCAACCTTATCGCCGTTTGAATACAGCTCTACAAGCGTGCCGGGGTCGAGACTAAGCCCAACATCATAGCCGTCCATGAGTTTAGTCATTGTTTCATTTCCCTCCCGAAAATATTGACAACAGCCGTTGCGCCGGAGCCGCCGACATTAAGGTTCATGCCATATAAAGGGTTTTTGAGCTGGTTGCAGCTGTCGCCTCTCAGCTGTCTTACTATGTCTATTGCCTGCCTGACGCCTGTCGCCCCGACCGGATGTCCTCCCGCTTTCAGCCCGCCGGTAGTATTCACGGGTATTTTCCCGTTTATGTCTATGTTTCCGTCCTCGACGAACCTGCCTCCCTTGCCTTTTTCACAAAAGCCGAGATCCTCGAGCGCAATTATCTCGTTTATCGAAAAGCAGTCATGAACTTCAATCATGTTCAGGTCATTGATATTTATTTTCGCCTCAGACAGGGCTTCCTTAGCTGCTGTCCTGGTGGCAGCCATCTCTGTGAACGATGCCCTGTCGTGAAGCGCAATCGTGTCAGAACCCTGCCCGCTTCCAAGAATCCATACAGGATTTGCGGCTTTTTTTGCAAGATTCTCGCTCATAATCACAAGGGCAGCGGCGCCGTCTGTTATAGGACTGCAGTCAAGCAGGCGAAGAGGATCGGCAACAATGGACGATTTCAGTACGTCGTCAACACTGATCGGCATCCGGAACTGGGCGTTTTTATTTGCAACCCCGTTCTTGTGGTTGTTCACTGACACCATGGCTAGCTGCTCTCTCGTGGTTCCGAAGTCATTCATGTGCTTCCTTGCCATGAGGGCGTACAAGCCCGCAAACGTCAGCCCTATTGCCGCCTCCCACTCCTGGTCGCCGGCGGCGGCAAGGGAAGTTATCGCCTCCGGGCCCTTAACGTCCGTCATCTTCTCTGCGCCGATGACTATGGCGCAGTCGTGGCGTCCGGAAGCTACGTCTACGTAGGCGTTTCTGAAAGCAAGCGAGCCCGAAGCACACGCGCCTTCAAAACGCGTCGCAGGCACCCTCATGCCGAGGGAATCCGCAGCCAATGCCCCGAGGTGCTCCTGTCCTGCATAACGTCCGGAAGACATGCATCCGATGAAAAGCGACTGCACGTCGCCGCGCTCTATCTTCGCATCCCTGACGGCGGCAAGTCCCGCCTCGATTATCATGTCCCTTATGGACTTGTCCCAGTGTTCCCCGAATTTGGTCTGTCCAACCCCGACAACAGCGACATTTCTCATTATACCTACTCCTTCAGTTTTCTCCTTAGCTTGACGTAAGTTCCGTAATCAACATAATGCTTTTTGTTTACGTACGACATTGTGGAAGGCGCTTTGTTGCGCCGCTCCTCAATCCTGTCGGTGACGGTAAGGGCGAATGCGTCCCCACCGGCTCCGCTCCCGTATGAGCACATGAGTATCTTCTGCCCGGGTTTTGCTATGTCCAGCAGCGCTGTGAGGGCAAGAGGCGACGCGCCTGAGTACGTGTTTCCAATTTTCGTGACTATCAGTCCCGGCATCAGCTTTTCCTTGTCTATACCAAGCATCTTTGCAGCTCTAAGCGGAAATTTTCCGTTCGGTGTGTGGAATGCAACGTAATCGAAATCTTTTGCAGACATTTTTGTCTTTTCAAGAAGCATGTTTACGGCTCCCAGAAGATGTGTAAAGTATGCTGGTTCTCCGGTGAACCGCGCTCCATGGCTCGGATAATCCCGGCCTTCCCTTCTCCAGAAGTCCGGCGTGTCTGTTGTAAATGAACATGTCGCGTCTATCGTAGCAAGAGGATCGCGCCCTATGACAAAAGCTGCACCCCCCGCGGAAGCCGTGTATTCAAGCGCATCGCCCGGCCTTCCCTGGGAAGTGTCGGCGCCGATAGCCATCCCGTATTCTATGTCGCCTGCGCGGACCAACGCGGAGCAAACCTGCATGGCAGCCGTGCCGGCTTTGCACGCGAATTCAAAATCGGCAACCATTACATTTGGCACGGCGCCGATGGCCTCGGCAACCACCGTGCCGCTCGGCTTGACCGCGTAAGGGTGCGATTCGCTTCCTATGTAAAGCGCGCCTATCTTGCTGCCGGGTATGCCGGCGCGTGCCAACGCATTCCTTGCAGCTTCAACAGAAATCGTTATCGTGTCCTCGTCGCCGTCGGGGACGCTTTTTTCTTCCACAAACAGGCCTTCTTTGATTGCCTGCGCGTTGCCGTTCCAGACTTTCGCAATCTCCTCGACTTTTATGCGAAACCTTGGCACGTAAGCGCCGTAACCGACTATCCCGACATTCATAACGCCAATTCTAACCGTAATTCATTTAAACCATGTACCATATTTCGAGAAGACGTTATAGTGTATAGGCGGCGCAACCGGACGCCGACGCGCCAAAATTATAATATGTTTCTTTGGGCTTGAGACCTTTCTTTTCTTAAAAGAAAGGTCTCAAACGTAAGCTTCCAAGAAAGCGGCAACAATTATCAGCACTTCCGCCAACGCAAGGAATGCTATCGAATCGATGAATATCTTCTCGAAATGTCCCTTGAACTTCTCGCGGATTATCGCCACGGACAGCATGCCGCCTGCCAATGCGGCTACAAAATACGCCGCTATCTCGGGCACGCCGTGCAGAGCTATCGATCCAAGACCCGCCGGCACCCCCAGCAGATAAGCCATTTCCGGCGACACGCCATTGCGTATGAACGAGTTTATCGCAAACCCGACATACACGGCAATAACAGAGGCGTTCCATGCGAGTATGAAGATAGCTCCGGCGCCGAACATTGTAGATAGTATGAACATTATCAGGAGTACCTGCGTGTTATTGATGAGAAATAGCGAGAAATCTTCCCCTTGGGTGACTTGTCCAGTCTGGCCGGTTATCGTCTTTCCCTGCGACCTGAACCAGTCTTCCTGCATCTCAAAAGCCGGGCGCGCGTGTGGAAAGAACACGTAGATGAAGCTCAGCGCCACTATCGTGCCAACGAAGAAAAGTCCAAATACGTAGAAGAGTTTCTTGTGTCGTACAAGCAAATTTTTGTGCAGCTTGTAGTCCTTGCGTTCCTCGAGTTCGAAATATTTCTGGAAGAACGGCATGAACATGATGGTAATGAGGCTGATGGCAAATACAGACGCCTGCGCAGGGAAAATCTGCAGCGCAAACGAAACGCCTATGAACGAGAACATGATGGCGATGAAGAAAACATCCCACGGCCCTTTTTCCGCCTTTTTTGGCCTAAGAAGCGACTCAAGCATTATTATAATTGGCGTCCTGTATAAATATGGTTATGGATGCGCTCATTTTTTTATGGGCTTTTTACTGGCCGCTTCTCTTCCTCAGGCTGAAGGGATTGTTTTCTAAGACGGTTATTACACGGAGAAGTTTGATTGTTTCCCTGATTCTCGCCGCGGCAGCGTCTTATTCCGGTGAGTATCTTTACCGCTATCACGTCTCGCAGTCCGCGTTCGTTTTGATGACCATTTTCGCGGCGCTGTCGATAGCAGTTCTGTTTCTGTCGGGGAAGCCCCCGGGAAAACGAACGCAGGTAAAGCTCATTATTCTGGCGGCGTATTTTCACATATTCTGGCAGCTGCTGCCCGGACTCTCCCCTTACCCGTTCCTGCTGGACATGCTCGTCACGCTTGCTATAATTGCTTTGGCTAAAACAAAGCCTAAAATCATAAATGGGAGACACGAACCACAGACGGCAATCAGCGGCATGTGGAAGTAGAAGTTTTTAGGCGGGCAAGCCTCCATCACTCTTTAATATGTTTTATCCAACTGCTAAGAGTATGAGAAGTGACTTGTCTGGATTTTACGATCTCAGCCTTGACGCGAGGCTGTCGCTAGTCAAGAAGCTTTGTTCGCTTACCGAAGAGGAAGCTGATACTCTTAGGAAAACCGTGTGCTTGCCGCATTCTGACAGAATGATAGAGAACGCCGTCGGCACGATAGAACTGCCTCTCGGGATAGCCACGAATTTCACAGTCAACGGAAGAGACGTGCTTGTTCCCATGGCGATAGAGGAGCCGTCCGTTGTTGCAGCTGCAAGTCATGCTGCAAAACTTGCCAGGCCGGAAGGATTCGAGGCTTCAAGCGACGAGCCTATTATGATAGGACAGATTCAACTGCTGGGTGCGGGACGCGGCGCGGCAAAAACGATACTGGAAAACAGGGATTCTATTATTGAGATAGCGCACGCGAAGGACTCGGTGTTGGTTAAGCTTGGCGGCGGACTCAAGAACATAGAGGTGCGCGAGATTGAGACGGAAAGGGGGACGATGACTATAGTTCACCTTCTCGTCAATGTGCAGGACGCCATGGGAGCCAACGCCGTGAACACGATGTGCGAAGAAGTCGCGCCTTTCATAGAGAACCTTGTCGGCGGAAGGTCGCTTCTGAAAATTATATCAAACCTCGCAGTTTATCGAAAGACCCGCGCCGGAACGGTGTGGAAAAAGGAGGCGCTGGGTGAGGACGTCATCGAGGGAATCCTTGACGCTTACGCATTCGCAAAAGCGGACCCGTTTCGCTGCGCCACTCACAACAAGGGAATAATGAACGGGATAGACGCGGTTTTGATAGCCACAGGCAATGATTTTCGCGCCGCTGAAGCGGGCGCGCACGCGTTTGCCGCGATTGACGGGTATAAGCCGCTCACGAAATACCGGAAGAACGAGAACGGAGACCTTGTGGGTGAGATAGAACTCCCGCTTGTCGCCGGAATTGTAGGCGGCTCCACGAATTCCAACCCAATAGCAAAGATATCACTGAAGATACTCAACGTCAGGAAGGCCCACGAACTTTCGGAGGTAGCTGCTTGTGTAGGGCTCGCGAACAATTTTGCGGCTCTGCGCGCAATGGTCAAAGAAGGGATACAAAAAGGACACATGAAATTGCACGCCCACAACATAGCGCTGACAGCCGGCGCCACACACGATGAAGCCATTAAGATTACGGATGTGATGCTATCGGAGGGAAAAATAAGTGTAGCCCGCGCCTCTGAACTTCTGGAAGTCATGAGGCGCTAACTGTTCTGTTCGAACAATTTCTCTATTCTTTCGCCGAAGAAACTGATTTTCTCCTCGGAAATCTTTCTCAGGAGAGGAAAAATAACTTTCACGTAATAATCAGAGAATATCTGGCTGAAGAAGCCGGTTTCGTCAATGCCGACAGCAAGCGACCCGGTGATATTCGCCCTGAGCGTCCCGTCCTCCGAAACGAGGTTGAACCTGAAGAGAATTTTGGAGAAGTCGTCTATAAGGTCAACGGTGTCGAACACCACGACAGAACGGTGGTGCGGGCCGTCTGTTTCGTACTGGTTCTTTCTTTCAATAACTTTTACGTCTTTCGAAAGCTCCTCCATCACCTGCAGCGAGAACAGGTAGGGGTCGCTGTTCGACACGGAAAAAGACTGGTTCATGAGGCTTTCTTTTATCTTCATTGATTAGACTTGGAGTTCCCTGAATAAAAAGATTTAGCCGCTATTAGTTTCATGTGGAAGCTTCTCATGCTGCTGCTGGTAATACCGCTGTCGGCCGCGGAAATAGCGCAATATGACGTGGAGTTCAGGATAAACGAGGACGAGTCTGTTCATCACCTGAGCAGGTTCGTATTTGTCTCACCTGTAAGCGGCACTATAAATTATACCCTGCCGTCGGTGCGCGACATTATTGTCACTGACGGCGTTCAGCCGCTGAGGTTCACGACAGTCGCCACCGGCGAAGGCTACGTCTTGAACATCTTCCCTGACGTGCCGACAAGCCAGATAATTATAGAATACACGGCGTATGACGTAATTTTTCGCCTGGATTCGATAGAGCACTTCTTCACCGAGCTGAACTTTGACAACTCCGTAAATCTCTCGGCAAGCCTTACGCTGCCTGTAGGCTACACGCTTTATGACGATTCTTTCAAGCCGAGCAATGCGGAAATACGCTCCGACGGCAGGCGCATCGTGCTTTATTGGGAGGAAGATAATGTCAGCAACGCGCTTTTCTCGGTAAAGTACGTCCCGCCAAAGCAGGAGTTTTCCCTCTGGCTTGCAGTTGTTGCGATACTGGCAGGCAGCACGCTTTTCATTTATTTTCACTTTCATGAGCGAAGAAAGGAGGACATGCTTTTCGGGTTCAGGCACGACGAGAAAATAGCAATCAACTACATACAGGAAAAGAAAATAGCGCTGCAACGCGACCTCGAGGAGCAGTTCAAGTTCTCTCGCGCGAAGGCGACGCGCATAGTTTCGAAGCTTGTGGAGAAAGGGCTTGTAAGAAAGCAAAGGTACGGGCGCACTAATAAATTGACTTGGCTGAAGTAAATTATTCTGTTTCTCAACCGTTTCACGAACGGTTCACTTCTGTTTCACTACACATCCTAATTCCCGAAACAGACTAATTACTCTTAGAAAAGGCGTCACATGGTTGATGCTGTATTGTATCGGAGGTTGATAGCATGTTCGGAACCGTCCAAAAATTATTGAGTAAGGAAGATGCGGCGGCGATAAAGAAGCGCCGCATCAAAGTCAGAAAAGAAATGTACGTGTGCAACGGCTGCGGACACCTGTATTATTACAGGATAATCAAATGCCCGCTGTGCGAGTCGCTGGACACGGCCATATTAAGCGGAACGATAGGAGGCGGCCGTTCATGAACTGCGCGGTCTGCGGAAGGTGGACTGAAGTAACGGAGTTTAACGGCGAAGTTGAAACAGCTCTCTGTTACAGGCACGCAATAAGACCCCGGGCCAGAAAGTTGGAGAAAGTCCTCGGAAGGGCGCCTAAATATTGAAGATAGAGACGTGGTCAAATGAACTGCATCATTTGCGGCAGGAAAGCAGAAGTAACAAGGATGCTTAGCGATGTGGAAGCTGCATTTTGTTACGCCCATTTCCCTGGAGAAGTAGTTCGCGGCAACGCGAACACTTACCAGGTTATTATTACAAAAAGAATTTCATCAGATAACTGGTGTGTTGAAGCAATCAAGAAGATTATGGTAATGGAGGTGTAAGATATGAAGTGGATAGCAGCAATACTTGCGGCAATTGTATTGTCAATGCCGCTTGGGTTTGCGGACACAAGCATCGGAGCTCAAAACGACGCGCATTCCGAAGCCAAGGTATCTGCGATGGAGCTTCGCTTCAGGCAGGTTGGCCAGGCATTCGGGGACTTCGCTTTCGGCGTCAAATCTTTTTTGACTTTTGACGAGAGCGCGAAGATTGAACTCATAAAGGAGAGGAACGCAGAGATGCGTGAAAGGCAGGAAGCGTGGCTAAACATGAAAGAGGAAGCATTTGATGGCGAACTGACCTTGGAAGAGAGGCAGGAAATAGAAGCCATGGTTCAGGCGGAGCACGAGGCTATTATAAAAGAGCATCTCCGCTTGACTAGCGAACTGCGGGATGTACAGCTAAAAGCAAAAGCTCGCGGGTTGGCTTCAGTTGAAAGCGACGCCGAATCAGCCATAGAATCCGGCAGCGGTCTGTCTTTGGGGCTTGTCAGTCTCGACGTGAATGGCGATGTAAATGGGAAAACCAGAACACGCGCCCTCTTCGTAGAGAAGACGACAAATGCAAATGTACATGTCAGCGGCAACGTAGCTCTTGACAACGAAACAAGGGCGGCAATCAACCAGCTAGTTGCAAACCTTTCAGCAGACCAGAATGTGAAAATAGAGGTCGAAGCTGAAAAAGAAGCCGGAGCTAACGCGACGGTTGAGAGCGAGGTGAATGGGCTGACAGAAAACCAGCAGGCTCTTGTAGCAGCTCTCGAGGCGAAGGCGAAAGCCCTTGTAGAAGCCTCAACAAGAGCGGACGCAAGGCTTGATATAGAAATCAGGCATAAAGCTGCCGCAGAAAACGGGATAGACACCGCAACAGAAGCCCAGGCTGTCGTTGAGAAAAGACTGCACGTCGACGCGTCCAACGTCACGGTGGAAACACAGGACGGAGTTCAGGTTTTTGTCGTGACTGGAACGCAGACGCAGACTAGCGGCAATTTCCAGATGACAAAAAGCTTCGAGGTCGTTGTTGAGTCAGGCACAGGGTTGATCTTGTCGGCTGACATGACGGCGCACTTCGAACAGGTTGCAGAGGCAGACGCTTCGACAAGCACAGGCGCAAGCAGCTCAGCTGTCACATCAGCTAGCACATCCGGGTCGACCAGCGCATCAGACAGCTCAGCAAGTGCAGGCGCCTCGGCAAATGCCGGCATGTCAGCGGGTTCGGGCAGCGCATCGGTTAACTCCGGAGTCGCTGCGGTTGGAGGGGTATCGATAGGCTAGATTTTTTCCTTTTTTATTTTTAATTTTCATACTAAAACAGGTGGATAACATGAAAAGAATAATTATGTTTGTTGTAGCATTGGTAGCCTTTGCATCTCCGTACGCTTTTGCAGACACTCTTGGGTCGCAGTCGTTTGGACAAGGCGTTAATTTTCATGACGGCGTCATCACGCAAGCCGAATTGGAACTTGCAGGTTCGTTGCCTGAGCCGGGAATACTGCCTGATCACCCGTTATACTTTCTTAAAAGGGCAGGCGAAAGAGTAAGGCTGTTTCTTTCTTTTAGCGACGAAGGCAAGGCATCTCTGCACCTGAATTTTGCCAAGCTGCGCCTGGCAGAAACAAGGAAGCTGGCTGCCAAAAATAAAACAGTTGACAATGTAGTTGGAGAATTTAACATGGAACTTAACCTCACGCGAAACCTGTCAAAGGAGCCGAGGCTTATGAAAGAAGTTGGAGACATGGCGGAAAGAAGCGCAATAGTGCTTGCGCAGGTTCTCGAAAATGTGCCGGAGTCGGCAAAGCCGGCAATCGAGCGCGCACTCAATAATTCTATTGAAAAGGGGATAAAAATCCGTGCAGAGATTGAAAACAAAACAGTGACGGATATACAGCCGGAAATCAGGAAAGAAGCCGAACACCGGAAGGATGCGCTGCGCAAGCGTGAACGCAGCGAAGCCGGTGATAAGGCTGAGAAGGTAGCACCGGAAGGCTCGGATACAATCATAGAGACATCGGTTTCGCCGCCCGCGGCGCAAACTGTGACTCAGAATGCGGGAGCTGTATCTTCCGTTGCGTCGTCTGTAATCTAAAGCGCCCAACAAGGAAGTTATAACTATTTCTGTAATACTATATTCATGGGTTTTCTGGATATTTTCAGGGCCAAAGAAAAGCGCTATTCGTTGAGCGAAGCGATGAGAATAATAGAAAAAGAGCTGGAAAGGCTTGATACGGAAAACCTTGAGCAGGCTAACAGGGATGCGATGAGGGTGGAGTCTGAGATACGGCAGCTCCTGATTTTGATAGACGAATTCTCCAGGAAACCGACTCCTGAACTCGGCAAGTCTTCTGAAAACGTCAAGGAAAGATTCTGCCTGCTGTCCAGAAAACAGCTTATTTCATTAGGGACACCGGACAAATCAAGACCGCACGATTTTCTCAGGGCTGTAAGCATGACTTTGGACGCTTTGGGGGGGCTTACGCAGCGGCAGGTTCTGCACATCAACTTCTTTTTCAAGGAAGATTTCAAGCCTGTGGGGAAAAAAATCAACGAGATAAGTTCAATCATTTCCGGCGGAGCAGGAGTCACAGATCACCACAAAGCCGTTGAGATGAACATGAAGCTTGCATCAATGCAGAACAAGAAGAAACTCACCGAAAATTCGATAGCTGCATGCGAAGCTGAATTAAGGAATAGCGAGGGCAGGAGTGTGCCGGGACTGCCGCGCCACCCGGATACGAACAGCCTTAACGCAGTGGAATCTAAGGTCAGTTCAAAAAAGCAGGAAATAGACTCTTTTTTGTCAGTTCAGAAAACGCTGAAAAAATACCTGTACGTTTCTGAAGTCAGGGAACCGGTAGTCGAATTGTATATAGAATCCCCGAGCAGCGCATTGATTGCCGACGAGAATCTTTCAGTGCTTGAACATTTGTCGCGAGCAGCCGAGCTCGCAAGGGGGGGAAAAATTGAAAACGACAGGAAGCTGGAGATAATTGTTAACGCGGCGCCTTACCTCAGAAAATCAAGGGAAGAACTGGCGGGCTTGCTAAAGAATCTCGAACTGGAGAAAAAGAAGTACTTTGACGAGCTGGAACTTTTCGAGAATTCAATAAAGGAAAGGGCGGGCATGTTATCTGACAGGGAAAATAAGATGAAGACACTGGAGAAAACAGTCAAATCAGAAAAGGAAGAGCTTGATGCAGTGAGCAGGGGCATAGACCGTACAAGCGCCGAGCTCCTTCTCCTTGTTTCAAGGATATTGGACGCAAATGTTATCCTCTAACTTCCCTTTCATTGGGAATTATCCGAGAATGCATTGAAAACACACGACTTTAGTCGCGTGATGAAACTCAATGCATTCTGGATGCCATGCTCCCATGAAACCCGCACCTAAAGGTGCGGGTTATTAGGAGCATTTCATGTATGGTTCTTTCTTTATATTTTTCTTCCGACTAATTCTACCCATGGTAAGAAGTTATGTAAAGGGGGCGTCGGCCGAGCGGGAGCTTGTTCATATCTTGGCAAGACTAGGTTACATGGCAATCCGGGCGCCAAGATCAGGAAGGATAGGCCTGGATTCGCCGGATATCGTAGCGGCAAAGGACGGGCGTCTTTTAGTCATCGAGTGCAAATCACGGATGAGCGCATTTACTATACCAATGGAGCAGTTGGCACAATTGGAATCCTGGACCGTGAAGGCAAAAGCCATTGCATACGTAGGGTGCAAAATCCACAGGAAGGGGTGGAAATTTCTTAAGTACGAGGATGTACTAGCCAACAGCGGGCGGATAGGGAAAAAATTCATAGCTGAAAAAGGTATTCCGATCGAAGCGATCTGACTTAAGGTTTTTTGTCCCTTTATAATCGGTTTTATGTTGCGATACCGGAAACTCAGAGACTTGCCCGTAGGCGAATGGAAAGGGCTCGGTTCTGGCCAGCGTCGGTGGCTGAGGAGCTATGTGGCAGGAACGTTCCGCGGATTCTATGCGGAAGTTGATGGGGAAACGGTTTATCTCGGGCGGCTTGTCGAAGGACGCGGGGACGATATTTACATGGTGATTAACAAAAGCCGTCACAGCGTAGCCAGAGGCTCGGCGCCAAAGGACGCCTACAATTTTGTAGCTTCAAAGATACGCAAGGCAACGGAGAGAAGGGTGCGGCGTATAAAAGCAAGAAGCCTATAAAAGCATTTCTTTCTGTATCTTATTTAGAGGAAGAACATTATGGCTTCATACTTATCTTTGTTGTCCGGTATAGAGGTACGTAGCTAGCTCAGTTCTTTCTCTGTAAAAAATACAATGACGCAGAAAGATGGCGCTTTAGCGTCTGTCGGTCCTGCGTATTAGGAGGCTGGTAATTATGGCCAAACTGGCCCAGAATTTTGCGAAATACATGATTTATGCGAGAATGCAGTCCAAAGGAGTGGTCGAACGTCCTGACGTGATAGGAGCTATCTTCGGTCAGACCGAGGGACTTCTTGGCAACGAGCTCGATCTGCGGGATCTGCAGCAGACCGGGCGCGTCGGCAGGATAGAGGTGAACGTAAAGACCAATAAGGGGAAGTCATTTGCAGAGATTATAATTCCTTCTTCACTGGACGCAAGCGAGACGTCACTCATCGCGGCCTCCCTGGAAACCATAGACAAGGTGGGTCCGTGCGATGCGGAAGTTGAGGTAACAAAGGTTGACGACGTGCGCAACCAGAAGCGCCGCTATGTAATGGACCGCGCGAAAGAGATACTCCACGCCATGATGGACAGCACAGGAATGCCGGATTCTCAAAGAATGGCCGACATGATTAAGGAAGCGGTGCGCACGTGGGAAGTTGGCAACTACAACGGCCTGGCTTGCGGCCCGGAAATAGAAGCCAACGAGGAGATAATCGTAGTGGAAGGGCGGGCGGACGTAATCAATTTGCTGAAGAACGGCATAAGGAATGTAATAGCAATCGAGGGCAGCAAGATTCCGCAGCCCGTGATAGACTTGACGAGAAAAAAGACGACAACCGCGTTCCTTGACGGCGACCGCGGCGGGGACCTTGACCTGAAGAAACTGATGGATATCGCAGACATAGACTTTGTCGCCCGCGCCGATGCAGGGAAGGAAGTGGAGGAGCTTACAAAGAAGGAAATATACAAGGCTCTGCGCGAAAAGATACCCGCAAACCAGGTTGGCGAAAAGAGGCAGCAGCCTGCTCCTGTAGCGCAGGAAGAGGCGGCTCCCGAAGAGCTTGATGAAAACTCGTCCAAATTCCTTACCAGACTGCTTGAAGATCTTGTCGGGACACGTGCGGCATACCTTGTTGACCAGGACCAGCAGATAATGACTAAGATGCCGCTGTCCGAGCTTTCTGAAATGATAAACGACTTTGCAGGGGTCTATGCAATTGCAATAGACGGCAAAATAAGTCAGCCTCTTGTGGATCTGGCAAAGAAGCGGGGCGTCGGCATCGTGGCAGGCATGGGTTTCAAGGAGCGGGTGGATGCAGGGCATGTGAAGGTGTTTGTGATGGAACAGCAAGAATCTGCCTGAAAGACGGAATATTGCAAATTTCGCCCCAATAAGTTATTTAAGGAGCCGCGACAATAGTTAAAACAAGTGAAGATCATGCAGCCAAAAATACACAGCCTATTTCGCAATTTCAATAGCATGGCCTCTATGTACCTGAAGTGCGCAACAATCTAATATCGGGATGACACTGCTTCTGCGCCGCAGCCGACCTTTCAGCTGGTTGTCAATAAACTAATACTTGATTTCTTTCGCTATGCTGACTGACGCTTTGCGTCTTTCGGATATTGACATCATAAGCCGAACTGGAGATGATTTGCATGAGAATGTTACAAATGCCGAAGTGCTGCGGAAGGGAAATGCAGCCGAACATGGAAACGCTGAAATTCATTGAGATGAATTGCGGCATATGTGGAGATGTAGTATACGTCAAGAAAGAACAGGCAGAGAAGCCGCAGATGCTCGACGACTAAATTTCTGTCAGTGAAGAAGGGGCGGTGCTTAGAAGTACGGCTTTTTCCCTGACAAGTACGTCATCTTCTATTCTTATTCCTCCCCAGCCTTTTTTGTAGTAGCCGGGTTCGACCGTAATCACCATGTCTTTTGCAAGAACATTTTTGGAGTTCTCGCCGAACGGCGGAAATTCATGAATGGCAATGCCAAGTCCGTGTCCTATGCTGTGAATTAACTTGTGCTTCAGATCGGATTCAAGGATTTTATTTGCCGCGTTGTGCACATCGCACACTTTCGCGCCGGCCATGATTTCTCTTATTGATGCCTGTTGCGCCCTATAGACGGTTTTGTAAATGTTTTTTGTAGCGTCGTCGGGCCGCCCCGCGTAAAAAACCCTTGTTATGTCGGAAGAATATCCGTTGAATACAACGCCGAAATCCACAAGCAGTACGCCTTTCAGCTTTGCGGCTCCTGGTATATGGTGAGGCACGGCGGAATTTTTTCCGGCGGCAACTATTGGCGGGAAGGAGACGCCTTCCGCAGCCCTTTTCGCAGCGTATTCAATCTCGGCTGCCAGTTCTTTTTCTGTGCCGGATTTAGATACAAGCCCGGATATATTCTCAATAAGCTCTTCTGAAATGCTGCACGCTTCTTTTATGTTTTTGATTTCCCGCGGTGTCTTGACTGATCTTATTGATTCCATTTTTTTGGAGACGTCGACTATTTTTCTCCCGTTTAGTATTTTCTTGAAGCGCAGCAGGCGCGAATAAGTGATGGACGTGAAATCTACGCCGATAGTCTTGCCGTTGTTTTTTTTCATTGCAAGTTCGGCCTCCGCGCGTTTCTGGATTACTATTTTGCGGCATTTGAATATCTCTGACTCAAGGCGGTTTGTTATGACAACGGGCCCGGATTTCGTTATAATTACAGTGCCTGTCACCTGCGCGGTCTTGCTGAGCCCGGTGAAATAATAGAAATTCTCGTCAACGCGCGAGCCGTCGGTGAAGAATACAAGCGTGTCCGCACCGCACTCGGCAAGTATTTTCGGGAAGTCCATTCAATTATTTTAACGGAGAACTAATTAAAAGCACGCCATTATTTTTCCGCCGACCTCTTTGCGGCGGCAAGGTCCTTATCTTTTTGTTCAAGTTCCCGTCTCACCTCAATGCTGGCACGGTAAGAGTCTATGTCCGTATCCAGCCACGGGTATATTTTCTTTATGGCGTCCTCTGCCGCGCGTTTAATACGCCCATCCCTGTCGTCTTTTATGAGATTTTCCAGCACTGGTATTGCCCTTTCATCTCGCAGTTCGCCAAGTGCATCAGCAGCAGATATCTGCACAAGGGTATATTTGTCTTCTGTTAGTGCAACCAGAGTGTCAAGAACATCCTTACGACCCTTTCCATAAATCGCGAGGTTTCTTATCGCGGCAAATCGCGGCCTTTCTTCATTCCCGTACTCCGAATATTTTTTCAGAAATTCTATTGATTCGGCCCCTTTCAGATGGGCTATGCCGTCGACTGCCACCGCCCGTATTGCATCAAGCCATGAAGCGCGGGTGAGCATCGACATAATAAGTGGTTCGACCGAAGGGTCTTTTGTCTTGCCGAGCGTCCTGCATACCTCTGCAGGAACCAGGTAGCTGTTTTTATCGTCCAGAAGCGGTTTGATATCCTTTATTATCTTTGGATCCTTGAATTCGCCTAATGCTGCGACAACAGCTTTTCTTGCCGCCGGATGTTTGAGAGAAAGTCCTTTGATAAGATACTCCATAGCAGTTGTATTTTTCATCTGTCCGAGAAGTGCCGCAATTTCTGCCTGCACGCCCCAGAACTTGTCCTTGAGCATTGCTTCACCGAGGATTTCTGACTCTTTCAGGGTTCCATATTTTGCAATCTCACCTGCAGCCATTATCCTTCCAATTACGTTCGGGTCGTTGACGAGCTGGAAAATCCACATCGCAAGCGGTTTCACAGTTTCGATTCTTTTTAGTATGACGTTATCTGGGTCGATGCGAAGCATTAGAGGTTCCGAGTCAATTTTGTACGTGAGTATCTGTTCTTTTTGCTCTACGAGTTCTTCGAATGTTTTCGTGCCGCTCCTGGTCGTAAATTCGAATTTGACGTTTGCTGAAAACAGTGGTGTGTCAGATGTCTGGTTCTGTGAGATATGGATACACGCATCTTTTGTTTTTGCATCCCAGCTGTAAAGCACTTTGTATTCAGGATGTCCGGCGCTGAAAATCCACTGGTCGAAGAATTTTTTCATGTTCATGCCAGTTACGTCTTCTATTGCTTCTATGAAGTCAAGTGTTTCAACGGCCTTGTCCTGGTTTTTCTGTACGTAATTTTTGATTACCTTCCACCAGAGTTTGTCTCCAAGGGCGTTTCGTAGCATGTGAAGTATAATCGAGCCTTTCTGGTACGTATGCCTGTCTACGAGGTCATTCGGTCTTCTGAAAAGGTTTGTGACAATAGGTCTTCTGTATTTTTCCTTGTCTTCTGAGAAATAAGATTCGGCATTCTGGAATAGTTCGTATAGGAATTCATCGTTGCCTCTTTCATGTTCCATGTATAAAGCATCGAAATAAGTGGCAAAGCTTTCATTCAGCCATAGGTGCGACCAGTCCTTGCATGTAATCAGGTCTCCGAACCACTGGTGCGCCAGTTCGTGGGCGCAAAGCCCTTCGGAAAAATATTTTGCTTCTTCATGCGCTCGTTCGTCATGCAACGCATCATCTGTCTGCGTAGTGACTGTTGTGTGTTCCATGCCGCCGAATATGAAGTCTACCGCAGCAACTTGGGCATATTTTTCATACGGATAGCTGACACCTATTTTGTTTGAGAAGAAGTCTATCATCTGCGGTGTTTTACCGAACGCGCGTTTTATATCATCCCCGCGACCCTTCTGGCAGTAATAAATTACAGGCACGTTCTTCCATTTGTCTTTTAACTCTTCGAAATCACCAACAGCGAAACTCACCAAGTAGGGCGAGTGAGGTTTTGACATCTTCCAGTGGAATGTCTTGGTTTTTTCTTTTTTGTTTTCACTTGACTTCAGAAGGGTTCCATTGGATACGGCCATAAGATTATTCGGGACTGTTACAACCACCTCTGTGGTAGACTTGTCGTTCGGGAGATCCTGCGTAGGGAACCAGTACGGCGCGTCTTCGCTCTCGCTGTGTGACCAGACTTGGACAGGTTTGTCAGGATAATGCTTGTCGGGTCCCACGAAGTAAATCCCAAGTTTTGGATCTTGAAGCTTGTATCCGATAACAACAGTAATTTCCTTGTCAGCTTCCGCATCAGTTGTTATCTCAATCTTTGAATCGTCATAAGTGTATTTTAACAGCTTCCCCTTGGTATCTTTTACATATAGCAGCTTGAAATGGTGTGCCTTAAGAATCAGGCTGCTCTTTCCGTTCATGGATTTGAAAGATGTGGTGCAGACGCCTGAAACGGTTTTTTTTGGTATATCAAGGTCCAGTTCTATCTTTACATGTGTAGTCTTGAAGTTCCGACTTTCAGCGTACTGCGGCTTCGGCGAGAGCCCGGCAAACCTTGGGTCGGGCAGTCCAAGAAATGATGAGTACAAACACATTAGAACCAATTCACAGTTTTAAGATATAAAGTTTTAATTTAGAAAGACCTATGAGAAACATATAAGATTCTTTGTGTGTGGTTCTATGAGCATTTTCAGAAGCTACGATGTACGCGGGATTTACGGCAAGGACATTGACGAAGACATCATGAAACGCATAGGAACGGCTTTTTCCAGGACGTCCACAAAAACGGTTGCTGTCGCCGGCGACATGAGACTTTCAAGCCCCTCGCTCAAGGAGGCGTTTATCAACGGATGCGACGTTGATGTTATAGACTGCGGATGCGTGCCTCTTGGCGTAGGCATGCTGCATGCACTCGGTAAATATGACTATGCTTACATAACGGGCTCGCACCTGCCGAAAGAATGGAACGGCGTGAAATTTTTTCATAAGTCTGGTATAGGCTTTCGCGAAGCGGAGAACAAGTCAATTGAAAAAACATTTCTTGCGGCAAGAACAAAAAAAACTTCGAAAAAAATAGAGAAAACCGGCACGCGGCAGCTTCTGGAATCCTACAAGAAATACGCTGCAGGAAAGGCAAAGGCAGCCAGAAACATGCACGTAGTGCTTGATTGCGGCAACGGGATGGCAAGCATCATAGCAAAGGAGATGTTCAGCTACGCCGGATTCAGCGTCGAGGCTATATATGACAAGCTTGACGGCTCTTTCCCGAACAGGAATTCCGACCCGAATGAGGATGGCCTGGAAAAGCTCAAGAAAAAAATGGCGTCGGCTGATATTGGTATTGCCTACGACGGCGACGGGGACAGGATGGTGCTTATCGACGAAAAAGGCAGGAAGCTCACGCCGGAGCAGGTGGCGTATCTGGTTTTGCTCGGTGCCGGGAAGCATGCCGGGCCTGTGGTGGCAAATGTTGAATGCACGCGCGCAATCGATGATATTGCCAGGAAGTTCGGAAAGCAGGTTATACGCGTGCCGGTGGGTCATACTTTCATGATGGAAGGAGTTGAGAAGCACAAGGCATGCTTCGGGCTGGAGTCTGCTGCGCATTATGCGCTTCCATACATGGCGCCGTTTGACGACTCGCTGATTGTCAGCATATTCGCCGCTTCTGTGCTGTCGCATCAGGACAGGCCGCTGTCAGAAATCGCGGACTCTGTCAGGGAATATCCTTTCGAACGCGTTAATTTTGAGTGCGACGACAAGAGAAAATTCATAAATGTCGAGAATCTAAGGCGGCAATTCAGGAAGGAATACAAGGACGTCACGGCACTTGACGGCGTGCGCGTTGATTTTCCCGACGGCTGGGTTCTGGTACGCCCGTCAAACACCTCGCCCTTTGTCCGTCTTACAGTAGAGGCGAAAGACGCAAAAACCTTGAAACGCCTGATGGAAAAATTCTCCGGAATTATTGTGAGTGAAATCGGTAAGAAATAACTACATGCCCAGTTTCTTCAGAATTTCGCCCGCTTCTTCAAGTTCTTTCATCGTGTTAATTGTGACCCAGTGGCCTGTATGCTTGAATGCCTTGAGCTTGCCCTGCAAAGCGAGCTTCGGCAGCACGTCGTGTTCCAGGCTGCCTTTTTCCGGAAAGTCTATGTTTTTGTTCAGCAAATGCATGCCGGAGTTCGCCCAGTAAGGCAGGAGCGGCTTCTCCTCAAACTTCTTGATAAGATCGTCATCCAGGTCCACAATGCCGAACTGGCTGTGGAATCTGCATATGACAGTGGTGTTGCTGCCCATTTTAATCAGTTCATCTATGTTGACATTATTTATGTCGTCCGAATTAAGGCATAGGAATTCGTCGCCGTCGACATGCTCGAGCGCGAGTTTTACCGCACCCGCCGTCCCCAGAGGCTCGTTCTCGACGGAGTAGACAAGCTCATCGCCGTAGTGCTGCTTTATGCTTTCCCATCTGTAGCCGCACGCCACGACAATCTTGTTCACGGCCTTGTATTTTTTCAGGAAATCAAGATGGTACTGCAGCATAGGCTTGCCGTTTATTTGCACCATGCACTTTGCCATTCCGTCTGTCATGGGTCTTAGGCGCTTCGCCTGTCCGCCGGCAAGGATTATTATGTCCATTTTCATTCAACCTGGAAGTGTATGACGCCTATGGCGTCTTTCTGTTTTCTATTTTACTGGCTATTATTTCAAGCTCGCTTTTATAAATGCCTACCTGCCCGTCAACAACGACAGAGTCGTTTTCCTGCAGCTCGTAAACTTTTTGTCCGCGTGCAGTTCTTTCAAACATTACGACAGTTATGTTGCCGGTCGCGTCCTCCAGTCCGATAAAAATGTTTCCGTTGCTGGCGCTGATAGAGTTTATGGTGCCATTTACCGAAACCAGCCTTCCCGAGTCTTTTTCGTCTATACTTTCTATTTTCAGGCGTTCCGGGCCCAGCAGGGTTATCGAAAGGTATATGGCAATTATCCCAATCACTGCCAAAACAAGCGAAATCTTAGCAAGCTTTTCGTCTGTTATCATGTCCCAGCTCGAATACATCTACATCTTCGTAAACAGGGCCTTTGCTGGTTACCACGGATTTTTTCAGTTTTATACAATTAACCTTCATCGTCCCTGCGTTAATGCTTTTGTGTCTGTTCAGGAATTTGATTATTTCTTCCCGATACGTTTGCGATCGGACTCTTGCAAGCGTCAAATGAGATGAGGACTTCTCCTTGTTGAATAATCCGGAAAGCGCCTCATTAACAATAGATTGTAGGTTAATCAATGAAGGCTTGTTGTCAGATATGTCTTTCTGTCCTTCACCCAGCCAGACAACGCGTATGAATTTATCATTTGGAAAGACGCCAACACCGGCAATCTCTGTGAAAAATTGCATGTGGCTGCCGGCGACATCTTTCAAGATGTACCTAATCTTGTTCACAATGTCTTCATCGACTTCACCAAGGAATTTCAAAGTAAAGTGGAGGTTTTCCGGCTCGACAAGCTTTGTGTTCAGGCCGGCGAGTTCTTTTTGAAGCGCTTCGACTTTCTTTCTTAGTTCCGGAGCCAGGTCGACAGCTACAAAGCACCGCATGAAAAGTCTTGTCTCAGGGTGCTTAAATTAATGACTCCGGGAAATAAGCGGAAAAAACCAGCTTATGAGAGGTATTTTGTCAAAAGTCTGTATGTGCCAGAAATCTGCATTTCCAGGAGCCATAAGTCCAAAGAAGCTTTAAGTTTACAGCTGATAAGTTTATTTTGTTGTGGGAGATATGGGACGGAAAAAAGGATTTGATGAAAGGAAAATTGGGAAGATTGTGTCGGTTTTAGCCGCGAATCCAGATGGAGCATGGGTAAGGCAGATTGCCAAGCAGGCAGGCTATTCGCCGCCTACAATAACCCATTATGTAGAAGGCATCTTGGCACCGCTTGTAGAAGATACCAGCCTTGGAACTGGTAAGCCGTTGCTGCGGGTTATCAGGCTTAAGCCGTTTGTTCTTGAGAAGCTTCAGGAAGGCAAGGACCTCCGCCATATAATGAAAATTTTGCGCTTGGTGGGCAAAATCCAGTAGATTTCAAGCATTTTCTGGCTGTTAATAGCTCTAAATTTTCTAATAAAGCTAAAAATAGGCTTTCAGGTTCTAAAACACAATATAAAATGGCTAATTTTGATATGCCAAGTCTAACCTTGGCTCACGAAATACCACTCTAGGCTCACCAAATTTTTATGTTTACGTGAAGGTTCAGTGAAATTCATGTGAAGTTCATCAAGATTTTGTGAATACAAGCGTGAATGCATGTGAATACAGTGAATATATCTCACAAATTAGTCATTTAGTTGAAAGCCTTATTTTACTAAACTCACATTTTAACACTAACTATGCCAAAAATACGGAATACCCTTCATATACCCTTCACAAACCCTTCATTTTGATATATGAAGTTCACGAAAAAATCAGTGAAATTCATATGAATTCATGGTGAAAATAAGAAAAAATATGTTATATTCACGAAAAAACTAAAGATATTAGTGAAGGGCTAAATTAAAACTGTGAAATTAATAAAAATATCAGTGAAGATATGTGAAGCTTACAATACAAAAACTTATATACTCTAGTATACAAGAATAAGCCATGGAAGATGAAATGGATGTAACGCTTGCCGAAGATGACCAATCTAACCTACAGAATCCTGAGACGGAGCCTGAAAAGACGTCCGAAGCCTCACATAAGAAGGAAGAGGTGCAAGAGCCGGTTCGGGAACAAATAAGCCATATAATACCTAAGATGCCAAATAACCCGGATGAGTGGTTTAAAGCCATGAAATGGGCTGAAAACCCATTTATTTTGAACATTATACCGGAATTATTCGTAGGTTATCAACCCCAGTCTGAAGAATTGATAAGATTGGTTAAGGAGAAGCACAAGATTATACTGGTTATAGGTCCGACAGGTTCAGGTAAAACAACGTTGCTTGAATGGCTTTCAAAAAACCTGGATAAGCGGTTCGACTCTGTGTTTGTGGGCAAACCACCGCAGAAATCGGACGAATTTGTGGACATCTTTAACGAGAAATACCCACGTTTTCTCAGGAAGCTGAAGAATGTATATCAGATACCTGGTTTCCTGAACAAAAAGCTCCGCAATAAGCACCTTGTTGTGCTTTATGACGAGGCGCATGAGTCAAAGATGGACGTTCTTGAATGGCTGCGAGTGCTGAGCGATCAAGTGGACAATATGTCCATAATTGTTGCCGGACTTCCTGTTTTTGAGGAACATCTTGCAAAGCTTGAGACGCTTAGAAAACGAATAATGGGGAAAATCGAGCTCGTATCACTCACAAAAGAAGAAACGGAGAAACTCATCGTAAGAAGAATACAAAGCATAGGCGGCAAAGGTGACGAGTTCAAGGAACTTATCGATGCAATTTATAGCTTGTCTGGCGGGTTTCCAAGGGAAATAATAAAAGTTTGCAACGACGTCGTCAACGAATCGATGATTACAGGTAAGCCTCTTACAAAAGAATTGCTGGCAAGAGAGCCTACAAAGGAAGAAATGAAAGTTTCCCTCAGGTTCCTTGAGGAATTGAGCCCGATGCAGCGTGAGATTGTAGAGATGCTCGTGAATCCGATGACGCCGGGCCAAATAGCCAATAATTTAGACTTGGCAAAATACAAATCTCGCCAGCACGCGGTTCGCTCGATGAACAATATTCTGAAGAGGCTGATGGACGACGGGCTTGTCGAAAGAATGAAGGAAGACCGTGCTTATCTGTACCAGCTTTCTCCTAGCATACGAAGTATCGTCGTGAAAGCATAGGGAAGAAACGCGACGTCCACATCTCACATAAGAATCGTGATTTCTTCGTAATTGGCGAAAATGCCGCAGAAATTATTTATACCTGCTCTGGTAATTAGTAACCATACAATTGAAGAGA
The DNA here is from genome assembly GCA_000806115.1 of archaeon GW2011_AR5. Lineage (GTDB taxonomy): Archaea > Aenigmatarchaeota > Aenigmatarchaeia > GW2011-AR5 > GW2011-AR5 > GW2011-AR5. Next base: position 153,100 of record JWKQ01000002.1, read on the forward strand.
GGTTGATTAAAAATGCAAAGTAGAGGAAGAGATTTGCTCGGAAAAGTAATAGTTTCCGAGGAAACGGGGAGAAAATTCGGAGTCATCGGTGATATTAATTTCGTTTCTGAGAGCGGCGAACTGCTGAACCTTGTGCTGGTTGAGCCTACCAAGCACATTGGCGATCTTTCCCTTGAAAAAGACGACAACAACCGCCTTCTGATACCGTTCTCTTCTGTCAAGTCCGTCGGAGACTTCGTAATCATAAGCGAGAAGGAAATTGCTTAATGTGAAGCAAATAAAGAATAGGGATATTATAAATTTGCTTCACTTAAAGCGTTCCAAATTATGGCATCCAGATTCTTTTCTTGGAACGCTTTAAACTGCTGCTTTTTGAATTTTGCACCAATCTCTTTTGCCACTTTTCTGTGCGCACCGAAGTATGAACTGAGATATTTTTGCTATATTAATGAGTCATACTTTTCATCAATAAGAAGCATGTCTGGTAATTATTTTCTATGTCGGTATACAGGCAGATGTCAGATCTGGTTTCTGTGGTTGGAAATAAGCAGCATGTTGTATACAAAGGAATAGATCCTGAAGAACGGCGCGAGTGCAGAACACGCCCAAAAGATTTGAGGAGAACAAATCTCGGATTAGTCGAAGCACTTCCGTGCGGCAATTTTTATTTACGCGAACCTGATTTGGTCGTAAATCCGCAGTTTCTTGCGGAAGCGCGTGCATACCAGGAACTTTTTGTAGCAATGAGTATCCCTCATGCTCCTCCAAGGACAGGAGAAAGGGAATTGGAATTGACCAGAAGGAGGAATGACGAGATTTTAACTGAAAGATTTGACAGGATTTTAATGGAGCATCCCGAGCTGACTGCTTATTTGGCACAAATCTCTCCGACAAATACTGTGAAAGCTAATCGCTGATTCCTTTCTCCGTCAGCGTAAACACGGCTTCGCCTTCTGGCAGGTTGGGACTGTCTATCAGCCTTGCAATACGTGTGTTCGCTTTGCTCTTCCGAAGGTACAAGCGAAAAGTGCTCGCATGCGCGACGATATTACCCCCGACGTGCGTTGTGGGGTCTCCAAACATCATATCAGGGCGAGCCATCGCCTGGTTCGTAACATAAATTGCAACATTGTAAGTATCTGCCAATTTTTGCAGCGCATGCATATGCCTGTTCAGCTTCTGCTGGCGCGGCGCAAGCTCGCCGCGTCCGGAATAATCGCTGCGGAAGTGACTCATTAGAGAATCGACCACAATAAGTTTTACGTTATGCTCTTTTATTAATTCCTTGGCTTTTTCCGCAAGCACGATTTGGTGATCGCTGTTGTAGGCCTTTGCGATGAATATATTTTTTAAAATTTTCTTCGGGTCAAGGCCCTTTGCTTCTGCAAGCTGCGTTATCCTTTCCGGCCTGAATGTGCTTTCTGTATCAATAAAAATACACCGCCCGTTTAATCCTCCCTCTCCTTTCGGCAACTGGACATTGACAGCCGCCTGGAACCCTATCTGGCTCTTCCCGGACCCGAATTGGCCGAAGGCTTCCGTAATAGCTTGCGTTTCAATGCCCCCGCCAAGAAGAGCATCAAGGGATTTAGATCCGGTTGTTATTTTTCCTACTTCCTTGCGCCTCTCTTGCAAATCGGCAGCTGTCTTGAAACCCATGTCGAGCATGCTTCGCGCAGACTGTATTATTTTCTCGGCAGTAGCAGTGCTTATGCCGCATGCGGCGCTGATTTCCCCGGGCGAGGCAGCAGCAACCGATATCAATTCCGAATACCCGGCTTCTTTCAGTTTCTGGGCGCCTTTAGGCCCGATGCCAGGGAGATCCTCCATTGTGAGATCTTCTGGATTCTTCTTCTCAGCAGGCTCGACGGCTTCAGCCGCTCCCTGCAGTTCCTGCATCTCTTCTTCGGTGGTTTTCTTTTTCTTGAACGCCATAATTATCAACAAAAACCTTGAACACTTGCGTAGTTACCTACTAACCGCTTAAGTTATTTAATATCATTTCAATTTCCTGCTTCACGTCTACAGGTTTTACATCGCTTGTTATGAATTCCAGCCGTTCGAAAAGCTGGTTCCGTCTTGCGCGCCCCTCGAATACAAATTCCCTGCCCAACGGAATCAGTCCGAGTATGGCGTCCAGCTTCTTTTTCTTATCGAACAGCTTCTTTGCCTCCTTCGTCGTCATCCCGAGGATTTTTTCCGCATTTTCATTGAAAAATACGATGCGTATGCTCTCGCTCCCGTCGTCCGCTATTCCGGATATTATCATCCCGTAATCGGGGCTCTCGATGACGCCGTGGTCCGCGCACACGAAGTCCTCCTTTTCATCAAGCTTTATCCTGCTCCTGCACTGGGGGCATATTTCATAAAAAACATTCGATTCGAATATCTGGATGAGGGGGCTGCGTATCTCCTTGTAGCCGCCTTCGCTCAGGTCCCTTATCAACACCCTTTCGGCTGAGCGTCTTGTCTGCTTTATTGTCGCTATTGTTTCGTCGCTTTTTGCGATTGCGCCATAGCGCCCTATTCTTATTTCCGGGTTGCCAAGATTGTCCTCCTTGACGTAGCCCCGTACTCTGATTGTATCGCCGGTTTCCATGCCCTCGATTGATTTTATTTCGTCGTTCCACAGGGAAAGCCTTACCGAGCCCGTTTCGTCGGCTATGGTTACGTTTGCCACCCGCCCGCTGCCCTTTTCAGTGGAGAACTCTCTTACAGGCGATAGCTTGGTTATCCTGCCAACTACGTCAACGTTTTGCATGCCGGGAATGACGTGGCTTATGTCAAGGCGTTCCTGCTTGACGATGGAAATTCCGAGCTCTTTTGCAACTATATATGCCGCCCCTTCCTCAGAAATAAGATCGGAAAGTTCCGCACGTTTTTCCTCAATCCTGTCCATTATTTCCCTTTCATCCATGCCGGATTCGGAAGAGATTTTTTTTAGCAGTTCATTGAGCATGCGCATACTGTAACGGAAAAATGTTTAAAGGAAGTTCAGGAGCTTTCCAGTATTTTTCTTGCGGCGCGCACATCACGCTTCATAACGGTGCGCCGTCCGGCGTGTTCCGAGAGCCTTTTTGCCTCCAAAAGAAGCGTTTTTGTGCGCTCTTCAAGTTCTTTGCCAAGTTCTGACGCCGCCTTGTCGCTTACACGCTTGGCGCCGGCTTTCTTGATGAGCTTCCGGAGAGGCTGGAGCGTAAGTTCCATGAATTATAAGTATGCCTGAACTCATTAATAGCCCCCTTCAAAGCCTCACACAGCCATTACAAATGTAATTAACCTACAAAAGTAGTGTGAGTGTTAATATATGTAGTCAAAAGAATTCTTTCAGATATATATTATTCTAAGGAACCTGTACAAAATATTTAATACAAAAGATAACTTAAGAAGAATGTTTTTAAAAGAATATTTTATAAAATACATTTTATCTATATAAAGGGCAAAACCCATATTGTGAGCAATGAGTGCAAAAAATGAGCTGGAAGAACTGTTTCTTCGGCGCAAGCCTGTGCGCCTTCTGCTGAATATCAAGAACGTAACAGGCACAAAGTACGTTTCCGTGCTTGCAAAGGAGACGGATTGCACTTATTCGCACACGGTAAAGCTTCTCGATGTCTTCAAGAGCATGGGAATGGTGGAATTCGAGAAGCAGGGCCGCATAAAATACGTCAAGCTTACGCCCGACGGCACCGCCCTGGCTACGGATTTTGAGAGCGTGCTTCGCAAGTTCGCCAAGTTTGCGCCCAAGAAGAAATAACATGCGCGAAGCTTTTATAGTTTATGACTACTATATAATAGTAACACTATTCTCAGAGGTATTTGCATGAACGTAAGAAAACTTGCAGTATATTTGGCATTAGCAGGAGCCGCTGCTTGCGGGACGAACGTTCGGGATAGAGAAACTACGGTATTCAGTATAGATACAGACGAATGCAGAATAACACAGACAAAACCCCCGGGCTAACCATAGAAATAAGATATGGAAATTTGTGGAATGCAAGAGGTAGGTATAACTCTGCATCAGGAAATATGGAGAATGTAACAGCCAACCCAAAAGTCTACAACCCAAGACTTGCTTATGAGCCAATGATAGAACATGCTAAAGCCAGGTTAATGGGTTGTGCAAAGGCAGATCCTGAAAGGAATACAAGACCTGTAGGTTTTGTTCCTACAGAAAGTGTCATTAAGCAGTTGAATAGGAATGAGACCATAGAGGAATATCGCAAATAATATTTTTCAATTCCTATCCAATTCTGAATAAATCCGGGCCATCCCTGACATGAAAAATCGGAAAATACACATGCTCCAACCGCAACCCATAATTGCGGCTAAACCCAGAAAAACGCAAAACTTCTATGGACAAAAGGTGTTTGCACATGGGCAAGGTTATGTACCAAACATATCGGAAACAGGGTACTCCGGCAGTCTACTACGGGTAAATCATGATAAGGTTTTTCAGACGAAAGAAACTCAAAAATAGAAAACCGAAGCCGAATAAGTCCGTTATAATCACTTATTTATCTCTCACAAGAGAAAATATAACACGTTAGAGGTGTAGTTCTTGGAAGAAAAGGCGGCCCAAATGAATGAAGAGATGCATGCAAAACGCCCCGATTGGGACGAATATTTCATGAAGATTGCGCGTGCAGTAGCGGAGCGGGCTACATGCGATCGCGGGAAAAGCGGTTGCGTCATTGCGCGTGACAAACGGCTCCTGACTACGGGTTACGTTGGCGCACCTGCGGGACTACCCCACTGTGACGAAGTCGGACATCAGATGAAAACGATGATACATGAGGACGGCGTACAAACACAACATTGTGTACGAACAAGCCACGCAGAGGAAAACGCTATTATCCAGGCAGCAAGACATGGCATTTCTGTTGACGGCGCTACAATATACTGTAAAATGACGCCTTGTTATCATTGCGCCAAAAGTATAATAAATTCCGGTATAAAGCGCGTTGTAACTGAAAAGGATTATCATGCGAGCAAAGACACAAAGGAGATTTTCAGGAAGGCGGGTATTGAATTGACAATCCTTAATGACGAAGTAGAACAGTATGAAAACCAGAGATAATATTTATGCCAAAAAGAAAGCTTTCTGATATAGTATTCCAGAGAATAAGCCCGCCGGACACGAAAACCGCTCTGACTCCCGAGGATCTTGCGCACGTCCTGGTTCGCCGCCTCGGCTTGAAGCGGAAGGAAAGCCGCGCGCAGCATAACAGGCTGCTTCTGGAACTCATAAAATACAGGAAGGAGAACGTTCCCATTTCAATCGATAAAATATCACAGATATTGAGCGTATCACAGAGCCAAACCTACGAGGAAATAAGGAAATGGCGTTCCCTTGGGATGATTGAATTCGTGAAAATCCCTTCAGGGGACGGATTTGCAAAGGGTTACATGCTTACCGGACTTACAGTCAACCGTTTGCTCGATAAGGCTGAAGCCTCTACAAAAAGCTTTTTCCGCAAGACGCGCCGCATAGCCAAGGATTTTGACGATCTTCTTATGTTAGGGATGGCGCGGGCTGAAAAAGGCAACAGCGAGACAGAAGAGCCGGCAGGGGACGAACCAAGCCAAGTAAAGGATGTCGAAGACGAAGAAAATTAGGGCGCTTTCTTTTGTGAGAGATAAATCCGGTTTTTAGCTGGCCCAAACATGGCACATGTTTTAATCTCCAAAATATATTATATAAAAAATAAATTACATAAAATATTATAGTAAATATAATATTAAAATTATATTTTCTAAAACATATTTCTTTTGTGAGTGTTGCGGAAGAAATTATTCTATAAAATATAAATTATTAAATATATTATACAGAATATAAGTCTGAAATCACGCCGGTTTGTGAGAGTTAAGCAAGGCAGCTATATTATAGCAGAAAGATTAATTTCCGCTTACAGTCGGCTTTTCCGTGGTCACTATCGGAAAACGTATCGGCGGTGGAAGCCTCAACAGGTCTGCCATCTCCACTGACCGCGACAGGCAGCGCCTGAAAATCGTGTTGAGAACGTCAAGCGCTATGCTTTCATCGAGCTTGCCGCCGTCTTTCCACTGCTTGACTATTTTCTTTGCGTCTTCAACCTGGTAAAGTATGTTGCCCCTGAACTCTATGTGCCCCGCCTTCGGCTCGTAGTTAGTTGCGAAGCGAAACTTCATTTCAACGGCTTCCGGAATGCCGATGGAGCTAAGGTCGTGCCTTTCAATGCTCTCTATGTTCGGAGAACTCTGGATGCTTATGTCGCCTTTGATGTTCTTGTCCTCAGAACTCGCGTTTATCGCGGTGAAATTGAATCCAATTACGCTCATTTGACACACCATTGAAAATGTATTGATTCCTTTGTCACATAAACTTATAAATAAAACATAATACCAAGAAAACAGCAATGCTGACATCAATTGAAAAGAAAATTTTGAAGAAGGTGGCTGAGCATCAGCTCATAACGAGGCCGGAACTTAAGCGCTATCTTCAGGCGAACGGCGGCGGGGAAAATGCCGTAGACAGCGTGACAAAAAATCTTATCCAAAAAAACCTCCTTAGCGAAATAAACCCGATAGGTTCCACGTGCTACGTCATAACACAGAAGGGAAGCCGCACGCTTGACGAAATGAAAGTGTAAAATTGTAGTTCAGTAAACAAGGTTAATTTTAAATAAGTACTCCCTAAGTAAATTAGAATGCGTATTCTACTCAATAAGAGTTATCAAAAAAAGTTTTTATGTAAAGCGAAAGGAGACATGTCTTGGAAAAAGTTCTCAGAGTTTGTGGGGACAAAAGAACATGTAATCAAGCAATGTGTGTTTAAGGGGAGCACGATACCAGAAGGTGTGTATAATAAAATCAAAACACACGAATCTGACAAGTTTATTATAGATAAGCTAAACAACAATTGGGGGCAGATTAAAGGCGGTAAAAATTCCACAGGAACCACCAAAAGAATCCGAACACCAAAGATTAACAAAAACGTAGCAGAAATAGCTGGTGTAGTATTAGGTGACGGTTCTATCTACTCAAATACAAAATATGGTACTTATCAGATTAGAATAGCATCCAATCTTAGTAAGGAAAACGAATATGCCACACGATATCTCAAACCCCTTTTCGAAAGGACGTTTGGAATATCAGGACGGATAACAGAAAGACCAAAAATGGGTGTCATGTATCTAGAATTTGATTCCAGAGAGCTTGTCAGGTTTTTTAGCGATATAGGTTTGTACAAGAAAAACGGTGTTCCAGAGTGGATTAAAGATAATAAAAGGTTTTCTGCTGCTTGTATGAGAGGATTAATAGACACAGATGGTTGTATACATAGATTGTCGAAAAAAGACCCAAATCTCAGAAGAATATGTTTCAAGAATACTAATATCAGGCTTTTAGAAGACTTCAGAAATATTGCAATTAATCTTGGGTTTCATCCAAGCAAAATTATTCATGGTAATGTATTCCTAACTCGAAAGGCTGATATAATTAAATATATTGAAAAAATAGGTTTCAGTAATCCAAAAAATATTAAAAAGTTGAAAGAAATCAGCCCTGTAGTCTAGCGGCCAATGCGAAAGCGGCTATGGATGACTGCCTCTGGAGCAGTATACCCAGGTTCGAATCCTGGCAGGGCTATTATGAAACTTCTTCTTGAACTGAAAGACGATGATATAGGAGTCCTGTCAAGAAAAATAAAGACGGAAATACGCTCGGCGGCTCGTGCAGTCATTTTTTCAGGAAACAAGATTGCACTTCTTCATGTCACCAAAAATAACTATCATAAGCTTCCCGGGGGAGGAATAGAAAAAAGCGAGACGGTTAAAGGCGCTCTAATCAGGGAAATTGCCGAAGAAACGGGTTGCAAAATAAAAATAACAGGGGAAGTCGGAAAAGTCATCGAGCACAGAAGCCATGAAGGCATATTGAACCGGAATGCCGGAGTTTTGCAGACTTCATATTGCTATTTGGCTGACGTGCTGGAAAAAGGAAAACCGAATTTTGACGAAGGCGAGAAAGAAGCCGGATACAAACTGGAATGGGCGAGCCTTGATTTGGCGATTAAAATGATAGAAAATTCAAAGCCCAATAATTACGAGGGGAAGTTTATTGTCAAGCGAGATCTTGCATTATTAAGAGCCGCGAAAGCAATTGCAGAAGCAAAATAGCGCGAAGCATTGGAAACATTGACTTTTTATCCGTTCGAAGCGAAATTCTATTGGTTGATTTTATGTTGCCGCGAATAAAGAAAGCAGAACTTGGAAAGGTGCACATAAACGAAGAGGTGCTCACGGACGACTTTCTTCTTCATGCTAACGGTGTAGAAAAACTGGAAAAAATCGGCAGAGTAGGCACGAAGGAGCTTGAAAGGTTGCTCCTTCACGACCCGGAAGCGGCGATTTTCGGGTCCGGGTTCAAGGGAAAAGTCAAGGTTGATTCTTCTGTATTGGATGCGGCAAAGAAGTCAAAAATTGACATACACGTCCTTACTACGCCAGAAGCCCTGAAGAAATTTCAGGAGCTGGCGCGCAGCGGGAAAAAAGTAGTGGCCCATATACATGTTGGTGAATAGATGAAAAAATCAACCCGGAAAACCATCATGGCTCTCGGAATAATATTCATTTTTGCGCTGTCGTCAATAGCTTTCGTTTTCACGGGATTTTCACCGCAGCAAAGCAGCCAGCCGCAGCCCCTTTCCGGCCCCGTTGTCGAAGGGGAAATTAACCCGCAATTGGAGAGTGCATACATCCAGAGCGGCTACACATTCCTGAAATTCTATTATAATAATGAGATAGACGCACAGCTGGTGTCTTTCGTGAACAATGCGCCTGAAACTTTCACGACGTCAGGAGGCCAGCTGCAGCTGATAGTTGTAAAGATACAGTCGCCGACATCTTACGGAAGGATTATAAATATAAACGGGGCGGTTGACGTTCCTGAAATGAACGCGGATACTTTGTTTGAATCTTTGTGCGTTTCATTGCTGTCTCCGCCGCCGGAATGTGTTGTCGGAAGAATAAATTCTACTCAATAGATGACTTTGAATAATACGAATGACGCTAAAGCGCAGTCTCTTTCCTCATTTCTTCGATTTCCTTTTTGAATCTCATGAGAGTTTTCGGTATGTCCTTGTCGTTAACGCTGAGCATTTCCCTCAACTGTCTTATTATTTTTCTTTCGTTCATAGATTGCGCCTCAGTTCCTGTATGAATTTTTCAAGGTTCTCGGCATCGCTGCAGACGCCCTGAGCGAGCGACTTGGTTCCGCCGCCTTTTCCTGAAAGCCTCTCACATGCCCGCTTCACTATCTCGCCCGCGTCCTTTCCTGTGTTGGCGCCTGCAGAGGCGAAGACGTATATTTTTTCTTTTATGCCGAACAAAACGAGCGTCCTGTCTGGAGTTGAAAGTGATTTTGATATTGCCTGCAGCTGGCCGATGTCGGCGCCGTCAATTTTGTCAACAAGGACGCCATCGGCGAAATTCCTTTCCAAGTCGTGAGTTTTCATCTCGGCTTTTTTTCCTCTCTGGACTTCGTATTCTTTCTTCATCTTTTTCCATTTTTCGAAAAGGGTTTGCGCAGCCTCAAGAGTCTTTTCCCCCTTGACAGAAAGTACGTCTTCAATTTCATTGAGAATTAATCTCTGCTCATTCTCATAACGTTCCGCAGCTTCGCCGGAAGCGAATGTTATTCGCGAGATGTTGTCCTGTATTCTCTCGGAAGAGATTATAACAATCTTTCCGGCTTCTGAAGTGTTGTCAAGGTGCGTTCCTCCGCACGCTTCTGTGTCGATGCCGTTTATATTTACGATTCTCAGCTCCTTTCCGGGGACGGCGCCGCCCTGATAAATGCCAACGCCGTAAAGCCTCTCGGCCTCGCTTCTTTTCAGGAACTTCTTCTCGACGCTTACGGATTTCTTAACTATGTCGTTGGAAGTTCTTTCTATTTTGTCAAGCTCGTCATCGGTGACGGACGCATAGTGGGTTATGTCAAGGTGCGCCTTGTCGACGTCCTTGAAAGCGCTCGCCTGGTTTACATGATTGCCTAAAACACAGCGTGCAGCCTCGTTGACTATGTGCGTCGCTGTATGGTGCTTCGCAAGCTGGATTCTGCGCTCGATGTCGATTTCAACCTTTACCTGCTGGCCTTCCCTGAACGACGGAGGATGCTTCATTTTGTGTACAATGAGCGGGCCGTTCTTGAACACGTCGATGAATTCTTCGTTGTTGATGTTTCCCGTGTCATGGAGCTGGCCGCCTGACGTCGGATAAGCAACGGTTTCATCCAGTACTACATAGTTATCCTTTATTCCAAGAACTTTCGCCATGTTTGTTTTTTTCCTGTAGTCGTCAAAATACAATGCTTTCGTTGGCGGGAGTTGCCCGAAGTCCAGTTCCACTTCTTTTTTAGTTGCATGTTTCTGCTCTTTTTTCTCGTGCTTCTCCGCAACCAGCGCGTAGAAATTATCTGGAATTTTTATTTCCTTGCCGAGTTTCTGTGCCTCGTGCGCTACAAGTTCGGGCGGTATGCCCTGAGAATCGTAAAGCATCACAAGATCCGAAGAGCTCACGTCCTTTGTTATTATTTTTTCAACAATTTGCCGAGATTTTTCGCGGGTTTTCATGTATTTTTCCCTTTCAATGTCAAAAATTTTCCCTACATTTTTGAGATTCTCGGAGAGTTCCGGGTATTGCGGCTTCAGATACTTGGCATGAAGTTCGAAAAGTTTGTGGACATCAACGTCCCATGAATACCTGTCGATGAATCCGAGCATCCTGCGCAGTATGATTCTAAGGTTGTATGAATCCCCGACATTCGAAGGAAGCGCCCCGTCGTTGAACATGATGAGAAGCGCGCGGCTGTGCTCTGCAACCGAATAAATTCCGGCAAGCGGAAGAATATTTTTCTTGAGCTCCCCTGGATCATAGCCTGTTTTCTCGGCAACTTTTTTCCAGGCGTCGTCAACATTGTCTATTTCGTCTATGTTGAGCAAGCCGCCGTAAGGAACGTATCTTGCTGCCAGATCCTTGTCAAACTGCAGCCCGGTTTCACCGAGAAGATGTTTTATCACTGTGGGAAAAGCGGCATCATATGCGGTGTTGACGCCCTGGGAGAACCACGCATTGCGTTCCTGCCCCATTCCCATGTCAAGAACCTTTATGTCAAGTCCCTTTATTCCCGGATCCATGACGCCGTTTCCGGCAGTCTGTTCATACATCATGTAAACCTGGTTTCCAAGTTCGCACCCTCTCGAAAAATATTCCATGCAAGGCCCTAGGTTTCCGCCGCCGGCCCAGGCGTCTTCGTGAAAAACTATTTCCTCGTTCGGAAGCCCGAGACCTTTCTTCAGCCAGCTGTGGATATGCCCGAATACAAGGTTCTGGTCCCATTCATGCGGCGGGACAAACATGTGCTGTCCTATCATGCAGAACACGGTGTTGTGGCTCCCGGTTATGCCGACGTTGTCTATGTCAACAGTGCGGAAGCAAAGCTGCGGAATCACAAGTCGTTTTGCCGGCGGCTCCACCTCGCCGCTTATCACGTAAGGCTGGAATGCTGCTATGGATGCGTTCGTGTATTCCATAGTCGGATTCCATCGCGCCACGATGGGATACCTCCTTATCGGGGCGTATCCGAATTTCTTGAACATCGCAGAGAATTTCTTCCACACTTCAATGTAATCCAGTGCACGCTTGGCAGGAGTGTTGCCTATGAAAGAGAAAGGTACTGTGCCGCAGGCGGGGTCTCCGCAGACGTTGCGCTCTGTCGCCGCCCAGAAAGGCCTTCCGCAGTGGCTGCATATTCCACGGGTAAAACCTTCTTTCTTCAGGTATTCAGTAGCGTAGTATTTTTCAGGATTCTTGTAAAATTCGCTGATATATTTTTTCTTCGCTTCCTTGTCTGTGAGCATATTACCACTTTACGATAGGATTATTCTTATTGATTAAAAACGCCTTTGTCTGCGCATTGCAGAATTTTCTTATCATAACCGAGAGCTCTTCAATAGCTTCGTCAACTTTTGTATCAAAACCCTCCGCTACTATTATTGCGTTGCGTGTTGATTCGGTAAGCTTTGTGATGCCGGATTCCCTCCAGTTCCACCGCCTGCATAGCACATTGCCGCCTTCGTCGCAATATATCACTTCACCTTTGTAAGGATTATCCTCTTTGCCGCCGCCCAGCGGAATGAAACGCTCTGTGCCTTCTGAGAATTTCAGGAAAAGATTGCCGTGTGTCTTGTCTAAATCTTCCCCGCCCACCGGAATTGCATGTTTCAGTGAGGCATAATTATAGATGTCGACAAGCTTGTTGATATGCCTGACGCCGCGCCCGTTCAGCACGCTCCTGATCAGAGCCTCGACAGACGAGCGGAAGTCCCGCGGCTTCGAGCCGAAATTGCTGTAAACAGCTCTCCAAACTGCGACCGATGGATGCTCTGCCAGCTTCTCTATCTCGAACCTGTTCTCTGTTTCAAGCTGTGTGGATTCCAGCATCCCTTTGATTGAATTGTCGCTTCCGCTGTTGTCCATGCCTGTCGCAACGACTATGCCGATTCGCGTGTCTGGAAATTTCTCAAAAATTTCTTCAGAAACTGTAAGTTGCATACCTAGCTATATTTAGAAAGAGGAGATTAAAGCGTTCCAAGAAAGAGGCAATCTTGATTTCTTGGACGCTTTACATGAAGCAAGTCATAAAAATATCCCAAAAACTACTTGCTTCATAGTAAAAGGAAAACAAAAAATCTCTAACCGAATAGGGACGCGAGTCCGCCTGCGGCTTCCTCAGCCTTCTTCTCCTGCTCTTCTTCGCTTGGCCCTTCTTTCTTCTCAGCAACGGTTGCGACAACAGGTGCAGCTGCAACAGCAGTTGGCATCGCTGCCTTGCTTATTACGTCTGCTATGTCCACGCCTTCCAGCGCGGCAACCAGTGCCTTCACCTTGGCTTCGTCAGGCTGTTCTACAGAGGAGACAACTTTCTTGACATTTTCCTCGTTTACAGCTTGACCTGCGCTGTGAAGAAGCAAGGCCGAATATACGTAATTCATTTTTTATTCCTCCTAAATTATTTTTAATATCATTGCACTTTGTTTTCCAGAGACTTCGCGGCACGCTGAGCCTTCTTCAGAATGTCCTCAATAAATTCTTTTTCCACTATGTCTCTCTCGACTGCGAGAGCCTTTGTTTCGATGAATGCCTTCTGGAGCATCAAAGGTATTGTAAGTTTCGTCGGGTATCCGATGTTCACCGAGAGATTCACGCCATACGTAACACATTTTGCGACCTCGTTCATGTAGTCCTCGACGCTGACATCCAGGACTTCTTTTCCGTATATGGTTCCGTCTTCCCACACATATGCAAGATCAAGTCCTATTTCCATCGGTTCTATTTTGAGCAGCGCAAGCACATCAGCAAGATCCTGCGCTATCTTTTCACCTGCTTTGCACACAACCTTGTCCGCCATAACGGCAATTTTTCCGCCCTGTACAGAAGTTTTGAGACCTACCTTCTGGAGCGTTGATATTGACGGTCCCGGCGGCAGGTTGGTTGAACCCTTTGGAATTGTAATGTCCTTTGCAGCAATGTCACCGGGCTTTGCAGCCGCAGGAGTCCTGTTTTCTTTTATCAGTCTGAACAGTCTGAAAGGATTTTCATTGGTGAGCAGCAGTGCCGGCTCCCCTGCAAGTTTTTCCTGTAGGGAATTAATGTTGCTCTTTTTTGAACCGTTCAGAGCCTTGGTTATCAGACCCTTTTTTCCTGACTTTATCACTGTCGTACCTCTCATGCTTTCCCGCATCTGCTGCAGCGCACGCGCGGGCATCTTGTGCATATTCAGCACGCCTATTACGGAGTACTCATTTATCATTCCTGTGAGCTGTTCGACGTATTTGGGCTTGTCTTCTTTCTTCATTATAATACACCTATCCTTACAGGCTTGCCCATCGTGGTCTTGATGTAAGCGTTCTTTATCTGGGCTTTTCCGGGCAGGGATTTCTTTATTTCCTCGAGTACTTTCTCAGTATTTTCCTTTATCTGCACATCCTGCATATCTTCGGAGCCGATTGCTATCTGTATGGTCGGCGAGTCCCGCAGATTGATGCGCACGGACTGCTTGGTTTCATCCACGATGGATTTGGGGTCTTTTCCCGGGGGAAGCAGTCTCGGCATCTTGCCCTTCGGTCCAAGGTAACGTCCCAGTATCCTACCCACCAGCGGCATGAGCGGCGCTTCGCAGACAAAAAAGTCATGCTTCTTGGTGAACTGCTTTGCAGCCGACTTGTTCTTCGAGAAATCTTCTATTTCATTCTTTCCGACGCCGCCTGATATCGTGTCCGAGATTATGCAGACGCTGACATCCTTGCCGCGTCCGTGCGGGAGTATTATATCCTTCGAGAACTTATTTTCAGGTTTTTTCAGATCAATATTTCTGATATTGACTATCAGGTCAAAAGTTTGTGAGAATTTTCGCTTCTCACCTTCCCTTGCTTTGACTATAGCATCATCGAGCTTTATTCCTGTAACTTCTTTTCTCATTGCCATTGAAACCCTCCTGCTGCCGAATTAGCACCGATGTAAGGCGAAAGCGCTCGTTAGTCGGTTCTTGGCTTCAGTACGTCTTGCGACGCGGGTTAGCTTATTTTCTGGATAAAGTATTAAAAGGCTTCAGAAGCTCTCTTCCTCTTCCCTTTGTATGTCCTGTATTCTCTCGTCGAGCGAGCCTACGGCCGAAGCCATGCTTTGCTTTGATTCCTTCAGCTTGTCTTCCAGTTCTCCCAGGCGCCTTGAGAGCTCTGTAAATGTATTGGTAAGCTCCGATTCAACGAAATGCCGCACGTCTGCTACGCGATTGTCAACGAAAACCACCTGCTTTCCAAGGTCCTCCTTGAAATTGTCCGTCTTCCTTGAAACTTCCTCTATCTTGGCGAGTATCTCGTTGAGCTTGTCGTTTTTTTCCTCTCTGAGAGCTCTTATAGAATTCTCCAGTCCGGCTTTCTGCACAGCTATCATGACTATCAGGAGAACAATTACAACAGTGAGCGCCACCATGCTGAAAAATTCTATTGCTATAACCGCAAGTGCAAGAACATAGAGCGCCACAAGTATGCCGTCATATTTCATTTTACTAGAGGGTTTTGAAACTTTTTAAAATCGGGACAAAAATTCCCAAGAACACGTTTGAATTACGGAAGAATCACTCTATCTTTATCGTGCCGTCTGATATCTCTTTTATGACGTCCTTCGGGCTTTTCTCGTCGACAAGCACGCCTCCGCTCTGGCATGTGCCGAGGACCTGCTTCACCTTTGATGCCAGATTGCCGCGTATGGAATCCTTGCTTTTTGCTATCTTTATCACAGCTTCAAGCGTTATGCTTCCCGGGCTTTTCCTTATCTTGTCTTCTCCGACAGTTGCAAGCTTTTCCTTCTTCATTTCCTTCTTGATCATCGAGGTGACCGGCGGCGTTCCAACGCTTACCGTGAATTTTTTTGTTTCCGTATCAACGACTATCTTTACAGGAACTTCCATGCCGGCAAACAGGGCAGTCTTGTCGTTTATCTCCTTGACTACCTGGACTACATTGATCCCCAGGGGCGACAATGAAGGCCCGAGCGGGGGAGCCGGCGTTGCCTTTCCGCCGCTCACAAGTGCTTCGACAGTTTCTTTCGGCATAATTATTCCTTCTTTTTCTCATACATTCTGACTGAATTCACTGAAATCGTCACGGGTATCGGTATTGCAGCCTCAAGGAACTCAACAGTGATTTCCGCCTTGGTTTCATCAACGCGCGAGATTTTCGCCCTCTCACCCTTGAACGGCGATCCGATTATCTCCACAACGTCGCCTACGTTGAACTTTACTTCGCTCTTTTCAGCTATCAAAAAGCGCTCAAGCTGCGCCATAGGCACATCCTTGTTTATGAATCCGCGGACATGCGGCACGTTTTTCACGGCGGTTTCTATTTCCTCCTCTCCGCCTTCTATGAAAATATATCCGCGCAGTTCTTCGGGATGGAACAATGACTGTATGGGTATGTTCTCGTTCTGGATTTTGGTGGTTAGCGAGTCTATTACCACGTTCTCCCTGCCGGTTGTCGTCCTTATCGTTGCTATCATTCAGAGGCCGCCTATGAGCTGTACTGCTATGAATATTACGAACCCTATTAAACCTATCAGAACGAAGCCCAGGCCGGTAATTTTCACGGTCTGCCGGTATTCACTCTTGTCAGGTTTTGAAGCTACAAGAAGAATACGGCGCATACGTTCGACTAGAGAGCGCAATCCCATAGGATCTTATTTATAGCAAAAGGTTTAAAAAATAGCAAATCAGCGTTCGATGAAGTCAATCCCGAACAGTTTCTCTACTTCCTTCTTCTTTTCCTTGGCGTAAACCTTCTGCGGGCTGAACAGTATTGGCGAATTCACGCCCGTCACGACTAACATGGTTCTGATTGAGTCTCCGAGTTCCTTCAGTATCTGCGCCCCCCATATTATTTTCGCGTCGGGGTTGAGCTTCGTTGCAACTGTTTCAACTATCTTCTGGCAGTCGCGTATTGTTATGTCGACGCCTCCGGACACGTTTATCAGCGCGCCTGTGGCCCCTTCTATGTCTATGTCAAGCAAAGGGTTGTTCAGCGCACGTTCTACGGCTTCTATGGCCCTGTTCTCGCCGTCGCTGTCACCCATGCCTATCATTGCCAGTCCGCCGTTTGTCATCACAGCCCTTATGTCGGCAAAGTCAAGGTTGACAAGGCCGGGCCTTGTAACAAGTTCTGAAATTCCCTTTACGGCGTTAACAAGAATCTCGTCCGCCACCTTGAATGCCGTCGGCAGCGATACGTCCGGAACGATTTCAAGGAGCTTGTCGTTTGGTATAACTATCAGCGTGTCCACGGATTTCTGAAGCTTTTCCAGGCCCTCGCGCGCATTTTTCATCCTTTGCTTGCCTTCCATCGTGAACGGAAGCGTGCAGATTCCCACGGTCAGCGCCCCGGATTTCTTCGCGATGTCGGCGGCGACAGGCAGCGAGCCGGTCCCGGTTCCTCCGCCAAGCCCGCATGTGACAAAAATCATGTCGCACCCTTCAATTACCTTCTTTATCTCATTGCGGCTCTCCTTTGCCGATTCTTCACCCACCTTCGGGTCGGCTCCGGCTCCAAGCCCGCCTGTAATTTCCTTTCCAATCAGTATCTTGATGTCGGCATCCGTGTAAAGCAGGTCCTGCGCGTCAGTGTTTATCGCAATGGTTTCGGCGCCTACAACGCCGACCTGCATAAGTCTGGAAATAGTGTTGCCGCCTGCCCCGCCGGCCCCGAGTATCTTAATCTCGGCTTTCTTTGATTCAAGTATCTTTCTCAGCTCTTCGTCAGCCGGCGTCGTTCCGATGTCCTTCTGTCCTAGTATGCCCATTTTTTCACCTTTGATTATTATCAGCGCAAGTCATATTTATAGTTTTGAAACGGTTTGCTTGTAATTCTTTGGCATCACATGATAGTAGTAGTAATAATAGTATGAAAATACGCGGCAGAAAACGTGTAGTAAATTCTATAAATAGTAATAGTAATAATAGTAATGAAGGTGGTTTGATTGCTGAAAACTAAATGCAAATTCTGCGGATACAACTGGACGCCACGCAAATCAAATCCGGTGAGCTGTCCGCGCTGCAAAAAAAGGTTTGATTATCCAAGAAGCGTAATCTAATGCGAATGTTCGTGGGCGCTGTGGTCATGCCCTTCATGCGAGTCCTTCTTGCCATAGCTCTCTATGAAATCGACGTTTTCTATGCCTTTGATATGTTCTATTATTAGTGAACTTATCTTGTCCTTTATCTGTGCCGGCAGCCTTGCGTTCACGGAAAGCTTGCCGCCTTCTATTTTCGGCTCTATGTCGCGAACCCCGAAGAACTCGAATACGGCCTTTACCTGATCTTCCGGTTTTTCAATCTTTTCTTTGACCTCGAGCGTGTACTTCAGGATGTGCCCTGAAAGCGGGTTGTTGAAATCAACCATTACGCGTCCGCCGCCGACGCTCTGTATTCTGCCCTTCGTGCCGCCAAAGTCAACTATCAGTCCCTGCCTTGGCTCGACTTTCTGGTCACGGAAGAATTTGCGCGGCACGGTGCGCACGAGTTTTGCATCGCGCTCTCCAAAGCCGTCTTCCGGTTTTATTTCAACATCTTTTCTTTCGCCCACATTAAGGGAAAGGAGCGTGTCATCCAAGCCTTTGATAAGGAACTTTGCGCCGACTATAACAGGAAGGTCGCCGTAAGCGATCCTGGAGTTGTATATGCCTTCCTTTTTTGCGGTCTCGACATCGGTTAAATCAAAGATTTCCCCGCTCTCCAGACGTCCGACATAAGATACCTTTACGAAATCTCCTTTTTGCATGTTTGTCAAACCTCTTAGTCAAAATTTCAATTACAAATGATTTACATCTTTAATAAAGTCAACCTTTATAAAGATTTTTGTTACCAATTAGTAATTGATAAGTATGACAATATACGGACGCGGTCCAGAAATAGAGACCCCAAACAGGAAGCCGTTTTTTATCGGTGGAGTTGCTTTGGTAATGGCTCTCGGATTGGGAGCAGCTTACTATGCATGTGGCGGAAAAGGTGACGCAGAAAACCCCAAATCCAGCAGCCAAAGATATGAACATCAAATAGATGCACCAAAAGAAATAGTGCTTAGGCGATAATTATGTTATTCAAAATTGTAGACGACTGGAAACAATTCCTTCCTCCGGAAGACGAAAAGCGCCTGAATGACGTGCTTAGGAGCGTGGCAAAACACAGGAACGCCTACCGGGCTTCAAAGGACGTAAAAGTTGCACAATTATGGTGCGCATACCTCGAGCTCGCGAAGCAGAACCAGCTTCTCTACAAGAAGCTGAAGAGGATGGAGTTCATTTTTGAAGGCATTGCAGAAAGGATGAAGACGGAAGAGGGGAGCGAGCGCGAGATACTTGAAGCCCTTGAGAAATTCTAGAAGATATATTAGTTCAAAAGCAAATGGTAATTTTGCAAATGGATAGGGAAGTTCAAACGGTTCAAGCCCCGCATATTGGCGTATATCTGACTCCTGAAATAAGGCAGGATATTTGCTACCATTGTACAAACAATTCTGTGACGCATAACCCAGTAATTACGGAGCAATGGGTCAAATATTTTGGACCCGGACAGCCTGAAGCTTGGGAATGCAATAAATGCCATCAGCTGATACATGATGCAGACCATGCACTTGTAGCATAGTTTTTATTCCAAAAACAGCCCGAACCTGTTGGGTGTAGAAGATTTCGCTTTCGGGTTTTCCGTGTTGTCGGAGTCTACAACCTCTATTTTACACCCTGTTTCTTTTTCCAGAAAGCTGCTAACTTCTTTTAGCAACGCAAACTGTCTGCTCCGCGGCAGCACAGGCTGCATGTCGTTTATCCTTTTGTAAAGGTTCTGTATGAACATTACGGTTGCCTTGCCGTAGCTTCCGGAGGACATTATTTCCTTGGTTATGTCGTTTATGTTTGCCGTTTTGTTTCTGAGTACCTTCTGGTACACCCTGAATTTCCAGTCCTCGGCCACGAAGAGGCTGATTTTTTTCGGCTGCATTTTGGCTATGCGCCTGACTTCTTCGATGTCGTTGAGCGTATTTTTTATCAAAAGTTCGCCGGATTCCGCATCTGCGCTTGTTTTGTTGCTGTCCGGGACGGGCCAAGGAGCTGTCGAAACGTAGTTCTTCTTCATCATGTGGTAGAGTTCTTCGCAGATGTGGGGTGCAAAAGGCGCCAGCATTTTTATTACATTTTCAAGATAATCCTTCAGGACTTTTTTGTTGGCGTTCTTCATGTTGCCGACGCGGCGCAAATACCACTTCAGGTCGTTGGTGGCGTCGAATAATGCGCACTGCACCGCGCTTCTGAACATGAGCTGTTCGCAGAAGTCAGTGGATTTCTCGACGCATGCCTGAAGCCTGCTTATCAGGTAAAGTTCCGAATTATCAATGCCGGATTTCCTGCATTTTTTCAGGCTTTCTGCAGTCTCAAACAGCAGTTCGAAGCGGCTCCTGTAGCTGCGTATACTTTCTGTCCTCCAGTCGGCATCGTCTATTCCTTCGCTTGATGCCGCGATGTTTATCCTCACCATGTCAGCCCCGTGCTTGCTGATAAGGTCTTTCAGCGGTATTATGTTTCCCCTGCTCTTGGACATCTTCTCGCCCTCGACGTTGACAAATCCGTTGACGCTGATAGCCTTCGGCCATTTGGACTCCGGGAAAAGCGCAACATGTTGATAGATGAAGAATGTGAGATGGTTCTGTACCAGGTCCTTGCCGCTGTTCCTGATATCGAGAGGGTAGAAATAATCGAATTCTTTCTCCATTTCCTTGAGCAAAGAAGACCTGATTTTTGATTTTGCAGACAAAGATTTTATGTCTCCCTTTCCGAGAAAAACGAAGTCGAACACGTCATCGGTCAGTTTGCTGTCAAGCTTGTTCTTCGTTATGATATGCGAGATTGTATAATAAGCCATGTATATTGTGCTGTCTGAAAGCGTCTCAATTATCCATTCCTTGTCCCACGGCATTGGAGTGCCTAGTCCCGACTTTCTCGCGCAAGCCTTATCCTTGAGCCATTCAAGCGTGTTTTCAAAATTATTTCTTGCCTCTTCCGGATATATCTTCATCCTTGAAAGGCATTTCGACACTTTCTTCTTCCACTCTTCGTCCGAGTATTTCAAGAACCACTGGTTTTCAAGAATCTTGACGTGGCATTTGGTTGTGCAGCGGCATACTACACTGCCTGTCAGTTCATACATTATGTCCGCTATTTTTTTCTCCATGAAATCCAGAATAAGCTTCTCTTTTGAATCGCTCACTTTCATTCCTGAATAGGGACCGGTGTTGATAACGCCTGTGTGGAACTCTTTTTTGTAGAGTTGCGAGGTTGCCTCATCGAGCTTATCCGACTGCTTCAGACTTGTTATACCCATTTTATTGCACAGTTCTACTGCAGGCAATTCTCCCGCGCCTTCCGACTTGACGACCTGTATCGGTTCGAGATTGTTCTTCTGCAAGCCGTATGTCTGCAGTTCGCCGCTGTCAGCTAGATCTTTTATTGCAATCCAGTCATAAGGCGCATGGGCAGGCACGCTCATCACGATACCCGTACCGTTATCCGGGTCCACGAAAGCCGATGGCAGTATAGGAATTTCCCTGTTGTCCAGCGGCTCAATGCACTTCTTGCCTATAATTCCCTTTATGTCAAAGCTTCCTACGACTTCGGAGTTTTTGATCTGGTCTTTGAGTTTCTTCGCCGCGTCCTTGCTCACTATCCAGCGCTCGTTATTTGCTTTCAGTTCCACGTATTCCGCATCAGAAACCCATATGTTTGTCACTCCCCACAATGTTTCAGGACGAAGTGTGGCAGCCGGGATTATGTAGCCGTTATAAGAAAATTTTATCAGCGTAAATTCCTGAGGACTCTCTCCCTCGCCTTCGAGCCTGTCATGATCACCCGTTGGACTCATGTCTTTGGGACACCAGATTACAGGATGAGTCCCCTGAACAACATACCCTTTCTTCTTTAGTGAATTGTACTGCCACTCTACGAACCGCGAGAAGCCGGATGTCAGTGAGAGGGTGAATTTGCGCCGCCAGTCAATGGAAAATCCCGCAAGCTTTGCGCTCTCCTCGATTTTCTCCGCCCAGAATTGCGCGACATATTTCGGGCCCTTTTTCTTGAAATTTTCTATGTCGCGCCCTGTGGCGCCGAAAAGTTTAAAGGTGGATATCTGGCTTTCGTCCCCGCTTTTCAGCCGCTCGATTGCACCAAGAATCGGCTCCCCTGTTGCGTGGAAGCCCTGGGCGAGCAGAACATTGTACTGTTGCATCCTCTTGAACCGCGCGTACGCATCCGTGCGCGTAAATGTGTATGAATGCCCGACGTGCCAGTTGCCGTTTACGTAGGGGATTACCATGGACGTGAAAAATTTCTTGCGTGCTGACGGATTCGCTTCGAACAGCTTTGCCGCCGTCCATTTCTTCTGCCATTTTTTATCAAGTGCGGTAAAATCAATATCACTCATAAGCAATCCTTGACATCTATGTTTTTATAGTGAACCCAGAAAACAGGCTCGATATGAATTCTGAGTTCACATATAGTTCCCAAGGAAAATAATACCCAAAATGTTTCCTTGGAGAACTATAAGGTATTAAGTGTTCAGGTTTCAATAATTGTAAAAAAGGGCTCGTAGCTCAGCTTGGATAGAGCATCTAACCCCACGGTGTGCAAGCCTTCTAAACGATAGAAGATAGCAGGGGGTCGCGGGTTCGAATCCCGTCGGGCCCATATCCCCGCACTTTCAACCTTTTTAATATTAGCAGTTAAAATCTTATTAGTGGTCGGATGACTCGTATCATTGCTGTTGTTTCTGGGAAGGGTGGCGTGGGCAAGACAACCATGGTCGCCAACATAGGCACGGCTCTTTCGAATATGGGAAAAAACGTAATAATTCTTGACGCGAACCTCACAACGCCCAGCCTTGGAATGCACCTTGGCGTGCCGTTGTACCCGATAACGCTTCACGACGTGCTCAAGGGGCGCGCCAACATCAGGGATGCGATTTACAAGCACGAGTCCGGAGTGAAGATAATTCCTGCCGGCATCTCTCTCCGTGATATGCGCGGCGTCGATTCAAAGGATCTGCCTAACGCGCTGCTCGACCTTCTGGGAAGCGCGGAAATAATAATTATTGACGCAGCCGCGGGATTAGGTCGTGAGGCGCTGGCTGCTATAGAAGCCGCGGATGAGATGCTGATAGTCACGAACCCTGAAATTTCTGCGGTGACAGACGCGCTGAAAGCCGTAAAGATAGCAGAACAGCTGGGAACGCACACGACAGGTTTTGTGCTCAACCGCGTAAGCGGCAAGAGTCATGAAATGACACAAAAAGACATACTTAACATGCTTGATAACGTCCCGTATCTGGGACAGGTTTCTGAAGATGTCGCCGTCATGCGCGCCGTCTCCAGCAGGGTGCCTGTCGTGCGCCACAGCCCTTCTGCAAGGGCAAGCGGCGAGATCATGAACATAGCTGCGTCCCTAGTTGGCGAAGAGACAAGAATCCGGGCTGTTACGCCATGGTACAGGAAGATGTTCCCTTTCATAAAATGAGCTGATTCCATGAGGAAGAAAAAGAAGCGCCTTTTGGATCCGGAGAGGGATATAGCGCCTATTAAAGGAAAAATTAAAAGAAGGATGTAATTATCCGTAAACAATTACACCTAATACTATTGAAAGATAAAGTATTATCCCAGTCGCCGACGAAATTATAACTGGCTTGTCCCTATGAACAATTCCGTAAAGGACCCAAAATATGGAGGTTATAGTGTAAGTCGCCCATGAAACAAGGGAAACTCCGGAAGCTGTTTTATTGCCCCATATTTCTATAACTTGAGGAAGGGTCATAACAAGGCCGGCAAAAATAACAATATAGATGATTTTGTCCATTGCGCTTTTTATTTTATTATGATTGCGCTTGTCTTTTCTTTTAATTAAATGATGCAATGCGTGATGCATCTTATCTACCCAGCATCCCGAATATTTCTTCAAGGCTTATCTCAAATGCAACAACCGGCTTTTCAAGCCCCCAGTTGTTCAGCACCTGCGGATGTATTTCGCCTATGTATCCTGCAATGTCCTTGCCAATTATCACTTCGGCAGTCCTGCCTTCTATGAAACTCGGATGAGAGCACGCTTTTAGTTTGTACGATATTCCAAGGTTTCTTAGCATCGCATCAAGAGCGGACGAAATTGTCTCGTAGTTGACAACACTGGCAGAGACTGCGGCTGCAAGCTTCTGCACGTCTCTTGACCTTGTTTCGGTATTTGCATTAAGGATACAGTTGCCTATTTCGAATATGTTATGAGGATATTCTATATGCTGATTCCTGCTCAGGAATTCCATCATGCCCGGGAGAAGCCATGTGCGAAAAACAGACCAGTTCGCGGACGTCGGTTTTTCTATTTCTATCGCATTTCCGTTCGTGTTCATCTTTGCATAAAGGTTGTCGGGGCTTGTAAGGGTGTATGAAAGTATTTCCTGGAAACCTGCGCCTAACATTGCATATGCCAAACTGTCAAGAAGAACCTGCTTTCTCGTAAGGCTGCCTTTCGTGGGCAGCTTTGGAGCTGCCGGCTCTATTTTATTGAATCCGTACGATATCAGGATGTCCTCGACAACATCCCTTTCGTGCATTATGTCAGACCTGTAAGCAGGATAGGAAAGGTCGATATATTTGCCGTTTATTTTAGCTTCATACATGGCTTTCTCAAGCAGGCTAATTATTTCTTTTGGAGGAAGGCTCAAGCCGGAAACTTTGCCTATATAGTCGCTCCTCACGCGGAATCTCTTCGGCGACAAATCGGGCGTTGCAAGAATTTTTTTGCCGTAAACTATGTCCACGCTGAATAGTGCGCAGCCGCGCTCGTGAAGCGCGGCAGCCATGACGTTGAGCGCGGTGTTGAGGAATTTCATGCTGAATCCGCTGCACTCGATGAATACGTCCTTCGTGCTTTCAGTAACCTTGCCGCTGTGGTCGGAATTTATAATCGGAGGCATGGACAGGATTTCCCCCTGGGAGTCGACAAAAATTGGATACGCGTTTTTTCCCTTTAGAAGATGCCCGTATTCCTTGCCCTTCTGATGCCTTTCAAGGATTTCATCCGCGCTCATTTTATTTTTATGTTCAAGAGGCACGAATTTTATGTCACGGGGTTTGAGCGCCCTGAATGTCACAGGGAATTTTATTTTGTCCAGATCATAAACACCTATTGCAACTTCTTTCCTGTTTGCGCCGAATGTCCCGGAAATCTTTTCCTGAAGCTGCAACAGCTGGGACATTATTACGGCATTTATTTTCAGACCCTTTGCGATCATGCATACAGTATAAGGCCTTACGCCGCTGACGCTTGAATCAACAATTACACTGGCGCCGGACTTCTTGATTGTATACTTTGGCATGCCAGGCTTGTATCTCGCCCTTATCTCTCTTGCGAGGCCTTCTACACTCCAGAGGTCCGGCCTGTTTGTGTCCTTTATGTCTATCTTGAGATTGTCGCCGTTTACGTCGTCAAGCTCGCTCTTCGCGTAGAGAAGTTCGTCGAAAAGCTGTTCGCCGGTAAGTTTGCGCCCGATAAGGCTGCACATGTCTTTTTGCGATACGTCTATTTTTGGCATTAAACTATCACCTGTTTTCTCAACCAATCAAGATTCTGGCTGAACATATCCCTGATGTCATTTATGCCAAGCTTGAACATTGCAAGCCTGTCAATGCCCAATCCCCATGCAATAACAGGAACGTCTATTCCGAGCGGCTTTGTAAGTTCCTCGCGAAATATACCGGCGCCGCCGAATTCAACCCAGCCAAGCTGCGGGTGCTTCGCAGAAAGCTGCACAGACGGCTCCGTGAAAGGGTAATAGTCCGGCATAAATTTTATTTTCTCCGTCCCGGCGAACTCAATCGCGAATTCTTTCAGCAGCCCGAGAAGGGCGCGGAAATTAAGCGATTCGTCAATGACAATCCCTTCAGTCTGGTTGAATTCACTTCCATGAGTCGCGTCTATTACATCGGGCCTGTAGCAGCGCAGTATGGCAAAATACTTCCCCGGAATGTCGGGTTTGTTTGCCATTGTCCGGGCTGACACCGCGGTTCCATGTGCCCTTGGCATCAACTGGGCAGCTTTCCTGGGATCCCATTTATACTGCCAACCGGTGCTGCCGGTATTCCCGCCGTTTTCATGGGCAGCCTTGACGCGCTCAACTATCGACTTTTCGGGAAGTGACCCTTCTTTCGTGCTCTTCAGCGAGTATGTCTGCGTCCAGTCGCGGCTTGGATGGTTCTGCGGCTGAAACAGGGCGTCGAAATTCCAGAACTCAGTTTCGATGGTGGGACCTGTCATTTCCTGGAAGCCCATTTCTACAAGCTTGCGCCTCGCTTCCTGCAGGAACCTGTTGTACGGCTGGCGCTTGCCTATGTGCAGCGTCTTTCCGGCAGCCTCTACGTTATAAGGTTTAAGTCTTGTTTTCTTCCACACTCCGGTTTTTATTATGTCCGTGTTCAGGTTGATTATTTCCTTTCCCGCAAAGCGCTCGGCCCGTTCCACAATACCTTCGCCTTTTTTCTCCGCCAGTTTTCTCTGGATTAGGATTTGAAGTACGTCTTCCGGCAGTTCCTTTCCAGCCGCAAGATCCTTCATAGATTCTGTCTGCTCATCTATTCCCCTGATTTTGTCCTCAATGAGAATAAGGTTGCCGTGGGACACCTCGATGCATTTGTACTTCTTGCACCATTGGAGCGCAATAGAGAACTCGTTTCCCAGGACACCGCTCGCGTCTTTCATGCTGATGCCGTTCCTCTCCTTTATGAGCTCTATAAGCCTCTTCTCCGGCAAGCCGTGTTTGAGATAACGCTTTCCCTCGCCTGTTAATTCGTACATGTTAATCACTTGGCTGGCAGCTTATTAATCCGTTTTTTATTTCACGAAAAGAACCATTTATCACTGCCGTAATTCCTCTTTTTCTCGCGTTTATACCAGACGCTCACGGCTCTGCCGTCTCCCGTCACATATGTGCGGGCGGACCCGTGAAGCAGAAGCTCGCTTTTTGCCCTTTCAACATATTCCAGGAGGTCATTGGGACAGTCATGAATGCCGTATCTTGTAGTCGAGCCATTTTCCCTTATGCTAATCCTCAATCTCGAGTCCATTCAAACCCCTCCAACAAAGTTCTAGCCAAATATGTAAGCCTAATATGTCCATTGCTCTCTACAAGTCCGCATCTTTTCAACACTCTTATGGAGTTCCATATGGCAGATTCTGAACAGTTCAGTTCGGAAGAAACTGAGCGGACCATGCCGGAGATATTTTCAAGCTTTGATAGAGAAAGCCGCCTGAGTATGTGTCTCTGTTTTTGTGTCAGTCTTTCCTGGGCGATTTTTCGTGCAAGAATCAGATAGCTATAGCGATAATCTCTATAGCCTGCTTGAATTGGTACGGCATCGCCATCACTTCCATTTGCTTGGATAAAGAGCTTTTTAAAACTATTCTGCAGGAAATGTTGGAGTTGAAATTGTTTTTTATAGCTGACCAACTTAATATTCAAGATCACAAGTTGGTCGCATATAGTGAATCAAGTTGTAATAATATCCGAATTCTTTACTTGTTTCACTATAAGTTGAAAGTTCAAGATGGTTAATATGACTTCTAATTTTGAAAAAATAGAGGAAATAGCCCGGCGACGCGGTTTCTTTTGGATAGGGTCGGAAGTTTACGGCGGATTGTCGGGTTTCTACGATTACGCGCATCTCGGCTCCCTTTTGAAAAGCAGATGGGAAAGCGAGTGGCGAAAATTTTTTCTGGGACTTGATGACAACTTTTTCGAGATCCAGCCTGCAGAGATAATGCACGAAAGAGTTTGGCAGGCATCCGGACACGTCGAGTCTTTCGTGGACCCTGTTGTGAAATGCAGGAAATGCGGGAACGTAGAGAGGGCCGACAAGCTTCTGGAGGAACAGCTGAAGGAGAGCTTTGAGGGCATATCCATGGAAGAGCTTGCGAAGGTTATCAAGAAACATAACATGAAATGTCCCAAATGCAAGGGGCAGCTTGAGGAGGTGGGCGTCCTCAACCTGATGTTCCCCATAACCATAGGAAATGATGTGCGTGCCTACCTTCGCGGCGAGACCGCGCAGGCTGCCTATCTAAATTTCAGGCGCGAGTTCGAAACGCTTCGAAAGAGGCTTCCCCTCGGGCTTGCAATAATAGGCAAAGCTTTCAGGAACGAAATAAGCCCGCGCCAGCTTATTACCCGCATGCGCGAGTTCACGCAGGCGGAGCTCCAGATATTTTTCGACCCGGAAAAAATGGAAGAGCACCGGAAATTTGGCGAGGTTAAGGACTACAAAATTCTCGTGATGCCGGTAAAGAACAGGGAAAACAACCAAATAGACGAAGTTTCCTGCGAAGAGATGACGAAGCATCTTCCGCGTTTCTACGTGTACCATATGGCAAAGGTTCAGCAGTTTTTCCTCGACGTACTTGGAATCCCAAGACATCTCTTTCGCTTCAAGGAACTTTCTGACGAGGAAAAGGCTTTCTACAACAAATACCACTGGGATATAGAGGTAAAACTTGAAAGCATAGGGGGATTTCTGGAGATAGGCGGCGTTCACTATAGAACAGATCACGACCTTGGGGCGCACCAGAAAATTTCCAAGCAGGACATGTCTGTATTCGCTGATGGAAGAAAGTTCGTGCCTCACGTCCTCGAACTAAGCTTCGGTGTTGACAGGAATATTTATGCCCAGCTGGAGTTGTGCTATAAGGAGGACAGAGAAAGGAGTTTTTTCAATTTTCCGCGCAGGCTGGCGCCGTTTGACTGCGGCTTGTTCCCTCTTGTAAATAAGGACGGGATTGACGGGAAAGCGGAAGAGCTGAAGGCTTTCATGAAGGACTGCGGATTCTCCGTCTTCTATGACGATTCAGGGAGCATAGGACGCCGCTACAGGCGTATGGACGAGATAGGGGTTCCCGCTTCCATTACCGTGGACCATAGGACGCTCGAAGACAGAACAGTAACCATACGAGACAGGGATTCGATGAAGCAGATACGCATTCCCGTTGCAGACATGGCTGAAACCCTGAGGAAATTTATATCAGGGACGCCTATAGAAAGCCTTGGCACACCGGTAAAATAGATTTAAACTGATATTTCGAATAAACTAATAGGAGGTAGAAAAAATGGCAAAAGTCGAAATGCTTGTTGTTAAGAGCAAAGTTCGTGACTACGCGAAGAAAAAGAAGGTAAACCTTGGCGGAGATGCTGCAGAAGCCCTGAGCAAGGAAGTAATGCGCCTTGTTGACAGAGCAGTGGAGCGCGCAAAGGCGAACAGGCGCAGCACGGTGAAAGGAAGAGATATTTAATTGGGATTTTTATTTTCTTTATCTTCCTTTTCTCATCATCCTTCTTCTTTTTGTGTCGGTTTTTACCTTGCTGGACTTGTGAACCACTTCTTTCTCCATGTCGCTGAAAACTTCCTGAAGGACGTCTATCGGTTTCCAGCCCCATGAATGAGAGATAAAAAAACCTGTCGATGATTTGAAGCGCGCACGTATGGAATATTTTGCCTTCGGGCCCTGTTTGTGCATCTTGTCGACATGAACCGCAAGATATTCTATTCTAGGCGTTATCTTCGCCATCTTCTTTACGAAGTCCGTCACGGCTATGTCCATCCTCGCCTTGAATTCTATGCTTTCGTCCTGCATTCCGGTTATCTGCACATAGACACCTTTCTGCGGCGCCTGGACGAACAGTTCAAGTATGTCCTTGTGGGTGATTATCTTCACGCCGCCATCCTGCACAATAACCTCTTCGTTGGTTTTTAGCAGGTCAATTATGTCTCCTATCTTCTTGTTAGTCCCGGCAACCAGAGCCGGCCTCATTAGCGCAGTCACAGGCGTCTCTTCGAGCCCGACCTTTTCCCTTGCCGCCTTCTCCTGGGTACCGCCTCTTACTTCCATTGTTCCCCTACCCGTGAGGATCTTTATCATTTCGAGCGTACCGATTACGCCTTCAATCTTTTCGCCGTCGGTTATCGGGACGCGAGACACGTTCTTTTCAATGAACAGTTTTTTGACCTGTCCAAAATTGCCTCGCTTGTCGATGCACTCCGCGGCTCCGGCAATCTGGCTTGCAGAATTGTCAAGTCCTCTTATGAACTGCTTCGCCACCTTCATGATATCGGTTTCCGATATTATTCCAACGATTTTTCCCGCGTCAGTGACTGGCACTGCGCGCATGGCGCTCGTAAGCAGGAGCTGTGCCGCGCTTTCGACGTTTGCATTTACATCGATATTCGGGACGTTTGTGGCAAAATTTTCAACCTTGGCAGAGGAAGCGTCTATCCTTTGGGTGACTATTTTTCTCAGTTCGATTATGCCGTAAAGGTTCTCGCCGCTCATAACAGGAAGCTGATGTATCTTGTGACGTTCCATCTTTCCAAGTGCTTGGCTCACATGCTCGTCGGGCCTCACGGATATTATGTTTTTTGTCATGAGTTCTCTTACATTCATTCAATCACCTACGGTTTGTGCCTTGTTATCTGATAAAATGTCACGTCGCTTTCATTGTCAACAACCGCCCATAGCATTCTTGCGCGTATATTGTGAGCAAGCCGCACGCTCCGCGAAAGTTCGGCAAAGGACATCGTGAAGTCCTCAGGAACCGAAAAAACTATCCATTTTGTGTGCTCCTTGGCGCTTTTTGGGCCTTTCTTAAGCTGTACCCCCCGTTCATATACGCGGAAATCGCACCCGAACTTGAAGCCTGTGCGCACGAGCAGCCCGCGCTCCCTCAAATCTTCATAAACGCGGTATTTATGCGGAAATCTTTTATCTATTGAACACGCATGGTCATAAAGTTCCTTAAATGTTAGGAGTTTTCCGAGCGAAGAGACCCTTATCCTCCCGCGCTTCAGAAGAAGTGTCGCTTCGACCATGGCAAGTTCAAGCCTTTCGCCGAGCTCCTTGCCGTAATATCCCGGCTCATAAACATGTTCGCGGTTTTCCGTTGCTATTACCTTGTCCTCGGCAAGGATAGTGTCAACCACTATCTTCACAGGTTCCGGCTCGATGTATTCGTTGCCGACATCTGCCTGTTCCATTGAATCTCCGGATTTTTTGTTCTTTTTTGACATATTATCGCCAGAAATAGACGTACCTAAAAGAAGGTAAGACGAATGCAGGATGCCCGGCATTCTTTGTCTACTCCGAAATTATAATCCTAGCGTATCTTTAAAAATCAGTCAGTAGTTTGATTCTCCGCTTGTGCAGTTTATTGTGTAATTGCCGTTGCATACTATGCTGCCGTTTGTGATGTTCCAGTTGCGTATTGCAGCCGATTGCACGTCTCCAAAACTGCAGCATATAGGTCTTACAGAGCTGCGCGCAAGCTGCTTGTACGATTGAATAGAGTTTTCATTTTCCGTTCTGCAGGAATTAAGCGACGCCGACAGGTTATTCCCTTCGTTCTCAAGCCTTACCCTCTCTTTATTGCAGTTATCCAGGGAGAGCCTGTTTGAAGCTAAGTTCGAGCCGCATGTGCTCAGACTGCTGTTCAATGAACCAAGGTTGCTTCTCATATTTTCCAGGACAGACTCGCATATATCTTTCTGCTCCTGCACTGCTGTTAGTTCAGCCTGAGTATTGTTCAGCTGCGTTTCAAGCGACTTGCTGTAAGTTGCATAGCCTGTCATTGTATTTCCGACAAAATAGAAAATTCCGGCGAAGAGAATTATGACAGCCGCTATCGCAAGATGCTTGCCTTTTTTACCGAATTGCAAGCCTTCGTTGCTCTGCGGGCTGTAATTGTAACCCATAATAGCTATTTGCCTGTGTTTTATAAAAAGGTGCGTAATGCGGCGAACTAAATGTACCAGAACCTCCGGTTTCCTATCTTTCGATGTTTTATTCTACCTTCTTTTGAAAGTTGTTCGATATATTTTAAGCCAGTTTCATATCCCATCTTAAGCCTATCACAAATTTCAGAAGTCGACATAAAGGTGTATTCTTTCAAAATCTCTAGAATTTCTGTCTTATATTTTTCAGCATCAAAGCCTTTTTTTCTTGGCATGTTATTTTATTGTATAACAAATTTTATATAGTTTAAAACTCTATATAAAAGATATGAAATTAAACGAAAATATGGCAGAAATGGTTGGAATAATTATTGGAGATGGGTTTATTCATAGAGGCAAAAAGAGTTATTTTGGATTCACCGGCAGCCCAAAAACAGATAAGGAGTACTATATTTTTTTGACAAATCTAATTTCTGATACATGTAATAAAACCATTAAGGTTAGAGAGACTTGGAGGACTTAGAATTGTTGTTTATTCTAGTGAGGCAACAAAATTTCTAACCGAGAATTTAGGGCTTGTACATGGGAAAAGTAAAACAGAAAATGTTGTTATTCCTGAAGTCATTGCATCGAATTGGAATTTAGTTAAATATACGATAAGGGGAATTATAGATACAGATGGCTCAGTTTTTCTTTCAGATAAGCCAGGAACCCCAAAATATCCTTCTATTGAAATAACTACATCTAGTCCGAAGTTAGCTAAACAAATAAGGAGTATTCTATTAACTAGAGGATTTAGGGTCGCAAAAATTTGGGGCTATAAATCAAAACTTAGTAAAAAGACTAGCTATAAAATACCTCTGAATGGAAAGAAAAACCTTGAAATGTGGGTAAAAGAAACAGGCTTTTCGAATCCTTACAAAATGAAAAGGGCTTTGTCTGCATTGAATTAAATGGGAATGGTGGGAATTTCACCCACGGTCAATCTAAGACCGTCAGCTTTGAATTTGCGGGCTCACGAAGAACCTCCCACAACACTCCGTATTGAGAAAATCAATTTCCCAACTTCACGGTCTTCAGCCGTTTGAGCTACGTTTTTGCGTATGTGCTCTCCCAGATTGAGCTACATTCCCTTTTTCTTAAAATCCTTTAATGAGGAAGTTTAAAAGCGCCCCGGCGCGGGCTCGAACCGCGGACCTCTTGGTTAACAGCCAAGCGCTCTACCTGTTCCTCTCTAACCCGACAATATCCGATTAGATCTGAGCTACCAGGGCATTCTCAGATATACACTTTCACGGAATATTTAAAAGCTGTAAATAACTTAATTCTATGGTCTTATCCGGCTTGGATTTTGCCGTAATAATAGCATCGCTAACTTTTCTTTTTACTATACTTTCCAAAGTGATAGGATTTCCTGACCAAATAAGAAAAAACTTCAAAAAGAAATCTACTGAGGGACTCTCTACGATATTTATTGTAATTTCTGTAGTAAGCTATGCTCTATAGACAATTCATGGATTTATTCTTGGTGACTGGGTATTGATTTTTGGTCAGGGTCTTGGTATAATAGTCACAGGAATAATCTTATTCCAAATAATTTACTACAAAAATCGTAAAAAGAAAAGGTAACTAATCCAAGAAATCTTTCTTCTTGAGCTTGTCCGGAAGGTATGTTTCCGACATAAACTTGAGTCCTTTATGGGACAGGGCCTCGATTTCTGCCTTTATTCCCTTCTCTATCATCAGGTTTAGCTCCTTTTGCCATTTGGGATTCTTCTTGAACCACTCGTAGTTGAGCATCTCTTTGGCACGCTTAATGTCTACGTCCTTTGCCTTGATCGTTGCTTTCTTCAGGTCATACTCATATACATCTGATATCGTAAGTCCTAGGAATTTCGCGCTCGGCGTAGAAATTCTATCTGACACATGTGCTAAGCTTATTGAGCCTGATTTTATTACAGAATAAATATATGCCCCATAGGCGTCAGCGTCGCAAAATACATAAACGGGCAGCTTGTGTTCCTGGTTCAGCCTCTGTATCAGCAGTCTCGTCCCTCTTGACGGTTGTCCCCCAGTACCTATCAGTATGCACTTGTGCTTCTGCCAGAACTTGTCCTCGTGCAGTCTTTCAAAACCTGCGTTTTTCTCTACGACAAGCACGAATTCCGCCTCCACCTTCTTGAATGTTATTTCATCCACCGTGCTTGGAATGGACCAGCCGCCGCTTCCGAGCTTCGACCAGTCTATGCTGTCGCCGCGGTCCTGGATGATGACGTTGCCGGCAACTATGCCTTTTCTGTCCGTGGTGAGGTGAAGCTGTTCGCGCAGCACGTCTATGGCAACTTCCAGATCGACTATTATCGGGTCGCTTTCAGATTGTTCGTCAAAAGTATTCTCATTGCTGTCGGGCAGCGTACGCTTCAGGTTGTAGAACATGTCTCTGATGCTCGCGTGTATGTTCTGGTCTATCAGCTGCTTGGAGAATGACGCAACCATGGCGGTCTGCATAAATTTTTTTGCGTGGGCTACGTTGAAGTAATATCTTTTTGCAGTCTTGTCGCCAAGCGTCAGCTGCCCAAGTTTCTTGTCGAAGACGACGTTGGACAGTGCACGTATAGGTATCTCTATGCTGGGATTTTCCTTCTTTTCTATATCCTGCAGTATCTTGTCCCCGAGTTTTTGCAGTTCTTTTTTAACGTCTTTTGCCATTCTATACCACTCATTTCTTTTCTTCTTTCTTAACATCTTTAGTATCCGTGGATTCATCCACAAACTCTTCCTTTATATGTACCCTGCTTTCCACAAGAGCTTTTAGCTTCTTTTCTATATCCTTGTCATTCTTGCCTGTAAGTATTGCTATGGCATCTGACACTTCGCCCGCGTATCTGTCGAACATCTGCATCCTGCGCTTCTGTTCGCCTGCCCTTCGCTTGCCGGACAGGTATGAGGAAAGCTTTCGACCGGCGTCCTGGATTGCAAGTTTAGTCTCCTTTATTATTTCGGGATATGCAGCGACCGCTTCCTTGCTTTCGGACATGAACGGAACCCACACTGAGCATATATGTACCACAAGCTTCATTGGACCCGATGGGAGGTTGTTGCCCGATTGTGAAAGGTTGTAACGCCTCCAGTCAACGTCCTTGGCGGCCTCCGTCAGGGCGCATGCACTTTGCTGGTAGAGCAGCGGAACCCGGTTTGCAAATCTTATCAGCTCAATTGTATCTTCCTTTTTTTCGTCGTCTTCTTTCTTCTTTTTTGTTCCGGATTCGTCTGATAAGCCGTAAACAATACCCACTTCAACTAGGAAAGGAAATCCCCTGTAAACTTCAGGATCTCTTGTTATAGAGGTGATGAACTCGGCATTTGGGTACTCTTTTTTCAAACTCTTTTCCAACTCTGCTGAGCCGATTGGTGACAGGCAGTCTGTCGGCGGTCTCTGAACCTTTGCGGTTTGCATGCCTTTGATTAGCTTGTCTATTGCAGCGCGGTCAAGTTCCTGCGGCTTGGAGTCTTCAGGGAGTTTTGCAAGCTTGCATATTTCCTTTGCGCTTTGCTGCCCTACGGAGGAGAATTCATTGGTCAAAAATGACTGAAGCGTTCTCGAGCTTGTGTTCTGCAGAAGGCGTTGCAGGATTCCGAATTCCATGCCGTGCGGGTGGGGCTTCATCCTCTTTGGAGGTTTTGGCAGCTCATTTACTGAGCGCGGGAAAATCGTCTTGGTACCGTCTGGTGCAGTATATGCGATTTTTGCAAACGGATTCGAAACGGATGTCTGTTTAAGATAATCCTCAACAGTTTTTCTGTAGCGGCCGTGGATTTCCATCTCCACCTTTACGCCGTGCTCGCCGACAACATCCTTTTCAATCTCATCTTCCTTGATGATGTCGGGCTCGTTCTTCGCCGTATTCAGGTGCAGTTCGCAATAATAAGTTTTTTTCTTGCTTTCAACCTTTGACCATACCTTTGTCGGCACGCCCGTTGTGAGCTGGGCATAAAGTGTTACGCTGCTTATTCCTATGCCCTGCTGGCCGCGTCCCTGGAGTAATCTGTGGAACTTGCTTCCGTAAAGCAGCTTGCCGAATACGCGCGGCACGTTTTCTTTTACTATACCGGGCCCGTTATCAGCGACAGAAACTATGTAAGTGTTGTCGTCAACCTGCTTGATCTTGACTGTGATGTCCGGCAATATACCTGCTTCTTCAGACGCGTCCAGCGAGTTGTCGACAGCCTCCTTGACAGCCATCAAGAGGGACTTTGTCGGGTTATCAAAGCCCAGAAGATGCTTGTTTTTCTCGAAGAACTCGCTCACGCTTATCTCTTTCTGTTCCTTTGCAAAGTCCTCAGCTTTTTTCCTCTCGCTCATCCTGTCTTGCCTCCAGAAATTCGTATACAAATCTGTGCGGTATACCTTTTATAATCTTCTGTATAGCCTGTTCAGCCAGGCTGACATTGCCGTATTTGCCTATCAGGGAAACAGTTTTACCGTAAACAGAAATATATGTTCCTGTCAGGCGTTCTATGTTGCGCCGGGACTTACCTCTCGTACCTATTAGCCTTGACTTGAGCCTTTTTTGGGTCTTCTCGCCTTTTGGAAGCTCTATTATGACAAGCGTGTTCTCTTCGTCCATTAGAAGCTCAGCATGTACGGGTGAAAAGCCGCGGCCAATTGCTTTGATTACGCTTTCGGCGTCAAGCACCCCGATGGATTCACCGTCTATTATTATTTCTTCCTCACCCGCTGTTATCTTCGTCTTCGTCTTGCGCTGGATGGAGCGCTTTGTAGCGCCATTCTTGCCTATCAGGACAGGCAGGCGTTCCTCCGGTATCTTGACATTCTTTATCATAGTAAATTTTTTCGTTCCTTACGTATTAAAGCGAAAAATCTGTGCAGAATCAGTTCAATATTCCATTTTCAGTATGTTCTTCTTCTTCAGGACAGAAACCTGCGTCTGCGTGTATCTTATCACGATATCCCCGTTCGTGTCTTTTTGTATGTCCCATGGCTTTACCAGCACCACGTCGTTCTCCTTTATCCACATGGACTTCCTAAGCCGTCCAGGTATCCTGCACAGACGCATCTTGTCGTCCTGGCACCTGACGCGGAGCTTGTTGGCGCCAAGCATGGCTTCTACTATGCCGAGCACCTCGCCCTGCCTTGGCATCTTCACTCTTACCGGTTCGCCTGGATGATGGTACATAAAAATCACTTGTATCTTCTTTTAATCTCCTTTAGCTTCTTCAGCAAAGGACTTCTCCAATCTTCTTCCAATTGAGACTTAATAAGCTTAATTAACTCTGCGTCTCCCTTTCTGATTTTTATTTTTTCTAGAGCCTTGCATATTGAAAGAATTTTAAAATCACGGTCTACGGATAACAAATATTTCTTTGAGTCAGCTTTTGTGACTTTGTGAGTGTGCTTGAGCACAGCTTTTCTATCCTTCAGAAGTTTCTGGTAGGTTTTATCTTTCTCAAGGATATACCTTAACTTGGTTCCAGAGTAGCCTTTCTGAATATAAAATTCGGCAATTTCATCTAGAGTCAGTTTCATTTACCGCACCGCGTAATAATTCCTGTAAACCATCTGGCCTTTCTTGCTGCCTCCGACCTTGTAGGAGTCTTTCACCGAAAATCTTTCGCGAAGCGCCTTCGCGGCGGCTGCGGCGTTGGGTTTTCTCATTATTTTCACGTCATATCCTTCCTTTATTTCCTCTATGCTGCTTATCGCCTTTTCCGGCACAACCTGCTTTACTTTTTTAAGAATGGACTCTTTTTGGGGGCCGCGTATCTGTATCATCGCCTCGTAGTAGCCGCCTGAAAGTCTCACGTGCATCTCGCACATTTTCTGGCGCAGCATCACGAGAGATTTGTGGGTTTCCGTTTTTTTCAAACCTTTTATCACACCTTCCGCCTCGATTGTTGCATATACCCTGTTGCCGAGAGTTCTGAGGGATATCTTTTCCCGTGTTATTTTGTGCGAGGTTTTTATTGAACGGCTTATCTTACCCCTGAGGTCTTTCTCGTCAATCCCGCACTGGTTGCAGTAGATGTATGAGAAATCCTTGATCTCAAACAGTTTCTGCGCTTCAAGGAAGTGCTCGCTGCAAAAATTGCCCACCGTGGCGGGACCCCCGCATTTTATGCAAAACATAGAAGTAGTAGAGATGTGAGAGAATTTAAGGTCAGAAAAATATGCGCCATATTGTAAGATCTACGATGTAAACATCCCCGTCAAAGACGAATATGCTCGACTTGAAGTTCACCGGCGCAGGAGTTTTCTCTATCATGTCCAGTTTTGACCTTTCGCCGCTTACCCACATTATGCCCGCTTTTGTCAGGTTGTCTGTGTCCCTTGTCGGACCGCATGATGCGCATGTGTGGTCTACACGGTTGTAGTCATTCAGCCATATGGTTCTGCCGCGCCCGATCTGATTGGACCTGACGTATGACCTGCTGTCAGGCGTTTTTACAATGTCTTTTCCGTCTGCCTGGTAGCCGATTCCTGTTGAAACAAAAACGCTGAAAGGGTCTGTCTGTACGTTCGGAAGGTGCCTGGTGGATATGTTGGCGTAGTATCTCGCAATGAAGTGTGACGGCTTGTTGGAATTGAAAATCCCCCCGTCAACGTCTTCGAACCTGCCTTGTAGGTTGGATGTGCCGCCGCTCCACGTCAGTCCGAATGTGTTGCCTATCGGCGTGTTCCCGACATCCGTCGAGTCAAGGCTTGAAAGCAGAAAAACGCCCCCTCCTGTGTCAAGGAAATCGTTTATCTTTGTCTGGTGCACGGCTATCTTTGACTTGTCAAAGAAGAACAGTATGCCGGCGCCTTCCGGTACATCCTGTGTTGCGAGGTCAAGAGTCTGTATGTTTATGCTTGTGTTTTTCTTTTTGTAGGTAAAGTCCTTGTTTGCAATTATGGCGGAAAGGTCGTCCAAGTTGGTCTGGCTGCAGCCAATGCATGCTATGTTAATTGTCTTGCCCGGTATACCCCTGACTTCTATGGAGAAGTCCACGGTTTTCGGCAGCATCTCGGAAAAAAAGGCGTTCAGCTGCGTCGTGTTGTCGGTTTTTACAAATCTTGCCAGAGTGCCGTTCAGGTACGCGCTCTCAAGCGCGTCTTCTGCCATTATCTGGAGCGACGTGCTGTCCCACTCGGATTTCTGCACGTTTGGCGTGAAGAAGAATGTCAGTGAGGCAAGCAGTATGATTGACGCCACTATCGCCTCGAATATCTTTGCAAAACCCTTCATTCTAATCCCCTGTGACAGTCACCTTGATTTTTATTACGTAAGTGTCGCCGCCCTGTATGGGCATGACGCCGAGTCTCGTTGTCTGGAACTGCTGCCTTACCTCTGTTGTCACAGAAGGCCCGCATATAACTTTTGGCAGCCCGTTCAGCGGCGTGTCGTCCAGATGCGAAACCTCTATTACGATATCCTCGCCTTCAAGTCCGAGTTTCTGTCTTGCGAGCTGGTAGTTTGAGCAGATAGAATTCAGTTTCGCGATTTTGTCCCTGTCAACAAAATAGCGCATTCCTGAGGACAAGCCGATGCGCTTTATGTTCTGGGTGTCGCTTTCGTCCTCCCAGTTCATGGGGACGCCCTCGTCAAAGAGCAGCAGCTCCGAATACTGGTAGCTCTTGGATTTCAGGCTTTCTGAGGCTGACAAGCCGTGAAGTATCGGTATGTTGTTGATTATCAGGAAAGTCACGAAGGATATGGTGGTTATGAAAACAAAAACCGATATAATGAATTCAAGTTCGGCAATCCCTTTCACATAAATCACTTCTGCGGCTGTCTAATGTGAATCAAATAATCAATCGTGATATAATCAAGAACTTTTGATTCTTGTATTATAAATTTGATTCACTTAAAGCGTTCCAAGTTATACTATCCCCGATTCTTTACTTGGAGCGCTTTAGATGATTCCCGTCTTTACCAGTAGTATGAACACTATGAAGCCGCTCAGTAGCATTATCAGGCTGTGCTTGACGCCGACGGCGATTGAGTCAGAGCCTATCTGGCCGGCTATTAGGCCTGAAAAGAAGCCTTGTATGAGTATCATTGCAAGGAACAGCGATTTGTAATAAGAAGATGACTCTTTCGGGTCTCCGAGCTCGAACGCCTGCGTTATGGTGGCGAAAGTGTTGCACCCCACGCATGCAAGGTCCTGGTTGTTCACGCAGAGCGAGCAGGGGTTCGGATTGAAGCCCTGCACCCCGAACCCGCCGGTTTGCGACTGGGTTTGCAGCAGCGGTATCAGGAATTTGATTAGCGCTATTGTTATGCCGAGAAATATGAAGAATATGGCGTACATCATCATGACCTGCTGGTTCAGCAGCACGGATTTTTCCTGCTGCGACTCCTTTATCGACTCTATATGATTTGCCAGGGACTCCATCGTGTCTTCTATGTTGCCGCCGGACTTGTTCGCCTGGTCTATTATCATCAGCGATCTCGTTATTATCTTGCTGTCGGCAACGCGTATTCCGAAATTCTTCAGCACCCTGTCAAGCGATATGTTCCAGCTCAGCTGCGTGTTCATTTTTTTGATTTCCTTGGTAAGGGCCCCGTAGTCCGACTTCGAGGTGGTCTGTATAGCCTGTATCAGGGAAAGGCCGGCACGCAGACTCTCTGATATGTCGCGCAGAAAATTGGGGAAATCGTTTTCATAGGAGCGTATTTTCTTGAGCCTGAAGAACTTGAACAGGCTGTATGGCACCACTAAAATGAGCATTCCAAGAAACAGCATGTTGGCAATGAGAGCTATGCTGCCCGTATAAATTGCAAAGGAAACGAGTCCGATGAAAGCGGCAACGCATACTATCAGAATTTTGCGTTCTGTCCTGATTCCGCCACCTTCTTTGTATTTCTTCATGTCTCTCTGCGCCCCGGCTATGATTATAGTGCTACAAGAGAACAATCTGGATGTGATTTTCTTGTGCACTATATGTGAACCCAGAAAACATGTAGGGATTCTTTTCTGGGTTAACTATATAATTAACATTTGGGGTTAAAAATACACGGACGAATCAGTAATTTCCCTGTGATGCCTACCCTGTCGGAGACGTAGCCCTGATAAGTATGATGAATGCTATTGAGAGCGCCGGGAGCAGCAGGAATACGACCATTGTCTGGACCAGTATAGTGCCAAGTCCTGCCGAAATTGTAGATATGATTGAGGACAGCACTATGAAGAATATTGAGCCGGTTATTATGAGGGTGAGATACATCTCCACGTAAAGCGACAGGTCCTGGGAGTACTTGCGTATACGCCTGCGGTAGTCGCCCATCAGCTCGTTGCTTCTGTCCTTCAGGTAGGAGCCCAGATTGCCGCCGCTTGTTATCATGGTGTTTATCCCGTATAGCAGATCCCTGAATTCCTTCGATGGTGTGATTTTTGCCTGTTTTTTTATAGCAGCAGCCGTTGTCATGCCGAATAGTTCGACATCTCTCACTATGTTCTCCGCCTCTTTGCTCAGCTCCCCGTACTCCTTGAATTCGCTGAGCGTCTTGAATATGATTATAGGGGGCACATTCGACCTGGCTATCGTTGCCATGTAGCTTACAGAAAAGGGCAGTATTTTCTTTATCTTGTTTCCCCTGCTTTTTGATGCCGTTTTGGGGTATGAATAGAAAAGGAAGAACAATATGCCCGATATGGTCATCGAAAGGGTAAATGCCAGTATAACGGCAATTATGGGCGTCACAAGAAGGCCGAATATGAACGAGAGCATAGTAGCTTCGATTATGAAAGTCACAACCGTGGTGAACAGGGCTATGGAAAGATACTCCTCAAGCGTATAGCTGATGTTCGCCTGGCGCAGCTCCTCCTTGATGTCAAGGAAGTACGGCTTCGCATACCTCACAAGATTGCCGAAAAGTCTGTAGGATACGCCTGCATAACTCATTTTATAGCACCAATAATGATTTGCACGCGGGGGAATATTAAGGTTTTAAAAGATTTCTGACATCTGTGGGATATGGGTTACGGAACATTTGCTGGAGAGGTTCTAAGAGACCGGGATTTGACAAGGTTAGGAAACCTTGAACAGACTGAAAGAACTTTGAGAGGGTATTTTCAAGTTGTAAATGGCGAAAGATTGAACCATTCCGATATGCCATTGGTGAAAGATGCGTTCTGGTTTGCGTATGAGAGAGGATGGTCAGATGGAATGGGAAATGCCATGAATATTGTTGCTGATACCAGGAAAATCCCTGTTTAAATCAGACGTTTTCTATACGTCTCCCTCAATACGTCCCATGAGAAAGTCCGGAGAAAGGTAAAACATGCCGATGACCGACGCTATTTTTCTATAGTCTGTTATGTCCTTCTTCACGAGCCATTTAATCACCTTGGCTCTCTGTTCAAGCTCCTTCGCTATCTGGGCGTCATCGAGCCCCGTAATTCCGGAGACTTTCTTGAGAAGCGCGCTCGTGTTCATGGTCTTGAAGTCGTCGCTCTTTGCTTCCCAGTTGAAAACTTCGTTGGTGATGGGAACTTTCGCTTCGTTGTCGAAGCCTGCAACTTCAATGGCTGAAAAAATTCGTCTGTTGTATTTTCTTCCCTGCTTGACGCGTTTCATGAACAGTATGAGATCGAGGTTTTCCATGAGGTTGATGGGAAGGCTGATTGGCGGCGATGTCATCCTGTCAACCAGTTTTGAGAAATTCTCGGCGTGTATCGTAGACAGCCCGGGGTGCCCGACAGCCATCTGCTGGAAGAGAACATACGCCTCCTTTCCTCGCACTTCCCCGACGATGATATAATCAGGGCGCTGCCTCAG
The DNA here is from genome assembly GCA_000806115.1 of archaeon GW2011_AR5. Lineage (GTDB taxonomy): Archaea > Aenigmatarchaeota > Aenigmatarchaeia > GW2011-AR5 > GW2011-AR5 > GW2011-AR5. The sequence goes on from JWKQ01000002.1 coordinate 195,264, forward strand.
CGATTCGCGCAGCAGCTCGAACATGTCCACTTTTCCTTCCTCAGATATTGGAGTGCGCGCCACTTCGGGAACCCAGTGGGTGTGCGGCAGCCTTATTTCAGATGTGTCCTCAATGCTTATGATTTTCATCTGCGGTTTTATGAAAAGCGAGAGGACGTTGAGCAGCGAGGTTTTGCCCGATGCGGTGCCGCCTGATATAAGCACCGATGAGCCGTGCTCTATGAGCATCCAGAAGTACGCCATCATCTTCAGGTCGCATGTCCCCGATTTTATCAGGTCAACGGGGGTCATTGGCTTGTCAGAAAACATTCTTATTGTGAAGTTGCTGCCGTTCCTGGCTATGTCGCTGCCCAGCGTGGCCTGAAGACGGGAGCCGTTCGGAAGCGTGCCGTCAAGCAGCGGCTTCGCAACGGATATCGCGCGCCCGCACCTTTCCGACAGTTTGTTGACGAACGAGTCAAGCTCGTCCCTGTTTGTGAATGTTATCGAGGTCCTGACCGAGCCGAATTGCGGGAGTCTGTGGTAGACGAATATCGGTATGTTGGCGCCGTCGCAAGATATGTCTTCTATGTATTTGTCCTGCATGAGAGGTTCTATTTTCTCCATGCCTATGAAGTCGCGAACCACGTAGTATCTGAGAACTTCAGCGGATTCCTTGTCAAGCTTGACATTGAAGTATGAAAGGGCTTTTGAGAACACGACATTCAGGTAGTTTACGGCGTCTCCTTTCCTTATCTGGCTGAAATTGATGTCAAGCTTCTCCTCTATGTACTCTTTTATCGAATTCAGGAGCTGCTGGTCCGGCACGGGCGGCTCAACCACGTTATAAACCAGCTCTCCGGCACGCCTGTCGAAATAGATATGCGCATAGGCGAACACCCTCTCGCCTTTTGCGGGATTCGAGGGTATAAGCGGATATTTCATGTCAGTCCTCTGTATTTCCTCAAGGTCCGGTATTAGCTGCTTCTCCGTCTTTATGTCGGGAACCGCCACTCCGTCTATGGAATAAGTGCGCTGCCGTGCCGGAAGAATCTGCATCTGAAGCGGCGCGCCCGCTTGCCATGCAGGTGCCTGTGCAGATTCAATCATTCCGGTCTTCATGCTTTCCTCCTTCCTCGGGTTCACCGCGAACCCGCGGCCCCCCTTAACACTGAAAAAAAGTTTCTTCTCCATGTTACCGCCTTAGAATCGTTATTTTCTCGTTCTTCACTATTTCAATGAACTGAGCGCTGCTAACTACTTCGCTGTTGTTGATGACGTTGTTGCTAGTAATTGTATTGTCATGGTTTATATTAAAGAGTTTTTTCCTGACAGACTCTGTCCCGTCAAGTTTGGTTATTATTAGCTCCCCATCCCCCTCAGCGCCTTCCCTGAGAGCAATCATGTAGATGCTGTCGGAAATCTTGTCCGGTATCACCAGCCTCACTGATGCATTGTTCTCGTGTGCGACTTTTATCACTGCAGTTGCGACAACGTCGGCAACACTGTTCATCTGGTCCTCGAACGTTATTTTCATTGTAGAGTCCTGAAGGCTGTTGAAATTGACTATCACGTAGCCTGTAATCAGGATGCCCACGGAAAATAGAATAATCTCGCTTATTATCCTGTATTGTCCTTTGCTATGTCTCATGTTAAGATGTTCTGCCGAGGTAGATATTAAGATTTTTAGTCTGAAAAGTGAGGCGTCAACGGGTGTCTTTATCGCAATGGATGCTATGCAAGGAAACTCGCAACTTCGGGTTAGACGTGGATATTAGGAGCATATCATTGCAGTTTTTTTCAGAAAAAAAAGATTTAGATGATGGAAATTTCCACGTTGCTGGTAACCAGCGTCCTTCCAAGAACAGGCGTCGTGACATCGCCCCTGTTCTCCATTATTATGGTTTTGTCCTGGCCGCCGGCTGCGCCCGAGCCTGTAAGGCCGATTTTGAAGTCCCTCAGGGAATTGTCGTTCTTCAGCTGGATATATGTTAGCGTGTACTCATTCCTGTAGTTATTTTCTCTAAGCTTGACGCTTTTCACGTTGAACAGGACTGGGTCGTCAATTCCCCAAGTCCCGTAGAACTCTCCGCCGCTCTGTTCCAGTGTGCTGAGCGTGTTCCTCCCCAGGGGTATCTCGGCATCGGTCGCGTAAATTGTACCTTCCGTTTCAATGGTAAGTTTTATTTCCATCTGCGGGTCAAGCTCTGTGCCGACGTTCTCGAAGCTCACGATTCCCGGCACGGGTATAATAATCTGGTCCCTGCCCCCGTTGTTCGCGACAGATCTTATCTTCTCGTCCAGCTGGCGCATGAAAGCCTCAGAAGTTTCCAGCAGGGAGATGTCCTTGTTCTTCTGGATGAGCGGTACTCCCCAAAAATAGACAGAACCCACGACGCCGATAAGTATGCCGGAGATGAGCACTGCCGAAAGCGCCTCCTGCTGCCCCTTGCTAAACCTCATAGAAACTATTTGGTGAAAGGGTAATTTATAGTTCTCCAAGGAAAAATCCTGCATATTTCCTTGGGGACTGTGTGAACTCGCAATGCATGTCCGAACCCTTGCGGGTTCGCTACAAATGTGCAAAAACCCTCAGAAAATGGCGCTTAGACAGGCAGAGGTCTTCTCTGTAAAGGCATCGGCGCGCGTATCTGCTTTGCCTTCATCGTGGAAAGCAGCAGGGAGTTTATCCGCTTCTCAAGCTTCTCTATCCTATGGTCGACTTCAGGACTCCTCTGTTCCGGCGCAATAGCGGCGGCAGGCTCGCTTTCACTAACCTCGACGCGCTCAAGGAAGTCGCCCATCCTTTCCGTAAGCTCGCTCACTTTTGCGTTCAGGTCGGAAACCTTGTTTATCATCTCGCTGTTTATCTTTACCACTTCGTCGATTATCTTCTGGTTTGTGCGCACGACGTCTATGAGCTCCTTCACCATCTCGTTGTTGGTGCCGCCCTTCTCTATCTTCTCCATCCGCTTCTCTATGCGTCGCAACGGTCCGACCGGGACCAATTCATATTCTTCCTCTTCAATAGGCATACTTACCTTATGTCGGAGGGGGTATAAAAAGTTTAGAACAAACGCATAGGTAATAGGAGCAGTAAAGCTTCGCTTTCTACAGATAAGGATAGTAATGCATTAGAAAGGAGTACCCTTTCTCGGCTAGTCAATCAGGTTTTTCGTCTTCAAATCAGCCAGAATCAGCCGGTCGACAGGCGAACTCCTTTCAGAATCTGCATCGCCTGAGGTTATCCACACAATCCTTTCCACTTCAGCAGAAGGCTTCATCTCCCCTTCGAATTCCGCAGTGTAGCATGTCATTTTTACTATGACGCCTTCGGCTTTTCCGTGTGCCTGTGCCATGAAAGTCCCGTAAAGTTTGATTGTGGGTGGTATAATATCAACAGAAAGCTCTTCCTTTATCTCACGGATTAGAGCCTGTCCGTCTGTTTCGCCTTTTTCGCGCTTCCCTCCGGGTATGTAGTAGGTGTCCTTTCCCTTGGATATTGTCGAGAGAACTTTCCTGTCCTTTATCAGTATCCAGGCCAGCTTGTCTATTTCCATGAGTAATTGTGAATAGAAAAATTTAATAGGAGCAAGCGTAGCTTGCGACTTAAGGAAAGTAAAGCCTTAGAAAGGAATACCCTTTCTCGGCATTACTCGCCGTAGTCTTCCATGCCGCCCATTCCGCCCGGCATCCCCGGAGGCGGGCCTGATGGGGCTCTGGACTTGATTACATCGTCTATGCGAAGTATCATCTCTGCCGCCTCGCTTGCCGATTTTATTGCCTGGGTCTTGATTTTCAGCGGCTCGATTACTCCAAGAGCCTTCATGTCTGCAAGCTCCCCGTTCATGACGTCAATGCCGAAGGTTGTCTTGCCCTTTTCATGCAACGTGCGGAGGTTAACCAAAAGGTCTATCGCGTCCTTGCCGGTGCTCTCTGCCAGCGTGCGCGGGATTATTTCTATCGCTTCCGCAAAGCAGTTTATCGCCAGCTGCTCACGCCCGCCTACAGTCTCCGCGTACTCACGCAGTTTGCGTGCAATCTCTATCTCAACCGCGCCGCCGCCGGCAACGAACTTGCCCATCTCGACAGCGCTTATGATGCCAAGAACCGCGTCGTCCATCGCCCTCTGAGCCTCGTCTACGACGTGCTCGGTTCCGCCCCTCACCAATATCGAGACGGCTTTCGGGTCCTTGCAGTCGCGGACGAATATCATCTCTTCACCCGCGATTTTCAGCTCTTCCACGAGCCCGGCATTGCCTATGTCCTCTTTTGTAAGCTCGTCTATGCTTGAAACTATGTTTGCGCCCGTTGCCTTTGCCAGCTTTTCTATGTCGGATTTTTTGACCCTTCTTGCAGCTGCGATGCCCGCTTTTGCCAGGTAGTGCTGCGCCAGGTCATCAATCCCCTTCTGGCAGAAGACTACGTTGCATCCGCTGTCAACGACCTTCTTGACCATGTCCTTGAGCATTCTTGATTCCTGTTCTATGAATGCCTGTAGCTGATGGGGGTCTGTTATCCGAATCTCCGCTGACGTTTCCGTCTCCTTTACCTCCAGAGCGGCATCAAGAAGCGCGATTTTGGCGTTCTTTATGTGCTTTGGCATGTTTGAGTGGACGATTTCCTTGTCTATTACTATTCCCTTTATGAGTTCCGTGTCGTCTATAGAGCCGCCCTGCTTCTTCTCTATCTTGACGTCGCTCTTGTCTATAACAGGCTTGCCGTTGCGAACCTCTGTCACTGCCTTGACAGCCTGCACTGCAAGCTTCGCGAGCGGCTCGCGGGCTGCTTCGCTGCTTTTGCCCGTCATTGCTGTCATGGCTATTTTCTCCAGCATTTCCGTGTCGTCTATGTTGATGTCATCGCTGATTTTCATTACGACTTCAAGAGCCTTGGCTTTTGCAAGACGGTATCCGCGAACTATCATCGTGGGATGTATGTCCTGGTCAAGGAGCAGCTCTGACTTTTTCAGAAGCTCCCCTGTGAGCACCACAGCCGTTGTTGTGCCGTCTCCCACCTCGTCTTCCTGGGTTTTGGCGACTTCAACTATCATCTTTGCAGCAGGGTGTTCGATTTCCATCTCCTTGAGAATGGTTGCGCCGTCATTGGTGATGGTAACGTCGCCTATAGAATCGACAAGCATTTTGTCCATGCCTTTCGGGCCCAGAGTCGTGCGAACCTGGTCTGCAACAGCCTTTGCAGCTGCTATGTTCTGGGACTGTGCGTCCCTGCCGGTTGTCCTGAGAGTACCCTCAGGCAGTATGAATATTGGTTGTGCTCCGTTCATCTTAATCACTCCTTTTTGATCGAATTTCTAATATCAGAATATCCTTGTTCGTATGACCTGTGAAGGGCGCAAAGTTCTTCCGGCGTAACGTATTTCGCTATCCGTGAATCGTGCAATCCAGGATCCGGCTTGGCGGCTTCCATCAAAACGCCCTCTGAACCTGTAGAGGCGGTGCACGCCTTCCGGCTGAACTATTCCCTGAATTTCCATAAGCTCACAGTATACTTTCATGCACATTATGACAGAAAGCTTCTTAAGCGTTCTTTTTGAGGAGAAAAATAATGGGCCGAATGAGATTTGAACTCATGACCTTCTGCTGGCTTAGACGTTTTCAGGCTATGCCAAGATGCTTTGATTTTGTTTGTTATCAAAGCACGTCATATAAGACAGATGCTCTACCAAGCTAAGCTACCGGCCCGTTTCTTCAACTAGAGTTGATTACAGTTTTTATAAACTTTCTCTTTGGCGTATATAGTGAACCTCAATTCATGTAGGGATTCTTTTGCGGGTTCACTTATAGTGTCCAAGTAAGTATAATATCTTAAAGTTTACTTGGAGCACTATAACTATGCTAATCCGGGAAATCGAGGGGATGCTGGCTGACAAAGGTTTTGGATACTGCGAGTACGGCGGCTGCTTTGACATAGCGGCAAGAAAAAGCGAATCAATGATGCTGATCAAGGTTCTTACCAACATCGATTCCCTCCAGGAGGAGCAGGCGCAGAACCTGAAGATACTCTCCCGCGAGCTCGACGCCAAGCCTGTGGTTGTCGGGCTTCACACCAGGAGGGAGAAGCTTTCCAACAATATTATTTACGAAAGGTTCGAAATTCCGGCTCTTACGCCGAGAACCCTTGAGAACATAATTGGCGGGCTCTTCCCGGAGATATACAGGTTCCGGGGCGGCATGTTCGTGGAGATAAATCCCCAAACCCTGAAGGACGCGCGAGAAAATGCGGATTTAAGCCAGTCGGAACTCGCAAGGAAAGTAGGCGTTACGAAGAAAAGCATATACGAGCACGAGTCAAGGAAACTGAAAATCGTCTACAAGAACGCCGTCAGGATAGAGAAAGTTCTGAAAACCAAGATAATTCTGCCGCTTGAGATGAAAGTGTCTTACGAAACCGAGACCGCCCCCAGAAGCGAATTCGAAACCAAGATTTCCGGAAATTTCAAGCGAATCGGTTTTGACACAGGTTTCGTTTACCAGTCTCCGTTCAACATGATAGCCAAGGAAAAGAATTTCACGCTGCTTTCGGACGTCGAGGAATCCGGGAAGCAGATCCGGAAAAACGTGCCTCACATCTCGGAATTCTCAAAACTTGCCGGAAAGTCGGCTGTGATAATAACCAGGGAAGAATTCAATTTTGACATACCCACAATCCGCGAGGAAGAGCTGTCGTCCATGAAGTGCAACGACATCAAGCGCCTTGTAAAGAACTGGTAATTTTTGATTAAACTTTTTCCTAAAAAGTTTATGAGAATAAAAAAAAGAACTAGAAAGCGTCCTTGCAAAAATCTAAATTAGACTGAAATCAAACCCGAATTATTTCTTCTTTTTCTTTTTTGCTGCCATTTATATCACCATTCAATGCGAAGCAAATGAATAATAATTGCGTATTATAAATTTGCTTCGCTTAAAGCATTTTTTGAAATGCTTTATGTAAAATAATGTTCTGATTTCATATATATAGTTATAGTGAACCCAGAAAATAAACAGGACATGAATTCTGGGTTCACAGATAGTTCCCAAGGAATTAATATCAGTAATGTTTCCTTGGAGAACTATAACCCAGAAAAAAACTTAGAACATTTTTGGGTTATAGTGAACCCGCAAAAGAATCCGGACGTGTTTGTGGGCCCTGAAAAATAAAATTCGCCGGAAAATAGGGAGTTTCCCTTATCCGTTGTAAGTCGGACGTTCGTTTTTGAATCTCAGATTTCCCCAGCTGCTGGAAAGCTTCTTGCATGTCTTGGAGAGTTCAGCTTCAATCTCGCTGTTCCAGATTTCCCACGTTTTTTTCACCCATGCAGCGGCCTTCTTCTCGTCGGGGTGCAGCATCAGTAGGTTGTTTTCCCATTTCAGGACCTGGATTTTCTTGTATATGTCGAAAAGCTTCTGGCGCTCCTCGTCTGTGAGCATTTCCTGCTCGAAAATGCACGAATAAGATTCGCTTCCGGCGATGACGGGCTCGATTATCTTCTCGGTGAACGTGAAAATCCTTTCAGAAATCTCGTTCCGTATCTGGTCAAAGATTTTGTCGTTTTCTTCCAGCTCGAATTTGAATGTTTCCTTGAGTTCGTTAAGCTGCGGAAGTTTGAATTTGTCCTGCATTTTTCGGTATTGGCTGTGAAAATTCGAACTCATTAATAATAGAGATGCGATAAAAACTATTAAAGCGTTCCTCGACCATTTTTCCTTAGAAGGCAATGAAAAAATTTCTCATGCGCAATAAAAATCCGGTGCAAGAACATGAAAATAGTGGTTAAAATCGGCGGGTCGGTTTCAATCGGCGAAACCGGGCCGAAATTTGCCTATTTTTCACGCCTCATGCCTGTCCTGAAAGAGCTGGGGAAGAAAAACCAGCTGATTGTGGTTATAGGCGGCGGAGGACTCACAAGGAGTTATGGAAAATCAATAGAGAAATTCCCCCTGAAAAACAGGGAAAAGGAAGGAATCTTCATCCAGCTCCTGAAGGCGAACGTGCTGTTCGTGTCTTCGCTGCTCGGAATGAAGCCTATTTTCTCCCTCGAAGAAGTCATGCCAAATACAAGCGGCGTCATAGGCGGTATTGCGCCGGGAAGGAGCACGGACGCCAACGGCGCAATAGCTGCGAAGCGGATTCATGCCGACTTGTACATCAAGCTCACCAATGTGGACGGCGTATATGACAGGGACCCGAAGAAATTTCACGGCGCAAGGAGGCTTGACAGGCTGAAATATGAAGACATGAAGAAACTGGCGGTAAAAGGCAAGCCAAACAGCTACGGCGTGCTGGACAGGATGGCTGTGGAAACGCTTGCCTCGTCAGGCATCAGGACTGTTATAATAAATGGCAAAACACCCCGCGACGTGCTAAAGGTAATCAGGGGCGGGAAAATCGGCACGATAATAGAGAACTAGAATAGAGAACTAGAACTGGAATGCGAAGATGCCAAGCCAGATCATCGCCGCGGCGAAGCCGACGACGATTATGGAGGCAGCAAACTTCTCCTCTTTCGTAAGATTCATGGTAATAAATCGATTTCTTGTATCTTAAAGTTTTCTGATTAAGCAAAATTATGGGCTTGTAGTCTAGTACAGATCCCTTTTCGCGAAAAGGTCTCTGTATGCCCCAAAAGGCATATAGTGCTTGCGCAGATATTAAGGAATCTGTGGAAACTGGTATCTGCAAAGATCGGAGATCTTTGAGGTCCCGGTCTGCTAACGCAGACACGAGATGACGTTACCTTCACACGGTAAAGGCCGGCGGTTCGAAAGCTGTATTCTCTGGAAGCAGCCGATTGTCCGCCCGAGCCCATTTATTTTTTCTCAATAACGTGCTCTGTGAACTTGTCGCCGTTCCAGAGATGCTTGGCGGTGTGGTAGCTCCAACCCTTTCCAAGCAGGAACTCCACTTTGAATCTCATGAACGTAGCGTCAAGTTTTTCCGCGTCAACCTGCCCCTTGAGGTTGGGAAAGGGGTCCGTAAGGAACCTGTAGACTATCTTGGAGTCGGTAGCTTCAAGCTCGACTTTCAGTCCCACTGCCTCATCCCGCGCCTGCACGGCGCGCGCAAAGCTGTGTGCATCCCCTTTTTTGAATCCCGAGAACGTGTAGGACTTGCCAAGGGTGCGTTCCATCACGCGCTGCATCATTTCCAGCGCAAAGCGTTCTCCTTTCTCTTCTTTCAGAACCAGAAAATATACTTCATGCAGTCCAAAAAACGGCGCATTGTACTCCATGCTCCAACTATTTGTAAAATCCTTAAAAAGACTCGATATAGTTTAAACCTATGAAAGCCACGGCAACCGCCAATGCAAACATAGCTCTCGTAAAGTACTGGGGAAAGCGTAGCAGCGACCGGATACTTCCGCAGAACGGCAGCATTTCCATGACGTGCGATGGAATGGCAACGAAAACCACCGTCGAGTTCTCGGAGCAGCCCGAACATACGGTGATGATAAATGACGAGGAGTTCAAGAAGGACGAGAAAGACATTCACGGGCACATCGACAGGATATGCAGGATGGCCGGCATCCGAAAACATGCAAAGGTTGTTTCTGAGTCCAATTTCCCGGTGGCGGCCGGACTGGCGAGCAGCGCCAGCGGATTTGCCGCGCTGACTGTTGCCACATGCGCGGCGGCAGGGCTGAAGCTTTCTCCGAGGGAACTTTCAATTCTTACGCGCCAGGGCTCGGGCTCGGCCTGCCGCTCGATCTTCGGAGGATTTGTCGAATGGCATCGCGGGCAGCGGGACGATGGAAGCGACAGCTATGCCGAGGAGATAAAGGACAAGAACCACTGGCCTGAGTTCAGGATGATCGCCACTATAGTAGAATCAAAAAAGAAACCGGTGAGCAGCCGCGGCGGCATGGCTCAGACAGTCGCAACCTGCCCCTATTACAAGGACTGGCTTGCCACAGTGGACGAGGACCTGAAAAATATGAAAGAAGCTATTGAAGAGCGCGATTTTGAGAAAGTTGGCGGCATAGCCGAATTCAACGCGCTGAAGATGCACGCCACGATGATAACCACGAAACCGTCAATAATATACTGGATTCCTGCGACAATGGAAATCATACATGCGGTCCGCCAGATGAGAGAGGAAGAAATACAAGCTTACTTCACGATGGACGCGGGGCCGAACGTGAAGGTGCTCTGCCAAGAGCGGGATGTTAAGGAAATAAGCATGCAGCTGGCGGAGCTGGAAGGCGTCGCGAACACGATACTGTGCAAGCCGGGCGATGGCGCTAAAATAGTTAGCGAGCACTTATTCTAAGCATGATATATGCCTCCGATTTCGCCGGGGTTATTGCAGACAGCGGATATGGAAGAAAGCTTGGGATAATAATTATGGACAAGAAAAATGTAAAGCTTCTTCTGTCAAAGAGCGTTGAGTATTTCGAGGTAATAGACAAATCAAACAAGGTTATAGGAAAAGCTCCGAGAGACGAGTGCCACAGGAAAGGGCTGCTGCACCGTGCTGTCCATATAATGATACTGAACAGGAAGGGCGAATTTCTCCTGCAGAAGCGAAGCAAAAAGAAGGATCTCTATTCGGGATGGTGGACGTCTTCGGCGAGCGGACACGTGGCCAGCGGAGATGACTATGACGAAACGGCGGCAAGGGAACTGGAAGAGGAGCTCGGGGTAAAAGCAAAACTCAAGCCCATGTTCGTAGTTGTAAAGAACTACAAGGGAGAAGGCAAACACGACCGCGAGCGCATCAAGTTCTACATAGGCAGCCATGACGGGCCGTTCGGGATTAACAGGGAAGAAGTGGACAAGGTAAGATTTTTCACGCCAAAAAAGATAAATGAGATGATGAAAAAGGAGAAGTTCACGCCGGGGACGGTTTCTGTGCTGAAAGAGCTCCGGAAGCATCCTGAACTCTTAAAAAGACTGAGTCTATCCTAATTACATGGCCATTGCATCGGCGCCGGGAAAAGTGCATTTGATAGGCGAGCACGCAGTGGTTTATGGAGAACCGGCGATAATTGCGTCTATAGGACTAAGAACAAAAGCAAAGGCAGAAAAATCGGGCAAAATTCGTTACAAGGATGACAGATGGAATCATAATGATTCTTTTTCTATCGATGACGTGAAGTCCACTTCCATTGAAGTTCTGAATTTGTGGAAAAAATGTGCAGAGAACAAAAACTTCTTGCCTCTTTTCGAGAACATCAAGGCGAATAATTATGAAAATTACAAGAAAGCTGTGGCCGGTATTGCCGTTGAAAATCTTGGAATAGAAGGCGGAATATCCATAGAAATGGAGTCGGACGTTCCTTCCGGTGCAGGCGTTGGATCGTCGTCTTCCCTCGAGGCGGCGGTGATACAGGCAATGGCGGCAGAATACGGGAAAAAAATCTCTATCGAAGAGATTAATTCAATAACGTTCCGGATGGAGGAGATCATCCATGGCACGCCGAGCGGCGGAGATAATTCCGCATGCTGCTTCGGGCGCGTTATCTGGTTCCAGAAGGGCACTCCAAATATAATCAAGCCTCTTTCATTGCCGCATAAGCTGGAGAATTTTGTCCTTGTTTACACGAAGCCTCCTGAGAAGAACACGGGAGAACTGGTTCAACTGGTAAGAAATCTTGGCGAGTCATTCAGGGGCCCGCGTGTTCAGGAACTTGGGAAGATGACGCATCAGATGCTTGAAGCGCTAAAAAAGAAGGACATCAAGACAATCCAGAATCTGATAAACAAAACCCAGAAGAATTTGAAGGAGCTGGGTGTTTCCGTCCCTGAAATAGACGAGATTGCCTCAGCCGTCGTCGATATCGGAGGCGCGGCGAAGCTCTGCGGGGCGGGTGGCGGCGGAATGATGCTTTGTCACCACAGTGACAAGGAAAAGCTGGTTGATACGATTAAATCTCTTGGATACGAACCGATAGAAACAGAGCTTGCTGTTGAAGGTGTCAAAATTGAAAAATAGTTATAGCGCCCCGGGAAAACTCTTCATAAGCGGCGAATGGGCAATTCTTGAAGTCGGTAATTTCGGCTTGGTTGCGGCGGTGAACAATCGTGTCCGCGTTTCTATTGAGCCTGCAGGGCATACAAGCGTGACTGCCGCGGAATTTGGCATACAGGACGCCAAAGCCCATTATGAAAGCGGCAAAATTTCCTTCCCGGACATCGATGACAGGCAGAAAGACACTCTGAAGCTCCTGGGCGAGGCGCTTTCTGTTTCACTGAGATATCTTGAAGAGAACGGAACAGCTGCAAAACATTTTCACTTGTCAACAAGCAGCAAGGACACGCAGTTCGAGGTTAACGGGGAGCTGAAGAAGGTCGGATTCGGCTCTTCCGCAGCCGTGGTTGTGGCTACTGTCGCCGCGGTCCTTGATTTTCACGGATATGCCGCAACAAAAGACGAGATTTACAAGCTCTCCACCATCGCACATTATTATGCGCAAGGCAAGGTAGGCTCTGCATTTGATGTTGCCGCGTCCACTTACGGAGGTTTGTTTGTCTACAGCCGTTTTGACCCGCAATGGCTGACAAAAAATGTCGAGGCTGGCGGATCTTTGAAAAACATCGTGAATCAGGAATGGCCGAGTCTTGTAATCGAGGAGATGGACGTGCCCAATAATTTTGAGCTGCTTGTAGGCTGGACAGGCGAGTCTGCATCCACCAGCGCCGCGATAAAGCAGATGAACGAGTTCAAAGCAAGGAACAGTGAAGAATATTTCAGGCTTTACAATAACATCGCTTCCGTAGCAGGGCGCGCGATTGAAAAATTCAAATCCGGGAACAATGACGATTTTCTTGAATGCCTGAAGGAAAATGAAAAAGCCTTGAGAGAACTCGGCGAAGCCAGCGGCGTGAATATTGAAACGCCCGAACTTTGGAAGCTTTCTGAAATCGCTGCTGACTACGGCGCCGCGGGAAAGTTGAGCGGCGCGGGCGGCGGAGATTGTGGAATTGCCGTTTGTTTCGACGATGTCACCGCAAATAACATAATGGCGGCATGGCAGGACGAAGGACTGGTGCCGCTGGACGTTACAATAGACAGGCATGGCGTAAGGAAGGATTAAATTCATTTCTTTCTAAGTTCTGGCATGGAAGAAGTTATTCTTGTAGACAGCGAAGACAACGAGCTCGGCTTGAAGGAAAAGATGGAAACGCACCGCAACCCCGTGCCGCTTCATCGCGCGTTCTCTGTTTTTATACTGAATGACAAGGACCAGCTTCTTATCACCAAACGCAACGGCAGCAAAAAAACATGGCCCGGGTTCTGGTCCAACTCGTGCTGCAGCCACCCAAGGAACGGGGAGCCGGCGGAACTCGCCGGACAGCGCCGCCTGGAAGAAGAGCTTGGGTTTACCTGCGAACTAACTTTCCTTTTCAAGTTTGAATATTCCGCGGTTTTTGACAGGGACTGGGGGGAGAACGAGCTCGATCACGTGCTTGTCGGGTATTACAGCGGCGACGTCAAGCCAAATGAGGAAGAAGTTGAAGAAATCAAGTGGATAGACCTCGACGAGCTAAGAAATGACATGGAGAAGAATCCTGGCAAATACACACCTTGGTTCAAATTATGTTTCCGCCGGTTTTTATATCATATAGGCAAAACATAGAATAAAATTAATTTGGTCTTTTCATTACGCGCGTCAGGTAGCCTACAACCCTGTTTCTCATTCTCTTATTCTGAATGAGGCCAAGCTCTTTTACAGCATCCTTATTCTTTTCGAAATCCGCCGAAAACTTGTCCTTGTAAGCCTCTTTAAGCTGGAAAGACGCTTTTTTGATGTCCTTTGTTCTGACATTTCCCATTTGTAATCACTCTCAAAATATGACTAAGGTTTCTTTCTTGGCAACCCTTTAATACGTTCTTGTAGCCACTTTAATCTATGAAAGCGCTTGTAGCAAGAAGCCCGGCGGGGTTTTTTGCCTTTTCCGAGAACGGAGAGCTTCTTTACTATAAGCTATGGAACCAGAAAACAGCCCTCGAGAAGTTCGCTTCCAGGGAATTGGACAGGGATTTCATTGCGGGGCTGTCAGGCTACACGCTGGAAGAGTCGCCCAAGGCATATGGTTTTCTGCGAAAAAACTTCCGCGAATATGCAAAGACGCTCGGTTTTGCCAAGGACGACGGCGAGCTGAACGAATTTCTCTCGGGTTTCTCCATTGGACTGTCAAAGAGGAATCTCATGGGCACCATAGGCAGGGACCGCCTTGTCGTTCAGTCTGTACGTTCGCTGGACGACATCAGCCGCGCGGTTAACGTATTTCTTGAGAGACTCTACGAGTGGTTTTCGCTGCATTATCCCGAGATGAAAAATGCAAGCGTCAAGGACATAGTGCTCAAGCATGGCAGGAGGGACAACATTCCGGGCTTCAAGTCCAGCACAGGCGTGGACCTCGGCGAGGAGGACGAGAAAGCGGTGGCGGAGTTTGCCAAAGCCATAGACGGACTGGAAAAGGAGAAGAAGCTCCTTGAGAAATACGTATCTTCCGCAATGAAGGAAATCGCGCCCAACTTTGCCGCGCTCGTCGACCCGCTTCTAGGGGCGCGGATTGTCGCGGCGGCGGGCTCGCTTGAAAAACTGGCAAGGATGCCTGCTTCAACAATACAGCTTCTCGGCGCAGAAAAAGCCCTGTTTCGTCATCTTCATCAGAAGGGAAAAAGCCCAAAGTACGGCATAATTTACAACTCGCCGCTGGTGCAGAACGCGGGCGAGCACAAGGGAAAAGTAGCAAGGATTTTATCTTCGAAGCTTATGCTGGCAGCGCGCATAGATTATTATTCCGGCAGGGACGAATCTGAAAAACTGAAACGCGAACTTGATGAGGAGATAAGGAAGGTAAAAATATGAAAGAAATATTTTCCGGCGTATTCAGGGACGGAAACAGGGTTTACACGGCTAATCTTAACCCCGGGAAGAGCGTCTACGGAGAAAAACTGCTGGATATAGTGAACCCAGAAAAGAAACACGACATGAATTCTGGGTTCACAGATAGTTCCCAAGGAAATAATACAAGAAAGAACGAAGTTCTTTCTGTACAGCAAGAATCGAAGATTCTTGCTCGTATCCATAATGTTTCCTTGGAGAACTATAAACAGGCAGACGCAAAACAAACAGACGCCGAAGGCGTCATGCAGCTCAGAGAATGGGATCCGAGAAGAAGCAAACTCGGCGCCGCTATAACAAACGGCTTGAAGGAATTGCCTGTCAAGCCGGGAAGCGTAGTTCTTTACCTTGGAGCTTCGACAGGCACCACAATTTCTCACGTCAGCGATATTGTAGGAAAAGACGGTTTTGTTTATGGCATTGAGTTTGCAGAGAGAGTTCTGAGGAATCTTCTGGACCTGGCGAACCGAAGAAAGAACATAGCGTCGATGCTCGGCGACGCAAGAAAGACGGAACAATACAGGTGGGTTGAGGAATGCGATGTTGTGTTCTGCGACATAGCAGATCCCCAGGAAACGGAGATAGCAATCCGCAACTGCGAGTTCCTGAAGAAGGGCGGATACCTGATGATAGCGATAAAATCCCAGAGCATAGACGTCACGAAGAAACCGAAAGACGTGTACGAACAGGAGAAAAACAAGCTGGAGAAGGCAGGCTTCAGGATTATACAGATGATTGACCTTGAGCCGCACGAAGAGAAGCATGCCATGATTGTTGCAAAGAAGTGATTTCGTGGGAAAAATAAAAGTGATATTCTTTGATATTGGCGGGGTTTATTGCAGGGAGTCAGGAGCCTGCGCCGTAATGAAGGCTTCGAATTTGACAAATAGAAGCTTTGAGGACGTATTGAAAATATTTCACGAGATATGGAAAGACTTCGGAGTTGGAAATGTGTCTCCGGAGGAATATTACAGTTTTCTGTCGTCGGAACTCGGAATCGACACCGGCACTCTGGCAGAGATATGGACCGATGACGAGCTCTTTGTCATAAACCCCGACGTGGAGTCCTTGATAGTTGAGTTGAAAAAGAGGAATTATACGGTTGCATCAATAACAGATGTAGATCCTATCCACACAAAAATCAGGACGGAGAGGGGCATATACAATGCATTTGAATTTGTTATTGACTCCATTTCTGTGAGGGCGCAGAAAAAGTTCGGAAAGGTGATATATGAAAAGGCGCTGGAAATGGCTAAAACAGAACCCGAAGAATGCATCATGATTGACGACACTCCGGAAAAGCTTGTTCCAGCAAAAGAGCTCGGAATGCACACGATTCTTTTCATGGATGCAGGACAACTGAAAAAGGAGCTTATGGAATTTGGCGTGGAAATCTAGTTTTTGTTGACCAATTTTATCAGTTCTTCCCTGAATTTTTCCCAGTTCTCAGCTGACACCGTTGCGCCCGCCGCAGCCTCATGCCCGCCGCCGGAGCCCCCGACAGAGTTGGCAGCCTTTTGCATGACACGCCCCGCATTGATGTTCTTTGCCTGGTTCCGCGCCGACGCTTTGATGCGGTTCCCGCTGCGCTCGTATATTACCACAAGGTTTTTCTGGTAGCCTTCGCTTATTTTTGTGGACAGTGACGACCCGAGATTGAATTTTGACTTTATGTTGTAGAATACAATCCTGCCTATCTTCTCAGAGTGCTCCTCCGCGTCCTGCAGGAGCGAAGCCATTTCCTTCTCTATTGTATCGCGGGCTTCAATCATCTTGTCGGCGTTCTTGGTTTCCTCGAAATTCTCAAGGGATGCTTTTTCGAACACGTCAACCATCTGTTCGCAGGACAGGGCATTGACAGCCCGCGTCGATGAAATCATGTCGGCTATTCTCCCCAGCTTCGTTCCATAGAGCGGTTCGCTGAGTTTGTACTTTTCCTTCAATGATTTCACGAGATCCTTCGAATCGTTAAGGTTGTAGTCGGACACCATTCCGACTCCCGCTATCCAGAGGTCTTCTGACATATCAGACAGCTTTGAGCATATTTTGTAAACGCAGTAAGAAGTTGACATGTAAACATCGTGCTGCTCCATCCTGGGATTGTAATGTACAATGTTTTTGCTGTTCATATTTTTGAATATCTGGTGGTGGTCCACAATCATGATATCGCAGATGCCGCCCAGCTTCTTCAGAACGTTCTGCTGCTGGTCCGCCGCTATGTCAAGAAATATTATCTTGTGGGGAACCGTGGTTTGTATCCTTTGTATGATGTTCTTGTCCATCGGCATCGGCTGGTTTATTATGTAAGGCTTCTTCCTGCCAGTTTTTGCCAGGAACTTGTTCAGGAGAACGCATGAGCAGATGCCGTCTCCGTCGTTGTTGAACACCACGACTATGTCATCCTTCTCAGATATATTATTCAGGAAATCAACGGCTTTTTTCATGCGAATCAACTGGTAGAAAATCATTGGATAAAGCGTATTAAAAATGATGAAAAGAATGTCATGACTATTCGTATATTTTTTGCAGCGTCTCTATTTTGAAAGAGACTTTTTCGTCCTCCAGCTGCACCTGTCCCGTAGGCTTCTCTATGGGGCCGAATATTATGTTCTTGGCGCCGACCTTGTCTCGTATCTCTCTTTCAAACTCCTGCATGGAGTCGTTGTCAAGGTAAAGGACAATCTTGTCTTCGACAATGAGTTTCTGCAGTTTCCTGTGGCTCTGGATTTCCCTAAGAAGTTCGCGCATCAGAGCCTCCGCCTTGAGCACGTTCTTGCTCACATATACTGTGCCCTTGGAGAAAGCTTTCGAGTAGCCTTCAGATTTTCCATGCGAAATATATTTTGAATTTGTCATGTTCTTCAGGACCTTTTCAAACGTTATGAGGCAGCCCTTCACGGTTTCATCGTCGCTTTCGATGTAAACGTTCTCCACGGGCCATCTTATCTTTACGTTGTTCTCCTTTCTTACTGCGTTGGCAGTCTCGATTATTTCCTGGACTATTTCCATCTCTTTCTCAATCTGCGGGTTTGCGTATTTCTTGTAAGGCTTCGGCCATTTGCACATGTGGACGCTCTCTTCCTTTCCGAGCTCCCCGATCTGATAAACGTGTTCCGCGAAGAACGGGCATGCGGGCGCAAGAAGTTTCGAGCACTCTTTTGCAACCTCGAAGAGCGCGAACATTGCCGATTGCTTGTCGCTTCCGGAGTATGTCGGCCATACGCGATCCCTTACCATCTTGATGTATACCCGCGAGAAGTCATTCAGCATGAAGTTGGTTATGGCGTTAACCGCCTTGTGTATGTTGTAGGTTCTGTAATGTTTCGTAACTTCCTCTATCAGGTTGTTGAGGCGCGAGAGTATCCATGCGTCCTCAGGCTCCAGGTCTTTCACTTTTTTCGCTTTCGGGGCGTAGCTCTTGACATAATTGTAGGTGTTCTCGAGAACCATGAATGATTTCGCTATGGCGTCTACATCAGTCCACTTGAAATAGAAATCCTCCCACGGAGCCGACGAGAGCAGGTAGAGGCGAAGCACGTCGCGACCGTACTTGTCTATGACTTCCTCGGGCGATATTATGTTGCCCTTGCTCTTGGACATCTTGCTGCCGTGCGCATCGAGAGTGAATCCGTGAAAAAGTATGTTCTTGAACGGCGCCTTGTTGAATGTTATGACGCCGGTTATGAGCTGCGAGTTCCACCAGCCCCTTATCTGGTCGGGACCTTCTATGTTCAGGTCAGCTGGCCACATATTCTCGAAAAGCTCCTTCCTGTTCGGATAGCCGAGCGATGCCCAGCTTGCAAGTCCCGAGTCAAACCATACGTCCAGTACGTCATGAATGCGGCTCATTTCTTTCCCGCATTTGCAGGGAAGCCTGATATCGTCTATGTAAGGCCTGTGCAAATCCTTCAAAGTGTAAGACGCAGATTGCATGACGCCTTTGGCGTCTTTCTGTTGTGCGTCAGTCAGTTTCGGAAGCTCGTTTGATGAGCCGATTATTTTTACCTCTCCACAGCTGCATGTCCATATCGGCAGCGGTATTCCCCAGTAGCGCTGCCTGGATATCGGCCAGTCGCCCAGGCTGTTCAGCCAGTTCTCGAAGCGCTGTCCGGCCCATTCAGGATACCATTTTACTTTTTTGTTCTCCTTGAGCAGTTCCTTCCTGATTTGCGTAACCTTGAAAAACCATTGTGTGACTGCCATCTCAAGGAGCGGCGAGCTGCACCGCCAGCAGAGCGGGTAGTCGTGAGTCACTTTTTCCTCGTGCAGAAGAAGGTTTCGTTCTTTTAGTATGTCAATTATCTTTCTGTCTGCAGTCTTGGCAAAAATCCCCGCAAACTGCCCGCATGTTTCGTTGAATGTTCCGTCAAGTTTGAGCGGCGAGATTATTGACAGTCCGTTCTCCACGCCCACTTTATAGTCTTCCTGGCCGAAACCCGGTGCAGTGTGAACCAGCCCCGTGCCCGATTCCAGCTCAACATACTGTTCTGAAAGCACAACGCGGTGTTTTACAGGTTCCTGAAACTTGAATATGTCGATGAGTGGGTGCTCGTACTCGAGCCCGTCAAGCTTCTTGCCTTTCATCGTTCCGATTATCTTATAGCTAGTCACGCCGGCACGCTTCATCACGTCGTCCATCAGGACTTTCGCCATTATCAGTGTTTCTTTGCCAACTTTCACCTTCACGTAGTCTGCAGAGGGCTTCGCCATTATCCCCGTGTTGGACGGCAGCGTCCACGGCGTGGTTGTCCATATTAGCAGAAAGCCATCCTTTGTAGGGAATTTTACATAGACCGACGGGTCTGACACCTTTGTATACTCGATTTCATTGTATGCTACGGCAGTCTCGCAGTGCGGGCAGACATGCACGGGATAAAGTCCCTGGTAAAGCAGACCTTTCTCGAATGCTATCTTGAACGTGTGCCACGCCCCTTCTATGTATTCGTTGTCGAGGGTAAGGTACGGGTTCTTCCAGTCCATCCACACGCCCAAGTTCGCGAACTGCTGGTTCATGATGTCTATGTATTTCGTGGCAAATTTCCTGCATTCGTGCACGAATTTCTCTATGCCGAGCTTCTCTATGTCGCTCTTCGATTTTATCTGAAAATCTTTCTCAACTTTGTTCTCTATCGGCAGGCCGTGCGTATCGTAGCCGGGCTGGTCCCACACGTCGAATCCGCTCATCCTCCAGAATCGGATGTATGTGTCCTTGAGAATCTTGTTCCACGCAGTTCCCATGTGTATGGAGCCTGTTGCATAAGGAGGACCGTCAAGAAAATAGAACTTTTTCCGGGAACTGCCTGACGCTCCGCGCCCTTTTGACGACTCTTTCAGCTTTTCGTATATACTCCTGGCTTCCCAAAAGCGTTTTATTTCTTCCTCATGCGACTTGTTCATGTTTAACACTTTCTAAATAAATGATTAAAAGGGGCTAGGATTCAGACCTAGCTAGTTTTGCTGCGTCTGTCGCATCCACAAGAAAATATTTGCCTTTTTGAGGACCAATTTCGCCGCGACGGACTGGAACAGTCTGATCTTTCCATGTCAGGAGATATTCTCCCTTATGAGAATGGACTGGATAGATACCTAATCTTTTCCCGTCTGGATCGTAAACTTTTACATTGCTTTTTCTAGGTCTTTCATTTCTTACAAAATCTTGGTCGTTTCCTACCATTTCTCTACACCTCGTTTGACACTCGTACATCCCCGCTGAATTTGGAATCAAAAAGAAGCAGGGAAAATTATCGGTTTTATTACTGTGAAATCAGAAAAGATTTTTCAATAATTCTGATTTCACATATAGTTCGCAAGGAAATAATAGATTTCTTTATCCTTGCAGAACTATAACCAATAATCAGGCTAAGCAAGTTGTTCAGGATTATGCTTAGCTTCTGCATGGCTTCTCTTTTGGCACCAGAACTTATAAGCTTTTCAGACAGCAGAGAAATATGGAGTGCGAGCTATGCGGCAGGCAGAATGCAAATGCAAGGGTAGAGGTGGAAGGCACCTCTCTGACAGTATGCGAAACCTGCTCGCGTCTTGGAAGGCGCCTTGACCCGATGGTTGTTGAAATGAAGGGCAAAAAACCGGCAGAAATCGGGACGTCTTCGATTAACCCGAAATTTGCGACTATTGTCATGAATGTGCGCAAGAAGCTCGGTATGAGCATCGAGGAACTAGGGAAGCGCATCAATGAAAAAGCTTCGGTGCTCGAACGCGTGGAGAAGGGCATGCGGCCAACCGACGCCTTGGCAAGGAAGCTGGAAAAGGCGCTGAAGATTAAGCTGCTCGATTTCGAGTAGCCCACGTTTCTTTATTAAATATGTTTTCTGAATACTGAATATATGTTACAAATGGCAGCTATGGTGTAGCTTGGTAGCATATGGGCCTGTGGAGCCTCTAGGGCGGGTTCAAATCCCGCTAGCTGCCCTCTTTACAGCGTCTTTTCCAGGTACCACAGGACCTTCCCGTTCTTGAATTCGTCTTCCCTGTCTTTATTTTCTATATGGACGAACTTGTTCCTGAGGTAGAATTCGATTCCTTTTTTGTTGTGCCTGTTGCAGAATGTATGGTATTTCCTGCAAGCCTTGTCGCGCAGAAAATTCTCGCAGTGAACTAAAAGCTGCCTGCCAATTCCCTGTCCAATATAATCCAGATCAAGATACAGCCTCAGAAGTTCCGCCTCACCTTTCTGGTTTTCTTCCGTGACATGGCAGAATCCTATTATCTTCCCGTTCAGTTCGGCTATTGCAAAGAAGTCGATTCCGCTCTCTGCCCTGTTCAGTGAAAGAGTTAGGCTTTCGTCGGAGTAATATTCATCTACAATACTTTTCAGAGAGTCTTTTGGCAGATAGTTGTATGCGAAGAGCCAGCCTTTCAGGGCGATTTCATGAACTCTTTTGAAATCCCTTCTTTCCAGTTGCCTTATTGAGAAATTCATTATCTAAGAATGTGTTTTTCTTTTAAAATTCATTCTGTATGCCGCGTTCCATATAAGGAACACATTATCCTAACCGCTTGATGATATGCCAGCCGAACTCCGTTTTGACTGGTTGTGACGTCTGCCCCTTCTCGAGAGCGAATGCAGCCGTTTCGAAAGGTTTTACCATCTGTCCGCGGCCGAAAGTTCCGAGGTCGCCGCCCTTCTTGCGCGAAGGGCACATGGATTTCTGCTGTGCCAAGGCTGAAAAGCTTGCCCCGTCCGCCAGTTCCTCGAATATTTCCTTCGCTTCCTGCTCAGTCTTCACCAAAATGTGCGCGCAGTGGACCTGATTTGACATGTGGTAAAATGTCCCACCTAAACTTTAAATAAGTCCGTACTGCAAGAGAGGTTGTGATAGACATGGAGTGTAAAACTGGTGGATTAGTTCACATCTGTCAAAAGGAAAAAGGTTGCGCTTAGTGACAGCTCCATATCGGCATCGAAAAGCAAATCTTTTCGCAGCGTGTTCTTTTCTGTTTCTGTAGACGCGAAAGGCAGAATTATTCTTCCTTCTGGAATACGCAAGACGCTGGGTTTCAACACAGGAGATAAGCTTGAGCTGGCCCTGTCTGTTTCTGAAGGTAAAATCATAATCAGGAGGGATAAGTATGGAATTTAGCGAATATCTAGAAAAGCTCGACGTTTTGGAGAAATTAAAAAATGCATCAATTCGCCTGCCCGAGGAGTATAGAACATGTGCGATGGAAATCCTAGACAGATTGGAGAATATCTATGACATGGCTCTTATCGAGTCCGGCAGGTATCCAACTTTTTGAGATGGTTATATGAAATGGTTCTATGAGATGACAACTGACGAGAGAAAGAACGCGAGGCCACAGGATATAATTATAGGATTTGACAGACTTGACAAAGTTCCCATAACTCTTGACAAGTTGTACATAGTTTGGGCTGAAGAAATTTCCACCGATTTAAATCGGAAGGAACAAAGATATAAGTGATTCATATGACGCAATTTCAGCCGCCCAGGGGCACGCGAGATTTCCTGCCGGAAGACATGATAAAGCGACAGTTCATACTTGACAAGGCGCGGGAAACTTTTGAGCAGTGGGGCTTCGACCCGCTTGACACGCCGGCGTTCGAGGATTTTGCGCTGCTTACGGCAAAGAGCGGGGAAGCCGTCAAGGACGAGATATACTACTTCAAGGACAAATCAGACCGGGAGCTGGGCTTGCGTTTTGACTTCACTGTTCCCATGTGCCGCGTCGTCGCGAACAATCCAAATCTTCCGAAGCCTTTCCGGCGCTACCAGCTCGGGACTGTGTGGCGCTACGACCGTCCCGGAGCGGGAAGATATCGCGAGTTTTGCCAGGCGGATATCGATATAGTCGGCGCGCCCGGGCCTGAAGCTGACACGGAAGTGGTTGCCTGCGCATGCGAGGTGCTGCGGAAAATCGGGCTCTCGAACTTCTACGTCCGCATCAATAACAGGAAGATAATAAGCTCGTTTCTGGAAGGGTTGGGTGTTGACGCCGTCAGCGTGATGAGGACGGTTGACAAGCTGAACAAAATCGGCGAAGATGAAGTTGAGAAGGAGCTTGAAGGAAAAGGCATCAAAAAAGACGACATAAAATCCATAATGAAATTCGCGAAAATAAGGGAAATAGACAGGGCGGTTCCGTTGATAAAGGACGACAGGGGCAGGGAAGGGATAGACGAATTGTACGTCCTTCTAAAGGGGCTTGAAAAATTCAGTTGTGCTGTAGAGGTTGACATGAGCATGGTGCGCGGACTCGAATATTACACAGGAAACATATTCGAGATAATGCAGAGAGGCAGCGAGTTAACCGTCACGGCCGGCGGGCGGTACGACAGGATGATCGAGGCGTTCGGCGGGAAGCCGACGCCTGCCACGGGCATCTCGCTCGGCGTTGACCGCCTTGTGAATTTCATCCAGGTCGAGCTCGGAAAAACGGGTGTGGAGGTTTACCTGGCCAATGTCGACGAAAAGAGCAGGGAAAAATGCATGGAACTCGCAAAGCAGCTGAGAGAAATTGGAGTAAATGTTGAATACGACGTTATGCAGCGTCCCCTTGTCAAGCAGCTTGATTACGTGAACAGCAGGGGCATAAAATATGCTATTGTTGTCGGCGAGAAGGAAACAAAGAGCGGCGTGGTCAAGCTGCGCAACATGCAAAGCGGGAGCGAGAAGGAAATCGAGGTAAGGAATCTGAAACGGGTAAAGGACGTCGTTGATTCCGAATAACTGGATTTTAGTGACTCGCATTAAAAGCATTTCTACTTTTCAAAAAATACGTTACGAGTCAGAAAAAGCCTTTATAGACGGCGGCAATTTCTCTTCGTGAGGTGTGGCAAATATGAAATGCATGGAATGCGGCTCGGACAGGATTGCGTACGATCCGACCCACGACAGCAAGTATTGCAGAGAATGCGGTATTGTAATAGAGGAGTTCGCTTTCGCTTGAGCAAAAATAAAAACTAAGCGTTGCGCGCCGGTTTTGTTTACATGTTCTTATCCAAGAATGCATTGAAAACTGCCGCATTCATGCGACAGATGAAACTCAATGCATTCTGGATGCTATGCTCCAATGAAACCCGCACCTTTAGGTGCGGGTTATTAGGAGCATTTCATGCGCTTTTGACGCCTTTTTAAGGATTACAGTTTCAGATATGATTACTCTTACTTCTTCAGGAAGCCTTTCTTAGGAAGAAAGCTTAACAAAAGGATAGAGGACTTTGAATATATGTCTTTTGTACAAAGTCCTTATTGTGAACTTTGACAAGCAAAGTTCTCAATATAATGTTCTTTTTGGCTAGATTTTTTCCAAGAAAAAGTTCAAATGAATGATGTTAGAAAATCAGGACAGCTGTAACGATTTTGTTACAAAAACGGTTGTCCGGTAAAAAGGTGAATACAAATGACAAAAGAAAAAATAGTACCAGACACGAGCGTGCTTATATCGGGCATACTCACGGATCTGATAGAAAAAAAGGAAATCGGCGAAGCTGAGATAATAATCCCGGAGTTTGCGGTTGAGGAACTCCGCGCCCAGGCTTCGAAAGGGCGCGAGATAGGGTTCAAGGGCCTTGAGGAGATGAAGAAACTGAGGACTCTTTACGCAAACATAACCATGACAAAGTCGGGGCGCCGCCAGACATTCGAGGAAATCCAGCTTGCAAAGAGCGGGCGAATTGATGCCCTTATTATCGACGTGGCGCGCGAGCATGACGCCACGATATACACGTCCGATTATGTTCAATACATGTTCGCCGAGGCTGAAGGGGTCAAGTCCCGCTATTTCAAGCCGTACGAGAAGAAAAGCAGCACGACGCTGAGCGATATGATGACGCCGGATACGATGTCCCTCCATCTGAAGGAAGGCACCGTACCGGTTGCGAAGCGCGGAATGCCTGGAAAATTCGAGCTTGTCAGGCTTTCCGAAGAAAGAATGACAGCAGAACAACTTGAAACCATCATAAAAGAAATCATGGACGCCGCGCGTTACGAGGACGACTCGTTTGTGGAAGTTGGCGGATATACAGCTAGCGTCGTGCAACTGGGGAACATGAGAATCGCGATAGCCCGCCCTCCGTTCTCCGACGGCGTTGAGGTTACGGTTGTAAGGCCGATTGCAAAACTGACTCTGGACGAGTACAAGCTTTCGGACAAGCTGAAACAGCGTTTGTCCAAGCGAGTGGACGGGATACTCGTGGCAGGACCCCCCGGCAGCGGAAAATCCACTTTCGCCGCGTCAATTGCAGAATTTTTTGAATCGCAGGGAAAGATAGTCAAGACCATGGAATCTCCGCGCGACCTGCAGGTTAAGCCGGAAATCACGCAGTATGCAAAACTGAAAGGCACGTTCGAGAACACGGCCGACATGCTGCTTCTCGTGAGACCCGACTACACGGTTTATGACGAGGTTCGCAAGACGAGCGATTTCGAGATATTCGCCGACATGAGGCTTGCAGGAATAGGCATGCTTGGCGTTGTGCACGCCACGGAACCGATTGATGCAATACAGCGTTTCATCGGACGCGTGGAACTCGGCATGATACCGCACATAATAGACACGATAATCTACATCAAGGAAGGGCGCGTCGAGAAGGTGTATGTTCTATCCCTTGTTGTCCGCACGCCGACAGGAATGACAGAAGCAGACCTCGCTCGTCC
The DNA here is from genome assembly GCA_000806115.1 of archaeon GW2011_AR5. Taxonomy (GTDB): domain Archaea; phylum Aenigmatarchaeota; class Aenigmatarchaeia; order GW2011-AR5; family GW2011-AR5; genus GW2011-AR5. Next base: position 221,232 of record JWKQ01000002.1, read on the forward strand.
TGTGGTGGAGGTGAAGAGCTTCGAGACCAACGCACTGGAGTATGAAATATACACGTATGGAGAGGAAAATGTGATTATTCCGGTCACGGCAGGCAAGGGCGAATCTGCACTTTCAAAACTCGCAAAGAAGCAGATATTGGCCGAGGTACGCCGCTTTGATCACAGCGCAGTCGTGGAGATTGCCGGCGAGAACAAGGCAATCGTGCGCGTGGAAAATGACGTGATTCCAAGGATAATAGGAAAGGGCGGCGAGAACATCAAAGCCCTGGAGGAGCGTCTTGGAATAAGCATAGAGATTTCCCCGAAAGTGGCCACGCTCGGCAAGGCGGTTGATTTTCACAACGAGGAGACAGGCGCGTATATAGTATTCACCGTTGAGGCGAAGCCCGGAAAAATCGTCAACTTTTACGTTGATGACGAATACCTGTTCTCGGCAACGCTTGGAAAGAACAGCCAGATAAAGGTTGCAAAAGACAGCGAGATGGGCAAGGAAGTGCTCCGCGCCGTGATAGGCGACAGGCTCAAGGTGTTCGTCTAGCGCTTCTTTTTATGGCGTTGCCTCAGCGTCAAATCCAGCTCAATCAGCGTCATCGAGAGTATCGCTCCGTTGAGGAAAAGAAGCGGAAGATCCTTGATCTGGTAAGTGTAATATGTAAGAAAAGAAAGCCCGACAACGTATGCCAGTATGAATTTGATGTCTGGCACCTTCCCTTTCTTCCAGCCTTGGTAAGCCTCATATATCCAGGCGCCGAGGATGATAAAGCCGCCGATGAATCCGATTTCCATAGGTAATGTATGTTATTAAGTTGTTTTTAACGATTTCCATTACAATTATGATACGTCCCTGACAACGACTGGCGCGAATGTCTGACACCTATGGCGTCTATTTGTTCGCGCCTTTCGGTAACGAGTCCTCGTAAAGCTGCACGATATCCTGTATCTGTAGCCTTGAGGGAAGCTCAGCTTGGATAGAGCACCTGCCTCCTACAGGTATGGAGGTGAACAGAGTACTTTCGGCGGATTGTACGATGATGACATCATACCTGTGAGAAAGACTGACATGCACAGCATGTCGTCCGGGTTAGCAGGGGGTCGCGCGTTCGAATCGCGCCGGGGACGCTTTAAGAGCTTTTTCTTTGCCTAGAATTAGAAAGGTGTACAGAATGTTGACATATGATGGGCATAGAGTAGTTGAAAAAGAAGTGGCAATGACGCCGCCGGAACAGGAACCTCCGATTCATATGTCTGTGAATGGCGTCAATGTTACTGGGAGGGTTTATGCTACTGTTCTCGACCCTCCGGATGAAGTAATCTTGTACATGTCTCATAACGGCGCCAAAGATACCCGTACGCTTACCGGGACACAAATACAGCGAAGCCGGGCATGCAGGGAACTGGGTATATTCTATAGGCCTGATGAATGCGGTTACGCAAAGATTGAGCCCAATAATGCTGAAACGGGAAGGCGCAGCAGGCATGTATTGGACGTTTTCAGCCATATGTCATATCTGCGGGACAAGTTCAGAGCCCGGCAAAAATCCAAAGAAGCCGCCGCTTGATGAACAATCTTTATATTCCGTCATGCCATAAGGATATCTTAATGAGAGCACTCATAGCTGTTTTTGCGCTTGTACTTTTGGCCGGACCCGTCTTCGCAGTTGGCAACGTGACAGTGACAGGCGCGGGACTGATGCCAAACAGTAATTTTACCAATTCCAACACTTCTGCCGTTTTTTTGAACCTGACATTCTCTGTCACGACGGAGACAGGGAGCAGAATAGTCAATATTACCCAGCTGAATATAAGCCTCGGGAACGGCAGCACGACCGGCAACGTATCTGCGGTCGAACTTTACCTTTATAACGACAGCACGGTAATCGGCAGCGCAATCATGAACCTTAACTCTACCGCTTTTAACGTCTCTATCCCGAATACCCTGGTTGTCAATTCTTCATCCAATGCAAGCATCATAGTCAGGTTCAACATTACATTCAACGCCACCACACGGCAGCTGATATCCGCAATCCTTGGCTCCGCTGCCGACGTACTGGTAAATGACGCCAGCAACGTCACTGTGGCGTCTGCAATATTGTCAAATGCCACCCAGTTGCAGAATATCCACGCAAACGTGACTGTCGAACCCAAGTTCGTTGACACCAATGCGATAAATCAGACTATCGTCTATTTCATAACGCCCACGGGCAAAGACGGCTTAAACAGGACTGTGGTATGGATACCCTCGGGATACAACCTTACCAACATATCTACCGTCGAGGTGGACGGGTCCAACTCCACGGGCGGTGTAACTATCACCACGGCTTCCAATTATATCAATGTCACGATGACGTCGGCGACTGCGCAGAAGATAAAGATATCCTTCAACGTGAACACGAGCGCGACTCGCGTGAGCAGCGCGGCATTTTCGGCATATATAGACGGCGGCAATCTTACAAACATTTCTTCTGAGCCGATACCTGCCGGCTCCGCCAACGTGACAACCCAGCAGCTGATTAACGTCTCCAATGTCGCTCTCGCCAAGGGGGCGGCCATAGTAAACGGAACGGACTACTGGGAGTTCAATTTCACCGTCAATTTCACTGCCAATGTCACGGGAACCATACAGTTCAAGCTTACGAACTGGACGGACGCCTCCAGCCCCCCGGACACGATAAACCTCAACACCACGGGCGGTGTTTATTACGCAAGCCTTAGGAATAACTCGGCAAACTTTTCCGACCCAAACGCGAAATTCAACGTCACCAACGTTTACGGGGATATAGGGATAAACAGAACCGTGACTGACGGCTCTTCTGCAACGTTCATACTGCGCATGATAATACCGGCGGGTTCGGCGGTGTCCAGTACTTGGGCTGCCACTTACAACTGGCTGTTCAGGACGCTTTATTAGTGATATTATGAAAACAAGGCTACTTACCGCGACTGGCCTGATGAAGGGTGATTAGCAATGGCTAATCGTCTAGTTATCGGACTTATTTTCCTGCTCATTTCCTTCCCCGCATTTGCTGAGACAACCGGCGTAATAAATTTCAGTTTTGTGAATGTCTCTGTCCTGACCGGACTTGCCGGGTACACTGTCAATCTGTGCAACACAACCTCAGGCTGCCTTGGACATACGTGCTTTCTGGATTATGATAATTTCAGCAGCGGATTCAGCTATGGATGGTGCAATTCCAGCGTCATAACCAGCTGCTTCCACAACAACAGCGAATATTCCACAGGAACGAACATATGCGTCACTAACCTGACGACAAGATCCTGCAGCTCAGGAACATGGCAGGGAATTGCGAACTGCAGCTCCGGCCAGACGTGCCCGTCGACAGCCGGCTTCCCTGGCAACTGCACCACCAGCAGCTCAAGCAGCAGTTCCAGCAGCAGCGGCTCGAGCTCCAGCACGAACACGTCCAGCAAGGCGTCGTCGATTATCTTCACTTCATACCCGCTGAGTTTCGAGATTGTTCAGGGAGAATCGACAACCAGGGTTGTGATTGTCCAGAACAACGGCAATACAACATTATATAATATTACACTCTCCTCGTCCTCCACCTGGTTGTCTGTCCGGCCCGTCAAGTGGAATCAGAGTGTAAAAAACAATGAAACCGCGTTCACGCTGAACATCTCCATACCGGCTGATGCCGCCGTCAAGGCGCATACTGTTACGCTTGAGGTTACGACTCACAACGCATCGCTCAAAGCCGGCAAATCTTTTGACATAACAGTCAAGCCGAGCAACAAAACCGTGCAGGAACAAATTTTTCCAGACTATGACAGGTACCTTGAGATACTGGCAGAGCTTGAGACAACCGTAAGTTCGCTCGGTGCATCAGGTGCAAACGTCGAAGAAGTGCAGGCATTACTGCTGAATGCAAGGAGCAAGCTGTCACAGGCCAACCAGTCTCTTGAGTCGAAAGATTATTTTACAGCCCAGCAGCTTCTTGGCGACGCAAAAGGACTGCTTGACGCCGCGTCGACGCAGGCTGCGTCAATATCAATACCGGGCTCCGTCCCCGTTGTTCCGGCGGACTTCACTTTGATGATAATAATAGCGGTAATCGCGGGAGTCATAGTGTTCGTAGTTTACCTCCTGCTGCCGCCCGGAAAATCCAAGCCCGCTTCAAGCTTTTTTGAAAAGTCGGGCGAAAAGAAAAAGAAATGAGATATATGGCATTGAATAATAATGAGAAAAAAGCCGTTCTGCTGGCGTCGGCTTCTTTCATTGCATCGCTTCTTTTCCTGAAATTCAGCGGCTTTTCTGTCTCGTCAATCGTGAATTTCTACAACCATATAATCAAGTCGGTCATCTTTTCAGCGTCGACGGATACGATATCAGCAGTGGGGCTTCTCCTTAACCCCTTTGTTCTTGTTTTTGCATCGCTTGTATTTCTTGCGCTTGCAATTTCAGTGCTGGCGTCTTTCGGCACTCAAAAATCCGGGAATATCTCGGGAATTATAGGGGGAATTGCCGCAGTTGTCATGTTCTCTTCAATAGCAGGCATATTTCTGGCAGTAGCCGTTTTTTTCTGCTCCTTCGCGCCGCGTTTCTCTTCCATGTACTCAAGGGAAATGAAGAAATGGGTGAAGTTTAGGACAGGCTCCAATACTGCAGGAAAAGTCCTGCTGGTTTTCAACATTCTCATTGCATTAGGGATATTTTCTTCAGTCCTCGCTTATCAGGCAGATTACGAAGCGTCCTTCAAAAATGAAATGAGGGATTCTGTAAAAGCGCTGGCCCTCTCCCTGCCGGGCGCGTCAGGAATGTCGTCCGAGATGTTGAATGAACGGGTGGAATATACAACGAATTCCCTGACGAACTCGGAGTTTTTCGGGGCATACATAACATGGCTGCCCGTGTCGGCAGCTTTTACTGCATGGGTCATACTTGAATTCCTGAGGAATCTTGTGCTCACGAATATTGCCGGACTGTTTGCTCGCTTGATGATGAGGGGGCGGGTTTAAAAATATGTCCGATAAGTTAAGCCAGATGAAAGAGAAGTTCAGCCCTGACATGATTATGAAGTACGCATGGGCGGCGCTGATAGTTGTTGTTATAATTGTACTTGTAGTGGTGATAATCCTGCCCGGTACGGAATCAAAGTCGACGTGTTCCGGTTTCCAGTATTTCGTATTCCTTAACCAGAAGATGACGGAAGACGGCTATTCTATAGAACTGCTCAACGGGGTTGGCGACATAAGGATCCGAAGCGCAACCGTTGACGGGCTGAATATAGGCATTTCAACTATTGATGTACCATCGGGCGAGAAGTTCATTTTGACGTCAGCGCATGATCCTACAGTCAGGCGGGCTGACGAAACATTCAGCTCGAGAGTTTCAGTGCTTTATGACGTCGTGAACGGGATAGATAACAACAGGGATTCTGCCGCGTGCACAGGCAGGGTGCAGTGATTTATAGTTAACCAAGCAAGTAAACAGAATATTATAGCTTGGTTCACCATATGTGACCAGCTTATGTAATACCGAAATATTAAGCTGGTCGGCTTTAAAGCCTGTGATGAAATCACAGTTGATTAAAATCTTGAAAAACCCTGGGTTTTCGGGACGCCGATCAACAGAGTTGAATTGAGCATGAAAACTGTTTGTGAAGTCGTTGTTCAGGACATTCTTCCTACGCTGCGCGCGGCAATAGCCAAGGAACTGATTGCGGGATACAACCTGAACCAGGGCGAAGTTGCAAAGCTTCTGGACGTGAGCCAGCCAGCCGTGTCCCAGTACCTTCGCCAGCTTCGCGGAAAGAGCGATTTTCTCGAGGACAAAACCGTGAAGAACGAAATAAAAGAGCTTGCAGGCAGGCTGCATGAAAAACAGATAAGCCAGGCTGAGCTTTCCACCAAGATGTGCCACATATCGAAACTGATAATCGATAACAAGCTGATAAAAACCGAGAAATTCCACAATGTTGAAGGCTGCATAGTGTGCAAGCCTTAGACAGTTTTTTCCATAAAAATTGATGCAGTTCCATGGGACTTGCCTTCACGGGCTCTCTCGAAACCGTTTTTCTCATAGTAATCTGCCAGGAATCCATTGGCTTTCACCACTTCAAGGCGGAGATATTTTATCCCGTTTTTCCCTGCTTCTGTTTCAGCGGCATGTAGAATCTTTGTTCCGATATCTTTCCCGCTAAACCGCCTGGGTACAGCCAGCCTGCATACGTACCATGCATTGTCATCATTCCAGAGGTCAGGCGGATAATAATCAGGTTTGTTTCTGAGCAAAGTAACTGTCCCGACAATGTAGTTGCCCATGCTGAAGAAATAGACTTCGCCTTTTTCTATTTCTAATCTGAACCTGTAAGAAGGATAGGGAGGATCCCACTGGTCAATGCCCTTGGATTTCAGCCATTCAGAACACTCAGCTATAATTCCATATAATTTATCAAATTCTTTTTCAGTCGCCTGCTGCATTTTCATTATAATTCAGATTTTCGAGATCTCAATTTTTCCAAGGGTTTTCTTGACACTTGCCATTTCATGTTCTTCCAGTATTTTTGCCCATTCCTCGATCTGGACTTCATGAACGCCAAGCTTTCTCGCGGCATCGTCCGCACGAATCTTGCCCGTCTTGCTGATCATCTCGAAAAGGCTGTCTATTGTCTTGCCGTGACTCCTGCTCGAAACGTCTATAATTGTATCTTTCAATTCGTCGATAGGGTTTTTCTTGGCGGGTTTTTCTTTTTGCTCTTTCAGCTCGACAAACCCTTCTTTCGCCAGCAGCTGTACAAAATCTACATTTTCCTTTATCTTGCCCGAGGCGGGCTTGACCAGCTTCTCATTGATTTCGAACGCAAGATCCGGCACCGGCACTCTCTTCAGCATCTTCTTGTGCCTCTCTACGAGAAAATCCCTCTCGCTCCTGAGCTGAACGTTTTCCCTCTGGAGTCTTAGTATTATATCATTCAGGGATTTTACGGTTTCGTTCATCCTCTGGAGATTTTGCTCCACCTTCCTCTCCATTTCGCGGATGTCTTTTTCCAGCCTGCCAACCTTGTCATCCTTGCTGTCAAACATGTGCTAAATGATGGCTCAAACGTTTTTATAGTGAATCAGGAGCATAGTAAATGCATGGATTTCGTATCACGCCTCAGGAATTTGCGGGTTCAAAGCGCCACTACGATTGCTGTGGAATCGATGAAGTACCTGTCTTCTTTCTCTGCAAGGAACGGATTCGAAAAGAAGTTTGACGCCGAATCCAGGAAGCTGCTGGCCGCCCGCCCGACTGCAGTCGTCCTTCATAACGCGATGGAAAGGCTGAAAAAAAACAGGACGAGTGAAGGACTAAGAGAGATTATATCAGATCTCGAGTCCGCGAAAAGCCTTGCAGCTGCAAAATCCTCGCGCATATTCAGGCGCTCTGTTGTTCTCACGCACTGCCACTCAACATTCGTCATTGCCGCGCTTGTGAAGAACAAGGCGAATATAAAAGAAGTGATTGTTACAGAAACCAGGCCAAAGGACCAGGGTATAATGACTGCAAAGGAGCTGATCCGGAATAAGATAAAGGTGTCTTACATAATCGATTCCGCAATCAGCGATTTCATCGGGAAAGCCGATATAGTTGTGGTGGGTGCGGACGCCATGAGAAAAGAAGGCCTGGTGAACAAGGTTGGCACGCACCCGCTGGCGCTGGTTGCAAAAGAAAACAGGAAGCCTTTCTACGTAATCACATCATCCTTCACCATAGACAAGAGGAAAAAGATAGTAATGGAACAGCGTCCGGCCTCAGAGGTAATGCATGGGCATCTTAGGGGCGCAAAAATCTTCAACCCGGCTTTCGACGTCACTCCGTGGAAATATATCACGGCTGTTGTGACTGAGAAAGGGATATCCGGGCGGGGTAGATAAGATGAAGATGAAAGCAAAGGTTCTCCCGTTGAACGCCGGCGGGAAGATGATAGGAATAATCAACGAGAAAGACGCCCTTGAGCTTGGCGTTCATCCGCTTGACAAGATAGTTATGACAAGGGGGCCGAAGAAAGCAACGCTCACTGTCGACACAACCAAGAATTTTGTAAAGCGCGGCACGATCTTGCTCTACGACGATGTGAAAGAAGTCATGCATATCAGGAGCGGCGATGCAGTGCATGTCGAGCCGAGAATGCCGCTCGTGAGCAAGGCTTACATAAGGAAAAAAACTGACGGCAGAGAGCTAAGTTATCTGGAATTGAGGGCGATAGTAGACGACGTCATAGCGCGCAATTTAAACGATCTGGAGCTTGCGTCCTTCATCACCGCGCTTCACATACACGGCTTAACACTTAACGAGAGCATTGATTTCTCCAAGGCTATGATAGAAACCGGAAAGAGCCTTAAGTTTCCGGGCACGGTAGTCGACAAGCATTCCATAGGCGGTGTGCCGGGGGACAAAACCTCGATGCTGGTGGTGCCGATAATTGCCGCTTCCGGACTTACAATACCGAAAACATCCTCGCGTTCCATAACATCGCCTTCCGGCACCGCTGACAGGATGGAAATACTTGCGCCTGTCGATCTGCATATTGACGACATAAAGAGGGTTGTGAAGAGAACGAAAGGATGTCTGGTATGGGGAGGATCTGTCGACATCGCCCCGGCAGATGATCTTTTCATACGCATAGAGCACCCGCTCGGCCTTGACCCGCTGCTCCTGCCGTCGGTGATGAGCAAGAAAAAATCCGTCGGGTGCAAGTATCTTGTGATAGACATACCGACAGGTGATACAAAAATCCATACCAAAGAGGATGCGGAAAAACTGGCCCGTGATTTCATAGCAATGGGGAGGAGCCTAGGAATAAAGGTTGACTGCGCAATCACGCGCGGAGACCAGCCTGTAGGCTACGCCGTCGGTCCGGCTTTGGAGGCAAGGGAGGCGCTGGAGGTTATCATGAACGTGCAACAGACTGACGCCAAAGGCGTCGTGCAACGCAGCGACGTCTTCGACAAAGCGGCCTCGGTAGCAGGCGTACTGCTCAGAATGGCAGGCAAAGGTAACAAGAAAATAGCGGAGCTTATGATAAAAAGCGGAAAAGCTGAAAAGAAGCTGCGGGAAATAATAGATGCGCAGGGCGGGAATCCTGGCGTGAAACCTGGGGATATAGAAGTCGGCGCCTTCAGCTTCAGGGTACGTTCGAAAACCGGCGGAACTGTTTCAACCATCAGCAACGCAGCGCTTGTCGAAATCTGCCGCACTTCCGGCACGCCGAAAGACCGCGGCGCAGGCGTTCTTCTGAACAAGAAGATCGGTGATCCGGTGCGCAGGGGAGAAGTTCTCTTCACAATTTTTGCTGAGAAGCGCCGGAAGCTGAACTCTGCGGTAAAAACTTCAAAATCCTGCGAGGTGTACGGAATTCTGACGGGAAAAAGAAGCATGCTTGTTGAGACTGTGTGATTATAATGAAAAAATTTCTCCTGATTATAATTGACGGCGGCGCAGAGGACTGCCTGACACGCCGCTCTGCCGGGAGCGCATTCGCGAAAGCCAAAAAGCCGAATCTGGATTTGCTTGCTTCGAACAGCGCATGCGGCTTGTGGACAGGTCCTCATGCGCCGCACTACAATCCAAGAAGCCTGTCGAGCGTCGCGACGCTGGAAATACTTGGCTACAGCTGGCGCGACGAACCGGGTCGCGGGTATCTGGAAGCTCTTGGCATAGGGATTAAGCTGAGGAAAGGCGACGTTTGCATCCGTGGGAATTTTGCGACCGTGTCGGACAAAATAAGGGACAGACGTGCGGGGCGCGATGAGAAGGGACTTGACAGGATGGTAAAAGACCTCAACAAAAAGATAAAGTCCATAGACGGCGTAAAGACAATGTTATACAGGGCGGTAAGCCACAGGTTGGTGCTTGTTTTGTCGGGAAAAGGAATTAGCCCACAGGTAAGCGACAGTGATGTCGGCAGTTCTCCGCAGAAAATAAAACCGCTGAACGGAAAAGGCAAAAAAACATCCGGCGTGCTTAACAAATACGTTGAAATGTCGCGCGAACTGCTTTTGAGTCATCCTGCAAACAGAAAACGAAGAATGCCTGCAAATTACATACTGTTCCGTTCAGCCGGCGCCGCCAGAAAAGTCGGGAGCTTTGCGTCAAAATACAGGATGAAGGCGTGTTCAATAAGCGGGGTGAATATAATAAGAGGGACGTCAAAATATCTTGGCATAGATATCCTGCCTGCACCTCTCAGCCAGCTTGAAAACGACCTGCAGCTGCGGGCAAAAAAGGCGGTAGATGCACTGGAACGCTATGATTTTGTGATGCTTCATATAAACGGCGCCGACACGAAAGCTCATGACAAAGATTTTCATGGAAAGGTGAAATACATAGAGAAAATCGACAGCGACGTGTTTTCTCAGGTTGTCAAGCTGCGCCACATAAACATAGCAGTTATAAGCGACCATATAACAGATTCAAGGACGGGCAACCACGTTTTCGGCCCTGTCCCGTTCCTGATTTACGCTTCAGAGGAGGATTCAGACGGCGGGAAATTTGACGAGAAATCTTGCAGCAACAGCTTTGTTGCTGATAATCCGATGAAAAAGATTCTTAGCGTTGCGTAGGTGGATTCATGTATGTAATAAAAGCCGGCGGAAAAAAGGAAGAATTTAGCGAGGAAAAAATAGTAAGGACTTGCATGAGATCCGGCGTCGCTCCTGACGATGCCAAAGCAATAGCCAAGAAAATATCATCCTCCATCCAGAATGGAGCTACTACCCACAAAATATACACGATGATTCTTGACGAGCTGGACAAGTCGCACGCAGGCAGCTCCTTGTTCATGCTGCGCGAAGCCATAGCGAATCTTGACCCAATTAGCTTCGAGGTTTACGTGAAGAAGGTGCTGGAAGCCCATGGCTATCGCTGCACCTGGAACAAGCTGATAAAAGGCATGAATGTGGAACACCAGGTTGACGTGATAGCCGCAAAAGAAAAAACCTTTCTTGTAGAGTGCAAGCGGCACTTCAATCCTCACAGGTTCACCGGGCTGAATATATGTCTGCAGGTCGAGGCGCGCCTTAACGACATAATGCTCGGAAGCAGGAACGGGAAGAACAATTATAAATTTGATGCGGCATGGGTGGTCACGAATACCAAGTTCTCGGACCATGCAAAGATGTATGCGAAAGGGGTTGGCATACGCCTCACCGGGTGGGGATACGACCAGGATTTTGCCCTGGAGAAGCTGGTCCAGGAAAAGAAGGTGCTGCCGGTGACTGTCCTGAAAACCGACGTCTCAGTCCAGCGCGGGCTGCTCAACAAGAAAATCATAACGCTCCAGGACCTGATTAGCGAGAAACCCAAGATAGGTTCAAGAGATTTGATATCGCAGGCAAAATCCATTCTGAGCAAGCTTTAGCACTGCCGTAGAAACATATATTAGGCGCTTTTTCAGATTAACTTTAAATACAGCTCTCAGTGAATAGATAATCTGTTATGAAGATCAGAGCTTCATCCATTCTGTGTGATTAGTGTTTTCATTGGATTAGTTTGAGCTCTGGCTGTGGAGAATCTCAGGCTTAAGACCACGTCTTAAGTTGGTGTCCTTTGTGATACCTTAATGAGCTCTGAATCGGCCGGAGTTTAAGTTTTTATTTTCTCAAGAAGCTCGCAAGCCTTGCAAATTTCATGCGCAGCAGGCTCGCCGCACCTGGTGCATTTTACCGGGACGCTTTCCGTGCCGATAGTCGGGAGTTTTCTGTAGAAGCTTATTATGTTGCTTTTTGTGCCGGGATATTTCTGCTCCATTTCATTGAGCATGCCTTGCACGTCCCGCCGCGCGTTGTTGAATGAATTGGGACATTCCCCGTCAAAGTATGGTATGTTGTTTAGTATGGCATAAGCTACGATTTCCTTTTCCGGGATATTTTTCATCGGCTTTATGCGGCGGACGAAATGTTCCGACGTTTTTGCGAGGCGCGCCATCCGGGTGACGTCGCCGCGCATCACGTTCATTAGCACGCTCTGAGCCTCGTCGTCAAGATTGTGCCCGACGGCAAGCTTTGTGGCGCTGACCTCCCGCGCTGCCTTGTTAAGGAGGGTTCTTCGGAAAACGCCGCAGTAGGTGCATGACTTGATTGAAGGGTCGTTTTTGACAAGATTGTCTATAGTAACGTCAAATTCATTTTCAAATGAAAATATACGGTGTTCTATGTCCATGGCTTTTACAAACTCATTTACCTTCGCCATGCTCCTGTCCCTGTAGCCGTCAATGCCTTCGTCGATGGTCACTGCAACCAGTTTTATTGGCAGCTTCTCGGAAAGTTTCTTCATTAGATGAAGCAGCACCATCGAGTCCTTCCCGCCGCTCACCCCTACAGCCACCGTGTCGTTCTTCTCGAGCATTTTCCCCTTGGACACTGTTTTCTCGAATTGCCTTTCTGTTTGTCTGCTTAAGCATGCAGGACAGTAATGCACCCCTTCCTGCACACGGAAGTAAACAGCCTCGCGTCCGCATTTGCAAGAAGCGCTTTGAGTATTTTCCATAATTTAGCCGCCTGAAATGACTGTAATAGTCTCTATGGAATCCCCGTCGCCCAGCTTCATATCATGGGGAATAAGCCTGCTTTCCCTTTTCACAAGAACCGTTTCGGAGTTGATTTTTGCCGCGCCAAGGACATCAAAAACTGTTGAGTTGTCTTCCACTTCATAATTCTTGCCGTTGAGGATTATTTTCATTTTAAAGGTTACTGCTGTAACACATTAAAAGGAAGCCGACGTCGCATAGCTTGGTATTGCACCAGAGTATTAGTTACGGCTAATAAGGTGATTCTCGAAAACTGGCGTCCGAAAGGACTTGCAGGTTCAAATCCTGCCGTCGGCGCTTCTTCTTTATTTTAAGAATTCATCAAAACAACTATTTTCATGGTAAATTGGAAAGCAGTTTTGGTAGGAGCCGTTGCTTTCATCGTCCTTACCATAGTGCTCTCGTTGGCGCATCCGGTTCTCGGATTCGTCGGCGGAATACTTGGCGGACTGATAGCTGCATGGGTTGCCAAATCGAAGAGCGTAACAGACGGACTTGTTGTCGGTCTTCTGGCAGGTCTCATCGGAGGGCTCGTTGAGGGAATAATACTCGGCGTGCTTTTCGCAGCAGTCGGCGGGGCACTTGGACTTGGCGGATTCGGCACAGCGCTTGGCGTTGTAGCCGTGGTTGCTGCGGCAATCGCAGGCCTGGTTCTTGGGCTCATCGGCGGTGTCATCGGCTCATTTCTCGTGAAGAAAAAATAGGGTGCATTAATTGCGCCTTCTTTTTGATTTTTCTTTTTCGTTTTCATCTTTTCTAGAAGAATTTCTATTTTAATTCTTTGGAAGAATAGGAATCATAAGATGCCGGCGTGGCAGAGCTTGGTAAATGCGCTAGCCTTGAGAGCTAGAGTGCCTTTGGCACATGCAGGTAATTGATTAGTCTCGGCTAATCGATCTGAATTCAAATCCTGCCGCCGGCGCTTATACTTATGAAAATTGAAGTATGGTTGGCACGGAAGCCTGACAGGAAAGCGTTTGTTAACCTTGGAAATTTTCTTCTTCAAGAGCCTGAAAAAGTGATTTCTTCGTAGTTTTGTGCTAACAAAATCTTTATTAACGGGGTTCAGCCATTTATACAAAGGAGAATTACGCGGAAATTACGCCATACACTAAAAATTTCCGTGAATTCCATATATGGAGGAATAAAAAAATGGTGTTAGTCGACATCTTAGGCGAACTAACAACGAACACAGTGTCGTTCCTTCCGAACCTTGTGGCTGCGGTAATACTACTTGTAATCGGACTCGTAGTCGGCAAGGTTGTCGGCAGGGTTGTCAAGGAAGTCCTCGAAAGAGTGAAGCTGGACTACTACATAACAGAGACGCACAAACCGGCGATAAGCGTTTCTAACCTGTTCTCTGTTATAGCAAAGTGGTGGATATACCTCGCATTCATAACCGCCGCGTTGTCCAGGGAAGTACTTGGCGTAACGGCGCTGTCCTTGTGGATCGCCGACATCAACGCCTTCATACCAAGAATAATCGGAGCCGCAGTCATCATGGTTGTCGGCTACGTGCTGGCAGAATACATCAAGAGCCATCTTAGGAAGACAAACAGCCTGTACGCGATACTGGTCGGCAAGACATTGTTCTTCTTTGTCTTGTACGTCTCGATTGCGCTCGCGCTGCCTATCCTGGGGATATCAGCAAGCCTCGTGAACAACATCTTGCTGGTAATCATAGCATCAGTGGGCCTTGGTTTCGCGCTGGCATTCGGTCTTGGTGCGAAAGAAGCGTTTGCTGACGTATCGAAGAGATGGGTCAGAAAGCTCAAAATTTAGAGATTTTTTCTTTTAACTCTAATTTTTATTTTTCTTAGTTGAACTAGTTCTATGAATGTCTATACAGTCAGGGCTCCTGGATACGGAGTCGGTAAAAAGCCCGATGCGAAAAAGATAGGCACAAAGATAGACACAGTTATCAAGAGGCATTTTTCAGGAAGGCGCGTGGCAATCCGCTGTCTCGGCTCCCAAGAACATAGGGGAAAGACCGCCGACGATTTGGTTGAAACTTCGCATTCCACTGCTTTCAAGCAGTGGTTCAAAAGCAGTGAATGCGAATTGCTCAAGGATTCATAAATTTCAGCAAGCCACCGTCTTTAGACGGTGGTCCTTGACATAATAAGGAAGCTCGGAACCGACAGGTACAGCCCTAAAAGAGAGGACGAAAAATACGGGAACGCGGAGGGCAGGCATATTGATATCTTCGCGCTTGACTTCAGGATTGGTCCCAAAGGAAGATATATGGAGAATTTCATAGAGCCTTTTTACACGTATCCGAAACAGGAAGGCAGGAAACCGGTAAGGATAGACGTTATAATAATCTATGACTTGTCAAAGCTGAAGCGCGTGCCGCATCGTTACGAAGGAAGGGAAGACATAAAGAGGGACGGGTTTGTATTCAGGTGTCCCGATAAGAAAGACGCGCTGCTCGGAATAATCAAGGTGCTTTAATATGTTTTCTAATAATTTTAACAAAACGCGATGGTAGTCTAGCCGGTAGGACACGACCTTGCCAAGGTTGAGATTTGCGCTGTATTGCAGCGCATCCGACATACCCGGGTTCGAATCCCGGCCGTCGCATTCTATTTAAATCGCGGGCGATAAGTAAAATTGGTTGCTATGTTTTTCTCAAAGGACAGGAAGGAGCTCCGGGACATAAAGGAGATTATGGACCAGGACGAGGAGATGCCGGTTCCCGTTGCGCCCCAGATGCCGCCTTCTGTGCAACTAAGGGAAAAGGAGAGCGCGGCGCCGCTTTTCGTAAAAGTGGACAAGTACCGCGACATTATTTCCAGCATTCACGAGATGAAGCTTTACGTTTCCAGCACCAAGCAGGTTTTCTCCGTTTTGCAGGAGATAGAATCCCTCCGCAGCGAAACCCTGAACGTGCTCCGCACCACCATGCAGCGCCTTGAGAGGAGCGTCATAGAAATGGACGCCGAGCTGCTGCGCCCGCA
This sequence comes from archaeon GW2011_AR5, assembly GCA_000806115.1. Taxonomy (GTDB): domain Archaea; phylum Aenigmatarchaeota; class Aenigmatarchaeia; order GW2011-AR5; family GW2011-AR5; genus GW2011-AR5. Next base: position 236,719 of record JWKQ01000002.1, read on the forward strand.
GGGCGTCACGATGACCGAGGAGAAAAGCTCGGAGGTAACGCATATCGAGTCGTCCCTGACGGATCTCCAGAAGCAGCTCCTTGATTTGAAACGCGAACTGCAGGGCATGAAATAAGCCCACGATTTTACATATTATTAATATCTTGTTTCTCAACTAGTTACTCACGCGAGGGTAGCCAAGTCTGGTCAAACCCTTTTACTCAAGGGGTCACGGAAAAAGGCGCAAGGTCGCTTGAGTTATGAAGAGCATAGCTCAATGATTACGAAACTCAAGTATAACCAACGAAAATTATCCTTTGGTCTTTAGAGACTATTGAGATATCTTGTCGGTTAGTCCGTTCGGCGGTTCGAATCCGCCCTCTCGCATCGATGGAATTCGAACCTCGGTTCGCGTTCGATTGAGCGCAGCTCATCGACGGCTTGGTTTCGGTTTCCGAAACCACAGCAATCCGCCCTCTCGCATATTCTGCCCGCCGCAAGGCGGAGCCTTTTTAAGCCTTTCTATTATACTAACTTAGAAGTAGTAACATCACATCTTCCTTACGAGAGCATTACCAGGAAGATGGGATCCCGAATGCGCAAACGCATTCAAGATCATGGACGTGGTACGATGGCGAATGACTTTGTATATTTCCTTGTAGGCGGGCTTGTTATCATAGGGCTTATGCTGGCTCTTTTCGGCTTTGATTTCGCTTATGCGCCTACGGGCTCAACGCTTCTTGGCGTAGGAAGCCCGATTTTTGTGGGTGAGAACATCTACGATGATGTGGAAACACTCCGCGCCAGCTTCTCTGCCGACAATTACCTGCAGACCAGCGTATACGACGTGGGTTCGCGGCGCATCAGCAGCGGGCTGCTCTTTGGAAGCGACGCGATCCAGGTGGACGTCGGACAGGCTGAAATAGTATCGGTCAGCTTTGACGTCACCAAGACGAACGGCTACGGGACGCTTATTGTAAGGCTTGACGGAAACGTGGTTTTCGAGCAGCTATTGGCAGAAGGGCACTATGATTATAATTTCGGCCCTGCAAGCAAGGTGCAGATAGAAGCAAGAAGCAGCGAGTGGCGCATATGGGCTCCGGCTATTTACGACCTGGACAACGTGAAGGTATCCGCCAACGCTTATCCGAGGGAAATCAGCACATACACATTCAGACTTAATGATGTTGAAAAGGTCGAAGAGGCGAGGATAGACATGTCGCTTTATGACAACGCAGGCATCCTGATAGTGAAGCTGAACGGCGACATTGTTTACAACGGCGCCGTAAGCCCGAGACAGACGATTTATCTTGACAAATCTGTTCTTGACGAACTGAACATAATCACATTCGACGCCGCGCCTGACTCGAAATTCAGCGGACTCGCCACTCTTGCATTCACCAAGCGCACTTTGCAGGAGAAACAGCTCTCCGCCACAATCAACCTTTCATCCGCGGAATACGCGAGGTTCGGAAAGGGCACGCTCGCGTTCGATGTTGTTGATATCTTCAGGCCGGGCGGCTACACGATAAAGATAACGAATGGACAGCGCACGCTTCTCAGCGAGTACGTCAAGCTGGAGAAAGGCTATTTCGAGTTCGTGCTTAAGAAAGAGCACCTCCAGCCGGGTCTCAACGTGATCACGATAACCAGCATAGACAACGCCGCATTCCATGTCCAGGGGCTCACTACGCGGCTCTAGAGCCTTTTTATCATATCGGCGCAAATAGTCATCATGCGGACGGTTTATTCTAACATAAGGAAGCTTGAAAGGGACATAGAAAGGGTAAAGATGCTCCATTCGCTGAAGCGCGTGACGCACGACGCGGCTAAGCAGGAAGTCAGGCGTCTGGAAGAGCAGCTAATGGGCCACGTGGCGCTGCTGTCGGCGCACGAGCAGCACATCTATTTGCTCCGCAAGGAATTTGGCAAAGAGTTCTGAAGCAACAGGCATTATATTGCAGCGCATGTATATCTGCTACTCTAAAGTGGTAAAAAGCTTTAAGAAGTTATCGTTATATAGTTACTGAAGAGTGATTACAAATGTCGGTAACTGGACGTGACAGACAAAAACTTGGGACGCTAATTAGAGGTTCAGCAGACCTAGGACGGGATTATAAAATGACAGAGGAAGACAGAAGGCTCCCTGAATGGCAAAAGCGGTATTTTGCAGATGGTGTTAAGGGACTTATTGGTTATTGGGGCGAGAATGCCTCGGCTGCGTGGAAGTCTTACCGTGCCGGTCAAACTGGTTCCGGAGAAACACAAAAGCCTGAGCCGAAACCTGCCAGGAAAAGACTGGCAAGAAGGCTTTCGAATAATGTTAGCAAGCGCCTCATCGAAGGCAGGAATAGCAGATATCTTGCAGCTAAGGCGGATTTGGCATACCGGCTCGACCCGTCTCCTGAAACTTCAGGAATGGCATCTGGTGCTCATTTGAGTGTTTACAACAGAACGCAAAGAGAAAGAGATTTGCAGAAACATCTTGTTTATGCTTCTAAGCCAGAAAGGATGACAACTTTCAGGGAAGAGATAGGAAGAGATGTTTTCACAGCAGAACCTTCTCAGGCAATGCTAGCAAGAGTTTCCAGACTTGCAGCAGTTGAAAATGGAAGTCCATTCGGACATATGTACCTTGCTGTTGCAAAAGTAAGAAAATTCAATGATGACCCGAGATTTGAAAACGATCCTAAAGAATTGGAAGGTGAAAGATTTTCTCTGTTATCGGGAGCTTGTGATGATATTGACAGGGCAGCTGAAATGGCAACCGAGGCAGAAATTCCTCAGGTTGAGTATCATGCAGCTAATGTTAGACGGCTCTTCGGCGACTACAAGGAGCATCTTAGAGCAAAACATTTGGCTAGAGACCGAGACTATGTTATGTCCAGAGTTTTTACTGAACCCGTAGTTGATGTCTTGCAGGATGCACAGCACCTTGCAGGAAGAGACATTTTGCAGCCCGGAATATCAAACACATGCGCGGCAGTGGCAAATATACGAAAATATGTAGAAACAAGGGAAGGGGATGCGCTTAACCTTGCAAGTGAATATTTGAGAATTGCCTATGAAACCGGGAAGCCTGAAGAGATGCCATTCGTAGAAGCTCATGGGGCAAACATCAGGAGAATAATTGAAGAGGCTGAAAAATCTGGAGAACAGGTGTAATTTGAATGGCAAACATGAAAAGGGCAAGAAAGGCATTGGAAGCAGAGCCTTATGTTACTAGATGGACCACTGACAGTGCCGGTAATCCGGTGCGTCATGTTTATTTCCGAGGATACACTCATGATAATGCAGCCGACAGCAATACACTTGACAGGGAATATGTCGGCAAGCTCGTATGTCCCGGAACAGTCAGGGTGCTGGGAATGCATTTCTGCTTCGGACCTACTCACGCATATTTGGTTGGACGCGGAAACCCGAATAACCTGACAGCCCAGGGTCCAAGGGGTCAGAGATACGCCCAGATACTGACGCCAATACTTGGCAGAGTACATGATGAAAACACGCCGGTTTAATTTTTGTCTTACGCACTGATTTTCGGGGCTACGACCCTGTCGTACTCGTCTTTCCATATCCTGAAGTAATTGCAAAGATTTTGCTTAGGGCATACGAAGCATGAAGGCCTTTGATGTCCTGTGTTTATTCTGTGAGAGCGATAGTAGTACAGGAACTGCGGAACTCTTTTGCACTTGAAATTTTTTGCTATTTGCATGAACAAGTCCCCGTCTTCGCACCACGGTATATGTTCATTAAATCCGAATTTCATGGCAACAGGTTTCTTATAGATAGTAAAATGGCGAAAACCCAGCCAAGGCAGTCGGTCCTTGTCAAAGTCAGAGCCGACATCCTCCCTTATGAAATTTTTATTTTCATCAACCATTATGTAGTCAGAATATACAAGAGCAAGGTCCGGTTCGCCGATGAATTCATTCATTATGCTCTCAATTGCATCTTCCCTGAGAAAGTCGTCGTCATCAAGATGTCCGATGAATTCACCTTTCGCCAATTTCAGTAGTTTATTGCGTGATTTTGGTATGCTGTTGAACGGCGAGTCGGTTTTGAAATATTTTATTCTGTTGTCGAATTCTGATATCAGCTTGACCAAATCTTCTGTATTGTCGCCGGAGCAGTCATCCAGTATTATTAATTCCCAGTCGTTGTATGTCTGATTAATTAAGCTGTATATGGCGTCCAGAATAAGATGACCTCTGTTCTTTGTCGGCATCATTATAGTAACTAAGGGCAACATAGTAAATGATTTTATTGCGCGCTCCTATAATAAATTACGCAAGTGCAGGCATATGGCAAAAAATATCGCATATCTATATTCTCATGGAGGAGAAGTTTTCGACGGCAGTCAGCCTGAAGGCTTTACTATTAGGGGAAGGAATATTTTTTTCTCGATTAAATCGGCAATAGCTTCCGGAGCTGACAGGGTATTTGTAAGCGAAGCTGTTTACCCTGACAAAACCGGGCAGATAAGAGCTCTTATGGCATCCGGCAAATTCGGGGGACTTGAGAAGCACATAGATGTGTCTGAATACCATGTAGGCAAAGGTGTTCCATTCCCAAAAAATTATCTTTTCAACAGGGGCGCCCAGCGAGCCAGGGATTTTTTTGGTTTGGTATTTTCTGACAGCGACGTTTTGTACAAGCCGGGGTTCCCCAGCCGTGCGTTAAGCGTTCTGAAGAGCTACGAATTTGCCCAGCCGGATGCAGTGCTTTTTCTCGACCCGACATGCTCCCGTGAGCAATATAGGGCAAACTTTACCATGAAATCAGCCAATACAGACCCCAGGGGATATAAAAGCGCAATTTTGTGGCTGCCTGGTGAGATGCCCGGAATGGTGAACATCGTAAGACGCGACAAATTCCTGGAAATCGGCGGATTCTCACAGGCAATTTCGGGCGTCAACTGGGAAGATATGGAATATCAGTACAGGTTGAAGATGCTCGGAAAACAGGTCGGATTTATACCCGATGAGCACGTCTTGCATATGTTTCACCCGAGGGACGTGAAATTTGCAAAGAAAGAAGGCACAGGAAGCATGTACCTTGTCAACCTGAATTTCATGTGTTGGTGGGTTTCGCATCTTAGGATAGCCGGAAATTCGTTCGATCACAGAAAGTTTGAAGAGTATATGAAAATAATAAAGGCTTCCTTGGACGCCAACAGCAGTGTCGGAGCCTATGTAAATCTTACGGGTAGCATAATTCCGCAGTTCAATCCTGATATGAGATATAGGAATTACATGTTCGGCCAGCCTGAGCCTTATACGGACTGGAACCAGCCGAAAGAAATGCAGTGCGAGGCAATATTGTGGGCGGCGGAGTTTTGGCGCGTCTCACCTGAAGAGATTCTAAGGCTTAGCAAATCGTATAACAGGGCATTTACTGTTAGTCTTGGAGATGTTCTGGAACATCAAAAGAAGCGTAGCGGCCATTCGGAAGGCGAACTGGACGACTTGTTTAATCAAGTGCTTAGTGAAGATGAAGCTGACAGGATTTTCGAGGAAGCCTTGGAAGGCGATGATAATCTCGACAAGGAATTCGAAAGAGCCATAAGAAATTAGCTTTTTCTAAAATCTATTTATGGCGCAATTACGATAAGATTACCAGAGAACCAGGCACATTTAGATATTGTAATCTTGGGATGTTAAGATGGTTGATAAAGCTAGATTTATTGATGTCACAAACAGGCTAAAAACAGAGGTCGCTGATTTTGAAAAGGCGGAAGAAGCTGTAGAATACGCCAAATCGGAGTTCGTAAAGATAGGCGTATCAGAGAAGAAATCTGAGGAATATGCCAGGAAACTTGTTCTGAAATACTGGAAAGCCGCAAGGAAGGCAAAGGAAATCTCTACAAAAGCCTCGCAAGCGCGCAGGAAAGAGGTTGGAAGCCACTGGTCGGTCACGTCCGAGGAAGGGGCTGAGGAATTCAGGGCGGGGCTCGAAGCTCTTCAGGCCATGAGGAAAGGGTTTTACAATGACGCTGATTGGGGAGCATTGTCCATAAAGGAACAGTATAAGCTGTTGGACAAGATAGAGGAAATTCTCAAGAACCCGGGAAAATACAGGGATGACGACGATTATGAGACGATAAAAGTGGCGTTGCTGACCAACCCGAAGACAAAGGACGAACCGATTGACAAGATAGAGGAAGCGGCACTGATGGCGCTCGGAGTCCTTAAAAGAAGGCGCGGCTCCGAAAAACAGATTGCAAGGATGGGACCTGACAGGCTGGGACAAAGGCGCGGCGCCAGAAATGTTCTGACTTACTGGAATCAGGGACAAAGACGCAACGCAGGTCCCAATCCAAACCCTAACCCGAATCCTAATCCAAACCCGACACCGACTACATCACCGACTTATACGCCTACTCCTGCTTCCACTCCAACAGCTACTCCCACGCCGACTCCAACCGGCACACCGACTCCAACACCAACCGGAACTCCATCACCAACTCCGGGGACTCCAAGGGAGGTTATGATAATAGTGGACTCCCAGCCTATGCAGGAGGTGCATGTCCATGTTGAGAAGCATGTTGAGAAAGAGGCTGCTGCAAGCATAAACCCAGATGAAATAATAGAAGTTTTAGACTCCAAAAAGGTTGGAGATTACATGGGTCGTGGAACATATGAAGCGATACAGGAGGCCATCACTAATTTTGAAAGAGTACCGAACCTTGGGAACATGAACAGGACTGACGCGCTTGAAGAAGCCAGGAAAATGCTCAGGAACGCTGGAGTAGGGGTGATGATAGAAGAGCTTGCGGATTTGATGGTCAGAAGAATCTGGGAACCGCGCTCGCCCAATGCTCCTAGCAGCCCATTGAAATTTCCGAGAAGTGAGTTGTATTGGCAATATCTTGACGAATGGCGTTACAAGGCAGTAAGAAACGGGGACCCAGTGCCGTTCAGCATAAGACGGTACACAGTCTACCTCGCAAGCCTGAACCGGATGAACCTTATGAGAAGGCGCGGTCAGCAGTCAGCTTTCGGCGTTCACAACTGGATAGACTTGGGTGACCAGAATCTTATAAGAGGCAGCAAAGGGCATGAGGGCATAGTAGACAGAAATACATTCACGTATTTTGAGCTTGAAGCTTCATTGAAACCTGAACAGGACAAAGACAAGAATATAATTTACGAAGATGGAGAAATTTTATACGACGGCATCTTCAGATTCACGGCTGACGAAAATGTGAAGATTAGAAAGCCGAAAACAGGCGGCGGGACTGAAGAAGTTGATGCCAAGTTCGACAGGTGGGAGATAATAAACCTAGAGCCGGAGGACAACAACTGGGTTTACGATATAATGGCTGAAGACTCGGTCAGGGGAAAAGCTGACCGATATGTCAGGTCTGTACAGAAGGGAGTAGTGACGCACTGGAACAAGGTTTTGTCAATAAACGTCAAAGGCAGAATAAAAATAATCGCTTATTACACAGTCGAACCAGGCACGATGAAATTCAGCAGCAGGCCTGGCTTTCGAGGTCCCAGTCGGGCTCCCGGCGTTCTTTCCGGCGACGTGCGGCGGCTGAACAGTAGCGGTCCTAGCCGCGCTGCGTCTGCTGCCAAGGACAGCGGAGTAAGCTATCTGGGACTGAAAGGCATAAAGGACAGGCTCGGGCGTGACGTTAAGCAGCGCGAGCTTGGGAAGAATCCTCTTGTTCTTGCAGCTGCCAACAAGGGCAAACGTATATTGAACCGCTACGCCAAAGCCGAATTCACCAGGGTGTTCATTCGCGGCGGCGGGCTTAACGGAAAAGCCCTTCGTGAGGAATACACCAGGCGCGCGCAGGAGCTCAGGGAACTGGAAAGGACTGCGCGGACTATGAGGAATAATCTCAGAAGAATGCTTCGTCAACAATCCAGGGCTGCGCGCGGTGTGATGATAAACAAGCGCTCCAACGAAGACCTCATAAATATGGCTGACAACGTCCGGCGTTACAACGCAGAAAATAACATTGCGCTCAATGAGGACATGAACGAGGCAAGGGATGCCCTGCAGACTTACATCAAATCGAGGGAAAAATTCTTCGAGGATTACAAGCGGGACTTTGAAGCAGCGGCGGCTCACCTGCAGAACTACCTTCTTGGAAAGGCTCAGACTGTATCTATCGAGCTTGCTCGTCGGTACAGGATAGGGCTCAACTCTCCTGATGAAGAGGCGCTGGAAAAGGAACTGGCTGGTCATGCTGTCGTTCTTGCAGAAGATTTCGCATCGCGCGGACGAACCATCGGACATGCCCTGCTGCGTGGTATCGGCATCATGTCGCGCGGTGCCGAGACGTTCGCGGCTACTGGCATGAACGCCATCCAGAGCACATGGGACTTCGTCTTCGGCCCGTGGACGTGGACTACTATTCTTGCTCTTTTCATGTTCTTCTTCACGCTCACGTATGTCGGCTACAATCTGACGTATTTGTGGATATTCCCCATAATAGGCGCCGGATTCACTTTCCTTCTGAACTTTTCCGATTCGTTCCGCCCGCTTGACTGGGTCACCCATCTTTCTTCGGGCGCCATCATCGGATACAGCGCCATGCTGTTGTTGATTGCTTTAGGCGCGCTTAACTGGTCGTTCATGTCCGCGTTCGTCTTCTGGATAGTCTGGGCAATTTTAGGATTTTTAGGCATCATGCAGTTCTACCAGACAGGAGGGTGGAAGACCGTGCTGCAGGGCGGGGTTATAATACTGCTCTTTTCCTACGTGGCTCTCGGCCCGTATTCAGCTTACTATCAACAGGCGCTGGGACAGGTGAAGACGCCTGTTGAGATAGCTTACCGCGCCGTGTCGGGAGCGTTTACAGACATCTGGTTGCTTGCCACAAATCCCACCGAATGGTACGCGAGGCAGCAGCTGGTTAATGTAAGGCCGGAAAAACCCATCGATTTCCCGAAGGGATTAGAGGTCACTCTGCTTGACGCTCTGCCGCCCAGCGTGCCCGGCGGGAGGGAATTTGCAATTACCACAGTCATCAAGAACGAGGGCTCGATGAAGCAGCCCGCGCGCGAGGCGTATCTCAGCTTTGGCTGCAACCAGTGGTGCATAGTGCCCAAAGTGGACGCGGCATTGGTGCAGTCAACCTACTCGCTCTGTCACGACAATGATATTGTCAGGGATGAATTCTATTGCAACCCGGAAAACAGCGGCTCGAATTGCGGGCAGGATGCGGCCGATGTCAGGGGCATAACGCTTGACGCATGCATCTCCGCATGCCTGGCTAAGGAGAGCGAAACAGTTCCGGGCACGTTCGGCGCCGTGTCCAGGTACAACTGCCTGACAAGGGACAGGGACACGTTCCTGCAGAACTTCGGCTACGTCCAGAAGATGGACCGGGGAGAAGTGAAGAGCGTGAGCGTCCGAGGCTTCACGGCAGTCAGCCAGCCGGGAAGGCAGGGCGAAACCAGGCTGGCTGAGATTTCCATGAACCTTAGCTACAAGTATTCGACGACAACCTCGCTGCAAACCGAGGTGATGACGGACGCGGAGATAAACAGGAAGATACAGGAGAACGAGAATATCTTCAGGAATGTGCTCGCGGTGACGAAGTCAAGTCCGGCGCAGCTGTCGCTCAATGTCGGCCCCCAGCCCATAGTAGCTGGACAGAACTCGCTGCTGCTTGTGTCCGTGTCCAATACGCGCGAGGAATCGAGCGTGGTGCTGAAGAGGGGCACGCTCATCAACATATCGCTGCCGAAGGTTGTTGGAAGCAAATTGAAGTGCGAGGGCGTAACAGCCAAGGATGACACGAAAGGCGAGAATGAAGTGCTCGAGTACAGGGTGCCCCAGGATGTAACTGTTCTTCCCTACAACTTCCAGTCCATATTCGCTTTCATCTGCGACTTCAACGCAGCGAACGACGCGACGGTTGTTGACGTCAAATCAGCCCTTATAACAGCGGAGATGCCGGACTACATGTTCGTGCTCACGAAGAAGAAGCAGATACCCGTCACGCCGCCGCTGGGAGTCATGTTCGACCCGTACGAGCCCGTGTGCAGCAGGTGCGGCACGGGAACGCTTGAATCGTGCAACAATGAACAAGAATGCTACGCCCAAAATAACCAGGACGGGCGCAACGGCACGTGCTGGTTCGAATTCAGCGACATAGAAGGCTCCAGGCTGATCGGAGGCACAATCTACAACCGCTGCCACTCGTGCGGCAGCATGAAGTGCGACCGTTTCATAACGCAGGGCGACTGCACAACCCAGTCGGCAAAGTGCGGCTTGTCATGCCAGTGGGACCCGAACGCGAGAAGGGCTGGCGTCATCGACGTCAACCAGTATGTGCGTGCAGGTAGCCTTGATCCAAACAACGGCGCATGCAAGGACAAGGTTATAACAGGCGCGACATTGGCTTCATGCTCGAGCGTAACATCCAGCTACGTTTCCAGCTATAACAGGCACAAGGACAAGATAGCGACTTACGTTTCTCTGTTCCCGCTGAATGTCGACAAGCCCCAGGCGCTTGTTGCTGCGCTCATATCCAAGGAATCTGCCTGGAGGGAGACTGCAAGAAGGGACGAGCCGGCTATAAGCGACGCGTCATACGGGCTGCTCCAGATAATTCCAAGATATCATCCGGAATGCGACGTCGCAAAGATAAGGGCGTTCGACGTTGATGAGAACCTGAAGTGCGGAATAAGGTTCCTGTCGAACAACATACGCGAATGCGGCAGCGTGGAAGGCGCCCTCAGGAAATACAACTCGGGCAGCTGCACCGGGCGCACGTTCGATCCGGACTACGTGGCGCACATAATGGGAACGCTTGCAGACAGCGACTTCAGTTCAGGCTATGCCCAGTGGAGCTCATGTTTTAGCAGTGTTCCAGGCTTCGGTTCGGCAACTTACTGCCAGGAATATGTCACGAACAGCGGCGCGCGGTGTCGTGCAGGATGGGGCGGCTGCCAGAGCACAGGCGAATGTGACCAGAACAATGACATCGTCGTTGACAGCACAGGAAGAAACCTTCCGCTGGAGTGCAGGGACCCCGGCGTAGGCGTCAAGGTCTGTTGCAACCCGCCAAGAACAGCCGACGGCGAGACGCTTGCGCAGGCTAACGCAGTGTGTGCCAACGGGTTTAATCAATTGAAAACAAGCGGTCCTTAAGGCTTCTTTGGCGAGGGCGCCGAAGGCGCGGTCACGCTGCCGCCTTTCTTGAGTGCAGGGTTTGTCCTGATAGCGTCGGTGCCTGCCGGATCTATCGGAGTTTCATTCTGCTCCATCAGCCTCATGTATTCGGCATTTACATTCCACACCGTTTTTCCGTCAGCCCTCACGCTCTTTGTCACAGGATAGTACCCGGACGGGGAAGCGCTGCTGGCAACTCCCGGAGGCACTGACGGCACCGGGATATATGCGACAGGAGTGCGGCCGGAATTCAGCATGTTCTGCATGCTGGCTGTCAGCTCGTATGCGAGCCTGTCGTCGCCCTCCCTAAAAACTATAAGATACAGTTCCCTGGCATCCTCTTTTCCGTTCTGGTTGTCGTCATGGAACCCCGCGAATCCGTTGATGCTCCTCTCATACTGTCCGGTTCTCGGATTTTTCAGGTCGCCCTTCGACACGCTTCTGACAATAAGCATCTTCTCATACGGAGTCCGTTCGCGTCCCCCAATCATGGCGGGAGCGTTGTCCCTGTACGTCTCGCAGGCTGCGGCTGTTGCCGCCATGCCCACAGTGAACAGGGATTTCATGAGCCTGCCTGTATAATTAGTATTGCTGCCGAGCGCGCTGTCCTCGCTCAATATGCTTGGTGTTCCGCTTTTTCCTAATATGTACATAGTTTTACTAAGGAAGAAAAGGATTTAAACCTTTAACTACTCACAAATGACAACAAATTACGGAAGAACTACACGCCCATAATCAGCCGGAAGAAGTTGCGCAACCCCGGAGCCAGCCCAAGAATGAGCACGACAAGCTTGATGAATTTCTTCTTTTGCAGCTCTTTTGACATTTCCTTGTCAAGAACGTGCAGAACAGCAGCAACCACAACGAATTTTAGCACGAACATCACTGCAGGGCCGAAGATGTTTATCAAAAACGACGGCAAAACGTGCTGCTCGAAGTACGGGAAATATGTAAGCGCAACGAACGTCGTCGTCGCGTCGAATAGATGCACCGCAAGTATCGACGTGTTCTCCCGGCTGAAAAATTTGATTTTTGTGAACCTTTCTGTAAGTTTTTTTGCAAGTATCAACAGTATTACCCAGAACGCCGACAGCGCAACCATTGCGCCCAGGGCGAACGGACTCTTGACAGATACCTGCGTAAGCGCGGCAAGAATCAGGACGACGCCTATGGACGCCCATATCTTGTCGTAGCTCAGCCTCGGCTTTTTTGCAACTGTCTCGATTATTTTCGACGCCAGCAGGGCCGCAAAAGCGACTGCAAATATGACCATGTAGATTATGGGGGTTTTCAGCCAGAAGCCGTATGAGTTCGCATCCTCCAGCGCCCTCAGCAAACCGCCGAGGATGACGTATGGCAGCACGCCAATGACAAAGCGGTCGTCGATGGATATCTTCATTTTTTTCAGGAGCTTGTACGTCGCGAAGACGGCCAATATCAGGATAAGCGCGTATGCCAGCGTGTTGTAGATGTTGTAACCGGTTCCCTGCATAACGGGATCGATGAAATACTGCTGGAAAAAGTCCATAATTATCGTTTCCGGTTAAAGAATAAATAGCCTCAGCTTTACATTTTTTGTCAGTCTTTTGGGAAAAATGCCGGATACGTCAGATTCCTGCGGCTTATTCCAAAAATGTTTTAATACGGGGCGAAGCCATAGACTTATCTAGATAGATTATGAGAATAGTGTTATTACTCCTCATTGCTTCTGTTATACTAATAAGCGGATGCGTAGGACTGCCGGACATATTCGGGCGCGACGTCATATCAATACAGCAGTCTGTCGTGGAGAACGGGGTGAAAGACGTCGTTATTGTGAGGGACATCTACACGATACCGAAATCACCGCTGCTTCCGGACCAGCAGGTCATATTGTCATTCCTTATAGAGAACCGCGACTCTGTCAAGAGAACCGACGCGACGGTTGACCTGTTCAACGCGCCGACGATGCGTTCCTCGAGCGGCGACCCGGCGCTTGACGACAAGCCTTGCAACTTCTACTCCGTAGGCTCCACATTACCAAACCAGCGGTATTGCATCCCGGAGCTGAACGAATGCGGCGTCGGCAACCCGTGTCCCATACTTCCGGGCGAGGAGAAGCCCGTCAATATAGCCATGAAAACCCCCCGCGACACTGACATAAAGAACATACGCACACAGGCAAAGCTGGACTTCAAGACGACTTATGATTTCGACGGGGCGCTTAACTACATAGTGCCTGCCGTCAACATGGAGGAGATTACGAAGAGGCAGCGGGCGGGCGAGAAGACAAGCCTTTTCACAACAAAGTCCCATGGCAGCGGGCCGATGCAGATAGACGTGGAGCTGCAGGGCGCGCCTTACATTCTTAACAACTACGAGGCTGTCATGCTTTTCAAGATAAAGAACCGCGGTTCGGGCACGCTTGTTAAATCCGAGATAGAATCGGGGGCAATGGAAATTCTATTCCCGCCCGAGTTCGACGTGATAGAAGACAAATCCAGCGAGAAATTCGAGTGCGTTATAGACGCCGCTACCGGAGGCATGAGATGCACCAACAACGGCGGGAAAAAGATGGTTGAAGGCGCGATACCCATATACCGCGACGAGTCCCGTTCCTCGCTCATGTTCACGGTGAAGCTCAGGGAGCCGCTGGTTGAGCCGTTCAGGAGCTACCAGATAACGTCAACAATCAGGTACAGATACGAGCTGCGCAACAGCGTTGACATTGTCATAAATCCGTTCAACAACGTGTAGCAGGGAAGCCCTGCAGGTTCCTTCACTTGCACAACCCTGATCACAAAAAGTCCAAATGATTCGACTCTGTAGAAAATCTATGAGAAAAGCCACAGGAACCCTATTGTGTATTCACAATAGGGTTAGTAACTAGAGGGTACAGCATTGAGCTTTGCTCAATGCGTACAGATGAAGTGTAGCTTCATCTTGTATCATGGACACATGATACCCTCCCTGTGGCTTTTCCTTGAGCATTTCTACAGAGCTAAATGATTCTTTTTATTCAGGCAGACCAATAAATTGTTCATGCGTTACATCCTGCTGCTTGCTCTTGTCGCTTCTGTAGTTCTCATATCCGGCTGTACCTCGGTACGCAGCGGCGACGGCGTAGTCGTGGAACTTCAAGCCGACCCCCCGTCTGTCTTCGCGAACAGCTCGACAATAATTCACATAGACGTCGACAACAGGCAGGAGAAGATCGTGTACGACGTGGTTGTGCAGCTTTTCGACAAGGGAACTTTCATGGGCAATGAGTGCATTGCGTCATTTCCAAGGATGCTGCCAAACGAATTCCAGTCGATTGCGTGCCTTCTTTACTCTCCGGAAAAAATAGAGGAGCCTTTTACGGAATCCGAGGTGAATGTCAGGACAACGTTCGACAGCGAACTCTCCGCAGTTCAGGTTTTCGAGCTCGTAAGTGAGGAGGAGTATGAGAGGCGCGCGGCATCCGGCAACTATGGGAGCGCTCGCAGCTATACCTACAGCGACAGGAACGTGCGCCTTGACGTGGAGTTCAGCGACCAGCCGCCTCTTGTAATGAGGCCCGGCAAGGAGTATTTTGTTTATCTCACCGTAACGAACGTGGGCAACGGCTTCATGGGCAATATAATGCCGGGGGATCTTGTCATCGTGCCGAATAATCCGCGGAGCGAAAGCATTCTGAGCTGCCCGGTGCTCGAGCAGGGGGGGATTTTGTACCCTAACGGCGATACGTTCCCGCGTCTCGCGTGCAGGGTCGTTTCATCGCCGGTGGCTGCCAGCGAGAATGCGGATTTCGTGGTTACACTCAATTACAAATACGAGACGCGCGGCAAGCTCAGGATTAGCATCGTACGGTAATTAACTATTTATACCGCATGAATCCAATATATTTCAGAAGCGGAGAATGATAGAATGAAGAAATTGCTTTTAATCCTCCTTATTGCGTCAGTGGTTCTCATATCAGGCTGCGTGAATAACCGCGCCGTGAAGACAAGCGAGAACCGGGGCGTCACGATAAACAGCTTTTCCGCGTCTCCTCTTCAGGCATATACGGGAGAACAGGTTCTCTTCGATCTCGAGATTGAAAACATAGGCGGAACCACGGCGAAGAACGTGCAAGCTGACTTGTTCGGCGTGGAAGGGCAATGGAGGGACAGTCTTGGCAACATCATTGACTCAACGCTCACGAAATGGGGCTCCATCGTGCTGAAGCCGCCCGTCCCAAGCAGGAACATTCCGGGCGATTTCCGGATAACTCAGTGGGAACTCACGACGCCCGACATACCGCAGGGCATAACTGCGAACCTCCCGATAGAGGCGAGGGTAACTTATGATTACAACACTTCCGGACACCTTGGCGTGAAATTGATAAGCCAGGACGAATTCCGAAGGCAGCAGCTTATTGGCGAGCAGTCTTCCGGTCCGGCTTTTGTCATTGTCAACAGCAACGGTCCCCTGAAGCTCAGCATCCCGGAAAGATACCAGACTCCTATCATAGTCGACACGGAAAGCACGGCGCAGTTCGAGACGTACCCGTTCAGGATACAGATTGACAACGTCGGCGACGGGTTCCCGATAACGCCCGAAGACGACGGACGGATACGCGGAATCGGAGGGCGCCTGCAGGGCACGATAGACATATTCGGCCCCGGCGTTGAATTCGAAGACTGCCTTGGAATAAGAAGCGGGACGCACATCGATCTTGACGACGCGGACATACTTGTGCGCCTGCGACAAATCGGACAGGGTTCTCTGCCAGTCGCATGCAACATCAAAATTGACAAGAACGTATGGCAGGGCAGACCTGAGGACACGCTCCAGTTCATCTTCAACATCCGGTACAGATACTACGTATCAGAAAGCGTGAACGTCCAGGTAGTCGGGCTCTAAATTCTTTTATTTTCTGTTCAAACACATGTAGATGCATTTCGCTTTAAGCCCTTCGGGCCACTCCGGCCAGTGCCTGTAGAAAACGCCTTTCTTTCTGTCGATGACAAATCCCCATTTCTTGTACATGCTTATTGTCCGCTTGTTGTGGGCATAAATGTCAAGTATTATGTCTTTTCTTTTTGCAAAATCCTTTGCAAGAATCCAGAGCTGCTTTCCGATTCCTTTGCCCTGATGCTGAGGCGATACATAAAATCCCCTTAATTCAAACTCTTTGCCGCTTTCTGTCATGGTTATGGAGCCGACAAGCTTTTTGCCAATGAACGCCAGCCATGTTTTTTGTTTCTTATTTATAATGAGCGACGACTTCAGGTATTTTTGTGTGTCCGGCGTCGAAAAAACCTTCATGGAGAAGCAGTCTTTCGTCAATCCGAGCTTTTCTGACGTGTAAGCATCCTGATATGTTCTCTGCAGAAGCTTGGTATACTGCCTGATATCGGATTTTCGGCTTAGCCTTATAGAAACCCGCATGAAATCTTTAACTTTGGAATTTATTTAAGCCGCCGGACAGAATAAAATATAGCGAATAGTTATGAGAATTCATTTATTGCTGCTTGTCGCATTGATAGTTGTCATAAGCGGCTGTGTGACGAGCAGCAACAAGAATCCGAATGACGCGATAGTCATCAACGAATTCTCCGCCGATCCGCCTCTCGCCGAGCCTGACGACGTCGTAAATGTTTTCCTGGATATAGAGAACGTTGGCGGCACCACTGCAAGATGCGTCACGGCAGACCTTTATGGCGACGAGTCCTGGTACAACGAAATGGGGCAGCCGCTATCTTACACGCGCCCGTGGAGAAGCAACGGACTTGCTTTTGATTACAACAGCGGCCAGCTGTTTTTCAGCTACTGGGACAATGCAAGGGGCTATGTTAACGTAGGCTACGAGCGGGGAAGAGGCGTTTCACTCAGCGGGTATGTCAACAACGCCTGGGGGCAGTTCACTAATAACTTCTGCGGCGCGGCGTCCGCATGGCAGACTTCTGACGTGAAATATTTCGATTCTATCCGCGCTGCCGTTCCAAGCCAGAACAAGCCCGGGCAGTCCTTTACCACACAGTGGCTGAGGCAGCCGCCGGTGCTTCCCGAAGGCATTCATACTTCCTATCCGATGACTGCACGCGTGTCTTACTTGTACACAACAAACGCCCACGTCAATCTTATAGCATACAACAAAGCCGAGGCGCAGCGCCGCGAGCTTCTTGGCGAGCCTATGACATTGCCGGTGGAAATAGTCAATTCGCATGCAGCGCCAATTCAGGTTGTTGCAACGCGCGGCATAAATCCCATCGTTGTGAACCAGCGCTCTCCGAATTATGAGCTTGCCAATTACGTCTTCGAGTTCCAGAACGTCGGCAACGGATGGCCGCTTCCTTTCGAGAGCGATGTGTCGGTTCCAAACGGTTTCATCTTTGCAACCCTCGAGCTTAACGGGCCGGGAGCGTCGTTCTACGACTGCCTTGGCGCAAGCAGCGGCACAGAAGTGTTCGTATACGGCGACGTAATCCAGAATCTGGTCAAGCTGCGCGCGGACAAGCGGGCGCCGTTCGGCTGCACCATTGCGATAGACCGCGCGGCGTGGGCGGACACGCCTACCGGCACCGTATCGCTTACATTCAACTTGTGGTACCGCTATTACACGGACGCTCAGATTAGCGTTGACGTCCTTGGAATGCAGGAAAGCATCTAATTTTAGAGTAATTGGCTATATTATAGAACATTTTATATTATTTTTCGGACTGCTATGTTCTTAACAATTCGTCAGAAAAAATAATCATGGCAAAGCAGGAAGATCTTGACGAAGTTAGAAAACGCGCAGAGAATGCCGGGCTTCCGCTCAAGGAAGGGCACAACATGGTTTTTGGCAAGGGGAATCCGGAAGCTTCTGTAATGTTCATAGGAGAAGCGCCTGGCGAAAAAGAGGACATCGAAGGCTTGCCATTTGTCGGATCATCCGGCAGAGAACTGGACAAGCTGCTTATGTCAATAGGACTTTCGCTCAATGACATCTACATAGCGAATATCCTCAAATACCGTCCGCCGGAAAACAGGAATCCCAGTCATGATGAGATATGCACCCACACACCTTACCTCATTGAACAGGTGAAAATAATAAAACCGAGGGTAATAGTGACGCTCGGGAATTTCTCCACAAAATTTGTCCTCGGCGGATTCAGCCCTGATGAAATGAAAAGAATTGAGGGCATAACTGCACTGCATGGAAAATTGAAGAAAATTATCCTGGGCGACAGAACATTTGATGTCATCCCGATGTATCACCCCGCAGCCGTTCTTTACAATCCAAGGTTGCGTGACGAGTTGAAAGCCGATTTTGCATTTCTGGGGAAAATTATAGGACGAGCGTGAAAAACTTAGCTCTGTAGAAATGCACCCGCCGGGATTCGAACCCGGATAGTCAGCTTGGGAAGCTGAAGTCTTGCCATTGGACCACGGATGCGTTCTACATCTAAAAATCAAAATTCATCTATAAAAACAGAAGGCGACAATAGCTAAGCGATTGCGATGAGAACATCGATAAAGCTTGAAATCGTAGTGTCGACCGTCATTGCCATGATGGTTTTTGGCACCCTCGCTTATCACGAGCTTGAAGGTTGGGGCTACGTTGATTCGTTCTACTTCACAGGCGTTACGCTTTCCACCATCGGCTACGGAGACCTGTACCCAACGACAGACATTTCAAAAATTTTCACCGTGTTTTACGCGTTTGCAGGAATCGGAATACTTGCCGCTGCGCTTTCCATCATAGCCGGCGCGTACTTCGAGAAGCGGGAGCGGCTGATGGGAGAAGCGTTCCACAAGAAATTCTTCAACGGGATAAAAGGCGACGAAAAGAAAAGGAAGGATATCGTCGAAGGCACTGAAGAGGCGTCCAACCATAAAAGTAATCATTAATATCTTTCTCACGTACTTTACTCATGCTTCTCACAGACAGGGAAATAAGGGAGCTTGTCGCCCGGGGACTGCTGGTCAGGGACATGATAGATCCTGCAGTACAGATACAGCAGTGCGGCGTGGACCTCACCGTGGCGAAGGTTTTTACTCTCGAGGGGGAAGGCGCCCTCGACTTCACGAATGAGAACAGAAAGCTTCCGGAATATGCGGAAGTAAAATCTGACGGCGATTTCTGGAACCTCAATCCAGGTACCTACCACATAGCTTTCAACGAGACGATCGTATTGCCGAAAAACTTGGCGGGGCTCATGCTTCCAAGAAGCAGCGCGCTCGCCTGCGGAATAGTTGAGCACAGCGCACTCTGGGACCCGGGATATGAAGGGCGCTCTTTCTTCCACGTGGAAGTCTCAAAGCCCGTGAAGATATTCAGAAACGCGCGCATAGCCCAGATGATATTTTTCAAGACGGGAGAGACGGAAGGATATAAGGGAGTCTACAACAAAGAAGACCTGCTGAAATTCGGACGGCGCGCAAATGTGTAGGATTATAAATTTCAGGCTTGGACGGAAAACCTACCGCGTCAAGGATTGTAAAGGGCTGTCGTCTGTGCGGGGACTGATGTTCGACAATTCCGGCGCCGACGGCGCGCTGATTTACGCAAACAGCATATGGATGCCTTTTGTCAGGCATTCCCTGGATTTGTTCTTTCTGGACGAAAAGATGAAAGTGATAGAGAAACGGAGAGCGGTGCCCCTGACGCTCAACCCGAAAACATGGAAAACTTATTCCAACAAGAAGGCAAAATACTGCCTGGAGATCAGGACTCGGACTTAGATTTGTAGGGACATGCATTACCGCCGGCATATGTGCAGAACCTTTCAGGGCGGCAGTCTGACATGCAATAAACTATCTTTTTGCTTTTGTTGCCGGGCGCGATAACCATATTCTGGCACGGCATATCAGAAACAGGCAGCACCTTGCGCCCGAAAAATCCCGATGCATCTTGCGTATTCATCAGATTTACTTGAGGGTTATTTTTAAAAAGTCATTTGCTGGGGATTTCGGCGTTATTTCTTCGTTTTTTCCTGCTTCATCACTTTTTTCGCGATTATGAAAACTACCAGCGCGATTATTATGAAATTCAGGAGCGCCGAAAGGAACTGTCCCCATCGTATTATTATAGGACCGATTGCAAGCGTTGCATTCTCCCACGCGCCGCCCGGGATGAAGGGCGTGATGACAGGCATTATTATGTTGTTGACCAAAGACTGAATCAGGTTGGTTGCAGCGATGCCTATGATGAAAGCAATGGCAAGCCCGAGCACCTTGTACTCGTTGATGAATTCCTTAAATTCCCCTACAAATCCCATGATAAATTATCATATTACATAAGAATTAAAGGGTAGTAATAATATGTTTCTTTTGATTGAATTCCAAACGGGCTCGTGGTCTAGTGGCATGTGACTGGCGCGGAAAAGAAAGGCGCTAAAGCGTCATGACTTCCGCGCATTCGGCCAAACGCGACCTTGACGTGGTTGAGATTGTAGGTTCGATTCCTGCCGGGCCCATTCTTGCCTATTTCTTCTTGGCTTTTGCTTTGGCAAGAAGCTTCAGCTTTTCCTTGAGCTGGTTCTTTCTCATGGAGAGCACTTCCCTTGTGCTGATATTGCGCACCTGATAGAAATGCAGGAAACGCGAGCCGCATTTCGGGCATTTGTCGGCATGCTCGGTTATGAATATCTTCTCGCATGACGGGCAGGTGTATCTCATGAGGGGCTTTGAAGAGGGTATGTCGTCGCGCTGGAGCTCCTTCACCGCGCCGCCGCAGAATATGCACTTTGAAACGGGTGTTTCCCTGTCGAATCCGTGGGCGCATTCCTTGCAGATATAAAGGTGTTTCATCTTCTTTTTGCGGTACTTGTGATAATTGTCAATCTCGCCGGGAGAAAGTCTGTCAACCACTAGAATCACCTAAAATGTTTGTACGAAATGCGAAGCATTTCATTTGTCTTCACCCAAGAATGTTTCCGAATCCTTCTATGGCGGCGTTCTCCTGCTTGTCAAGTTTCTCCAGAACTTCCGTCTTGTGCTTCGACGGCTTTGCAAGTTCCTTCAGGAGTTCTTTTGCCTTCTCTATGCGTTCGTCTGACGCGTCAAGTATTATGAAGTAGCAGTCCTGGTCCATGTCAAGGCTGCCCGCTGTGCGGAGCGTTATCGAACCGCGGTTTATATCGTCGTCCTTCTTCAGCAGATCCTCGGCTTTTGACTTGTTATCCGCGGATACTTCGAAAACTTCGCGCATTTGTGTAATTGTAATGCAAACCTTTTAATTGTCTAATCCAATCATAAAGAAGAGCGAATGTGCAGAATGCCTCCGTAGCTCAGTTGGTAGAGCGACAGTTTCGTAAACTGTAGGTCATGAGTTCGATCCTCATCGGGGGCTTATTCATCCTTTTTTTCCTCGAACCATTCCAGGTTCCTGTCCCTCTCGTCCTTCTTGGAGAACGTGAGTATGGCTATTACAATGGCTGCGAATAGCGGCGCAAGTATCCCGTAGATTAGCCAAAAAGGGAGAACTGAGTTGAAAATGCCTTCGGCATACAGCGATATGAAAAGCGCCGCGAAGAAGCCGATGCCTATGCCCTCGAATATAGCTCCCATGTCTAATTATTGGTTTCCTGCTATAAAATGGTTGTGGAATTTATTAATGAGCTGCAAATGCCAATGAGCCCATAATAATAGGTTTTCTTTTTCCAACCGACTGACGCTTTGCGTCTTGCAATTTAGAAAAAGGCTTATCTGTTCAGCGTCCTGGTTTTTGGCTTCCTTAGGCTGCGAATTCCGGTGTGTATCGAAATGATTCCTGACAGGAAGACGGAAAGCACCCATACCGAGCCGAGGATTATGAGCATGTTCAGGTAGGCCACCGATTCCTGCAGCGTTGCGATGTCCGTGCCCGGGAACTGGCTTGCGTCTGCCGAGTTGATTATGCTGAGGGCGGATGCCATTGTTACTATGAGATATGCGGAAACCGCCGCGCCTATCAGTGCAACTATCCCGATTATGACATAAACTATCCCTGTTTTTCCCATCATAGCACCCCCGATGCAAGCCTTCCAAGAAGAGAAATGCCTACGGAAGCGTAGACCGCCAGCAGAATCACGAAGACTGATATTGCTACTGATATAAACGAGGTAACCATGTCTACGCGGTATAGTTCCTTTATTCCCCTGTGGAGCATGCTTATGCCCAAAGCCAGCGTAAGCGCCAGAACAACTATCTGCACCCCGATGACGAACGGCATCCACGCAAGCAGGGCGACGACAAGCAGTCCGGCTGAAACTGGAACCGCGCTGTACGCGGTGGCGGTAAGCCCTTCGATGTATTTGCCCCTGCCTCCGAGCGTGGTTGTTGTTATGTAGACTACGAGGCTGAAAAGCACAATCGCCATGAGCGCCATGAAGAACGTGGTTATCACGGAACCTGCAACAAAAGCGGGAACAGTCTTCGCCACAAGTATGCCTGCGGCAATTGCAAAGATTACGGAGCTTTCAAGCAGCGCCATCATGGCTTTTTTTGGATTCGGTTTCTTCGCGGCAAGTATCGCCTTTGTCGGGTTCCTGAGAATGTCAAGGCACATTAGACAAGATTTGGATTTTCCGGGATTTAAAGATAATTCGAGATTTAAAAAGCCTTTTGCCATCAAATTAAGAATGTCAGATGTGTTGAAAATAGATGTTTGTGGACCTTGTGGAAATGAAAGTTTGTATAAGGAATTATGCGAGTCTGCTGCCGGCAGGCCAATAAATATAACTCGTACCGATTATTGTATTGGTGGCTGCAGATTAGGATCAAGAGTCAATGTCACATGTCACGATGGACAATTGCGCAGATATGCTACGGAAGAGTTAAAACGCGGAGATAATGTATTGATTTATCCAATCGGGGAGAATTCTGTGCGGGTAGTTATAGAGGATAATCTGCCTAAATCAGGAATATGAGGCGTCTAATATGGATTTGAACGAGCAGATAAAGGAAAAGCGGAAGGAGAAATGGTTCGACGTCTGGTTCAGCATCGAGGCTTTGGCAGTCGACAAGAGCGTGGTTGAAGATGCGCTCGCCACGCACGTCGAGAAAATGGGGGACATCAGGGACATATTTATCTACGAAAAGGAATTCACAGAGACAATAAAAGTCGAGAATCCCATGAAGAACGTTGCCGAAGCCTACTCACAGATAGCAAAAGTGAAGTTCTTCGCAAAGAGCCTCACAACCCTCATTAGCGTGGTGCTCACCTACGGGCCTTCCGCTGTAGAGATCCTAGGACCCGACAGGCATGAAATGAGGATAGACGAGGTGCAGAGCATCGCAAACCTCCTCGCCGGAGTCGTACACCAGTTTGCAGCGGCGGGCGTCGGCGGAATAATCATAACGCCTGACAAGAAGTGACGGTTATTTTAGCTCGTGCGCCAATTATTCCTATGAAATGCAGGTTTATTGACGAATGCTCCTCAGTCGATTTCTCAAAAGTGGACGATGTCTGCTACAGCGAATGCGAGAAATGCGCGCATTACGTAAAAATAAGCTTCCTTGAAAGCGTGCTTGAATAATATCTGCTTTTATACCTGCATACCATTATAGTAACTATGAAGGGCTTGTGGCTGCTGGCGGCTTTCCTTCTCGTTTCTTCTGTTTCAAATGCCGCGTTAACGAACTGGAGCGTCGATATATCAATAAACGACGACGGCGGCACCGACTGGACTGCCGTATTAACCTACAACAACACTGTCACAAGAAGCGACTATTTCGTGCTCTCGCGTATTACCAATGTTCAGGTATCGGGAGACGGCGTGCCGCTGGAATGCGTCTCAACCTACAGCCTTGGCACCTCTATCGTCTGCGATGGAATAGCCGCCCGCGAGGTTGTCTATAAATTCAATGTCAAGGCGCTTGTCAGCGACCTCCAGAATTTCAAGCTCTTCAGGTATCCGTTTTCTGTGACGGAAACAGTTGACAGGATGCAGATTACGGTCAAGTTCCCCCTTGGAGCGGCCCTTGTGGAGGACCTGAAGCTTGGCGGAACAGGACTTAGCAAGTTTGAGCCGGATTTCGGGCGCGAAGGCACTGACGGGCGCCGCATATTCGTTACATGGGTGTATGACAAGCCCATTCTGGGGCAGTCAATTAACATCTATGCCATCTACGAGGTTCTTGGAATTGACCCTTTCATGATTTTTGTCGTAATTCTGGCGCTTGTCATAATTGCCTTCCTGATAACAATAATGTTCATATTTAGGAAGCAAAGGGTGAAGGACTTGCTCCCCGTTCTTACCGACGGTGAAAGAAAGGTGATGGAAATACTGCTGAGAGAAAAGGGCGAAGTTGATCAGAGGACTATTGTCCGCGAGACCGACTTCAGCAAACCAAAGGTATCACGCGTAATCAATGACTTGATTGAGAGAGGCCTGGTGGATAAGATTTCAAAAGGGCGCAAGAACCTCATAAAGCTCAAAAAAGAGGTAAAAAGGGTAGATTCTAGAGATGTCAAATCAAAAGAACAAAAATAAGTTTTTATTGTCTAAAACGTCTAAATATTTGTTTTGGAACATTCAAAATAAATATATAAATTGTAGAAACTTTTATAGTACTAGTACAAAAGTTAAAACTTGCTCCATGAAACTGTTTCAAGTCACTATTATATATACGCCATGTCCATATAATGTTTAACTAAATTGGAAGGCATAAGGCTCTATTCTAACATACCCTTTGCCCCTTATTTAGCCCCGTAATATTCAAACCCCTGAACCTGAAACAGAAAGGCGCAGAGCGCTAATCGGTTATCGGGAACTCGGTTTGATCCGGACAAACCAGAACTGTGAGCTAACAGCTCACTTGTAAAAAACATATACAGGAGGTTGCATGAAAATGCAATTCAAAAAACTAGTAGCAGCAGGTACGCTGGCAGCCCTTATGGTGGGCTCTTCGGCGGCATTTGCAGCTCTAAGCGAATTCCCACGACCATTCGTTACAAGCGACGGTGTACAGTCGTTTGTTGTTGTGGGAGCGGCAGCAGCTCCTAGCGACGTTGTAGGTGCAGTAGACATCGCAGCTCGAATAGGAGGCTCAGTAACGACAGACGTGTCTGTCCCTGGAGCAGCGGCTGGCTTTACCATAGAAGGCGGTGACGGCAAGGAAGTAGCGACGACTAACACAAAACTCTACCTGGACGACAGTCTTGGAAAGAGCGGTGTCAGGAGCACTATGACCAAGGACGACCTGCCAACTCTGTTGAAGACAGAAAAGCTCGAGGACACAGACGGCAGTACAACACACAACTACCAGCAGTTCATCTACCTGACGCCAAGCTCGACTTCTTCGGCAAACTACAAGATAGAATTCGAGAAGCCAGGCAGCAGCAGCTCGGTAGACCCGACGTATGACATGGGAAGGTTCACAACGTCCCCGACGGACCTTGACTACCTATATAGAACGTACGTAACGTTCGACAAGGATGTCAACATGTCCACGGCAAAGGGCGAGAGATTGAACCTTTTCGGCAGGACATACACGGTACACACAGATTCTACAGGCGACCCGGCAGGCGCTGGTGCAACAACAGACAAGCTAGTATTGTCTGGCGGTGCATCCGAAACAGCAGTCCTGAGCGGAGGCGAGTCTATACAGGTAACCGTCAGCGGAGTGACCTACGATGTAACCTTCAAGGGTGCTTCTGACGCAAACACTGCAGTTGTTGCGGTGGGAAGCGACCAGAACAACATCGACGAGGGACAGTCCAAGAAAGTCGGCGGCCTTGACGTCTTTGTTGAAAGAGTCTTCGACCTTTCATCAACAGACCTGACTCAAGACTCTGTAAAGGTGCAGTTCGGCGCGCAGAAAGTCGTTCTAACCAACGGCGCGAAGGTAAAAATCGGCGACGCTGAGGACTCGGTAGACGGAACATACGTCAACCTGACCATATCCGGAAGGAAACTTTCGGCATTCCAGGTTGCAGTTGGCGGAAGAAGTTCCAACGAAGACTTCATCAAGGCGGCCGGCGGCATGTACGTCGACCCTGTATGGAACTCGTTCGGCGTAAACTTCCTGTCCGTAACGCCAGGCCTCACAGACGCCTCGAGAGACATGATAAAAGTGTCTCCGTCAGGCGACAACCTGATCCAGGTCAGCTACACAGACGACAGAGGATACGAAAAGACAATAAACTGGGCATACAAGGCCTTGAGCACTGACACAGTGTTCGACCTTGCAGACAGCAGCAACAACTCCATAGTTGTTGTTGAAGGCACGCCGGTTCCGAAAGACGCGTACTTCCTCACAACGGCAGGTGAGTTCTCTCACATGTTCCGCGTGACGGGTATCAGCGCAGACGGTTCCAGCTCTGCAAGCGCAGACCTGACGGACCAGTTCTCCGGAGCAACCCTAAAGTTGAACCTTGGAACGGGTAACGACGAATCAAAGGTCATTGACGGACAGACGTTCTATGTTGTTGCGAACAGCACGCACCTGTCAAACGTGACATGGGGCGGAAACTCCGGTTTCAACAACACAGGTTACTTCACGACCGTCTTCCCGACCTTGAAGGGACGAAGAGGCGAAAGGCTCGCGCTATTCAAGCCTAACGCAACCGTCTCAGGACTGGCGAACAGCGGCTCAAGAATAGACCTCCCGACAGGTGCCCTGAACTTCACGTTCTACGAAGGCAACGGCGGAACACAGAACCTCAACATAACTGCCGTAGCTAAGGAGGACGGACAGGCATCTGCTCTGGCAGCTGCAGTGACGGGCGTGAACGCGTCCAACACAGGAGCTGTGTACAACGTAACCTTGGGCAGAACAGCAACCGGCGGCCTGATATACGCACTGAAATTCCCAAACAACAACCGATCAGTGTCCATATCAGTAGTCGGCAGCGCAGCTGGCGTTGAGCTAAGCAGGCCTGGTGTCTTGATTGTCGAAGAGAAAGACGACAACAGCGACCAGTACAGCTTCCTCACAGCCGCGTCTTCAGAAACCTCGGGTTCCAACAACGTAGCCATACCGGGAGCGCCTGACTTCACTGCAAGTGAAGACTCGGCAGCGCTCGGCAGCGAGTCATCTGTCACAGACTATGTAGACCTTTACGGTGCCTACGCTCGAAGAACAACTTCGGGACAGGACATCATAACGTTCTACTACCCTGACGACCAGGTGACATCCAATGTCTTCGTGTTGGCGAAAGAGGCAACTGTTACCCAGACGTCTGGCGGAACAGGCAGCACTGTTAAAAGTGCGACGCCTGTGAAGACAGCACTGGGTAAGCTGGACTCGGAAGTCACATCTGCAGACAAATCTACCAAGCACCTCATCCTGGTTGGTGGACCGGCAGTCAACACTCTCGTAGCAGAGTTGGCGACGGCAGGCAAGACCAGAGACACTGCATGGTACAGATCCCAGGGAGCAGGCACAGCCTTGGTCGACCTCGTCGAGAATGCATTCACATCCGGCAGGACGGCATTGGTTGTAGCAGGCCACTCGGCTGCGGACACGCGCTCTGCAACAAGCAGAATCCAGAACTATGACGCCTACACTTGGGCAACCGACAGAGTTGTTCTCAAGAACGGTGTCGTAACGACGGAAACGGCTTAATTGCGGTTCGTCTGAAGAAACAAAAACGAAATTTTTTATTTTCTCTTCTTCTTCCTTATTTTTTAACTAACTAGACATAGGGACAGAATGTACAATATTATAAACTATTTTTGTAATGTATTTTCATTGCGCCAGAAAATTCTGCATTAAGGGCAAAATTTCGTCGGAAAATTTTATTTCTAGATGTAAAATCAGAAAAATATTTTAGTTGTGGCACCCTTGTAGCCACTTTGCGCCCAGATTGTCACTGTGTCGTCGCAATTTCACGTAGAACGAAAGTATAAATATAAGCTATAGGTAATTTATCTGTAATGTCGGGGCAGAATGTGGTCGAGAAAAGAATCTTGACTTTATTGAGCAGGGAAATAATGTCTACTTCTCAGGTTGCGAAGAAACTCAATATGCGCCGCGAGCTGACTGCGGGATATCTCGAGGCATTGAGGCATCAGGGCAAGCTTGAGAAGACGAAAGTGGGCAAGTCAAATATTTACCGGACAATCGCCGCAATCGAAGGCGTCGACAGGAACTGAACTTGAAAATTATATGAAAATTATATATAGTGCATAAGGGCAGAATAATAAAAATCGGAGTGCAACAAGATGAACGGATTCATGAAGGGAATAATAAAGACGGGCGTGATATTCTCAGCAGTGTTTGTAGCGGCAATTGCTTTATTCTATGTTCTGCCTGTGTTTGCAGGTCCCGGAATCACGCTGACAAGGGAAAACCCTTCCCCAGCCAATAACACCAATGTCTCCACCGTAGGCCTTGCCAGAGGATACTTCTTCGTTAACATCTCAATCAACGAGTCGCTTATATCACTGGCAAATCTGGAGGTCTACAACCTCAGCGATGCTGGCAGCCTATTCATGAACTTCACTATGACAAACAGCACTGATAACACGATTCTCAATTATACTTATTTCAATGTAACTGGCTTGTTCAACGGCACGTTCACATGGCGGGTGGTCGGCGTAAACACATCCTCACTGGGTGCCAACCAGACATTCGGCAACTTCACTGTGACGCTCGGCCAGATATACAACGCAGTCATCACAAATCCGACGAACAACACTAACACAGCAAACGACCTGACGCCTGAAATACGTGTGAGCGCCAACAGCACATTCCTCACGAACATGTCCCTGACACTCTACACTAACAAGGCTGGAGTCATCCAGGCTGTCAGAAACCTTACAATTTTAAACGGCACCGAAACAGCTTTCAACCTGACGCAGCTCACCGGCGGCACCTACAACATAATAGCTGAGGCCGGCAATGGCGCGGATTTCAAGGTAAATTCAACTGCTCTCACGATCGTTGTCACATACCTCGAGGCAAACGCGACTCTTGACGTTTCTAATGTGCGCGCTGGTGCAGAGCAGAATTATACTTTCACTGTAGCCAATAACGGCACAGACACAATAGACAGGATCAACATAACTTACGACGCCGGCTTCGAGGATCCTGTAGCCGGCGACATCGTATGCCCTATAACGACAAACATTTGGAACCGTTCCGTTGATGCCACGAACAACATGGTATCGTGCATCATGCCTGACCGTGACGTTGACTCTGGCATAACCTCTGGCAACTCGAAGACAATTAAAGTGGAAAACTGGTCGGCGTCTAATGTCGCTGGCAACAAGACATTCTTGGTGGATGTCCGAGGGCTCAAGAACGGGAATTCCAGCGTAGTCGCTAACATGCCTGCTGTCGCCGTATTTGGAAACCTGACAATCACAGGCACCAGCCGCGCAGCGGCAGCCAACCAGACTGGCACGACGAACCTGACGATGATTTCATTCAACTTCTCCGCGACAGGCGAGCAGATGAACATCACGCAGATAATACTTACGCGCAACGGCACTGTAACCGATGCGGACATAGTTGAAGTGAAGCTGTACAACAGCACGCGCGAGAATGTAGGCGCAGCTTACAATGCAACAGAGGATTTCGACATAATTGCCGTCAACTCAAGCGCGCCTTCAAACGGACGCTACACGTTCAGCGGGCTAAATTTCCGTGTTAATTCAAGCCAGATTGTCATTGTTGTCGTGAATGTCTCCAGCAGCGCTACGGGCGGCAGGACGATGAACTTCAGCATCGAAGGAGCGGCTGATGTCACGAGCGCAGGCAACGAGTCGAAGCAGGCAATAACCGAGACATTCGCAAGCCAGCGCTCGACAAGCACCACGCTCTATGGCACTGTTTCAGTTACAGGCGCCTCGCGCGCGCCGGCAACCTCTGCCATCGGGGCAGGCAACGTGACAGTCATATCATTCAACTTCACAACGACAGGCGAAGCTGTCAACATCACGGGCCTGAACATAACCCTCAACGGCACCGGCCTGACTGCAGCCGATATAAAGCACATCGGCCTTTACAACAGCACATCAGCTGACGCCGGAGTGCTGGATGGGAGCGGCGTGAATTATGACTTGATTCAGTGGAACATATCCGAGCCTGTCAAGCCGGGAGACGACACGACGCTCAGGTACAACTTCTCTAACATCGCATTCAATGTCAGTTCAGGCGCCACAAACGTATTGCTTGTAGTTGTCAATGTCTCAGGCAGCGCAACAGGAGGGCACAAATTCAACGCCTCCATCGAGGGCGCAGGTGATATAATTTCAACAGGCGTAAGCTCAGGACAGTCTCTAGTCGAAACGCTTGCCACGATGCGATCGGATAATTCAACAATATACGGCAATCTCTCCATAGTCGGCACGAGCCGCGTTTCATCGACGACACAGATAGGTTCGAAGAATGTGACAGTCATCTCGTTCAACTTCACCGCAACAGGCGAGGACATGAACATAACAGGAATTAATATTACAATCAACGGCACGAACCTTGCCGTCAGCAACATCGACAGGGTTGCGCTGTACAACAGCACGCTGCCCAATGCAAATGTCTTCAACGGCACGGTGTCATACGACCTGATCGCATGGAACAACTCTGCGCCTGTGGTGACAGGGAGTTCAATGAGATATAACTTCTCCAACCTTGGCAAGTTCAATGTTTCCAGCAGCGCAGTGAACACGCTGCTTGTAGTAATAAATCTCACTGACGAGGGCGTCGCAGGCAGGACATTCAACGCCTCCATCGAGGGCGCAGCTGACGTGGTGACAAAAGGCGGAACATCCAATCTTGCAATAACAGAAACTATATCAGGCCAGCGCTCGACAAGCTCCACGATATATGGCAATGTCTCGGTGGTTGGGTCGAGCATCGCTCCCGCGGGTGCTGACGTGGGACAGATAGGTGTGGGCTTCCTGAAGCTGACGCTCAACGCAACAGGCGAGGCAGTCAATATATCAAGCATCAACATAACCTCTAACAACACAAGGAACCAGGATGTGCTGAGAGTAAGACTGTTCGACGACCTGGGCGGCACGTCAACAGGAACCTACGAGCGGAATGCCGACCTTCCGGTAGCCGGAGCAACTGGCTCGTTCGGCGGCGACTCCAGCGGTTCTGTGCTGCTGACGCCGACAAACCCGATCAACATTTCTGTCAATTCACTGCATTATGTTTACGTTGTCTTCGACATCAACACCAGCGCCACAGCCGGGCTTGACAGGCTCGGTGCAAGCATCCAGAGTGTCACTGCAACAACTGCCCAGGGCAATGACAGCTATGTATCGGTGACGCCGCAGCTTACAACAGGCGATCCTGGCGCAGTTAATGTCGACATCAGAAACCTGACAGGCACCGCTTCCGCCATCACAACAGGAACAGCTGTTGCACGCACGGGTGCTGGAACGCTGAACAACTTCACTGTGACAGTGAATAACACAGCTACAGGTACCCTGAAAGATTCAATAGACGAAATTAGGATACTGTTCGGCGGCACGGGCTTTACGTTCGCAGATCAAGCGGGTAACGCAACCTGCCCGACCATAGCGTCTGTCCCGTGGAACAGGACTATAATATCTGCCAACATCATCGTCTGCAACGTAACAGATTCTGGCGGCAGACTGGCGGCAGACACGAATACAACAATAAGCCTGGAAAACTTCACGGCATCCGGAACTGCAGGCATATATCAGCTTAATGTTTCTGTCAGGGGCGCCTTGGGCGGCGTGTTCAACGTATCATCGAACCCGTCAATAAGTGTTTACGGAAACCTGACAGCCAAAGCTACCAACGGCGTCAACGCGACGACAGAGGTAGGCAAGAACAGGATAACATTCTTCTACATTAACCTCTCAGCAAGCGGCGAGGCAATGAATGTCTCGGAAATACTTGTCACGTTCAATGGGACAGGGCTCGTGGCAGCTGACATCGCGTCAGTCGAGCTCTACAACAGCACTGACAAGAGCACGACTATTGTCAACGGCTCACAGACGCTCATAAGGACGAACGTCACGCCTTCGGCGCCTGACCTTACTTACAACTTCTCGGGCCTCAACTTGTCTGTCCCGGCTGACGTTACCGGACAAATTGTGCTGGTTGTTGCGAACATATCAGGCAGCGCAACCGGCGGGCATGTTGCGAATGCGACAGTTATCAACAATAACAACATGGTGACAATCGGCTCGCTGACAGGAATCAACGCAGCCGAGAACTTCACTACTCAGGTCAACTCGACGAACACGACAATAATTGGCAATCTCTCCATAGTCGGCACGAGCCGCGTCTCATCGACAACGGCAATCGGCACTAACAACATCACAATAATATCGTTCAACTTCACCGCAGCGGGCGAGGCCATGAACATCAGCGGAATAAACATAACAATAAATGGCAGCAGCATAACGGCAGCTGATATAGTCGGCGTTGCGCTGTACAACAGCACGCTGCCCAATGCAAATGTCTTCAACGGCACGGTGTCATACGACCTGATCGCATGGAACAACTCTGCGCCTGTCAAGCCGGGCGACGACACGACGCTCAGGTACAACTTCTCCAACCTTGGCAAGTTCAACGTGTCTGCCGGCGAGACAAATACACTGCTTGTTGTCATCAACCTGTCCAGCAGCGCAACCGGCGGGCGGGCATTCAACGCCTCCATAGAAGGCGCAGCTGACGTAGTAACGACAAGCGCCATATCAGACAAATCCATAACAGAGACGTTCGTTAGCCAGCGTTCCGCAACTTCGACAATTCTTGGCACGCTGTCGATAACAGGAACCAGCCGCGTCGCAACTTATACGCGTCTGGGCACGAACAACGTAACAATTATATCATTCAACGTCTCCAGTTCTGGGGAAGCGATGAATATAACAGGCATCAACATAACCCTTAACGGCACACGTACTACAGCCGATATAGCCCGCGTAGGCATATACAACAGTACTCTTCCGGACGCAGGAGTGTTCAACGGCACGGTGTCATACGACCTGATTGCCTGGAACAACTCCGAACCTGTCAATGGCAGATATAACTTCTCGAACATTGCATTCAATATAAGCTCAGGCGGCTCGAACACGCTTCTCGTTGTGGTGAATGTGTCAAGCAGCGCCATAGGCGGGCTTACATTCAACGCCTCCATAGAAGGCGCAGCTGACGTTGTAACGACAGGCGTGACATCGGGATCAACCATCGCAGAAACTGTCGCAACGCCGCGCTCCGATAGCTCCACACTCGTGTCGCTCATAGCGATTGGAACAAGCCGCGCTCCGGCTACGGCTATTGTCAACAAGACAAACATTACCTTGATATCATTCAATGTTTCCGCTCTGGGCGAACAGATGAACATAAGCGGCATAAACATCACGATTAACGGGACGGTCAATGTGAGCGCCATAGCCAGCGTAGGCATATACAACAGCACTCTTCCGGATGCAGGAGTGTTCAACGGCACGGTGTCATACGACCTGATTGCCTGGAACAACTCCGAGCCTGTGGGTGGTGGAGGAAACACGCTCAGGTACAACTTCTCCAACCTTGGCAAGTTCAACGTTTCTGTTGGCAGCAATACCCTGCTTGTAGTTGTGAATCTCTCAGGCAACGCGGCAGGCGGCGCGACATTCAACGCCTCCATCGAGGGCGCAGCTGACATGGTAACGACCGGCGGCGTGTCTGGTTTGGACATCACCGAGACGCTTGCAACACAGCGTTCGTCAAGCACGACAATATTTGGCAATCTTTCAGTTACCGCAACGGATTCGCTGGCTTCATGGACGCGCCTCGGCTCGACTAATGTTACAGTTCTCATACTGAATTTCACCGCGACAGGCGAACAGATGAATGTGTCCGAAATTATACTTACAAGGAACGGGACCGTTACGGATGCGAACATAATCGAAGTCAAGCTCTACAGCACGGACAGACCTGACATCGCGAACTTCAATGGAAGCCAGACGCCTCTTGTGACTAACCTCACGCCTTCTGCCAACAGGTACAACTTCTCCAACATCAATCTGTCGGTGCCGGCTGGAGCTACGGGCAAAATAGTCCTCGTGGTTGTCAACGTGTCAGGAACGAACACGGGAGCGGGCGGAAGCACGTTCAACTTCTCAGTTGAATCTGCATCTGACATAGTGTCGAGCGGCAACACGTCATATCAATCAA
Organism: archaeon GW2011_AR5; assembly: GCA_000806115.1. Lineage (GTDB taxonomy): Archaea > Aenigmatarchaeota > Aenigmatarchaeia > GW2011-AR5 > GW2011-AR5 > GW2011-AR5. The sequence continues at coordinate 270,841 of JWKQ01000002.1, forward strand.
TAGCAGAAACCCTAACAGGCAGCATAAGGTCTAATACGTCAACACTAGTGGGCATAAATGTCACCGCCACCGCACTGGCGCCATCCATTATGTCAGCAAACCAAACAGCAACTGCTATGCTCAACATAAGCGTGACGTCATCCGGTGAGTCGATGAACATAACAAGCTTCAATTTCACGCTTACAGGCAACGCGACAACTGGCAACATCAGCGACGTGCGTCTTTACAGGGACGACGCAGCGCCACTGGGCGCATTCACGGACGCGGACACATATCTGGTAACTCGAGGCACGTTTAACGAAGCAGATATCCAGCTCAACCTTTCAGTTATCAACTACAACCTGTCAGTGCCAACGAGCGCGACAAGGTTCTTCGTGACATTCAATATATCCGGCGGCGCTCGTACATGGGCAACAGTTGGGGTGCAACTCACTCCTAGCGGCATAGCGGCTGTCGGCAATGCATCAGGCCTTGCAATATCAGTGACGGGCAATTCAGTTGCATCCACGAACTCGACGATCCAGTCCGAAGCAAACCTGATATTCGGCACCGTCACGTCGAACTATCCTTGGATTACCAACAAGACAACTTTGGTAAACACAACTAACATTTCAATTCCGATAACGAACGGGGGTGCAGCCACGGCAACATTGACGAGCGTGCTTATAACGTTCCTCAGCGAGGCCAATGCCAACAATGCATCGTCCAATTTCACTGTGGTCCGTGCTGACACAGTTGCATCAATAGCGGGCGGTGTCACAACTACGCTGAACTTCACTGTAAACGCCACGACAGGCGCGCAGCTTGTCGGCCGCGTAAACGCTAGCGTGATGCTGAGATATAATGACAGCAATTCCGCCGCCGCAGTCACAGCCGGCCCTGTAGAGACAAACACATCAGGATTGTTCGGCGTGGACGGGACATCGCCGACAATAAGCATAGTCAACCCTGTCCTCAGCGGCAATGTCAGCGGCAATCAGGTTGACGTAAACTTCACTCTCAATGACACGGGCTCTGGAGTCAACAGAAGTGCAATAGCAATAAGCATAAACAGCGTGGCGAGGAACGCGACATGCAACAGCAGCGGGCTCAATTTCACCTGCAATTTCACGCTTTTCAGCAGCGACAGCTTGTTTGTGTTCGGAAGCATCACCGCGCGAATAACGAATATCACTGACAACGCGACGAACTCGGCGAGCACGGCAGAAATCAACTTCACGCTCAACAACAATGATGGTGTCGCGAATCTGACAAGGCCGATAGTAGGCGCGGACCCGTATGCTCTTGGCTGGAATACCATCCAGATGCCGACGCAGACCATGATGGAACAGCAGGGCAGGAATGCGTCGAACACCGGTGATTTCAACTTCACGTCGCTCATGGCGAGCCTGGGCACCAGCTGGACTCACATGTATTACAATACAAACGGCACGAGCACAGGCTGGGTACTGGCAACAAGGACGGATTTCGCGGGTTCCACGCTGAAATATCTGAACAACACGAATGCCAATCCTTACTGGATAAACATGACATCGCGTGGCATGGTGTTCAAGATATAATTTTTATTTTTATAGTTTTCATTTAATTATACTCACGGCTATAAGCAGGAAAATCCCTGTTCGGGTGTGAATTCATGAACAAGATTTATGTTTCGGCTTTGATATTTGCGCTTTTTGCATCTGTATCGTTCGCAGCTTCTCCATATTTTTTCAAGGGCTATGTGCATGTTAACGGCTCGCTGGCACCAAACGGTACTATAGTGGAGATTTTTCTTAACGGAACGAATAGCGTGCTTGGATCGTCTGTAGTCGGGGAAGGCACACTTGGCGGCACGCCACAGGGATGGTACACCGTAGGTTTTGAAGGGAACTCGGAAAACATCGTTTCTTTCAGGGTAGACAATCTTACTCCCATATCCGCCAATGGCACCAATGTCACAGCTCAAACGCTTGGTTCTGGTGTAATTCATGACAATTTCAACCTTTCAGTCAACAAATCTTCACAGGGAAGTTCATGCTTGTACGCAATAGGTTGCTCAAGCGGCTTCTGTGTTGACAGCTATTGCTGCAACTCGGCATGCGGCGGAGCCAGCGAGGACTGCAACGTGGCAGGCTCATTGGGGACATGCACATCTACTGCAAGCAGCTCCAGCAGCGGAGGAGGCGGAGGCTCGTCAACGCCTTCAACAACCGAGACGCTTACGGTAGCCAGCGTCAATGCCGGCGCAGCCGCGACGTTCACGACAACTAATGCGGCATCTCTGGGCGTGGAGACTATACAATTTACCTCTTCTGTATCAGCTACAAATGTCCAGGTAACAGTGAAGGAGGTCAAGGAAACGGCTATAACGACGACAGGTGCCATTTCGCTTGCATCTTCAGACGGCGCTGTTTACAAGTACCTGGAAATCACAAAAACTGGACTGCAAACTTCCCAGATGTCATCTGTTAAGGTTAATTTTAAGGTGCCCAAGAGCTGGCTTAGCTCAAACAACATAGACAAGAACACTGTAGCGCTTAACAGATACAATAACGGCTGGGCAAAGCTTGCAACAACAATCAGAAGCGAGGATGCAACGTACGTCTACTACGCGGCGGACACGCCAGGATTTTCCACTTTTGCCATAACTGGCGAGAAAGGCGCGACATTTTTCGAACTAATAAGCAAGATAGACGATTATTACGCAGGCAGGATAACATTCTTCGCCTTGATAGACGCAATAGATTTATACTATAATTCACAATAATTGGTTGGTAATTCAATGAAAAAAATATTATTTGCACTGGCATTTTTGCTCTTGGCAACGTCTGTCTTCGCGGCTAACGTCGACCGCAGCATGCCTGAACGCGTTGAGCCTTCGACAACCTTCACAGTGACATTTACAATTAACCCGGAGGGAACGCTTTCCGCTTTTGACTTGGCTGATTTCGTGCCCAATGGCTGGACACTTAATGACTGGTCGGTTTCCGGTTATGCGCGCAGCGACATGGCTTATGACAGCCAGGTTCGCGAATATCAGGGCAAAACAAGGAACGGATTGCATTGGGCATTGAATAAGAGCTTCAGTGCGCCGGTTACGCTTTCTTACACGATGAACGCGCCTGCCACAGCTGGCACATATGAATTCATAGCAGTCTGGACGTACCCTGGCGGCTTCAATTCAAAAACCAGCAACCTCAGGGTAGAGACAGCGCTGCCTTCGACGCCGACAACGCCGACAACGCCGACAACACCAACAACTCCAACAACGCCTACCACACCATCCCAACCCTCGACTCCATCCCAGCCGACAACGCCTGCAGCCGATTATACAATCGGTCTTGTAATCCTCGTAATCATAATAATTGCAGGCGGCGCGTACATGATGCTCAGGCCCAAGGCAAAAAAGTCTCACAGCTGATTTCTCCTAATTCTTTAACTTATTTGTTCAATTCTAGAAAATGCACTGGACAAAATCCAAAGGTACAGGCGGGCGTATCGGGAGCGAAGAGGATTTCATCGTCGAAGAAATTCCTTCGAGAAAATATTTCTCAAGGTTCAGGCGCAGCGGCTCTGGCGTGAAAACCGTCGAAGGGCCCTACACTCTCGGGGTTCTGTGGAAAAAGGGTATGACTACGAGAGGGGCGCTTGATGCTGTCGGGAAGGAACTGAACCTGAAACGCGACGACATCGGCTATGCGGGGCTGAAGGACAAGTTCGCAGTCACTTCGCAGTATATCACCGTCAAGGGAAATATTTCTGAAATTTGCAAAGAAAATCTCCGGCTAAGCGTTGCAGGGCGCACGGACAGGATGATGCAGGTTGGCGATCTTGAAGGAAACCGCTTTGCAATAACTCTGCGATCGTGCAGGAGTCCGAAGAACATAACAGCTTTCGTGAAGGAAATATCTTCAAGAGGCATGCCAAACTATTTCGGGCCGCAGAGATTCGGCATGCACGGGAATAATCATATTATCGGCAAATTGCTGCTGAATGACAGAAAAGAAGCGATGAAGCTTATAGACAGGAACGGCGGCAATACTGAAAAGCGAACGCTGAAATTTTACATTCATGCTTACCAGTCTTACCTGTTCAACAAGCTTCTCGACAGGTATATTTCCATTCATACCAAACCGTTTTTTGGGGAATTTCCGATAGCCGGTTTTGACGCAAAGCTGAAAGACGACTTCGCAGGCAAAGAAATGAGGAAAATAATGAAGGAAGAAGCCGTAAAGACGGAGGACTTTTCTGTCAGGGAACTCAGCATCAGGTGCACAGGCTCGTCCCGCGCCGCGTTTGTCATGCCGAAAGAAATAAATTATAAGATAGACGGAAAAACAGTCGAACTCCGTTTCGTACTTCCGAAAGGCTCTTACGCGACAGTTCTTATCAGGGAAGCATCAAAAGTCTAGGTCGCTGGATTCGACTATCCTGTGCACTTTCGCGTTCCCGACATTGTAGTAGAAGCCGTCGTGTACGAAGAAGCTCATCCTTTTTTCGTCCTTCGTCATCTCCTGGATTACGTGCTGGCTGAAATCAAGTTCTGCCTGATGAACGTTCCTCAGCCTGCTGATGTAGTCAAGCACTTCCCTTTCCGCGTAGAATATCGGGCAGTTCGGGTATTTTCCCAGCACGGCAAAATCTATGAGCGGCTTCTCGTTTATTATCAGAGTTTCTCCCGCCTGCTCGAGCATCCCTTCTCCTATGTCAAAGAATCTTGCGCCACACATTGTCAAAGTGTTTTCTTTTTCTTCGTGCAGCCTCAGCATTGCAGCCAGATCGACATTTGCCACAACATCCCCGTAATAAACGAGAAATGTTTTTCCGTCAAGGAGATGTCTCGCATTATGAACTTCACCTGCGGTGCCCGATGGTGCGTCAGCATGGGAAAACCGCACCTTCGTATTGTCCGCGAAATAATCCGTTATCTGGCTTCCGTACGTGCTGCTTGCCACGGCTATTACCGGCTCGAAGCCGTATCTCAGGAGCCTGTCGACCGTATGCGCGATTATTGGACGTCCGTCCTTCATCGGAAGCATTACCTTCGGTTTTCCTGCAGCAGCTTCGTATCCCTGCATCCTGGTTCCATGTCCGGCTGCAAGTATCACAACTTTCATGATAGAATGCTTGAATGAAAGTTTTTAATAATGAATCTCGAAGTTGTTGCAGCCTTTTTAATAAGTAATTACAAAACTATCAGCATGAAACCCCGTGTTGTACTCCCGATATTGCTTATTTCGGTGATCGTCATCTCCGGCTGTGTGGAAGAACAAGAGCCGGTTACAGAGATATACGTGCCCGGACACGGGAACCAGATATACGCATTTCACAATGACATCCGCGAGTCGCTGAAAGTCCCGGTTAATAACCCGGAAGGGATAAAGGCACTTGCAGCAGTTTCAAACGGCATGTACCTTGTTTTCGACGGTTCGAACCCGCAGGATAACGCGTATTTCACTATTGTCACGACTGAGATTACTCAGAAAATTTCAACCTATTATTCATATGAGGGCAGGCTGTTCGGTTTCATGCCTTACTACCATATTGGAAGCCAGTGGTATGATTCAGGAGGCAAAGAGATAAACAAGCCTGATTTCTCCGGACCCGTGATGTGGCTTCTGGGACCGTCGACGGGTGCTAATGACACGTCAGTTACCCTTGTGAACAGCACTGTCTACATTAGCGGGACCAGCTACAATAATCTTACGCTTGCAGGAGACAAGTTCGTCCTCCTGATTTTCGGCATAGACAGGGTTTGAGGCGAGAGGATGCTATTCGACGCGATGCCCTATATAGTGGCTTACGTATCATTGTTTCTTTCGATATTCTGGTTCACTGTTTATTTTTCACACGAGCCAAAGCAAAAAAGGCATGGATATGCCCCTGCGATTTCGATAATCGTTCCTGCACATAACGAGCAATTAACAATCGGCAAATGCATAAAATCTCTTATTAAACAGAAGTATGCAAACCTGAAAATTATTGTAGTTGATGACGGCTCGACAGACAATACTGGATATGTTGTAAAGTCTCTGAAAAAATCGCATAGTAATATCGGATATCTCAGGACAAATCATATCGGGAAAGCTGCTGCGATGAACGTTGCCCTTCGTCATGTGAGAACAGAAGTATTTGGTTTCATCGATGCAGACACGTATCTTTCTGCAGGAACCCTGCATGCCATGGTAAAATATTTCAATGATGAAACTGCTGCTGTCACTATAGCCATGAAGCCTTCCAAGGCGGTTAACCTGATTCAGAGAATACAAAAAGTTGAATACATGATATCATCGCTTACCAGAAAACTGCTGAGTTATCTTGATGCGGTGTATTACACCCCGGGTTTTGCAATCTATAAGACTGACGTGATAAAAAAGCTTGGTGGGTTCGATGAAAAAAACATCACGGAGGATCTTGAAATAGGCATGAGGCTGAAGGATAGTGGATACAACATAGAAAATGTGATAGACAAGGCGGCATTCACTGAGGTGCCGCAGACATTCCGGGAGCTCTTCAGGCAGAGGATGCGATGGTACAGGGGCTATTTTTACAACAGCAGAAAATACAAGCATATGTTCTTTAACAGGAAATTCGGTGACTTGGGAATAATGGTACTCCCAATCCAGTATATAGTCCTTGCGCTAATTACACCATTTTTGCTGTTCGCCGTTTACGATATGTCCGTATCATTGCTGAAGGGCATTATAGACCTGTATCTGACAGGATTCGATGTCGGGTATTTTTTTGAAACAGGATCCTTTATAATTGTGACACCTATGACATTCTTCCTGCTGGCGCTTGTCGCGTCGTTCGTCATAATGATAAAAATCAGCCAGAGGGAGACAGAGGAAAATGTTGGAAAGTTGACTTATTTGGTTTATATAATTCTTTACCCTTTTATCAATACGCTGCTCTGGATTAGCGCATTCGTGCATGAAATGTTCGGGACAAAGAAAAGATGGTAAAAATGAAGAAAAATGTTTATATGGCTGCAATAATTTTTACATCCCTGATATTTTTTGTGGGAATATTGCTAGGCTCCAGAATAACCGATGAGAATACTGCAAGAATGCAGCGCGAACTGCAGAACGATTTCCTTGGGATGCAGAGCCTTGAATTGGAGCTTTCAATAGTCAATAATGTCAACAGGACTTCATTTTGCAGCTACATTGATTACAGGTTGCCGGATATTGTCAGACAAAAGGTGGAACTTGGAAGGAGGTTCGATATCGGGGATATACCTTCCGATCAGGCGGAAGTCTTGAAAAAGCAGTATCTTCTCTCGCTGAGCAAATACTGGCTATTTTCTGAAGTCAGCAAGAAGCAGTGCAGGGTGGGCAACCCTGGTATAGTATTCTTCTTCGACTCGTCAGAAGCCTCGCGCGAGCAGGGGAGGATACTGGATTATCTTGTGTATAAATCAGACGAAAATATCACGGTCTTCGCTTTCAATACAGAATGGGATGAGCCGCTTATGAGGCTCGTTATGATCAGCTATAATGTGACCGGCACACCCACAGTAGTTATAGATGATGTCAGCTACAGCGGACTCCAGACAAGAGAAAAGCTGGCAGAAACTTTGTGCAAGAACTACAACCTTACTCTTTGTTAGCTATTTTAAAAACTCAAGACAGATTAGTGATAGCATGATAGACCCAGAATTCATCAAGATTCTTGTCCATGCGGTGTCGACGGACATTTTCCACTTCCTGGTTATACCGGTGGCAATATTCTCTGTGTTTTTCTACTTCTTCGGGGTTGTCGGAATTCTTCAGAAGGATGCCGGGAAATCATCTGCGCGCGGCGCGAAGCGCCTTCCGAAAGTTACAATACAGATTCCCACTTTCAATGAACCCGTCGCCATCAGGTGCGCAGAGCACTGCCTGAAGATGGACTATCCAAAAAGCAAGTTCGAAATCATAATTGGCGACGACAGTTCCGACGGCAATGTTTCCGCCATGATAAATGATTTTGCCAGAAAGCACCGCATAAAGGTGACAAGGCGCGGCACGAACGAGGGCTTCAAGGCGGGCAACATCAATAACATGCTGCGCTATTCGAAGGGCGAGATTATAGTCATCTTCGATTCTGATTTCGTGCCTCCGGCCGACTTCCTGAAGCGGATAGTAAGACCGTTCGACGACCCGAAGGTTGCATGCGTCCAGTCCAAGTGGTCTTACATCAACATGGAACAGAGCCCGACGTCGAAATTCGCGTCCACGGTTTTGATGGTTTATCACAATATCCTTGCACGTCTGAACAATGCTGCAGGCTCGCCGCTCCTTTTCGGTTCCGGGGAAGCTGTCAGGAAAAACGTCATAGAAAAGCTTGGCGGGTGGCAGGAAGGGAGTGTTACGGAAGATGTCGAATTCTCGGTGCGCGCCCTGATAAAGGGATACAAGACCGTGTATCTGCACGACCTTAGTGTGCAGGGCGAAGTGCCTTACAACGTCCGCTCGCTGCGCACACAGCAGCGCCGGTGGGCTTACGGGAACACAAAGGCGTTTCTCGAGCACAAAAGAGCCATACTTTTCGGGAAGCTCTCGTTTTTCCAGAAAGTGCTTATGTCCTTCACAATGCTTGGATACATTTCGTCTTTTTTCCTTGTAGCTTTCATGTTCTTCGGCGCAGTCTCGTTCATGACAGGCGAGCCGTCGCAGATTAACGTCGTGCGGCTTGTTGTTGATGTCGCAATCAATTTTGTGCTCGCGTCAGGCTTTACGTTCGCGGGGGTGGTTGCCCTGTGGAAAGAGAAAAAAGCGCACCATGTCTTCGTGGTTTTCTTCTCCGCGCTCACGGTAGGCATACTGGTTTCATTGAGCGTGTGCAGCGGAATCATCAAGGTGTTGCGCGGCAAGCCGATGTACTGGATTGTCATAAAGAAGAAAGGGAATGTGGACTTCATTCCCGGCACGTACGGGCTCACCGCAATTAAGCGCTAACTGTTTTTATAGGTATCAGGCGAAATCCTGTATGATGATGGACATATTTTTAACCGTTCTGTTCTCCCTTCTCGCGGCAGTCAATGCAATACTGCTGTGCCTTTTCCTTCTTCCTGACAGGGTGTACGGGAAATTCTGCCCGCCGCTTTCCGTCATAATCCCGGCTCACAACGAGGAGAAGTATATTTCAAAGACGATTGAGAGTGTATTGAAGTCGGATTACAGGAACACGATGGAAATCATAGTTGTCAACGACGGTTCGACTGACAAGACGGCGGAAATAGTCGGCGCGCTCTCAAGGACGCAGAAGAAAATAAGACTGTTCAGCCTGAAACACTCGGGAAAATCAGCCGCGCTCAATTTCGGGATAAAGAAAGCAAGATACGAAACAGTCGCATTCGTGGACGCCGACTCGACGCTGGAGAAGAAGAGCCTCATGAAGCTGGTGGAGCCTCTCGCAGGCAGGGACGTTTCCATTTCATCCGGAGTAATCAGGGCAAGGCATACGGGAATTCTGTCGTGGTTCCAGGACATTGATTATATTTCATCGTCAGGCTGGCGGTACGCCTGCGACAAGATAGGCGCAACATACATATCTCCCGGGTTCGCGGCTTTCAAGAAGAAAGACCTCCTGAAGGTTGGCGGATTCTCCGGCGACACGCTTACGGAAGACCTGGACACGACATTGATAATGAGGGAGGGCGGTTACGGCGCTGCGATGACGCGCGCATACATGTTCACTTCCGTGCCTTCCACTCTAAGGAGCCTGGTCAGGCAGAGGGTGCGCTGGGGGCGCGGCTCAATACAGAACGCCAAGAAACATTCGGGGTTGATTTTTTCGAGGAACCGAATCGGCTTCTACAGCTTCCCGATGCATCTTTTCTGGTACCCGTTCTCTTTGTTCTATCTTCCCTTTGCAATCTACTGGATGTTCGCCGTTTATTTCTCGTCGTCCATAAGCCTGCCGTTCGCGACTCTTATGTTCTTCGTGAAATGGGTGACTGTGTACGGCATAGCTGACTTGGCGTACAATATTTTCACAGGCGCGTACCAGCTGAATGCGCTTCTCGTGTCCATACTGCTGTCATGGGGACTCTCTTTCATATATCTTGTTGCAGCAGCGCGCAAGTTTAGTGCCTTTAGCTGGAAGATGCTGTCTTACCTTATCATCTTCCCGTACTTCTGGGTGACATTTGCGGTTCAGGCTTACTCCCTAGTCCGAGAATTGCTGTCGCCTGGAAAGGGAAAGAACTTGTGGAATTAGAATCACTTCAGCAGCGGCATGGACCCGGTTATTTTATTGATTTTTTCTTCCTTCTCGGGGCCTATTGCAAGCGCTGTCGCAGTGCCGGGTATCAGCTCTGTCAGTCCGGCGTCTATTACCAGTGAGCAGGAAACCTTGTGCTTGCCGCATTTTGCCTTCAGCTCAAACAGATCCTTTTCATTCCTCGCCTGGACTACAACCTTTTTCTGTCCTTCTTTTTTCCATGCAGAGACGATTTTTTTGTCGGCAGTGTCAAGGGCAGAAACGGCGGCATGCGAGGATTGCGCGGCAATTTTGCCGACGCTCATTTCGATGTCGGAACGAATTACTATTATCATCTTGTACATCTTATCACTTTTTCTTAATTTTTTCTTGATAGTTTTTAATTAGTAACTTTTGTTTCTTATCAAGCTTATTTATTCAATTATATCTTTCGGTGAATCTTAAGTACTACCCCTTCATTATAGCTTTCCCGATAATGTACGAGGCAACTTTTAAGCTGTCTTTCACGGGCATCTGGGAGCCTATGTCATATCTAACGCTTATCGGGACTTCCTTTATGCGCAGCCCTTTCCTCGCCGCCTTGATTATCATCTCTGCTTCAATTTCATAGCGGCGTTTCTTGAGTCCAAGGGAAAGGAAATCGCTTTTCCTGATTGCCCTGAACCCGCAAAGCGCGTCATTCAGCTTCCTTCCTGCGGCTGCGGATATCACTGCCCTGGCAAAATTATTCGACACTATTCTTTGAGACGGTATGTCACGGATGTTCCTTGAGCCGACGGCAAGGTCGCATTTTCTCAATGCCGATATCATATTTGGTATCTCGCGCGCATCCAGCTGGCCGTCTGAGTCTATGAAGACTATATTTTTGCCGCTCGCAATCTTTGCACCGGCGCGGCAGGCATAACCCTTTCCGTAATTTTTTGACAGCCGTATGCAGTTGCAGCCCAGGCTTTTTGCAACCTCAAGCGTTCTGTCTTTTGAGCCGTCGTCAACCACGATTACTTCGCAGCTTGAAGGGATGTTACTGATCACGCGGGCTATGTTCTTTTCCTCGTTGTAAGCCGGCAGTATTACAGATGTTGTCATGTTAGCCACCCATGAGTCTCAGTTTTCTTTTTATTTGTCTTTTCATTTTTGCGGTAAGCAGCGGAAGCGTGCTGGTCTGCTTGTCAGGAAGAATTACCTTCCCTTTCTTTATGGATTTCAATACATCGTCCACGCTTTTCGCGTCAATCAAGCAGGCAAATTTTCCGACGTCCTGGAGGCGATGGGCATCGCTGCCTGCCACTGCGGGTTTTTTCGCCTGCCGCGCCAGCACAGCCGCCTTTTTGTTGCCGGATGGAAGCGTGTTGCCGTTGAGTATCTCGATTGCGTCGAATTTCTTTGCGCTCCTGACATCGTTGAACCCGTTCCTGCTGAATCCGCCGAAAGGATGGACGTTGATTATAATGCCTCCCCTTGCCCGGGCGTCGTCTATAAGCTCGTCAAGCGCGCAGAAAGCTTTCACTTTTAATTCCTCGACGCCCAGAGCCATTACATGAGCGGTACCTTCAGGATGCCTGCACGTCACTTCTATCCCCGGAATCAGCAGGCATTTTGGCTTCAGCTTTCTTGCCGCCTGATATCCGGAAAAAGTGTTGTGGTCGGTTATTGCCACGCCTCCAAGCTCGCGCTCCGTCTTTGCAATCAGCTGCTTCACGGTCGGTATGCCGTCCGAATGGTTTGTATGGCAGTGCAGTTCGATTAGCATAAAAATAATTGATTGATTAATTTAATAACACAATGCTCACGCCAGTGAGCCACCTTGTAATATGTTTCTTTTCCGCAAGCGCTTACCACGGGTTCCTCTTCACATGTATCCAGTAGCCCAGCACGTTGGAGAGCCAGTGTATGATCGGCGTCAGCAGCACGAGCACTATCATGATGTCAAGCGGTATCTTGTATAGCGGCCAGACAAAAAGAAAAGCCATGAGCAGGAAACCCAGCTGGTCCAGGAAAAGCGCGCGGTCACCCCGTTTCATTCTCATTCTCCGCTTGACGAACGAGCCTCCTATGTCGCCGGCCATCGTTCCTATTGTAAGCAGGAATACTATCGGAAAGCTCATTCTTGGCAGTCCTGCAATCTCCTGCGGCAGATAGTCCTGCCCGAATATCTGCAGAGAGCCTACGAAGACGCCGAATACTACGCCGCCTATCAGCCCCTCCCATGTCTTGCCGTCGCCGAGCAGTCTCGTTCCGCGGAACATGCGCTTGCCGTCTATCGGCATCCGTCCGCGCATCAGCGGCGGAAAGCCGTTCGCAGCGTAAGCCGGCGCGATAAACCAGAATGACGCCAGAATCAGCAAAGCCAGCGGATCCATGCTAATTATTCTGAGAGAATCGGATAAAAAGGGTTAATTTTTGTAAATGTCTTTCTTCCTGGATTTGTATATCTCCGAAGAACCGTACTTTATTATTTCGTCAGTGAAACTGTTGATCGCATGATATAAATTTTCAGACTTGTCGCCGGTCCGGGTTGCATAAGACTTTTTGCTTGCGGAAACGTCAATACCTTTCGGGTCCTTGTTAAATTTCTCTGCCATGCTCTGCACTCTTTTGAGTATGGCGGATTTTATTTCTATAGGCAGGTCTTCAGTCCGGTTGCCTATTATCTTGATGGCATCAGCCACGTCTTCGTCTGTTATAGAGTCAGGGTTTGTTATCATCTTGAATCTGGAGCTGCCATGAAAGTCAATTTCTCCCAGATTGAGGTTTGTAGCAAGACAGTATGACAGCTTCGAGTTTGTCATCTTCGTGTTTTTCACCTCTGCGCCATCGAACCGCGTCATGTCAATGGTGCAGTTTTCAAAAACCGCGTTTTCCAAGTTTGCACAATAGAAGCCTGAAAAGTAAATATCACAATTTACGAACTTCACGCCTTTCATGTTCGAGAACCAGAACCTTGCGTATTCGATTTTAGAGTTGTTGAAAACGATTCCAGACAGGTCTGTGCTGTTTATTTCGCAAAACTGTAGAAATATGTTAGAGAACTCTTTCCGTCCGGCCCTGAATTGTTCCATCAGCTGCTGGCTGTACATGTGCTCCATGAGGATAATAGAACCTGAAAAGATTATTAGATTATCTTATGGCTTCGTATTCTATCTTGTCTATGTCCTTCTCGAAGTTCTTCTTGCTGATGAAGTACTTCAGGTATATTTTTGAGTATTTCCTTATCAGCCCCAGCCCGCCCCATTTGTTCATCCTGCGTGTTGATGTATACACGCAGGTTTCCTTGGAGAACTTGAACGTGCCGAATTTGCCCGCACGCATGGCAAAATCATGGTCTTCCATCACCTTTAGGTTCTCGTCAAATCCGTTCACTTTCTCGAATATCTGCCTGCGCACCGCTATGGCAATGCCCGGAGCGTGGGGTTTTTTGGCGTAGGTGGTGAGGAAATCCACAAGGTTGTTGCTCATGTTGTAGATTATCTGCTCTTTCCACGACGGCGTGAAGCCGTATATAGTGCATGTCCACCCGACTACACCTTTTTTGAAATCCTTGCGTATCACGTCGAAGATGTTCGGAAATATTATGGAATCGGCATCCAGGAAAAGTATTATGTCGCCGCGTGCGGCATGTCCGCCTGCATTGCGTCCGTAAGACGCCGCACCGCGCTTTGCATAGACGACTCTTGCCACGTATTTTTTGGCTATTTTCACCGTATTGTCGGTGGAGCGGGAGTCGGCGACAATTATCTCATAAGGCTTTATCTGCTTCAGGTGGAAAAGCGTAGTCTCAAGATACTTGCCCTCGTTGAGCGTCGGGATAACCACTGAAATTTTCATGTCTGCCACTGATTAATTAATTTCCTGCCTATTAAATAAAAATGCTCCCGTCGGGATTTGAATTCTCGCGTCCAATGAACGGCCCGAGTCAAGAGGTCCGCAACCTCTCATTCTGTCTGGCAAAATGAATCCAAGCTAAACTACGGAAGCCTATGTCTTATTTTTCAGATGTTTATTAAACCTTAGTTTAAAAACTTATGTATCGAAAGAAGTCTAATGGAGTTGAAAACAGCCATGAAATGTTCATCTTGCAACGACAACATGCTTTCGGAAGATAATTTCACGAAGTTCAAATGCCCCTCATGCCTGAAGGCTGACGTAGTCAGGTGCAGCCGCTGCAGGCTGAAGAGCATAGTCTACATATGCCCTGAATGCGGGTTCAAGGGGCCATAATTCTTATAATTATTATTCGAGACCAAAGGTCGAGTCAATATCCTTTTCTTCGTCAGAAACCTGAAGGATTGTGTTTCTGGCGACTCAGGAAAGCTTTGCTTTCCTCGAGTTGGGGTAAGACTTAGACCTTTCTTTTCGGAAAAGAAAGGGATTAGTATGGGACAAGTCGCTCTTACGCTCAAGGTTATGCCGGAAAGTCCTGACGTGGACCTTCAGGCGCTTAAGGAAAGGATAGCAGAAGCCGTGGATGTCAAGCAGATAGTTGACAAGCCCGTAGGGTTCGGACTTGTGATGCTTGAGGTGCTCCTTGTTTTCGACGACAAAATCGGCGCGGGCGATTTTGAAGAAAAGGTCCGCGGGATCGAGGGCGTGGGAAGCGTGGAAGCGGGCGACATAACGCTTATCTAAGAATGCATCTGACTGTAAAACCTATTTTTATACCGGCTGCCAAATATTCAGATGCTAGAACTGCTAGTGCTTTTGCTTGTTCTCCTTCTCGACGCAGCATACATCCTGATGCTTTTTTCAATCAATCTTCCTCAGGAAAAGCCGTACATCAAGAAGCTGCCAAAGATATCCCTGATTATTGCGGCGAAGGAAGGAAAAATCGTTGAAAGAACGCTTAGGATGCTGAAAAAGATCAAGATGAACACAGAGATAATAGTCGTCGCCAGCGATGCAGTAACGCTGAAGATTGCAGGAAAATATGCGAAGGTGGTGAGGGATAAAGGCACGGGAAAGGGCGCGGCGCTTAACCTTGCCGTTCGGAAAGCAAAAGGCAGGATACTATACTTCCTTGATGAGGACATGATTGTAACGAAGGATACAATCCAGAAGGTTTGTTCCGCCCTTGGCAGTCATGAGGTGGCTGTGGGCTATAACCTCGCCGGGAACAAGGACGGCCCGGTTACGTATGTGGCGCGCCTGTACCTGGCGATGCTTACCAAGATGCAGTTCGGCATCTACAGGCTCATAGGAACCACGTTCGTGGCGGGCAGGAATTTTGCAATATACAAGAAAACCCTCGCAAATGCCGGAAATTTCAGGAATGTGCTGACCGAAGACCTTGACCTCTCTTTCCGGCTCTTCGCGCGGCACAAGAAGGTGAAGTACGTGAACGCAGGGGCGCGTGACCAGGCGCCGTCGCGCTTCCTCTGGTATTTGAAGCAGCAGCAAAGATGGAACGTGGGGGCGGGCGAAGCCATGAAGGCGTGGGAGAAGAAGTTCCATCACCACGACATATCGCTGCTCATTTTCCTGGTGCTTGTATCGCTGATACCGTTGATGTCTTTTATATTCCTTGTCTTGGCTCTGGCTTTCGGCAGCTATCTCTTTCTTTCAGTGGTGGCAATATGCTTCCTGGTGTGCCTGTCGTCAGCCAGGATGCTTGGAAGGGATGAAATGCTGCTGCTGCCGGGGACATTCCTGCTCATGATAACGATCCAGTCGTTCACGATGATATATAGCGCAGCCATGAAGCCGAAAAACTGGTACAGGACTCCCAAGAAGTGAATTTAAAGTACTTTTATAGCTGACCAACTTAATGTCCAGATATTACACAAGTTGGTCACATACGCTGAAGAACAAAGTTCTTCGGCGTGCCAGAAAGCTTCGCTTTCTGAGCATAGTGAACCAAGTTATAATATCCAGATTCTTTACTTGGTTAACTATAAGAAACCTGGCGCTAATCCTTCTCCATGGAAAAGAAAAACATTGCGTCTGGCAACCCCGCTCTCGAGAAGATACATTCGACATTCGCTTCCGTAGCCACGTCGCTGGGCTACAGCGAGGTTCATGGTAGAATAATATCGGCTTTGCTTGTTGCGGACCGTCCGCTGTCGATGGATGAGCTTATCATGCAGACCAAATATTCGTCCGCGTCCATATCGCTGTCGCTTGATTTGTTGGAAATAATCGGAATCGTGAAGAAGCTCAAGGACCGCGGCGACAGGAAGCTGTATGCGCGGCTTGAGGGCGACCTGATAGAAGGCTTGCGCAATGCGATGATGCTGAAGCTGCAGAAAGAAATACGCGGCACGTTATCCGAACTTGAATTGCTGAAAAACCCGAAAACCAGGAAGTCTGTTTCCGCCGTTGAGAATGAAGTGAAGAGGCTCCAGGAATACATCCGGAGGCTCTCTGAGGTAGACGTGCCGCGAAAATGAATGAACTTTAATCCGTTTTCTACAAATATATTATAGAGAATATAGGTTGAGCTTTATGGGCATCCAGTTAACCCAGCTTGTGAACGGAGAAGTCATTTCTTTGGAGGACTTATTCGGCAAGGTTGTGGCTATCGACGCTTTCAACTGGGTTTACCAGTTTTTGAGCATTATTCGCCAGCCTGACGGCACTCCACTAAAGGACAGCAAAGACCGCGTCACCTCTCACTTATCAGGGCTATATTATAGGACTCTGAAGCTTATGGAAGCGGGAATAAAGCCCGTTTATGTTTTTGACGGCAAGCCTCCTGAGTTCAAAGCCGTCGGCCAGCGCCGCCGCGATGTCCGAGAGGAGGCGGCGCGCGAATGGAAACTTGCCCTGGAAAAACAGGATTACGAGGCGGCAAGCAGATATGCGAAACGTTCGACCAGCATAACCGCCGAGCACATTGACGGCGCGAAGCGGCTGCTGGAAGCGATGGGCGTTCCGTTCGTTCAGGCGCCAAGCGAGGGCGAGGCAATGTGCGCGCACCTTGTAAAGCAACGCGCAGCTTATTGCGCCGCATCGCAGGATTACGACACGCTGCTTTTCGGGGCGACAAAGCTGGTCAGGAATCTTTCGATAACCGGAAAAAAGAAGCGCGGAAATTCTGTTGTTATGATAAATCCTGAGATGCTGGCACTTGAAAGTCTTCTGAAAAACCTCGGAATCAGCTACGACCAGCTCATAATGCTCGGAATACTTATAGGCACTGACTTCAATCCGGGAGGAATATCAGGCTTGGGCCCGAAAAAGGCGCTGCTGCGCGTGAAGGAAAAGAAGACTATGGAAGAAGTCTTTGGGGGTTTGGAGTGGAACTTCCCTGTCACGCCGGAGCAGATTTTTGATTTCTTCAGGAACCCACCTGTGGTTGATTACGAACTGAATTTTAGGGATCCTGATGAAGAGAAGATAGTAAAAATAATGTGCGATGCGCACGATTTCTCGTACGAAAGGATAATCAATTCGCTGAAGAAGATAACAGAAAACAAGCCGCAAAGCTCGTTGAGCAGGTGGATAAAATAAGCTAAGGTGTAGATGCCGTGCCGCACCCGCATGTCCTTGCGCACGCCTCAGGCGTCATCGTGGTCTTGAAGTTCTCATTGCACGCGACTCCAAGGTTTTCTCCGGCAAAAGGAGCTGTCGATGTCGACGGCCTGTTGAATGGATTGTAGCCCGATATTGTTATCGCGGTGACGCTCGCCGTGTCGCATCCGTATACGCTTCTGAGGGTGTTGCATCCGTTCGAATACGCCGCTGAAGTTGCAATAGTTCCTGTGCCCCCCACGAGCCAGCCGCTGAAGAATGCTGCAACCACGACGAGAACCAAAACAGCGATGGCCACGACTACTATCATGTTGATGGGCAGTTCAAGTCCTTTCATGGAAAAATCACTTATCTAATTATGGATTATAGTGGTATATATAGTTTTTTGAAATTTAGGGCGGAATTTTGTTTTCTCTTGATTGGGAAATTCTTTATTTAGTTCGTGCGCGAAATAATATTGAAGACAAAGCATACAGGAACACCAGTTCTTTTCTCGCAGAAGCCTTAGAGCTTCTGGAGACTCAGGTTGGACTTTGTTCAATCTCGAGTTGGAATACCTAGCTTTTTCTTCCAAGACGTTGTGAAGCACGCTTCACGACGCACATGAAGCTTCGCTTCATGATGAGAGGATAGGTAAGGGATCGATAATGAAGGGAGTATCACTTGCAATAGAAACGATAATATATCTGATACTCGCGGTCCTGGTTCTGATGGTGCTTATAGGCTTCTTCCTTACGCAGGCGGGGCCGGCGCAGGACCAGTATGCGCTAGAAGCGAAGCGCAACAGCCTGTGCGGCGCTTACGTGACGAATGATTTCAGCTGCGCGGGAACCGGCGGCAATCCTGTGGCAGCCGCCAGCCCGTCTGTTGTCCAGAACATAGCAACAACCTGCGCAGAACTCAACCGAAGGTTTGGCTCCGCATACCGCTGCACCACAAGCTCAACCAGCGGTTCTGCGGCGCTCGACTGCATCAGGAGCTGCTGCATAACATGCCCGGTCAGAACTTCTTCACCTTAGAATTTAGCTTATTGTAAATCCTGTTGCAGTGCATTCGATCGTGCCGCCGCCCAGTATGTTGTTGCACATTTCCTGTTCTGCGCTTCCTCCGTCGTCCATGTTCCTGATTCTTTGCCCCGTGGACAGTTCATTGCCGGAAGGCATGTCTTGTATGTCTACGTTGCACGAGAACATAGCCCCGGCGCAGCATATCATGTCGCCCCCGCCGTTCCAGTTGAACTGCGCGAAACCGTCGGGAAGGAGGAAGTCGGGCGGCTGCCACAGGACGCAGTCAATGGCAGGCAGATAATCCTCGACCTTCATTTTGAGGCTTATGCGTTTTTTCTGGAATGTGTTGGCCGCAAGATCGTGGTAATAGTATCTTTCAGGCTCGGAATATGTGATTGTTGCATCGTAATGCAGCACCAGTCCCCAGCCGGGCGAGCGCGACGGCAATACCCCCGAGTTGTCCGCAGTGTTTGCGCTTAATGTCATCTCATTTATCGTAACATTGCCCCCGCCGTTTGCCGCGGCAACACCCGACAGGTAGTCCCGGAACGCGTCCTTGTACGCCTGCTGGCTTGCAGTAGGCGGGATGCCGAGCGCTCCCCGCGGCGCGTAGTGCGGCATTGCCGCATCGGGCGGCGGGCTTGTAGGACCTCCTTTGATAACATCTCCTGTCACAAGCAGCGCTTCCACCACGAGCCTTCCGGATGCCACCATCTGCCTAAGCGAAGTGAACATGGTGTTGTTATTAGTCGTCTGGCGGCTTATTGCCCCCTCGCCGTAGCTTGCCGCGATTGTCTGCGTGAACGACTCCTCTATGCGGTCATCCAGCAGGTTGAATATCATGGTACTGGCTACGTTGTCCCCGTTTCTCGGAATGGTTATCGACACGCCGCCTGTTTGTTCGGGCCGTGGCATGGTCAGCTTAAGGAAATCGCGGGTCTGCAGCACGGTTTTGATGTAGTCAATGGCGTGATTGTCCCGGGGATAGCATATTTGAGGATTGAATCCGGCTGCATTGTATTTGCGGATTTGCGGGATTCTTCCCTCGCCGGCTATAATCTCGCCGGGCGCGCTCCTTTCGAAGGACGGGTTTGTTTGCATCCAGTAATCAGGATCCCTGATTGTTACGGGTCCGGAACTGTCGGGGCGCCCGCATCCTACGCTTTCGTCGCCTGTTATGAACGCCGCCTGCACAGTTGATATGAACCATGTTGTGCCGAGGGACTGGTTGAACAACGAGAAAGTCGACTTGAGGCGCATCAACGACAGCGACTCGAAGTTCAGCTTTGTCCTGCTCTCGATGTTGTTGTTTGCCATGTAGAGGTAAACGGCGAAGAAAGCCGTGAATATTGCTATGATAAGTATTGTGCCGACTGCCGTTCCTACTCCCTTGCTGCAATTCATCGTGCAGTCACCTCCAGCGTTGCGACAGACTGCTTGTAAAGTAGAGGCACGATTGCCCTCACGGCTATTCCGGCGTCAACCTGATTGTCCGCCGTCATCGGCGCACAGCACGCGCGAGTATTGCCCCCGTTCAGCGGCGGACCGCATTCTGGCGGATTGCCCAGGTCAACCCGGCTCTCCTCGCATTCGTATTTCCATGAGGTGCCCCATATCAGTTCATAGACGCGGGCGTAGAACGGCCTTTTCCCCTCGGAACACACGCCCTGTCCGCTGGGTCCGCAGCTGCGCACGTCCTTTGGATTCGGCAGGCTTTGGTATGCGGGTATGTCGTCCTTGCAGCAGTCTTTTTCAATCGGTGCGCCGCCTTCCGGCACATACAATATAGGGCACCGATAACTTCCGGAACTTATTTGCACCCGTCCCACGCCGCAGGAGTCTGAACACCATCCTTCCAGATTGTCCCCGCATTTGCTCTCGGTGCTTTCCACTGACATGATTACGTTGTTGCCGTTGGCTATTGCTATCTCATATTCCCTGAGTTCGTATTTGTCAAGGTAGCTGGACAGGTATGACGGCAGCCCTGTGGTTTGCGCGTTCTGCAGCGATGTGACGGAAGTCTCGATTGACTGCTCGAAAACCGTCCTGTCGTCAAACTTCACGTGTGCGAGCACTTCCGCAATCATGAACGGCTTGTTCACCACGTGCACGAATTCTATCGAGTACGAAACAGGGTCGGCTGTGGAGAAGAACGGCAGTGTTATCTGAAGCCATATAAGCGTCCCGAGTATTATCATTGCAGCGACGAACATTGTGAGTATGAGCGTCCAGAATGTATCTGATATGTTCATTTATACATCCTCCATGCAAAGCAGGATGGTGCTCACTGTGTCGCTCCGTCCTGCAATCGCCGACGCGTCGGGGGGGCACGCGGAGCTTGTCTTCAGCGGGTACGCCGTTACCTGCCATTTCGAATTTCTTGCGCTGCTCAGGAGTCCCGCGAGTATATCGAGGTCTTCTACAGGTATATTCGGGAGGTATCTGCATTCTCCTGCGAGCGGGTCGTTCCCGTTATAGAGGCACACATGCGTCCCGGCGGTTCCGGAACGCCTGAAGGCCGTGGCACCAAAAGGCAGCTGGTTCGTGGCAAACTTCATGACAAATTTTTCTTTCGTATGGAACGCCTTGGCAGTGGCGCAGGAGATGCGTGTCAGGAATGCGTCGTATGCCGTTATTTCCATTGTAGCCGGCAGGGCTGTGTCCGACATCTCTATACCCACCGGAAATTTCGACGACGTTTCCACTATAGGGTTAGACATGAACATCGAAGTCGGCATGTAACCAAGGCGCCATTTATAACTGTCCTGCCACTCGCGGTCGGATGTTTTTTTGCACTCGCAGAAATCCGCGCCAAATACTTCCAGGTTGCAGTTGCAGTTTCCTGTTATGCCCATGTCAAGGGTTGTCAATCCGCAGACATTGCCGCAAAAGCCGCTGCAATCGTTGTCGCTGCCGCACACAGTCGGGCCGGTGCTCGCTTCTATGTCTATCTGATAGCCGAAGTCGCAGTTTTGTGCGTACTGCTCGATTTCCGCCTGCTCCGCAGCCGTCAGCTTTTCCGGTGAAAATACAGACTCGTCCGCCACGAGTCTTGTGTCGCTTGTCACCGTATCGGACAGTTCGAACACAAACCTTTCCATCGTGTTCTCTCTTACGTCGACCTTGAAAGAGAAAAACATCAGCATCATGAAGAATACAAAAAGTATGGCGGGTCCCATGCGAAGCAGGAACATGACAATTGCCATTACGTCGAACTTCATTCTTTCACCTAGATGGATGATATCTCAACCGCGCCGCCGCGCTTGCGTATCTCAAGCAGGCGGTTCGCCCTGCAGGCAAACTCCCCGTTTGTGCCCGCGTTGATAATTGTCGGGGTTTTTATCCCGCTCATCGTGTAAGATATGTTCGTGCCGGCGACTGGAGTGATGGACATATGTATGAGCCCGTTTGTGATGAGCACCCTGCAGTTCGCATTGGGCATGTTGAACCTGTAGGTTGTGCCGTCAGGCGAACTCTGCACGATGTTTATGACGCTCGCCAGTCGTTGCGACTGCAGCTGCGCGGAGTTCTGCACAGCCTCACCGATGGCAACCTGAAGCGGATTCACGGCGAATACGATGAACACAAGCGTCAGGAAAGTGGTGACGAATATCCATTCGAGCGGTTCCATATCAATCTAATTAGAATTGTCAACGCTTCTATTATATAGGTTTTTGACTCTGTGAATCCGAAACCAAGCATACGAAGACCAAGCGCTCGTCAGTTCATTACCCAGGCCATCCCCAAGAAAGGCGGCGTTCGAAGAACTCCTTCCAGCTTTCGAGGTCTCCCTGCGGATAGTATTTCAGCACCACAGCGTCCCTGGATGCGTCGCCGCTTATGTACGCCGTGTTCTCGTTTATCGGCGATAACCCGAACGCCCTTGCTATTCCCTGTGTATCAGACAACCAGTCATCCCTGTAGGGGTCGAAAGTCCAGCAAAACCCGTCAGGCTTGTCTTCCACAGTGATGCGCATGCATTGGCCTCCGTTAAAGCCTGTGAGTGGAATAGCAGAAGTATCCTGTATATCGGTGCCTATTTTTTCTAGGCATGTAAAATGAGTACCGACTTCATGTAGCTTACCGTCCCCGCCATATTGATATATTGGGTAGTTGACTGCATTTTCACATTCCATCTGATCGCATGGCACTTTTTCAATTTTCATCTGTTCTATTGAACAGTCGCTTGCCAAGTTGAAGTCCTGAACCTTGTATGAGAGAAACACGCCGCCAAGGAATTCCCCTATCTTTTCAGAAGCGTATCCAACGCCGAATATGGTGCACGTCTTGCAGAATCTCCACGATCTGCCAAGAACTTTCCAGCTTTTTCCGAGGACTTTGGATGATAGTTTCAATATGCCCCTTCCGAACCAGCTTAAAGCTCCTGTCAGTGTGAAAGCGGAGCCGGAGCCTGCAACGCCGACGACCTCGCCGACTACCAGTCCGGATCCGGTTGCTGCCGGTACGGCTGTGAATGTCACACCTTCAGCCACGTAAAGCCCCGCTGTAGTTGCAATCGGCGTGGCGGTTGGAATAGCGCTCAGTGCAGTACCGGAAGCAACGGCGGCTCCTGACGGAAGAATCAGAGCCGCCCCGACAGCCAGTACAGCCACTCCAAGAACGCCTTCAAAAATATACCTTCTTTCATCACGCGCGTCGTATTTCATCTCGATGTATTTTATGTCGCTGCACTGCCTCAACGGATATTTGTACACGCCCGTTCGCGTCTTCAGGCAGAGAGAATTATCACCGCACGGCGCATATTTTATTGCGCTCTTCTCGAAGCTCGTCAGTCCCTTGTAGTTGTTGAAAATGAACGCGTTGTCGCCTTCCGATGCAACAGGGTTTTCCGAATCGGGGTTCACCAGATCCCTCCATTCGCCGAACTTGCTTAACGCTGCGAGAGTGCCGCCGGGTCCCGTGTCAACCGGACCCGCACCCCGTGAGCCGCCGCTCCCTCCGTAAGCGCTGTTGGGACCGTAGTAGAAATCGCTTCTCTTGCTTCCTATAACCACGTTGTTGACTATAACGCCCTCGAGCTTCTTCGAGGTGAGCTCGACATCTTCATCGCCTACCACGCGCGTATTCCACAGCTGCTCGATGCTGTCGGAATATGTTTTCACGTCAGCCGGAAGTCTGTTATCGTATCCTGCAGGAAGATGTGTGATGAGACGGTTCTCCATTCCCTGGTAAATCTCCCAGCCTGTTGCGTCGCCTGCAGGGAATGATTCATAGTAAAGGACAAAGTTCGGATCGCCGTTGGTTCTTATCAGCCATATGGGCATGACGGATATCAGGCTGGTGAATTTTGGCGTGTTCTGCGGCAGCTGAAAGTTGTTAACAGTCACCGGACTTCCTGTGAAGCATGCCTCGTCCATGGATGCGCGCAGCTTCTCGACGTTGGCGAATGCAATCTGGTCATAAGGGTCGATGGTGGACATTGCTATGGACACAAGCAGCACAACACCGAGAAGCAGGAAGAGAAGGCTCATCATGGTGTACATTATCTCGGATATCGACGTGTCACCCTTGCCGATCTTTTTCTTTTCAAAGAAAAGTCGAGAAAGAAAATAGTGATTCCTAGGCTTCTGTTTCCCATTGTTTTTTTTCATATTTCATCACGCGAACGCAAGTGAGCCACCCTTTATAATATTTTTCTTTCCCATTGCAAGCATTTCGTTCGAAATGCTGCACAGCAAGAGCTTTGCTCTTGCTCGTGAGGGCTTTCTTTTTTAAAAGAAAGGGCTCAACGGAACCATTTCAGCACAGGATCAATATTCGGCACGACGCCTGCAAGCATAGATATCACCACGGCAAAAACCAGGAGAGTAAGGACTATCGCCACAACGACGTATTCTATTCTCATTTTATCTCAGCACTCCGAGCAGAAGGTCTATGTTATTCTGTATTCCGCCGTTAAAATGTATGTAGATAAGCAGGCTTATTCCCAAGCCCAGAAGGCCTATCATGATGAACACCACTTCGGTTATTGTCAGTTCCATTTTCAAAATCTTCTCCTATTTCAGTCTATGCACACCCCGTAATAGTGGGAGTACAGCCGAGGTTTCTTGCGGCTTCGCACTGCCCGCACGCGCCCCTGCCGAACTTGCTGCACTCAGTAAACTGTTCGCATACCAAGCAGGAGTTTGCCCATGGCCAGTACCAAGGCCCGCCCCAGTAGCAGCTTGCAGTTGATGTGCAGTCGCTTTCAGCGGCATGCCTTCTGCAGGTGTCAATTCCACATTCCGCGTCCCTGTCTACCGGCACGTCGAACGATGAAAGATAAGCGTCCGGGTGGCTCTCGAGCATCTGCCTCAGAGTGGAGCTGTCGATGTCGTCCGTCAATCCGGGTTTGTCCAGCCATGTTGTAAAATGGAATACCTCCCTGTCCCGCAGACTTCCAATCTGGCGCATGTCGAATTTCAGCTTCAGGTCTTGCGGACAAATGAATTCGCCGCTCGGTGCGGCACATGATATTATTTCCTGTGTGTTTCCGTTCGTATCGCTGTAACTTCCCAGTATGAGTTTGCTCTGCGTGCCGGAGATGCCCATGTAGTCCATTATTACGACGAAGTCAAGGCGGTCACTTTGGGAGCCGGGATACGCCCTGTAGAAGAATTTTAAGCCGTCAAGTATTACCAGCTGCGCATTAGGCGTGCAGTCCAGTTTTGTGAACTTTTCCAGCCCGCCTTCGCCGGGATTGTCGTTGGTGATGTAGAGCTTCCCAGGCTCAAATACCTGCCCGATCTGGTTGAATATCTTCCAGGGCGTTACGCCCGCAACTATCGCAATGCCTATCGCAATAACGAGTACCATGACTATTATGTAGAACCATGCGCCCATCGTTATCTGGAAGCCCATAGATTTATTGTGTCCGGCTGAAATAAAAAGAAAAATAGCTCTGTAGAAAACCTGTGAGAAAAGCAGCAGGAGCATCACCGCATTGAATTTTGTTCAATGCGTGCAGGTGGAACTTGTTCCACCTTGCATTGTGTACCCACAATGCTGCTAGTAACTAGAGGGTATCGTGCATTCACGATACCCTCCCTGCTGCTTTTCCTTGAGCATTTCTACAGAGCAAGAAAAATTTACGCGAAGCAGTTCTTGTCAGGCCTGTCTATGCAGCCCGCATTGAGTTCGAATTTGCCGCCGAGCCTGTCCTCGCGGCATAATCCAAGCAGCACATTGAAGTCGCTCGATTGGCGGGTGCATTCGTTGTCTTTCCAGAAGCTCAGGAGAACCGTCTCTCCCACGTTCTCCCAAGGCTCGCCGCAGAAGCTGCCTCCGAGGGTGCTGCACCCGTAATCAATTTCTGCATTCACGGCGTTTGCCGAACAGTCGGGCTCCGCATTCAGCATTATTGTGGCGGTTCCTCCGCACATATCTATGATTTGCTTCCATTCGCTCTCCGTGCTTCCTGGCGTGCCGTTAAGGCGGCTGCTGGTTTTTGTTATGCAGGGACCTCTCAGGGTGAACGTTGCCTTGCAGTCGTACTGGTTCACGGGATTAAAATCAACGGCGTAATCGGCGTTGAAGTAATCGTCGACGTTTACTGCGGCGATTATTGCGCTCCTGCCGCTCCTGACAAGGACAGGCATCCTGTAACTGAACCTGTCGCTGTAGAATGCGTTGTCATATGTTTGTATCGGCATTATTTCGCTTATTATGTCTGCCTTTATGTTGGGTTCTATGATTTCATCCTCGACGCCTATCGTGAAGCTGTCGCTGTCGCCTGTCGGGCTGCTGAAGGTCGCCCTGATACTTTGTCCCTTGAAGCTTATTATTGCGATGATATTCACGGGCGCCGTCCGTTTTCCAGTGACAGTTATGCGCGGCGCCGTTCTTATCTCGTATAAATAGTCGCCAACCCTTGAGCGGGGCGTGACATCAGCCTGTATCGGAGAATTGCTTACGCCCGCAAATGCCAGCACAAGCGGCTGCGAGAGGTTTTCCTGTATGTTCTGCGGCAGTTTTGTCCCGATAAATCTTTCGTTGGCATACAGGACTATCGAGAACGCTATTATACCGAAAATTATGTACGCGATTATGTCGTGCTCTTCCATCAGCTCACCCACGGAAGCGAGCTTATTATGGAATCAAATACGCCGTAGAAGAAACTGCTGCTGCTCGGTCCCGCTTCGCCGCCGAGGCTTGCAAGTATCATGAAGAGCACGATGGCAACTACAAGGAAAAATACGATTGTTGCCAAAAGCGTGGTGGTAATCACTATGCCGCGTGAATTATGCTTTTTGGACCCCTTAGTCTTGCTTTTTTTTCTTATCAGCGGCTCGAACAGCGCGAGTCCCGCAGCCCCGCTGCTTATCTGTTCTATGTTCTGCGCGGTGGTTGTTGAGACATCGCTCTCGACGGTATACCAGTATGCGATGGCTATTCCAAAAACCATCAGTATTGCGATGATTATAGTCATCAAGTCAACGGGCAGCATGGCTTTCAAGTTCCCGCACCTCTTTCAAGCTTTGCCGGCGTTTCGAATGAAATTGCGGTGCCCGCTGGTGTATATGCGGACGTGTATACGAGTTCCACGTCGTCATTAACTGCTTCCTGCGCGTTTTTCTGCACCATCCACAGCAGCCCGACGGCAAGCGCCATGAGAAGCAACCCCATCGCCGTCCACAGCAGCCATTTTGACATTCCCTTTGACATGATTACTATTGGTTGTATTTTGGATTTATAGTTGCCTTTACCCTCTCACAAGGCTGCTTGTTATCAGCGGCTCAAACATCACAAGCGTGACAAGCATGCATACTGTGAAGACCACGAAACCGACAATCAGCGATGTGCCAGTGATGTTCTGCCTGCCTATGGGATCCTCTCCGGACTCAATCGAATTTATGAACATGGCAAGTATGAAGGCAGTTTCAATCAGGTAAACTCCGACAATAAGTATGAACTCGAACGGCGTAATCTTTACGTTGCCCAGCGAGGTTAGGAAAGGCACACTTACGCTGCCCAGGTTGCTCGTCTGTTCTGATATCTGCCTCAGTATCTTGATGATTATCACAGCCAGCGTGACAACAATGCCCGATATGAGCGGAGAGAGAAAGTAAGACTGGAATTTTAGTGATGAGAGGGTGTCATTGAGCTGCTCTTTCACGTCTTCCTGGGTGTCGTGCAGCCCTTTCAGGTAGCGCGAGACGGAAAGCATCGCAACCGACGCGGTTCTTACGCCTTTTTTTGTCGATTCCACCACGGTTCTCATGATGGACTTGATGAGCTTGGAGGGATAGAATCTTATTGCCCCGTACTCCTTGTCGAAAAATGCCTGTCCGAACGTGAAGCCCAGCATCTTCATGTTCTTGAGCGCCCTGCCAAACAAGTCCTTTATCTTCAGGTTTTGTATCCTTTCCATCGAGTGTTCCAGAGAAAGCTCTACAGGCACGCCTCCTGATATCTGGTTTCCAAGCTGGAAAAGAGCCTCAGCAAATTCGCCTTCTATTTCCCTGGTTTTGCGGCGGATGGCGAGCCGCTGTTTTGACAGCATGATGTAGTAGACCCCGAAGCCGAAGGAGATGCCCATCAGGATTACGATTGCGGGAAATATACCTTCGAAATCCGTGGAAGCGAAATACTCATTCACCGTCATAAAAGCCCCGAGGGCGATTATCATCACCCCTACAAGCAGCCCGACATGCCAAGCCTTGTAGAATTTTTTTCCCATTGCGAATTTGCCGGGCGGCGGAACGTCGGGATTCTCGGTAATATCTATCTTGCTGAAGGTGGCGGGCCTGGTCTCTAGTATTCCTGATATCACGAAATACAGCACGAGGGGAAGTATTATGTCATATCCGACGAAAAGCACCTCGGACGACACGCCGAGGAATGCCGCGAGTATGGGGAAAAGCACGAGTCCCATGACAGGGAGCACTATTCCGAGCGCGTGCACAACCATCACCGGCATCTTGAGGTCCTGGTTGAAGTGCTTCGCCTGTTCCCTGCTTCCTTCGAGCACGATGTCAACCGCCTCGTCCAGCAGCACGATACGCTTGTCCCCGACCTGCTTCAGCGACGTTATCATCAATTCAACCGCCTCGACGAACGGCCTGTTCTTCGCCCAGCGGCTCGTGAAATCAACCAGCGCCTCCTGCATTGTCAGGTAATTTCCGATTTCCACGTCCCAAAGCAGTTTTTTCATCTCGTAGCCCATCGAGCCGCCGAGATTTTCCGCGGCGAATTTCACCGCAGCCTCGAGGTTAGGCACGTTTCTCATGTACATCGCTATGTAGAGAACAAGCGTGACTATTTCCGAGCCCGCGTCCGATTCGTATTTGCGCCGCAGACGCTTCGGGTAGGTGTGCACGTAAAAAGTGAAGAAGAGGGAAAGCATCAGCAGCATTAATCCGTAGCCGAAGGAAATCCCGGGAAGCTTCAAAGCGGTGAGAGCCATCAGGATTATGGTCGGGATGACGGTTGCGAGAAGGAAAAATATTGTTACGGAAGTCGTCCCGCCGGGCGTCACTTTCAGGTGCGCGAACTCAATGGTTTCCTGTATCTTCGCGCGCGACTTTTTGTCAGGCTCGATGTGAATTATTCTCTCTGAAAAGCGGCACGCCTTCTCGTAGAGCGACTTGGGCATTGAGGCGAAGGCTTCTTCTTCCTGGTAAAGCCGGTATTCGCGCGATATGAGGTTGCGTATCTGTTCTTCCCGCTTTCTCTTCGAAGGCATCGTATATTACTTGGCTGCCGGGTTAAAAATAGATTCATAAGAGAAAATAGGAAAAAATAGTCCGGAAACAGCTATCGTTGTATTCTGGACTCTATTTCGTCAAGACGCTCGTTGAGTTCCCTGAATTTTTTCTCTATAAGCTCAGTCAGGCGCTCATGATGCGCGTGGACATGATGCTCGTGCAACGGACTATCGTGATGCTCATGTGGTAACGGCATGTTTTTCACCTCCTCAGATAGAACTGTAAGGCGTTCTCGCCCTTGTAGCCGCATGAACGGAATCCCAGTTGTAAAGCTTTCTTTCCACTTCCTCCGGCGTTCCCTCGAAGCAGTTCCTGTACAGCTGCGCATAAGCTTCGTTCGTTCTCCGCGCATTCTCGCGTCTTTCCCTCATTTTCCTCCCCATATACTCTAAGATTTTCATTTTCTTCAACTCCAAAGTTTCGATTTTCATATTATAATAGAAACAGAAACTACTTAAAGATTTCGAGTATTCTATTAAACCCGAAATATAGACTTTAATAGTAAAGCGGAAAGAATATGATAATGCCTCCTTTATTTGACGAAATAATGCACAGGGCGCTTTCCAACGACGTGCGCCGCGAGATTCTTCTCAGCCTCGAGAAGAGAGACAAGTACCTGACAGAGATAGCCGAGGAGATAAAGAAAAAGCCCCAGACGATAGATTTTCACCTGAACCTTCTCGAAGAAATAGGGCTTGTTAAAGGCGAATGGCGCGAAGGGAAAAAATACTACTCACTGAAAGAAAAAAGAATACTCGACTTCCTGAAGAAAAGAAGGGCCATACCGGAGGAATTCAGGCCGAAGCCGCCGCATGAGATAGTGCTTGACATGTGGGAAGACATGAAAACGAGGCTGAACAGGATGGAGAAAAAGCTCGACAAATTAGGGGGCAAAAAATAATCAGTAGCTCTTCCGAAGCCACTGAAGCCATCTGTCGTATATGAGCGTGCTGTCCAATGCGCCTAATTCTTCTTTCACTTCGCTGCTTATGATATGGAAATGGGAATTCGACGCTATTATGTTGTTCGCTTCGAGCAAGTCCAGACGGTTGTTGACGTTCGCGTAATCGACAATCGTCTGCATAATCTTGCCGCGCAGCTTTATGTTGTTCCACACGGCGTCCCAGTTGCCCTTCCACTCGCGCACGCGCTGGGCTATGTCGTTCAGCACAGCCGACTCTCCCATGAGCAGTGTCTTGCTTGGCTTTAGCACATCGTCCTTCGCCGAATAGTCAAGAAGGTTGACGAACCCGCCTTCTTCAGCCGGATCATTCTTCCAGTGCTTGCGGACCTCCGTCAGCTCGACGCATCTTCTGAAAGATTTCAGACCGTCCGGCGATTTCAGCATGTTCGCAATGAGTATCATGTCAGTCGCCTTGAAGCTCGTGGGCGGCACGCCAAGGTCGTTCACAACCCTGTCGAACACGCCATAGGCAGAGTCGCCGTGGATTGTTCCCATGACTACGTTGGCTAATGCGCCGATTCGCATGGCTTCGTACAGCGCGAGCGCTTCCCTGCTTCTCACTTCGCCGATGACAAGAGCGGAATCGCCCAGGCGCAGCGCGGTTCTCAGCGCCTCTTCGGCGGGCAGTTCGGTGTCAACGTTGGTTATTACGCTTCGCGATTTCATGCTCTGGATATTATATCCAAGGTCGCGCAACTGATGGATCGGCAGTTCCAGTGTGTCTTCCACTGAAATAATTCTCAGCTTCGGCATTATCTGCACCATCAGCGCGCCGAGCATGGAACTCTTGCCTGATGATCTCGTGCCTGCTATAAGCATCGTCCTCGAGCCGTCAATCAGGAACCACAGCAAGCCTGCGGAGAAAGGATCTAGCATCTTGTTGTTTATGAAAAGCGGGAGCGTCCATGGCTTGTCGCGATGCCGGCGGAAAGCGAAGCCGAGCCCGTCGGGCGACAGCGTTCGCGTAATCGCCGCGACTCTTGCCCGCCCCCCGGGCACTTCTATTTCAGTGTCAAGCACCGGGTTCGCCTCATCCAGCGGACGCCCCGACTTTAGCCTGAATCTGGTCGCCCATGATTCCCCGTCTTCCCGGCTCGGCACGATGTTCGTTTCGCATTCCTGGTATATGCCGTGGAACAGGTAGACGGGTGACGTGCCGATCGGCGAGTTTATCTCGATGTCCTGCACGTTCTCGTCCTGGAGGATCAGGTCAAGTATTCCAAGACCGGCAGTGTATCTTGCAAGGATATTGGCAAGTTCTTCCAGACGCTTCTCCTGTATGTCGTGGTCCGCCGCCAGGTCACGCAGCATGTCTAAGCCGATTCTGAAAAGATTTTCACGTATCCTTTCCGGCTCCTCGAGTTCGCTCTCTCTCGGTTCGTGCCTGCCAAGGTATCGCCGCGCCGTGTCGAGCATGTTGTATTCGATTTCATTGAGCCTGAACTCGGGAGGGATGATGTGATAAAGCCGCCTCACCTGTCCCGGTATTGCATAGATTTCTATCTCAGTTTCCTCAACATTGTACCTTTCAAGCAGTTCGGCGTTCGCCGGCGGCAGCGATATGTATCGCGTGTAAATGAAATTGGGCCTGATAGTCGGGTGGAATATGCGCCTGTAGAGCGACCTGTCCTTGTGTTCGGTGATGTTCGGCTTGGCCAGTTGAATGAGGCGGCAGTTGTCGAGCACAGCCGCTATCGGAAGCAGGGAATTGTTCAGGTAGTGGTTGTAGCACTGCTGCTTCAGTCCGGTTTCCCTCTCGGATTTTACTTTTATTCTCCTGATTTCCCGCGTGAGCGACCTGTAAGCTTCTATGGGGTCAAAACGGAGGTCGTTGAGAAGCCGCTGGAGAAAACGGTACCTTTCCTGCGAGTCGTCTTCGCAGCCGGCGATGACAACGTTCTTCAAAGAAATGAGCCTGTCCTTCATCAGGCGCTCGATTGCAAGCGCGATTTCCAGCAGCATCTTCGACTCTGTGAAGTCATATTCATACTCCCGCACGCCGGCGAAGACGATACGCACGACCTTCTTCAGTTCCATCAGTTTGTCGATGGTAGTTGCCATGCATGCGCTGTAGTCCTCGATGGAGTCGCCGTACAGCCCTCCGACGCAGTTGATGCGCATTTTTTGCGTCTCCTCGTCGTAGTCGTATTCGTACACCATGGTTCTAATTGGACATCAGATTATTAATTGGTTATTGAAACTTCGCATTCCACTGCTTTCAAGCAGTGGTTGAGAGGCAGTGAATGCGAATCATTGCAAAACTTGCTTTGCAATACAGGTAAACCGAAGGTTTACCATGTGTTCAATGACACACCAATTTCAACAAGCCACCGCATTTATGCGGTGGTCATTGACAAGTGTGCAATGTTTGCGAAACCCGACAAATCTTAAAATAGCAGCCATGACATTATAAGAGCAGAATGTGCGAAGTGATGTGAGAGAATGCCGGACCCTACCAATGTCAACGTAATCATGCAGGAGCTTGTTCGCAGAAGCAACGAGGACTCGCGCCGTTTACGCAGCCTGGAACAGCGGCTTGACGGGATAGAGAACAGGATCAACAATTTCGAGAACGGCATGCTCGACAGGAACAAGAAGGTGAACCAGAAATTTGCCGAGCTTGACTTGTCGATGAAGACCGTTGGCGAAGAGATGATGAAGCTCTCTGCAGGAATAGAGAAGATAAACAAGCAGGTCAGCAAGTTCGCGCGCAAGCAGGATTTGAAGGAGATTGAGAGGATGCTGGACTTAATCAGCCCGATAAGGCAGGAATTCGTCACAAAGGACCAGCTGGAAGAAGAACTCAAATCTGCTGCGCAAAGGTAGTTATAAAGTTTTTTCTTATAGGTTTTTCATGAAAAGCACTACTTACCACGTCTGCCTTTCTAATGACGATTTTCTGAAGTATGTCGACAGACGGATGTTCGGTCGGGAGGGTTCAAAGACGCTTTCTCAGCAGTCGAGGTACTTCTGCTTCGATGCCGATTCCCGTTATCCAGAAGATATCATGGAAATCGTCCTGGACAAATGGTGTAAAGTCGCTTGCGATACGTCTATTGGGTTTGATGTCAGGCGGAATGATGTATCGGATGCCTACAGTATTCCCAAGAAAAAGATAAGGAAGTATTACAGAACAGTAACTGTCGGCAAGGTGGAGTAATTAATGTGAGCCAAATAAAGAACTGTGATACTATAATTTGGTTCACTCAAAGCGTTCCGAGGTATAGTATACCGATTCTTTTCTTGGAACGCTTTATATCTCTTCCTCGTGCATTGCCTGCTTGTCCTTCATCTCGTGTATCATCGTAGAAAGAGCCTCTATATTGCGGGTCAGCGAAGGCAGGAACTGCTTGAACGCCTTCTCTAATCCACCTACTCTCGCCTCAAGGTCTTCGAGTTGCTCGGAAATGTCAGCCATCCTTGAGTCAAGCTCGTGCGTCGGGCTTTCTCTCTTGTTCTGCTCGAGCTTCGCCTCGAACTGCTTTATCTCCGCCCTCATGCGGTCGAAATTGTCGTCTATCTTCTTCAGGCGGTCGTCAAACTTGTGCCATTTTTCCTCGACTATGCCTTCTATCAGTTCTTCAAGCATTACTTCGGGCTGTTCTATCTCGCCGGTGCCGAACTCCGGCATCATCTCGGGTTCCTGCTGCTGGGGAAGCTCAAATATGTTGTCCATGGCGGGGGACTGCATGTCCATCTGCCTTGGCTCGTCATTAACGCCTTCCTTCACCGCCTTCAGCATCGCGCTTTCTATAGCCTCGTAGGAATAGCCCTTGCCCTTCAGGTGCTTGATTATGTCCTTGTCGCTCATGCCCTTCTTCGTCATCCTCTGGACTTCGTCGATAGGAACTTCTCTCGGTTCCTTTGGAGCTTTGTGAAACAATCCCATGACTCGCACCTGATTACTATTGGCTCTGCGGGGTATTTATTGGTTATTTTTGCTTTTTGTGAACGAAAGTGAGCTAAAATAATGCGCTTCTTTTTCCGGGAAAAATGCTCACTTGCTGTTTCCGGCTATGAAGTACACCGCAATTGCCATTATTATGATTATGAAGATTATGCCTATGACGGCGTCGCTCACTACGACGCTGAAGCCGCCCATGGCGATGAAAAATACTATTATCCCTATGCCCACAAGTATCGCGGCGACGCCCTTGTTGTCGAAGAACTTGCCTATCGAGCCTCCGGACATTGTTATGAACAGGACTATGACCAGGAGTCCGGCTATTATAATCGCGGCGTAGCCGAAGAGGTTCACGAAGAAGCCCGCCAGCCACGGCCCCCCGAAGCCCACTACGAAGAAGGCAAGCACCAGCGAAATCACGCCGACTATCTTGGTGTCCTCGAAGAATTTTGCCTTTGCAAGCAGGCCGTAAGTCACGGCGAACATGAATATCCACGGAAGCAGGAACCCGAAGAAGCCCAGGGCATTCAGGTTAGCGACTAAAATCGAGAAGGGGTCTGCCATTGATATCAGTTGTTATTATTCCTGTCGGCGAATAAATAGTTTCGCTTGTTTCAGGTTTTATAGACGTAGACTTTCTCCTTTTCGAACTCTTTTGCCGGCTTCATTGTCGGAAATTTTATCCTGTAGCAGATTATGGTTTTGCCGCGGAGCTTTTTCATTCGGGGTTCCAGTTTCTCGAGCGTCTTGTTCGGCAGGTAGCAGAATATTATGTCCGCTCCGGAAAGGTCCGCCTTGTAGAAGCTGGTTCTCAATATCCTTGCGTTCCTGACGCCTCTAATCTTCAGCCTTGCAGTGCTGAACAGCCATTTTAGCGGGTCGATTTCAATGCCTACGGATGTGAAGCCAGCTTTTGCGACAGCTTCCACTACCCTGGCGTCGCCTGAGCCGATGTCATAGAAAGCGCCGTTCCTTGCTTTGACTTCCCTGATTACCCGTTCAACAGCCTTGGCTTCGGTAGGCGTCCAGTAGGAGCCGAAAAATGAAGGGACATAGACTGAGCACGCCACCACGAAGAGAACAAGCATCGGTACGCCGGCATAGGTTCCCCAGTTTGCAAGAAGCAGGATGAATAAAACAAACAGAAGAAAGACGATTTTGGCACGGAATGTGGATATCATAATAAAGAAAAACTCTAAGCTTTCTTGGCTTCGCTCGCTGCACCATCAGGCTTTGTTATGAGCCATACCGCAATTACTATGATTATCAGCCAGAAGGCAAGCGCCGCCACGCTCGAGTCAAGGTATACCTGGCCGACGAACGTGCCTGTGGAGCCGAGGAACAGCATTACTCCTATGAGAATCACTATTCCTACATATATCATTCCCTGACCCAGCTTCTTTTCATACCCAATCAATGCTAGGAACAGGATAATCACAAGTATTCCTGCGAGGTACACCGACGCACCGCCGAACAGATTAATGAAGAAAGCTGCTAGTTGAGGTCCTGCCGCGCCTGTCACGAAGAAGGCTATTACGAATGAAAGCGCAAGATTAATTTTATCAGACTTCTTGTCTCCGAAAAGACCAAGTTTCGAAAGCAGTCCGTAAACGATTGCGAAAGTAAAAAGCCAAGGCAGAAGGAATCCGTAGAATTCCGGGCCGAGTATTGAAGCAGGGTTAAGCGAGAATGCCATTTTGATTCACTTCTTATTATTTGATTGCGGGTGGTATATGTTCAAAGAACAAAGTTCTTTGGCATAACTGAAGCAATTTAATTATTCTATTGGGTTGCTTCAGTATATATACGTTTTCTCGCCGATTTTCGCATTACGATGAAATCACTCAGTCTCCTGTCTTGTAGACAAGCCAGAAGAACAGCAGCACGAACACGATGCCGACGCCCCACAGCACGACAGACGCGTCGAAGTTGCCGGGCAGGAACGCGAGGAACACGTCGGCAAAAGCGATTAGCAACAGGAACAATATGGCTATGACAACTATGAGCGGGAAGTAGTCTTTCGCTTGTTTGCTGTCCTTGCCCTCAAATATCTTCTTGACGAGCGCGAGGAAGAAAACGATAATCAACACGCTCGCTGCGATAGGTATGTACTGGCTCAGCGTAACCACTAGTGGCTCATACAATACTGAGAACCCTGCTATGGCAAGCGCAAGAAGCGCATTGACACGCTTGTTGAAGTCGCCGACCTTGCTGTAGGAGAGCAGCCCGAATATCAATGCAAAGACGAAAAGGAACGTGGAAAAGTAGGGAACCCATGCAGGGTCGATTAATGTTATTGTTGCCATGAATATTACCGTTTAATCCAGCCTGTCCTCTATTCTCTGACGCTCGTCTATAAGCCTGTCAAGCGTCTCATTGAGGCGCCCTATATCACCCGTGCCTGACTTGCTATGGGCGCGTTCTATGTTCTTTTCCGTGCTTGCTATTCTTCTGTCTATGTCATGCAGCCGTTCTTTCAGGTATTTTCTCTCTGTGGGGCTGAGGGTCTTTGGAACACCGATAAGATGTCTGAGCTTCTTGTCGCCATGATCCACGTCATCATCATCTTGGTATCTTGATGCTCTGTTTCCGCCGCGCGAATATCCCCCGCCTTCGCCACGAGAGTATCCGCCGGCGCTGGGCCTGAAGTGGCGTGCGAGATAGCCGAGCACGCCGAGTATGAATATCAGGAATATGAAGTAGGGTCCTGAAAGCAAGGCGAAGAACGAATAATAACCGCCTGCTATGATAAAGAGGTACGCGCCCACGCCGAGCATTATGCGGAATTTCTTGTCAGGTATGATGCGCCCCGACATTATGTACAGCACCATTATTATGAAGATGGTGGGCACTATCAGGAACATTATCAGGTCCCTGTAGATGTTGCCGGTGAAAGGCTGGCCGGGATACTGCGACATTCCGAGAAGTTGTGCAAAAATCATGTAGCCGATATCTTCTATCATTAATTAACTATGGTTGAAGGTTGAATAAAAAGATAATGCGAAAATGGAAAGAATTAAGCAGTCATGCGAAGTTCTCTCATGGCGCGTTCTGCAAATGTGTCGAGCACTTCCCTGTCTCCTCTTGCATAAGCCGCCGCCATCTGGACTTCGAGAGGTCTTATTACCCTGTCGGCTCTTTTGTCATGTTCTATGCCATGCTTCAGTCTAAGGTGTTTTCCAAGGGCTTCGTGCGCTTTTACGCGCATGGCGTCTAGCCCATAAAGGTTTTCATTCACGAAAGTGTTATAGCCGTGCTCAAGCCCGTCGCGCTCGGGCGCTCTCAGTCCCAGTGCCCAGCCTTTGTTTAGAATGTCTTTTTCAGAAAGCTCTATCTGCCTGTATCCGTGCTTTGCCATGTCTCTGAGCAGGTTCCTTTCCGCCATCTCGTAAGTGGGCATCCCGTTTCCTATTGCAAAATCCCCTCTTGAGTACGTACCAGGAGCAGGAGGAAGCGTTGCAGGCCTTTCGCCTTGAGTGCCCTCGCGCTCTTTAGGAATAGCCTCATAGTGAGGAGTAATAACTCTTGCAACTTTTCTAAGCATTTTATAGGCGGAAGTCTTTGCTATTATTTCAGGTATGTATATCTCGACCTGTCCGTCTGTCTCGCCACGTTTTGTTTCCTCGATTGAAGGAGCTATAGTGTAGCCTTCCAATGTTCCGCCTTTTTGGAATATTGATTTGGGTCTCGCCATACATTACACCTGTATACTATATGGTTCGGACCCCTATATATAGTTTTTCACTACTTAAGGGTAACAGTAATGCTGAGGCTAGCCCTTGTTGAAGAACTTGCCGTCAGCCATGCTGTCCCTTATTCCACTGAGCTCGCCGCGTCCTCCGAGCCTTGTTATCCATTTCACGGGCCCGTAGTAGCTGAACAAGCCGTTTGACATCCTGTTGACTGAAACTTCTATTTTACCTGTCATTCTGTTTACATAGTGGAAACTGCCGTCGCTTTGCTCTTGTGGAACCAAGTATACCATCTCGTCGCCCGGGTCGTGCGCCTGAGCTTTGGATTCGCTCTTGCCGAAGCTGTCGTAGAACGCCATCGCGAACGTGTATTTCGTGCGGTCGTCTATGTTGGACTTGAACAGGCTTTTCAGCTGGCTGTTGCTGCCGTAGCCTGAGCTGTCCAGCCAACTTGCCAGTTTGTCGCCGTATGACGATTTGTAAGACTGGCGTTCTTGGCTGCCTGAATTATACCCGTACGTACTACTGTTTGTGCTTTGCCTGTAATCGGGCTTTGAAGTGTCCGCTCCTGCTGCGAGGGCCGCTGAGAGCAGTCCGGCGGCGACTTTTTTCCACATCTCCATATCTACCGCCTCTCGTAAGCAGTCTGCAGCTTTGTCTGGTATCTGACCGGCTGGGCAGCCTGCCTGTTTATTGTTATCCTAGAAGGAATCTGGCCATGAGCTCTTTGAAGGTGTCTCACGAATCTGTAAAGCTGGTCGCATGTGGTAGCGTGATTCAGGTAATTGTAACAAGCCATTCTTTTCATTTTTAACACCTTTTCGCATTTTCATTGAGTTGACCTCGTACCAATTCGGTCTTTTAACCACGGTATAAACATTTGGTTACTTCAAAAAATGGAATTCACAACCGATTCTATAGAGAATTCCTGGTCCAAAGAGGAGTAAAAGTAAGAAAATTAGTATATTAAAATTTACTTTTAAAAAATTTGTAAAACTTTATATATAAGAGTAAGATATAGTAATAGAAAGCGGAAAATGCAGGCTGTCTACCTGCAGCCCGGGAACCACACCTCCCGATTTTCCGCCGTTTTTTATTTTTTCAGGAGTCGCTTCTTTGGGATTGATGGCCGTCAGATGATTGTTATGGAAACAACGATTTCGTCAAAGGGACAGCTGGTGATTCCGAAGTACCTGCGCGACGCGCTCGGCCTGAAGCCCGGAAGCATCGTCATGATAACAAAAGTGGAGAACAAGCTGATTCTTGTGCCGAAGCCGGAAGATCCTGTGAAAGGACTGGTTGAAGCCGGGCAGCATATCGCCATGAAGAACATACGGCGCCACATAAAAGAAGAATAGCACCGATCTTTTTCTTGGAAGAAAAAGCTAGGTATCCCAAAAAGAACATATTACAAAGGTGAAATCATGCCTGAAAAAGGAAAGATTTATCTCGACACGTTCGTCTTCATGGATATCCTTTCCGGCGGGGAAGACAGCAAAAAAGCCGAATTTTATCTTAACAAAATGAAAGAGCAGAAGTGCGTTGTTTCGTCAATTCTTTTCGCAGAGCTGGCATTCCACCTCAAGCGGAAGCGCGGCAAGGAGAAGACGGCGGAAATCCTTCTCTACATCAGTTCGCTGCCGAATCTCGAGATTGTGCCGGTTACGATGGAAATAGCAAAGACGGCGGGCATGCTCCGCGCTCATTACTCGAAGCGCATACCCAAGAAGCTTACATATTTTGATTCAATACATATAGCGACTGCGATGGCTAGCGACTGTGATAAGTTTGTCACAGGCGACCGCGGATTTAGAGATGTGAAAGAAGTTGAGATGGAGATATATTGATGCTTAATCCGAAAAAGCGCGAAGCTCTCACTGCGAAGAAAATTCTTGATTTGTACAAGGAGGGACGCCGGGACTTCTCGGGAATAATATGCCAAAACGATTCCTTTGACAACTTTGACCTGAAAGGAATAATATTCAAAAAAGCCGACCTCAGCTATTGCAGCTTTTACGGCACGAATCTCGAGGGCGCAGATTTCAGCGAAGCCCAGCTCGAATGGACGGGCTTCATCAGGGCGAACCTGAAGCGCGCCAGCTTCGAAAAGGCGCGCGCGACATGGTCAAGGTTTAATGAAAGTCTGCTGGAAAAAACAAATTTCAGGGGCGCAGATTTGTCATGGACGCTTTTCTTCAACACGAACCTATACGGAGGTGCGGAACTGACGGGCGCGATAACCGCCACCGTCGCCACAGATCCGTCTCAGATAACGGCAGAAGGCATGTCAAAGCTCGCGGAGAAGCTTGGGAGCATGAAAGGAAAGATGGATCCCGAACTTTTGACGCGTCTACAGTTAATCGCAAGTTCGACAAAAGAAAAAACAGGAAAGGAAGGGGAACCGGCGAGGATGGAAAAATACGGGCATAAGACTTCAGACACTTACTCTGCAAAAGGCGGCGCTCAGGGAGATTATCACGGCAACGGCGCGAAAGGCGTTGAATACGGCGCAGCGGGTTACACAGGCAAAAAGAAGAAAAAGGACGCTTACGAATAGGACATTTTTCGCTAATTCTGTAGGTTAAATAAAAGCCTTAAAAACCCTGTATACAAGTTATCTTGGGTGAATTTAAATGGCAGCAGATGGAGCAACATGGGCAGTTGCCGTAGCCTTCGTCTTGCTTGGATTGCTAGGTTTGGCATATCCTGCAGGAGCCAGCGGAGTTAACTGGGTAGTATCCGGTATAGTTTCGCTGATAGTTGGCTGGGGAATGAACAGGAAAAAGTAACTGGATAAGTCCAGCAAAAAGGCAAATTTTTTCTTTTTTGTAAATTCTGTTTTCTTTTGATTATAGATTGATTAGCTTTAGCTGCAAGCAATAAACTAAAACGAAGATATTTTTAGAATGGCAGCTTACCAGGCATGTTCTCTCGTTTCGACAAGAGCAGTCCCTCTATGTTGTGACATAAGTTCTTATGCCCGCCTTACAGCTGCGTGGACATCTCTGGCTGCTTCGTAGTGAGGAACCTTACCCTCGACCCCAGAATGGTCGGTTATGGCCGAGCATAAAATTCCGTTCAGCACCTGTCGCCTACCATGTCCGTATCCGTTTTGCGTCCCGCGCGACAGGAATGTCGCGCCCGTTCCTTCTGCTCGCGGAACACGTTCGTCTTTATACACATGTTCAGCCAGGTCTCTCCATTGCTGTTGATTCAGCAAGTTGTACGGTTCAGATCTTGCAAGCCTACTGGCAAGCGCTATTTTCATATAATCTGGAAGTTTTTGTCCTTTCATTTGAATCACTAATAACGATGATGCCAGTCTTTATAAATTTGACTTTTATCTTTTTCCTACATAGTTCTGGCATGGATTTGGTGATGGGGCGAATAGATGGCAACGATAAAGTCCAGTGAACTGAAAAAAAAGCTTGATTCAGGCGAGAAGCTCGTGATACTCGATGTCAGGGAGCCCTTCGAGTTTGTCGACTGGCACATACCGGGCGCAATCAATGTCCCTGTCTCGCGCGTAATGAGAAACCCTGAACTGGACGTTCCAAAAGATTCGGAAATTATAGCTGTCTGCGCCCATGGCATGCGCAGCGCAGCAGCAACACGCTATCTCATAATGGCAGGATTCGAAAATGTCAGCTCGCTGGAAGGCGGCATGGTGGAATGGAACGGCGTTTACGATGTTGTAAGGATAAACGAAAACGTTCTGCAGATACGCCGCATAGGAAAAGGATGCCTGGGCTATGTGATTGCCGGCGGCGGCGAAGCCGTGGTAATCGACCCGACAGTCGACATTGATGTTTTCATCAGAGCTGCAGGCGCCAGCAGGATAACGGCGGTGCTTGATACGCATGCGCACGCCGATCACGCAAGCGGCGGCAGGATGCTTGCGAAGAAGCTTGGCATTCCGTATTATGCGCCAAGTGAGGTGGGCGTCACCGAAACGATTTTCGACGGCGATGAAATCCCTTTCGGATCGCTTGCGCTCAAAGCCGTCGCGGCTCCCGGCCACACGCCCGGCAGCTTGGTTTATCATGTCAATCGCTTTCTCTTCACAGGCGACACGCTCTTTACAGACAGCGTAGGACGCCCTGATCTCGGGCAAGAAGCGGGCGAAGCGTCGCCGGTGCTTTATGACACTGTTCAGAAGCTCCTTGCGATGCCTGATAACACGCTCGTACTTCCGGCACATGCTGAAATAGAAAACATAAAGCATGGAACGCCAATAATCGAGGCGCTTGAAGAAGTTAAGGAGCTTCCGGCGCTCAGGAAGTCGAGGGAAGAATTCGTGCAATGGCTCGCGGGGTTCAGCCGCCCGGCGCCCGAGAACTTCGAGATATTGAAAGAATACAACACGGGAAAGATAGTCATAGACTCGATTGACGAGT
The DNA here is from genome assembly GCA_000806115.1 of archaeon GW2011_AR5. GTDB lineage: Archaea > Aenigmatarchaeota > Aenigmatarchaeia > GW2011-AR5 > GW2011-AR5 > GW2011-AR5. The sequence continues at coordinate 313,166 of JWKQ01000002.1, forward strand.
TCCGAGAGCTCGAGGCGGGCGCCAATCGGTGCGCCGTGAAATAGTTTTTTCGATTTTTATATGCTAGTTCTCAAGTATTATCATGGACTATTCTCCAGCCGTAAAAAGGTTGCTGTCGAAGGAAAAAGTCGGCATCGGCGACCGCGTTCACATCGAGAAAGGCAAGAACTCTTTCGAAGGCATAGTGATGCCGAACACCGGGCAGCCCGATTTGCTTGTCGTCAAGTTGAGCAATGGTTACAATATAGGGCTCGAAACCGAGGACATAAAAATAAAGAAGCTCCCTGAGTTGAAGAAGCCCCTGCCGAAGAAATTCAGGCATGAATACGACAAGAGCAAAAAGACGATTCTAATTCTGCACACCGGCGGGACAGTGGCGTCGAAGATTGATTACGAGACAGGCGCAGTCTCCGCTTCCGTCGAGCCGGAAGATCTTCTTGCATCGATGCCTGAACTCGCGAAGATTGCAAATATACGGACAGAAATGGTTTTCCAGATGTATTCCGGCGACATGGAGCCTGAACACTGGATAGAGCTGGCAAAGAAAGTGGCGCAGGAGCATGAACGGTTCGACGGGATAATAATAACGCACGGCACCGACACAATACATTACACGACCGCCGCGCTCTCGTTCATGCTGCAGAATATTCCAAAGCCCGTAATATTTGTAGGCAGCCAGAGGAGCAGTGACCGCGGGAGCAGCGACGCGGCAATGAACATGATATGCGCGGCCCACTTCATAGTGGGGGGCAATTTCAAAGGCATCGCGCTCTGCATGCACGCAAACATGAACGACGACGACTGCTACATCCATTCTGGTCTACACGTGAGGAAGATGCACACCTCGCGGCGCGATTCGTTCAGGAGCATAGATGTCCTGCCCATAGCCAGGGTGTCAAAGACGGGAAACATCGAGGCGCTTTATGATTTTAGGACTAAAGGGGAATACAAGTCCCTCCCAGTCTTTAACAAAAAAGTTGCGATAGTAAAGATACACCCCGGATTCAACTACAAGCTCCTGGAATTTTTCGAGAAAGCGGGTTACAAGGGCATTGTGCTCGAAGGTACTGGGCTCGGGCACGCGCCTGTGGACGTTCTCGACAAGTACACCAGGCACCATGCGCTTGTGCTTTCTGCAATAAAGCGGCTTGCAAAAAACAGCGTGGTTGCTATGACGTCCCAATGCCTGTACGGCAAAGTGAACATGAACGTCTACTCATACGGGCGCAAGCTGCTCGAAGCCGGGGTCGTGCCGGTGCAGATGACGCCGGAAACGGCATATGTTAAGCTCGGCTGGGTGCTGGGGCACACGAAGAACGCTGAGGCGGCGAAGAACCTGATGCAGATGAATTTAATCGGCGAGCAGGTTGAGCGCATCGATCCCAGGGCATTTTTATTCTGATTTTTATGATAATCAAAAAATTCAGGTGATTCTTATGTTCGATTACAAGAAACTCGGGCTGCGCGCGGGCTTGGAAATACACCAGCAGCTGAACAGCGGACACAAGCTTTTCTGCAGCTGTCCTATTACGAAAAGTAATGAATTTCCCGTAGAAATAAAGCGGAAACTTCGTGTCGTGCCCAGCGAACTCGGCGAGTATGACGTTGCCGCGGAGTACGAATATCTTCGCGACCGTTCGTTCCTTTACCTGTCAAACCCCGAATCGAGCTGCTTGGTGGAACTGGACGAGCAGCCGCCGAAGCCGATGAATGAGAATGCGCTGAAAACCGTTGTGCAACTCGCCAAGCTTCTTCATTCGGACGTTGCCGGGGAGATTCATGTGATGAGAAAGACGGTCATTGACGGCTCTGCGGTGACGGGATTCCAGCGCACCGCCCTGATAGCTACAGGCGGATATCTCGAGCTTTCCGGACAACAGCTTGCTATACAGACAATCAATCTTGAGGAGGACAGCGCGCCTGCAGTCAGCAGGGGCGACACAGTTGAGTATTGCACCGAACCGAATGTTCGTGCAAATTGTGCGGATGCAAAGCATTCAGCACAATATCGCCTGGACAGGCTTGGCACCCCGCTTGTTGAAATTGCAACAGACTCGACTCTCGGCACGCCGCAGGAAGTGAAGGAAGCAGCGGAAAAAATCGGAACGCTGCTGCGCAGCCTTGACGTGGTGCGCGGGCTCGGCTCTATCAGGCAGGACGTGAATGTCTCCATAGCCGAAGGCTGCCGTGTCGAGATAAAAGGTTTCCAGGCTCTCGCTGATATTGAAAAACTTGTCGATAATGAAATTGCACGGCAGCTGTCGCTTCTGGAAATCAGGGACGGGCTGAGGAACAGGAATTTCAAAAAAGCCGAAGTCTGCGAAGATGTCACGGAAATTTTTGCGAATTCAGAAGCCAATCTTGTGAAAAAAGTGCTGGCGGAAGGCGGGCGGATAGCGGCAGGAAAGCTCCCGGAATTTGCCGGGCTTATGAAACGCGAGTGCGGTGACAGGACTTTTGGAAAGGAGCTCTCAGGATACGCGGCAGCTTTCGGTCTCGGCATAATACACAGCGACGAACTGGAGAAATTTCCTTTCCTGAAAAAAGATTTTGACAGTCTGCGTGAAAGGCTTCATGCATCCGGGGAAGACATAGTTTTTATCGTCGCCGGGCACGGCGCGGAAAAAGCAGCTAATGCAGTGATTGAACGGGCTAACCAGTGCGTTGTTGGAGTGCCAAAGGAAACCCGCGTTGCAGACGGGACAGGTTCGCGCTACGCCCGTCCGCTTCCCGGCTCGGGACGCCTGTATCCTGAGTCTGATGTCCCTTCAATCAGTATGGAAAGATTCATGGATGTGGAGGTCCCGAAGACGCTCGACGAAAGGAGGGAGGAGCTGGATATCCCGGAACAACTGGCGGAGCAGATAGTCAGGTCAAAATATTACGAATGGTTCACAAAATTAAAGGGGTACGATGCGGTTCTTGCGGCGACTATCTTTCTTTCAACATACAAGGACCTTGGCAGACGCGGCTATGACGTTTCAAAAATAAGTTTTGAAGACTTGGAAGGTATTATGAAGGCTGTTTTCGAAAGTGGACTGCCGAAAAGCTCTGTCACGTTAGTGCTCGAGGAAGTGTCCCAGGGTGCATCTTTGCAGGTAGCCCTTTCGAAATACAAGCCTGACTTCGACGTGGAATCGCTGGTGCGCGCCGTGGTTGCGGACAACCCCGGAAAAACCGAGTCGGCGCTTATCGGCATCGTGATGGCGCGCGCTAAAGGGAGGGCTGATGGAAAAAAGGTTTCTGAACTGGTTCGAAAGTTCTCAAAATAGATATTTATACGGGATAGCCACAAGTATAATCATGGTGGATTTGCTGAATCTGGTCCCGTTCTCTGTTGCCGGGATTGTCGCGCTTCTTGTTAACACGGTCATCGCATTCATCGCGCTTGTGATTGCAGACAAGCTGATAGCGCATAACGTCGACGCAAAGCGCCTTTTCATTATGGCGCTTGTCGCGCTTTTCCTCACGCCCATCGTCGGTGCGCTGCTTCTGAGCAGCCTTAGCCTGCCTTCTGTAGTGTCGGGATATGTCTTCCCGTTCATTGTCTGGCTTGTGCTCGGCGAGCTGCTCATAAAGGAAGCTGACATGAAGACCAAGCTGAAAGTGGTGGTAGTCGCATTCGTCGTCTGGATAATACTGTCGATGTTCCTGGCGCCCGTTATCTTCCAGGCGCTGCCTTTGTAGAACTAATTCTTTTTTCAGCAGTTAGCGCTGGACGGCTCTTGCAATAACGTAGCCTACAGGTGCGGATGCTATTGGCACTCCCCAGTTCCCGAGGATATCTACGGCACTGGAGATGATACTGGAGTCTATCGCGCCGTAATGCTGTGCCATGCATGCTAGTGCAACAGCACCGCCGGTGATCATGGCGGATGCTATGGAATTTGTGCGCTGCTCGATCTCCATTCCGGGACCCATGTCGTAGCCGACGAACCGCAGGTTTGTGTCCCTGTGATTGTAGTCGGGAAGCATTCCGCGGCTTGCCCGGTCCAAAAACCTGTCAGCCGCATGTTTGATAGTTAGAGTTGTCATTTTGTCCACCTGTAATCATAACGTATATGCGAATCTTGTTAAAGTCGACACAGATAGGCTGTATTCCACTTCGCCTGCGCCTTTTGTCTTGTAGAACTTTGTCGAGTCGCAGTTCGGGTTCTCGCACATTTCTTTCTGGCACATGATTATCACTTGTTTCTTACCAACTTTATTGAACCTGCTTTTTGTTCGCATACATACTGGATGTCGCCGTCCACCAGATACGCCCTGAACAGCCTTCTTGTCGGACGTTCATAGGCTAGGGCACACCAGTCGCCATGGTCGTCAAGGAAAGAACCGTAATGTTCCATACAACCCGGAAGGTCTCTCTCAGACGGTATGCCTTGCATGTAAGCACCTTTCTATTAGTTGTGTTTCCCAGTATATAAAGATTTTCACTACTTAAAAGTGGCATTATTTTTTGGCAGTGTAATTCAAGCGGACAATGCGTTAAATTAAAAGATTTTTGACAAGTTAGGGATGATTATATGATTGGCATCTTCGGCGGTTCGGGGTTTTATTCTTTGCTGGATAACGCGGAAACGACAATTCGCGAAACGCCTTTCGGAGCGCCTTCTTCACCCATAACGCTCGGCACTATCGGCAGACAGGAAGTCGCCTTCATAGCCCGCCACGGCGTACATCATGAGTATCCTCCGCACAAGATCCCCTACAAGGCGAACCTTTACGCGTTCCGTGAACTGGGAGTGAGCCGCGTGATAGCGCCGGCTGCCGTCGGATCGCTCAAGAGAGAGATAGCTCCGGGTACGTTCGTTATCCCGGACCAGTTCGTTAACTTCGCAAGCCGCGACGACACTTTCTTCAATGAAGTCCCGGTGACGCACGTCTCTTCAGCAGACCCTTATTGTCCTGAACTGAGGAAGCTGCTTGCCGGGATGGCAAATCTCCTGAATCTGCCGGTACGTGACGGCGGAACTGTCGTCGTGATCAACGGACCAAGGTTCGCCAGCCGCGCCGAATCAACCTTTTACCAGTCTTTGGGAGACGTGATAAACATGACGCAATATCCCGAAGTCATGCTGGCAAGGGAAATGGAGATGTGCTACGCGTCGGTGTGCCTGGTGACTGATTACGACGTCGGGATAAAGGATAACGATTCTATAATGCCCGTCTCCGCGCAGGAAGTGGCCGAAGGCTTCAAGCAGAACAGCGAGAAGTTGAAAAGGCTCATACTGGATTGCATACCTAACGTGCCTGCTGCCAGGGTATGCAATTGCAAGAATTCGCTTGAGAACGCGAGGTTCAGCTAGAATCCAGGCTTTTCCACAGAGTGCGGCATGCATAAGTGCGGTAGGGCGACCATTTCGCAGATATTCTCTCGATTTTTTCCTTGCTGGGGGATTTCAAGGAGTAGTTTTTGATTATTGCCTTTCTCAGACCCAGGTCGCCGTGCGAGAATATGTCTTCCCGTCCCATAGTGAACATAAGGAACATCTCGGCAGTCCATGGCCCGACGCCCTTCACCCTGGTCAGTGCCTCTATGGCTTCTGCATTTTTCATTTTTGCCACTGTTTTAAGGTTCAAGTCGCCGTTCGATACTTTCTGCCCCAAGTCGATTATGTATCTTGCCTTCGCCCAGGATGTCCCGATCTCGCGTATTGATTTTTCCTTGAGTTTTGCAGCCCGTTCCGGAGTTATTTTTCCTCCCGGGAAGAGATTTTCAAACCGCGTGAATATGGATTTCGCGGCGCTGCCTGAAAGTTGCTGGCCTATTATGGCGTAGCAAAGCGAATAAAAGTATTGCGACGGCTTTTGCGGCTGCACCGGGATTATCCCGGTATTTTTTGCCATGGAAAACATGACGGGGTCCGTTTTCCTGAAATGCGCCAGCACCGCTTTTGTCTTGTCCATGATTATCACTTGTCAACCAGGTCTATTTCCTTGATGTCGTAAGTACCATTGCGCTCTTTCTCGTTCCAGTGCTTTTCCGCGTGGACTACCTTTATTTTTTTCATGAACATCGGACAGTCGAGAACCAGGCTGTCAAGCTCCCCGCCTTCTCCGCCGATATGAATCCCGTGCCTGAGGTTCAGTTGCACCAGCTCTTCTATTGCTTTCTCGTCCAGCTTCCTGCCAAGCCATTTCTCATCAAGGGGCGGCGCGGCGACTGCGACGTAGATTATCTCAAAGCCGTCGGCGAGCGCGGCGTGCAAATATTCTTCCGGGTTCCTGTGCCAGAGCGGAGCTATGGAAAGCAAATCATGGCGCTTGCAGATTGAGTCAATCCTGACCTTCTGGTAGCTGCTTGCTAGCGCGCCGGTCACCACGCCGTCGATATCCCCTTTTATCGAGGCGATTGCATCTTCCAGGTCGTCCAGTTCCAGTTCCTTCTCGCCTTTGGTTTTTTTCTCAATGAGCGGGATTCCCATCAGGGACGCCTGCGTCTTCACGAGATGAATGTTTGGAAAATGGAACATGTAGCTCGCCGGATTCTCGGAAACCATCGAGATAACGTAAGCAATCTCGTGCTCCTTGCTTGCAAGATACGCGGCGTATAGCGAGTCCTTTCCGCCCGAAACAAGTGCCGCCAGTCGCATGGAGAGAATTAGACAGTATAATTTAAAAGATTAGATGCCCTGCACCGTAACGACGATTTCACGCTCCCTGTCGCGGGTGTCAAATTCGAACAGCATGATGGATTGCCACTGTCCGAGAAGGAGTTTTCCGTTGGAAACCGGTATTGTAAGGTTCTGATTGAGCAGGGTTGCGCGCAGATGGGAAGGAGCGTTCTCGGGGTGCTGGTAGAGATGGTCGTCAGGTATCAGAGAGGTAACGGTTTTTCTGAAGTCCTCTATGAGCATCCTGTCGTTCTCGTTCAGCATGAGCGAAGCTGTCGTGCCGGTAAGAAATATGTTGCACAGCCCGTCTCTCGCCCTGCTTTTGTCCACTATGTCGCTTATCTGCCTTGTTATGTCGACGAACCCGTCTTTTTTTGTGGGAAGCTTGAGAATGTCACGGTACAGCATGATTTATTATTCCCTGGGGGGCAATTAAAGTTTTCATGGCAAGGGCATCTCATGCGTGATGCGGAAAAATTTTCCTTCGTTATTGGTATTTAAGGATTTCCCAGTATACTTAAATACTACTATTTAAATGGGAAATTTCTGGGAATTGGAGGTTGATTTCATGGCCGAAAAAACTGGACAGATACAGAAAATCAAGATTGAAAACGTCGTCGCTTCTACGGACATAAAGAAAATAATTTCTCTTGACAAGCTGCTCAACGTGCTTGAGTCCAGCGAATACGAGCCGGAACAGTTCCCCGGACTCGTGTACCGTCTTGACAACCCGAAGGTTGCCACTCTCATATTTAGGAGCGGCAAGATAATCTGCGTGGGCGCGCGAAGCACGGCGGCGGCGAAAGAAGCGCTGAAAAAAACTGTCCGCAACATCAAGAAAATCGGCATACGGTTCAACGAGAATAATCTCAAGGTTAAGATAGAAAATATAGTGGTCGCGGTCAACCTCGGCAGGGACCTGAACCTTGACCAGCTTGCGTTCCAGCTTGAGAACAGCGAATACGAGCCGGAACAGTTCCCGGGACTTGTTTACCGAATCTATGATCCTAAGGTTGCATTCCTGCTTTTCAGCTCAGGCAGAGTGGTATGCGCAGGCGCGAAGAGTCTGGACAGCGTGAAGAAAGCTGTCGCAAAGCTCGAGGCGCAGCTCAAGGCTTTGAAAAGCTGAAATAATGACGAAAATTCTAAGACCAAATAGGTATTCAATCATTCTTACGGTTGTTGTTTTCTTTGTTATTTTGTATTTGCCAGTTAGCAAAGGGACTGTCTACCCTTGTCAAATACCGCCGTGTCCTGTTGCAGGAACAACAATACTATCAAGCCTGATGGTTGCAATCGGAGCACTGCCGGGTTTGATAATTGGCATAATTATTTCCTATTTCCTGGCAAGTGCCATGACATTTCCTCTTAAAAAACGAAAATAAGTTGTCACTAGTAATGCGTTCTTCCACATGAAGCGTAGGAAATGTACGGCAAAGCGTTCAAATATGTTAATGCGATAGTAGCCGTATGGATCTCCAGGAAAAACTTGAGAAATTTCTGCGCGAATATTACGATTCCGAGCTGCGAAAAGCCGTGAACGATGAGAAAGCGCTGGTTGTTGATTTCTCCGTCCTTGACAGGTTCGATCCGCTCACGGCTGACGAGCTTCTTGAGCAGCCCGAGAGGGTGCTTGCCATATTCAACGCCGCAGCCGCGTCCGTGGTGAACGCCGACGAACGCGTGAACGTGAGGGTGCGAAACCTCCCGGAGAGCAGGAACATAAGAATCCGCAATCTTCGGGCTGTCCACCTGAACAGGCTCTGGACGATAAGCGCGACAATAAGGGGCGCGAGCGAGGTCAAGCCCCAGATCTATGAGGCGGTTTTCGAATGCCCGGACTGCAAGGCAAAAATATCAGTGCAGCAGTCAGGCAAGATAGTCCAGAAGCCGTCCATGTGCGAGTGCGGGCGCCGCGGCGATTTCAGCCTTGTCGAGAAGAAGATGTTCGACGTCCGCTGGCTGAAGGCGCAGGAGCCGTTCGAGGTAACCAGCGGCGAGCAGCCCGGCGAGATAGGCGCCACGCTGAAGGAGGACCTTACTACGCCCCGCATGCAAAAAAAAACCGACCCCGGCAGCAACCTTACCATAGTCGGGATACTGAAGGAGGTGCCGAAGCACATCAAGGGAAAGCTTGGCACTAACATGGACATGATACTCGAGGCTAACCATGTCGAGACAAGCCAGGTGGAATTTGAAGAGCTGGAGATAACGCCGGAGGACGAACAGCGCATCAAGGAAATGGCGTCAGACCCAAATATTTATGACATGCTGCGTGCATCCATCGCTCCCGGCATTTATGGTTTTGAAGAAATCAAGGATTCTGTCGTGCTGCAGCTGTTCGGCGGACAGGTGCATATCCTTCCCGACGGCTCGCGCGTCCGCGGGAATATTCATATTTTAATAACCGGCGACCCGGGCACGGGAAAGACGCAGATGCTTAAGCTGGTGTCTGCTGCAGTGCCCAGAGGTCGTTACGTTTCCGGCACAGGCGCAAGCGGCGCGGGATTGACAGCCACAGTCACAAAAAATGAGGCACTCGGAACATGGATGCTCGAGGCAGGCGCGCTCATACTCTGCAACAAGGGGCTAATCGCCATCGACGAGTTCGACAAGATGAACCGCGACGACCAGATTGCGATGCACGAAGCCACTTCTGTGGAAACGGTTAGCATTGCAAAAGCGTCCATCGTGGCAACACTGCCCGCGCAAACTGCGGTGCTCGCAGGCGCAAACCCGAAGCTCGGGCGCTTTGATCCGTTTCTTTCCATAGGTGAACAGATACAGATACCCGAAACGCTCCTGTCGCGTTTCGACCTGAAGTTCGCACTGAAGGACAGGCCGGACAGGGCCATAGACGAACAGCTCGCCTCGCATATTATCACTTCAAGGACCAACCCGCAGGCAATCGAGCCGGCAGTTAACATGCGCCTTCTGAGGAAATACATAGCGTACGCCAAGCAGATAAACAAGATGGAACTTTCCGACGAGGCTGCGCAGATGCTGAAGAATTTCTACGTCGACATGAGGAACCGCTATGCCACCGCAGAGAAAAGCGCAGTGAGCATAACTCTTCGTCAGTACGAGGCGCTGATACGGCTTGCGGAAGCGTCTTCACGCGTCCGGCTTGACACTGTGGTAAGAGTCCAGGACGCGGAGCGCGCCATCCGCCTGATGATGGCGTCGCTGATGCAGCTCGGCTATGATATGGAGACACAGACTTTCGACGTCGACAGGCTGGAGGGCGGGGTGACGTCCAACAAGAGAACAAGGATGAACAGGGTGCTGAAGATACTCGAGGATCTCCAGAAGGATTACAAGGAAGTTGCCATAGACGACCTGAAGGCGGAGGCGGAGAACCAGGGAATAGAGGACGCGGACAGGATAATAGAGGAGCTCGACAAGCTCGGGCTGATAATGCATCCCAAGCCCGGCTTCATCAGGAAGATTTAAACAAAAGAAGATTGGAGGGGTTGAATATTCATGAAGAAAATTGCATTTTTTGACTTGGAAACCCAATATACATTTCAAGAACTTGGTATGTTGGACTGGAAAAGTAGAGATCCTTCAAAACTAAAACTAGCAGTTGCAGGAATACTTTCAGATGGAAAAATTTCCTTTTTTCGTGAAAATCAAATAAATGAATTGATAGAATCCCTCAAAAAATCTGATATCATCATAGGTCATAATTTAATAAGGTTCGATTATTTAGTCCTTCTAAATTACATAGAACAAAATGCAATAGACACGCTAGGGAAAATAACATTTGATACTTGGGCAGATTTAGAGAGATTGACTAATAGTTGGGTGAGTCTTGATGATTTATGCAAAAGGAATCTAGGAATCTCAAAAACATTTGACCCGCTTAAAATACCAAAAATGTGGAGAGATGGCATGCAAAATGAAGTAATAGATTATTTGGCTAACGATCTAAAAATGACCGAATCCATCTTTAATCATGGTAAGAACACAGGCAAGTTAAAATATGAACATAAGGATTATGGAAGAAGTTTAGGCGAAAAGGAAGTCAATGTCGATTGGAACATTTGAACGGAGAATCAGGGAAGATTTAAATAATTAGGATAGAACCTACGAATCATTGGTGATAATCATCGAAAAGAAAAGAATTCACAGCGTAAAGACCAGGATAAAGGATATCACGGGCGGGCGCTATGTCGCCCAGGAGGGCTTCAATCCCAATTATGTTCTCACCAAGTATGGCTTGCGCCTTTCCCGTGTTCGTATTCTTGCAACTGTAGTGGACAAATTCATCTCGGAGGGCGGAAAGTTCGCCTCTGTCACGCTCGACGACGGAACGGACACCATAAGGGTGAAAGTGTTCAACGCCGTGTCAATGTACGACAACATCGGAGTTGGCAGCGAAGTGGACGTCATCGCGCGCGTGAAAGAATACCAGGGCGAGATTTACCTTGCTCCGGAAATAATCAACGTCGCGGACGACAGCAACATGCAGCTCCTGCGCGAGCTTGAGCTGAGACAGCAGGACAGGGAAGTCGAGGGCAAGAGGAAGATAATACTTGAACACCAGAAGCAGACGTCAGACATGAGCGAGCTTGAGCGTCTCATGCACGAGCGCTATGGCATACAGCCGGAAGAGGTTGAGTCAATGCTCCAGGTTCACGAGGAGCCCCAGGATAACAGGAAGGAAGAGGTGCTGAAGCTCGTCGAGAAGCTGGACGACGGCAACGGCTGCGATTACGCCGATTTGATAAAGGCGTCAGGACTGCCGGAGGACGTCATTGATTCGATGGTCAACGAGCTCCTGGAGGAAGGCAGCTGCTTCGAGCCCAAGCCCGGGAAGATCAAGAAATTATAGACGGACTGTTTTTATTAAAATCCGAATGGCGTGATGTTTCTCAGGAAGTAGAACCAGAACAGCCCCATCGCCACGAAGCCGGCTATGCCGAAGAGCAGCCTGTAGAACTTCTTGTCCATCTGCTGCCAGTCTTCCCTCATCATTGAGCCCATCGTCTTCATGATGCCTGCTGCGGTTCGAATTTTTCCCATTGGTATCAAGAATGAATAGTTTACAAAGAATATTAAAAGTTATGCGGAAGTTTTGACGATTTCCAATTCCTCGAGTATTTCCATCCACGCCCAGGCCCAGACTATCGCCTCGAACGCGCGGATCATGTCCCCTTTCTTTGCGAAGTGTTTCGTGTCGGAGACGTAAGCGTCTATGTTTTTCAGCATTTCAGACTTTGACTTGTCAATCAGCCTGACTTTCTTTCTTTTGGCTGCGGCTTTCTTCAGCCATTTCTCTGTCTCTCGTGCCAGGTCTTTCTCTATCATTTCTCGTACATCCTCAGCGCTTCTTCTTCCTTGAAGTGCAGCCTGCCGGGTATTATTATCGCCGCAGGCGTCTCCGCCAACGAAGCGTCCTCCGAAAGCTCTTTCATGTTTCCATACCTGATTTTCTGGCTCTCGCTTCCAAGCTGGCAGCACGCCACTATCTTTATGTCATCCATCCCGAGCTGGTTCAGCACGTATATTCCGTCTGCAATTGTCATATAGCGATTGTCTTCTTTGACGTCAAGCAGCACCAGCGTGTGCAGGCCCATTTTTCGATTCTCCATTATCATCTCATAGGGGCTTGACGGCTTGAATGATTTTTCTATGAACGCAAGCGTCGTCGCCCGCCCGAACTTGTACAACTGCAGCCCTGTTTCCGCGACGGCGGTATAGATGCTTGACGAGTGGATGACGTCGAATGCCGCACCTTTTGCTTTCGCGTCAATCATCAACTGGATGTGCGTTGTCGCCACAAGCGGGTCGCCAGGGATCAGCAGCGCGACGTCAGTTTCCTTCGCTATGTCTATCAGCATATCGCTTTCCACATGAATCCGTTTCAGGTGCTTGACTTCTTTGCCGATTATTTCCTCTAGATGCCTGACGCTACCGAGCCACTTGTTCGTGTACGTCTCGAGATACACCTCATCGCATTTCTTGAGTGCGTCAATGGCTCTCAGCGAGATGTCGCTTTCGTCCCACAATCCCAGTCCTATCAGGTATAACATTACATCTTTTTCTCCTGCGACCTTTTAGAAAGATAGTAAGGAATCAGAAGAACCGCCAGGACAATAAGCCCGTACATGGCAAGGTCCCCGAGCCCGAGGAACGCTGCAACAAGGCTCGAAAATGTTCCCGCGCCGCCCGCTGAGGAGATGTATCTTCCCGATATCATAGCGATGAGCTTTATTCCTATCGCGACTATGAGCAGCGTGAGTATCAGGTTCCGTGCGTCTTTTGCCTTCATATCTATGAGAATATGGAAAAATGTTCTTATACTTGATTCTATTTTTAAGAATTGAAATCAGATATGATTATGAAATATGAGGAAAAACAGCCGGCTCCTGATGCATTTGAAAACATGATGGATTCTGATTTTGGCATGGCAGACCACCAGCCGAAGAACCGCATTGCCAGCGTAAGCATAGGCGGCAGCATATTCTCGACGCCTTCCGTCTCAAAAGACCTCATTGTATTCGGCTGCAATGACACATTCGTATACGCTCTTGACCGCTGTGGTGAGAAGCAGTGGAGCCTAAAGACAGGCGACATGGCATTCTCGTCCCCGACTTTCTTTAGGGAATCCGTTATAATCGGCTCGAATGACGGTTTCGTTTACAATATTGACAAATCCGGTGAGCTGAGATGGAAAGCTAACTTAGGCACGAAAGTTTACGGCACTCCGACGGTGATAGACGACGTGATTTATGTCGGCTCGGAGAACGGAATTTTCCGGGCGATGTCGCTTGAAGACGGAAAGGAAATATGGAGGATAAATACTGGAGATGAAATATGGTTCTCGTCCGCCGCAGTGAACGGCTCAATTTTCATAGGAAATCATAGCGGATTGTTTAACTGCATATCCAAGGATGGCGAAGTTTTGTGGAAGTTCCATGCAGGCAACTGCACCGTTTCAAGTCCGCTTGTCGTGGATAAAATTGGCAACGAAGTCAGCAGCTTCAGAAACCGCTCCTTCCAGAGTTTTCCCCGGGCTGACGGATGCAGGGTCATCTTTGGCGCGGGTGACGGATATACCAGATGTTTTGATGCCGGGAGCGGACAGTTGCTGTGGAAAGTCTTTACCAACTGGATCGGCGGTTCCGCCTCTTTTTATGACAACAAGAGGTTCTTCCTGGGTTCTTACGACGGAAGGGTGTATTCCATCGACATGTCAGGCGCTGTAAAATGGAAGTTCCAGACCGGGAACAAGATAGTTTCCAGCCCGTTTGTCTCCAATGGAATCGTATTTGCCGGCTCGTCTGACAGCAATGTTTATGCCCTGGATGCCGGGAGCGGCGACATGATATGGAGATTTCTTACTGACGGCGAGATAATATCATCTCCGGTCGCCGACGGCGGCGTGGTTTACTTCGCCTCCTGGGACGGGCATCTTTACGCCTTGTCAATAAAAGATAAATCGGTTATGTGGAAATTCGCAACATCTGTTTCGTACCCCTCATTCATCACCAGGCCTCATACAGTGGATGTCAAGGTTCCGGCTCAGAGACCGGTTGAGTTCACGCCAACGGCCACGCTCAAAGGGTATCAAATAGAGGGCACTATTAACCAGTTCGGTGAAAGAACCAGCACGTTCTACGGCGCGCGGGGCCCCGCCTACAAGTCAGGCAGCTCTTATAAAACAAGAAAGGACAGGTATTAGTCGTCCAGTATTGACTTCTCGTAGAGCTTTGAAAGGACAAGGCGAATCCTCTTCGCCATTACGGGCCCGATGCCTTCCACGTTCATCAGCTCGTCCATGCCCGCCGCGAATACTTTCTCGGGAGAACCGAAATGTTTCAGGAGACTTCGTGCGGTTGCCGTGTTTATCTGCGGCAGGCCTGCTATGAGGTATTCCTGCCTGTGATTCATCGATTTGGTTTTCTTGACTCCCCGGATATTGAAGCCTTTTGTCTTTTTGAACTGTTCGCGCTTCGCTATCGACAGGAGCATTTCCGCAGTGTCGAGGTTGCTTTCTGTCTTTATTATCGGGACGCCGTAGTCGAGGCTTATTGACGCGAGCGCGCCGCGTATGGCGTTTGGATGTATCTTCCGTTCGCCGCTGAAGAGCCCGTCCCCTTCTAGTATCATGAGGGGTTTCTTGAACGTGCATTTCAGCTCCTCGAGCTGCCTGAACAGGCGCCCGTCAATAATGCTCGAAAGGAAATCACCTGACGTTTTCCTTTCCACAGCCACTTGTTTGCTGAGCTGGTAGTCGGCGACGGCAAGCTGCTTCTCCCTCAGGTCGCACCTGTCTTTGAGTATGGCAAGTATTCTGCTGCCGGCCTCGCGCTTGTCCGCGTATATGACTACTTTTTCTTCCATTCAATCTTCTCCAGGATTTTTATTATGTCTTCCGGCTTGTCGGCTATGAAATCCGGTTTTTCTTTTTTCAGCCGGGATTTTTTGTGATAGCCCCACGTTACCGCAATTATCCTCAGGCCTGAATTTTTGCAGGCTGCTATGTCGGCTGCCGTGTCGCCGACGAACATTACTTCGTCCTTCTTTAACGAGAATTTTTTCAGGAACATTTTTATCTTCTCTTCCTTGTAGCGGTTCACGTCAGACGTCAGCACCATGTCGAAAAGGCGCCCTGTCCCGTATTTCTCGTTGAACTTTGCAACCACGCTGCTGTAATTGGAGGTTATCATCGCTATTGTGTATCTTTCATGCAGCTTCTCAAGAATCATTTTCACTCCGGGAAATATCGGGGCTTTGTCAAGCCCTTTTATGAACAGTTCCTTGTAAACGCGGTCGCCGTCCTTGTGGAACTCTATGCCAAGCTCCGTGAGTTTGTCGAATATGTTGCCGTCGTAAAGCGTACGGTAGAATTTCATTGTTCCCGGAGTCTTGACCCTGGAGTTTTTCATTTCCTCCATGAAGATCGAATAGTCGAGCCGGAGCGAGTCGGTGATGACGCCGTTCCAGTCGAATATGACAGCCTTTATTTTTTCTTTTCTAAGGAATTTCTCGGCGCTTTCCAGTATGCTCTTCGAATTCCTGAAAGTGAGGCGGTTCATTGCCTGTTCGTATGTCAGCCATTCGCACCTGATGTGTTCATGCGACACTTTTGCCTTCTTGTTTGAGGTTTTGGCAAGGTAGAACACGACTTCCTTGTTTATCAGTTTGCCCTTTGCTTTGAAAAAATATTTTATTTCATTCCTGAAGCCGTCGATGAACTCGACGTCTTTTATTCCTGTTTCCTCCTGTGTTTCGCGGAGCGCGGTTTGCAGCTCGTTCTCGCCGCTGTTGGGAGTCCCTTTCGGGAAATCCCAGAAAGTGTGACTGCCAAGCTTGTCGTTAATTCTCTGCGCCTCGAGGAGTAAGTAATATCTTTTATTTTTTTCCTGCCTGAACAGGACGCATCCTACTGATTTTGCTTTCATTATTTGAAAAACTCCGTCCCCTTTCTCATTTCGTTTTTGCTTATGAGTTCCTGATATTTTGGATCGTATATTTTGATTATCTTGAATTTTCCTGACGTTGTATTTGTATCAGCATGTATTGTCTGCTCGATTATATTTGCATGTCCCCAGTAAAGCCACTTTCCGTTTATGTTATGAACAAGAAAAACCCTTACCGGAGCAGAATGGTATAGACGCATATTAGGCTTGTTCTTGAATCCAAATACGCGGTTCTTGAAATCCTTCGCAGTGAATGGGCTCTTCCTGTGTTTCTCCATGTCCAATTCTTTCGGAAATCCCTGGGCAGTTGTAAGCTGCAAAGTGTCGTTGAATTCTATAAAACTTCCCATGTCATCCCCTCTTGAATTCGCTCATAGTCTTCTGATTCATGCCTCTCTGCATGTCGTATAGCGTCTTCTTCATCTGCTTTTCCTTTCTGTGCGCGCTCCAGTGATAAGCCTCGTCGCGCGTGTCCTTCGTCATTAGTACTATTACCCTGCCTTCCTTCGTTCTTGCCGTCCTTCCGCTCCTCTGGATTTTCCTCACGGCTGAAGGCGTCGGCTCGTAGAAAACAACAACGTTCGTTTCCACCACGTCCAGTCCCTCCTCCGCCACCTGGCTTGCGCAGAGTATGTTGTAGAATCCCATCTGGAATTCGTTGAGTATCTGTATCTGTTCCTTCTGGCTCAGTCCTTTCCCTTTCTTCTTCGCCTGCCCGATGAACTCGACGGGAGCCGCGTCCTTTATCTCCGCAAGCGATTCAGCTATCCTGGAAATCGTGTCCCGAAATTGCGCAAATATTATGATGCGCGCGTCCTTGTTCTTCAGCTCTTCTGTTATGAGTTCAGTCAGTTTTTCCAGCTTCGGATGTTCTTTTCCCTCGCTTAAAAGCTCGCCGGTGAGGCGCACCGCATTCTTCATGTTCTCCTCTGCCATGAGCCTCACAGAAGCCTTTGTCTCTTCTCCTGACAATTTTTCAAAATATTTCTGGAGCGCGTAGAGGCATTGTGTCTCAAGAAGAAGCATCGCATGGTCCACCTTGATTACCTCCGCTATCAGCGACATGGCGCCGTATGCGCTTCCTGTTTTTTTTGCAGCCAGTGTTTCCTGCAGCTTCAGGAGCTGGCTCTTCGTTGTCTGGGGGCTGTTTATGACCCTCCAGCTGATGAGCTTCTTTATCCTTGCGTTCTTTATCGCGGAAAGATAGCTGTGCACGGACTTGAACGGGATAGGCATGTCGACAGTTACCCATTCGCTGTTCACTGT
This sequence comes from archaeon GW2011_AR5, assembly GCA_000806115.1. Taxonomy (GTDB): domain Archaea; phylum Aenigmatarchaeota; class Aenigmatarchaeia; order GW2011-AR5; family GW2011-AR5; genus GW2011-AR5. The sequence continues at coordinate 330,477 of JWKQ01000002.1, forward strand.
CTGCACATAGGGCTTGACGTCCTCGTCCTCCCTCGTCTTTATCTCTACGTTCTTGATGAAGAGCTTGTCGCGCACTTCGTTTATCTTGTAGCGGTGTCCGCCGGGCGAAGCTGTCAGAGCCAGTATCAGAGGCTCCTTCGCGCGGTTCATGTAAACCTTGGCTATGTAGACGTATGAGTATTGTCCTATGCAGCGGTGCGCTTCGTCGAATACCACAAGCGAGAAGTCTGCGAGGTCAAGCAGTCCGTGCTTAATGTCGTTGCGTACGGTTTGCGGCGTTGCGAAGAATATGTCGCCATTTTTGTAGAGCTTGAACCGTTCCTCAGACTTCTGCTCGCCTGTTATGACGTGCATTTCCACTCCGAGCTTCATCATCCTTTCAAAGTTATTTTTGTGCTGGTTCACGAGGGGGCGTGTGGGTGCGAGAAAAAGCACCTTCCCTTTCATGTTTTGCATGCGCTCTGCGGCAACCAGCGCGGCTATGCTCGTCTTGCCCATGCCGGTCGGCAGCACGCAAAGGGTGTTTGCAGTGAGCGCATTCTTCACGACGTTTTCCTGGTAGGCGCGGTTCTCGATTGTGCCCGGGTTTATCCATGGGTGCGTGACAAAATGCATATGTAGAATTGTCGGGAAAGGGTTAAATCTGAGTTAGGCGCTTTCATGCCAATGAATCGCAAAGAACTATATATTCCGAAGCGACAAATAACATTCATGGACGTCAAGACCGAAGTGCTGAAGAAGATCAAGCCTTCCCACGAAGAGAGTGAAAAGGTCAAGCGCTTTGTCCAGCAGCTTCTCTCCGTGTCAAAAACCGTTTCCGGGCTGGACGGCGTCATCGTTGGCTCCATCGGCAAGTTCACATGGCTTGCAGGCGACCACGACATCGACCTGTTTCTGATGTTTGACGGCAGCGTTCCCCGCGAGGAGCTTGAAAGGCTCGGGCTGGAATATGGAAAACGCATAGTTCAGGAGCTCGGCGGAAAGTCAAGCGTCAAATATGCAGAACACCCGTATACCAGCGCAACAATCAGGGGATACGACGTGGACATCGTGCCGTGCTACCGCATCAAATACGGCGAGAAAATCAAGTCGGCTGTCGACCGCAGCCCGCTGCATCTGAGGCACGTGCTTGACTACATCAAGCCCGCCATGATAGACGAGGTGAGGCTTTTGAAGCAGTTTTGCAAGGGGATTGGGGCTTACGGGAGCGATGCCAAGAACCAGGGATTCTCAGGATACATATGCGAGCTGCTTGTCCTTCAGTACGGCTCCTTTGACGCCGTGATAAGCGCCGCAGGCGTATGGAAGCCGCCCCACATCATCAATACGGAACGCCATCTTGGCGTGCCGCTGCACCAGTTCAAGGACCAGCCGCTGGTTATCATCGACCCTGTGGATGCCGGAAGGAACGTCGCAGCCGTGGTGAACGGCGAGAACTTCATGAAATTTGTCACGGCGGCGAAAAACTATTCCGACAGACCTTCAGCCGGATTCTTCTTCCCCCGACCCAAGAAGCCGCTCAGCGCACTACAGTTTAAATCATTGCAAAACCGCGGGACAAAGTTTATTGCCGTCCGGTTCAGTAAGCCCGACATAATTGACGACATACTCTACCCGCAGCTGAGGCGCACCATGAGCCGCCTGGTGCAGCTTCTCGAGCATCATGAGTTCCACGTGCTCCGCGCCTGCGAGTTTGCCGAGAACCAGCCGACGATAATCATCGAGCTCGAGGTGTGGTCGCTGCCCTCTGTCAAGAAAATGACCGGGCCGCCCATATTCAGCGAGAAGCACACGGAAGAGTTTCTTGCAAAATACTCGAAGGGCTCAGTCTATGTCCACGACAACAGGTGGGTGGCTGAGGTGCAGCGAAAACATAAGACAGCTGTCTCGCTGGTCAACGATTTCCTGAACGCGCCGCCGCCTGTCCTGGCGGAGAGGGGCGTGCCTAAGTACCTGGCACCGCTGCTGACAAAGAAAAAAGCCATGGAGAAGGAGTTCTGGAAGCTGGTGAAGAAGGACAAGCCGCTCTCGGATTACATGCGACAGAAGTATTTCTCCGGTGTTGTTTCAGAAAGCAAGGCGAAAGCCGGCAAGAATTAAATTTGGCAGGAAAAGAAAAATCAGCTGGCCTGTTCCCTGTGAACCATTGCCGTGGACGGAGTCAGCACCAGCCAGTCCTCGCCCAAGCCGGCTATGTCCCCGTTTATCGCCAGGCACGTCTTTCTCAGCTTCTCAACCGATCTCTTCAGCTCTTCCATGTCCTTTGCCTTGAGGTCCCTGATTTTCACAAGAAGTATGTTGCCTTCGCGCACCTTTCTCTGGAGCCTGTCAGAGTCCGCATAGTTGTCCAGCCGCTCGACTTCGACAAGCATTCTCTTGTCAACCTGTGCTTCCTCACCCTCGAGCTCCATGTACTCGTCTTCGTTTCCCTTCATTTTTCCAACAAAATCTTTGATTGCCATTTTCTCCACCTCTTATAGCTCTACAAGGAAACAATCTGGATATATTTTACTTCCTTGTGAGCTATCTGTGAATCCACAAACATGTCCAGATTCTTTTGTGGATTCACCATAACTATTACTGAGAATAAGGGCTTTGGCACTATATAAATTTTTAGGTACGAGAGGCGTAGAATCCGGCACATTACGGGCGTAATTATAAGACTGTTCAGGCATGAGGCGTACGGTGCGGTTCATTGTTTTTGCCGGCATATTCATTTAGAAAGTCGATTGGCCATCTGAGGGTGTTTAATATCACGTAGGTTTCGGCAATACCCGGGACATTCATCTGGGGGTCGTACATACGTCCCCTGAATTTCTGCGTCGCTTCTTCTACCGCCCGGTTTATTTCGGAAAACATAGCTATTACACTTTCGCGCGCTCGTTCATCACTTCGAGCATCGAGACGATGTTCCAGATTTGCGTTCTTGAGTATATTGGTATGTTGGAGTCGTTGGAAACCTCGTCAAGTATGGATATTGCAGAGTTTATGCGGACAGGCAGTTCCTGCTTCCCGTTCAGGTTGTTTTTCGCTTCCTGCACCAGGTTTCTTATGTTTCTCGGCACGGTTCTGTCCTCGTTGATTTCGTCAAGAAGCCTGTTTATTTCATCCATTTCCATATTATTCACCAGCTGCATGCACATCCCCTCCGGCTTTCTAAGCTTGTTTGGTTAAGTATAAAAATATTGCTTACAGCTCTGTCTTGTTTGTCGGAGTTCTTAAGCCTCGAAAACGCCGCCTTGTCTTATAAAGATGAGCATAATCCGGCTTCTGAAAAGTTATCCTGGCAGGCTCGGGAATAATGCAATAAATCCTGTTTTTGCCACAATTCAGAAATAGTTTTCGTTTTGCGAAATCTGAGAAATACAAGAAAAATATCGGTTGCTTAGCCGCCCTGGCCCTGCGGCATCATGCCCTGTATTTTTTCCTGGCTTTCCTTCAGCTTGTCGCGGAGCTTCTTCTCCTGGCTTTCTATTGTCTTCAGCTTGAGGTCCACCTCTTCCTTGTCGTCCTCAAGCTGTTTCTTGACTTCGCCGCCGGGAACCTTTACTAATATAGGACCGACTGTGCGGTAAACATCGTCGCTCGCCGTCTCGAGGTGTTCGAGCGCCTTTTCTATCTCCCTGCTTTGCATGCTCAACGCCTGCTTCTGCATGAGCACAGCCTGCAGCTGCTGGTTCTGCATCTGCAAATGCCCGATAAGATTTTCAAGTTCTCCCATAGTTATCGTGCCACCACACGCTTTCTGAACGGAACACGCGCCTTGGCTATTATCCTGAAGCCGCAGTGCGGGCAGCGTATCCTGTCTTCCAGCTCGAATTCCTTTCTGCATTTCAGGCAAACGTACATATAATCACCTACGACTTGAACTCAAAAGCGCCCGATGCGTACTTTGTGCCGCACTTCTTGCACGCCCACACGCCATTGGCAGTTCTTTTTACCTTTGTTCTTGAGCATGAAGGGCACTTGTAGCTCTTTTTGGCCTTTTTGTTGACTTCCCTTGTCTTGACCCTTAGTTTCTTTCCGTATCCCACTACCATGATATCAACTTGATTTATAGCTCTACAAGGAAACAAACAGGATATTACTTCCTTGTGAGCTATCTGTGAACCCAGGCATAAAAATTCTTTTCTGGGTTCACTATAATTGGCGCAAAGTTTTAAAAAGACGGCTACCTCAGCCTTATAGTTTCAAGATTTCTGGGCGCCACGGACTCTATTCGGTAGAGCTTGTGGAGCGTTCTTGCCATGTCCACCGCAACCGCGCCGTCGCCGTGGTTCACTATGACTTTTCTGGGCTTGTTCCTGAAGTGCTGGAGATACTGCAGAATCTGGTTCTGGTCGCTGTGCCCGCCCAGCCCCGAAACTGTCGCGACTTCCAGCTTAAGCTCGAGCGTCTTCCCGTTGTCCATCTGGACTTCCTTCCAGCCCTTCTGGATGCGGCGTCCCGGCGTGCCTTCCGCCTGGTAGCCTACGAAAAGTATCATGTTGCGTTCGTCGCCAGCCATTGCCTGCAGGTATTCTATTGCAGGCCCGCCCATCAGCATGCCGGACGTGGATATGATTACGGCAGGCCCCGTGCTGTTGAGCGCAATCTCCCTCTCCTTCGACGAGCCGATGCCGTGCAGCCTCGGGTCTATGAAGGGGTTCTTGGATTTGTGGAGTATGAGCGTCTGGATGTTCTTGGACATGTACTCAGGATATGCCGTGTGTATGGCGGTGGTGTCCCATATCATGCCGTCCAGGTATATCGGGACGTCTATGTCCGTTTCCGCGAGTATGGCTATTACGTCCTGGCTTCGTCCGACGGCGAAGCTGGGTATCAGCACGCGCCCGCCGCGTTCCAGCACTTTCTTGACGTTCTGCACCAGCGAGATTTCCCCGTCCCTGTGCGTGGGCTTTTTTCCCTCGCTCGCGCCATAAGTTGACTCGATTATGATTGCCTCGGCGCGCGCGTAGTCCGTGAACGCCTTGTCGAACAGCTTTGTGTTCTCGTACTTGATGTCCCCGGAATATACGATGTTGTACAAGCCGTCCCCGATGTGCAGGTGCACGCTTGAGCTTCCCAGCAGGTGGCCGGCGTTCTGGAGTGTTATTCGCATGTCAGGCGCGATGTCCGTGACTTCGCCGTATTCGAGCGTTATGCAGTGCCTGATGGCTTCCTCTATTCCCTTCGAGCTGTAGAAGGCTTTGCGGTTTTCCCGCTGGCATATCTGTATGTAGTCCAGCTGCATCAGCGCGGCTATGTCCCTGGTGGGCCTGGTGCAGTACACCGGACCCCTGTAGCCATATTCAAAAAGATAAGGCACCATGCCGACATGATCCATGTGGGCGTGCGACAGTATTACGGCGTCCAAAGTTTGAATATTGAACTCGGAAACATCCAGGTAGGGGTACGGCTTCGATGCCGTGAGGCTCACAGCCATGCCGCAGTCCATCATGACGCGGGTTTGCGGCGTCTGCAGCAGCATGCAGCTCCTGCCTATTTCCCTGAAAGAACCCAGCCCCGTCAGCCTTATCCACTCCACTTCCTTGCCTTCGGAGTAGATTTTCTCGCCTATCTTGTTCAGGAACTTCTTCCGGTAGCCCGCCTCCTTGTGGAGCATCTTCCTTATGGATTTTATCAGCTCCGAGTCTATGACAGGCGCCCTGTGGATGTGCGGCGTCCAGAAGGTTTTTTCCTTTATAGAAAGCAGCGTTTCGCCGCTCTTTCCTATAACCAGCCCGGGCTTTTCGGCGTGTATCACAACTTTCGCGAATTCAGGCTCGAAGTATATGTCCTTCACGCCCGCCTCTTCCGGAATCAGCTTCTTGATGAGCGCGATTGTCTTTTCCTCATCCATGACTATGGAGCGGTCGGCGCGAACCTCTATGCGCTTTTTTACCTTGTTGACGATCTTCTTTATCAAATCAGTTGATGAGTTGAAGAATTCCTTGTTCTTCGTGTAAAGTATTATCTCGCTGCCCTCGTAGCTTATGTCGGAAATCATCGCTGTCTTTGGCAGGTCTTCTTTTATCGCGTCTATTATCATTTCATTTCACCAGAATTAGTCGGTGTTTTTTCATCCTTCAATTGGTCCGCAAACAAAAAATCCGTAGGAATCAAAAATAAGCATAATCTACTTGACAAATTCCGCAATCTTCTCTTCCTTTACCCATTCCAGGCCGTTCTTGTCGATAACCGCGACGTTTATCTTCTTGCCGCCGGAGAATACGTCTCTTTCACGGGCTGAACGCACCGCGCGCACCGCGAGCCTTATGCCCTCGTCCCTTGTAAGTCCGTCCCTGTATCCGTCCTCCAGGACGCCGTAAGCAATCGGTGAGCCGGAACCTGTTGAGGTGAACTTGTCCTCCTCGGCGCCGCCTGCGGGGTCTATGCTGTATATGTGGTATCCATCCTTGTCAACGCCTCCGAGAATTGGCATGAACATATATGGGTACCATCTTGACTGCGAAAGTATGTTTGAAAGAAGTGTCGATATCGCGCGCACAGTTATCTCGGTGTTCCTGGTGAGCTTGTAGATGTTGATTTCCGCACGAAGTATTCTTATCAGCGCCTGCGCGTCGCCTACCCCGCCTGATATAGTCAGGGCTACTTTGTCGTCAATCTGGTGGATTTTCTGCACTTCCTTGCCCGCGATGAGCCAGCCCATTGTTGACTTGCTCTCCGCGCCCAGGACGATGCAATCCTTGCACACCATGCCGACGGTTGTCGTGCCTGTCTTTAGCTTCTGCTCTTGATGCATTTCCATAAGCTTCACCTAAACACTTAGAAGATGTAAAACAATAGAATACTAACAAATATCGCAGTGAAGTATTTAAGCTTAATTTCAATAATCCGAATATGCAAAAGTACAGAGTGCGCGATGACACCGGGGAAAACCCGCGTTCAGATGTCGTTTGGGCGGCGAATATCGTCTCCGACACGCTTGAGGCTTTGGGATATTCGGTAAAACACAGGCAAGACAGTACTACATTCTCGACGGACAGTCCTGTCAGCAAGCGTCATAAGGATTCCGTAAGATTTATCATCGAGCCCTATAGGATTTCAAAATCGTAGGCTCCCGAACAGCAAAAATTATAATAATGCGTCCGCGTCATTATTCTGTTATGCGCAACAAATGCCCTTATCTTTCCACGGCACTCGAATGCTTCGCGGGAAGCTTCGGCACGATCCACTGCCTGACGCACGACTTTCACAGCAGGTGCGGGTTCAAGGCCACCGCCGACAGTGGTGGAAGACGCAGGATTAATGACGCTTCCGGCGTTCGTCAGCCTTCGGTCAATTTTGGGAATCCTGATATAAAAATACTTGACAACAGGGAAGGCATCCTGGACAATCTTGTTGCGATAAACTTCTAGCATCTGGGAGAACTAAGCTTGTAGAGGTATCCGGCGTCCGACAGCAAATAACCGTCGCCGTAGTTGAGCCGGTCTCCGTTTCTGTACGGCGCGTCGAAGACGAAGCCCCTGATGGTTGTCTGCTGGTTATCGAGCCATGCCTTTATTTCCATGCTTTGCACGCGCGACTCGTTGAACTGCATCAATGATATCGGCGGGCTGTTGTTCCTTTCCAGGCCGCCTGCATAAACAGCCAGCTTGTTGAGGGCCTGCTCATTGTCGGCAGCCTGTCCTGTATACGTTGCGCCGTTGAGCCTGCAGAGGAACGCGCCGTTCTGGTACGCGTAGCCGAGACTAATTATCACTATGACGACTATGGCAACGCCGGCGATGTACACCTTCTGCTTTTTGTTGAACGACTTCGGAAGCTTCATAATTATACTTGGAGATTTTCAGTATTAATATGACTCAGTACGCCTTTGCAATTCTCGAATAGCGCAGCTATTCGGAATCCCGAAAGCCTAGTAGGCTTTCGCGATATATACGACATGCTTAGCAGGCTTGCCGCACCACAGGCAGTTTGCAAAGCATTTCTCTTCTTTGTCGTAAAGCGTCCCCCGTATTTCAAACCCCGACTCCGCCTTGATGCTCGCCTCGCATTCTCCCGAAGAACACCAGTTGCCGCGCAGGAATCCCCCTTCCGCAGCCTTGAGCTGGTCCATGCTGTGGACGTCATTGATGCTGTCGGCGAGGAATTTACGGGATTTTGTAGCCATCTCTTCCTGTATATTGTCAAGTAGCCCCTTGATTTCATCCAGCTCGGTCATCTTGACTTTTGTTTTCTCGCCCACTCTCGACACGGCCGTTACTTCGCCGGCTGCGATGTCCTTCGGCCCGATCTCAACACGCAGCGGCACGCCCTTCAGTTCCCACTCGTTGAACTTGAATCCTGCAGAGTGTTCGCGGCTGTCAAGGCGCGCGCGGATGCCAAGCTGATGCAGCTGTTCTTTTACCGACCCCGCTTTCTCCAGAACGTCAGCTTCTTTTCCCTTGAATAGTATAGGCACTATGACGACCTGCACTGGCGCGACCTCTGGAGGCAAAACCGCGCCCTTGTCGTCGCCGTGGTGGGCTATGAGTATCCCGATTTGCCTTGTCGTTATGCCCCAGCTGGTCTGCCAGACGTATTTTTCCTTTCCGTCTTCGTCCAGGAACTTTATGTCAAACGGCTTGGAGAAATGCTGGCCAAGAAGGTGGCTGCCCGGCCCCTGCACGACCTTGCCATCCTGCACAAGCGTATCGAAAACTATTGAGTAATCCGCGCCGGCGAAAGTGTCGGATTTCGGCCTTACAAGTATCAGCGGCTCTATCGCGAGCATTTTGTAGACTTCGTTATACATTTTGACTACTGTCGTGAGCCATTTGTCTGCATCCTCGCGGGTCGCGTGTGCAGTATGGCCTTCCTGCCAGAGGAACTCGCGGCCGCGGAGGAAAGGCTTTGTGCCCTTTGTGTCAAATCTCACTACGTTGCACCACTGGTTGATAAGAAGCGGAAGGTCCTTGTAGCTCCGTATCCACATCGCGAACATGTGGTACATTATTGTCTCAGACGTGGGACGGACGAACAATTTTTCTTCAAGCTTCTCGCCCCCTGCTTCTGTGATTGCAAAAGCTTCGGCCTTGAAGCCCTTGAAGTGCTCCTCCTCCTTCTTTATCAGGCTTTCCGGTATGACAAGCGGGAAGTAGGCGTTCTGCACGCCGTGCTCCTTTATTTCACGGTCAAAGCAATCTTGTATTCTTTCCCAGATGGCGTAGCCCCACGGAAGAATGACGTCAAATCCCTTGATGGGGCTCCGCTGGTCTATGAAGCCGCCCTTTCTCACAGCTTCGAGGTACCATTTGCTGAAATCCTCTGACTGTTTTACGGAAATTCCCTGTTCCTCAGACATGGCTATACCTCTTTTCTAATTGGTGATTTTCTATAAATAAGGAGAAATAAGAGACGCAGCTAAGCAGAATATTTACATCGTATCGGAAGTCGTCCACCAGTCACATGACTCACGATAACTATTTGCGGGGAGTCTTTTAATTCACAGGAATTTTCCCATCTGGATTATGTCTATGCCTTTCCTGTAGTGTTCCCTGAAGTACCCTTCCTTCTCGAAGCCGGCTTTCTCGAACAGCCTTATCACCTCGGTGTTGTCCGCTTTCGAGCGCGCGGCTACCTTCCTCATTTTCTTTTCCCTGAGTAATTTCAGCGCTTCCTGCAGCAGTTCCGTAGCAAGACCTTTCTTCCTGTACCCTTCATCAACGCAAAGGGTCCTTATCTCCGCAAGGTCCAAATCCACTATGGATGCGCGGATGCATCCTACGATTTTATCACTGTCCTCAGCCACGAAAAAGAAATTGTTCTTCTTCATCTTGTCCTTGATGTAGGTATCGTTGAACGTTGCATAACCCATGTAGTCGTCCTGCGCGTGCCGCTTGATTATTGCAGCTACTTCTTCCGAGTCCTTTGCCGTGGCGAGCCTTGTTTTCATGATAGTAGTAGAAGGCGCAAATTAGATAAAACTATTTTAAAAATAGAGTTGCTGTGATTGCTGCGAAGACCAGTTCAAATCACTGTGTGATGGGCCCGCTGTGATTTGAACACAGGCCACTACCACCCCAAGGTAGGATCCTACCAAGCTAGACTACGGGCCCAAATTGAAAGACGAAAGTGGATGACGCTAAGCGTCCGTCTAATTTCGTCATGCTTCTAATCAGATTAACAGAAGCAATTAAAAAAGAATTATGGGCTCACCAGGATTTGAACCTGGGCCCCAAGGTCCCAAACCTCGAATCATAGCCGACGGACGCAAAATTGCATGACGTTCGGAGAACGTCTTTCGCATTGCGTCAATCTCTAACCAAGCTAGACTATGAGCCCATAAAATAAGAAATATAGAGGTTGCAAACTTAAAAGCCCTGTTTGATGGCAAAAATTTTTGCCTTCCGCGGAAGCGACTTGAACTTTATCTCATGCCTCATTGCTTCGGACTTCGTATGGAACGGCCATTTTGCAACAAGTTCGACTGGGCGTCTGCTTCTCGTATATTTGGAAGCTTTGCCGTTATTGTGCATTTCTAGCCTTTTCCTGACGTCGTTCGTGTACCCTGTGTAGAACGAGCCGTCCCTGCATCTCAGGACATAGACGTAGAACATATTTTCTTATTGCGCGGTTGTAATTATTACCTTATCCTTCTGCTGACTTCGACTCCGTCAGCGCCGAAATCGCGGAGTTCGCTCCTGTAATTTCCGCTGTTTCTGACGTAATCAAGGAAATCTTTCATGTCGTTTGCGAATCTCTTGGCGTTGTCTGCCACGACCGTAGCGTTCTTCGTCGTCTTCGGCTCCGCAGCTTTCAGGTACTTGAAATAATCCTTTTTCTCAGCGTCTATGAATACCATATCGAATTCATCCTCGAGGTTTGGCACGATCTTGAGTGCGTCGCCGTTCATAACTTCTATTTTATCCCTGAATCCCGCGCGCTCGATGTTCAGCTTCGCCGCCTCAAAGTTCCTACTGTTGAATTCAATGGTGACGATCTTCCCTTTTTTCATGTTCTTTGCCATCAGTATCGCAGAATAGCCGACAAGGGTGCCGATTTCCAGCACGGCATCAGGCTTGGCTTCTTTTATTATGTTTTCCAGTACCGTGCCCTTCTCGCGCCCTATGATAGGCAGTGCCACGTTGCCCGGCTTGTTCTGCGCCTCGGCAGCCTTTTCTATTTCCCTCAGTACCTTGTCCGCCTTGTTGAATATCATCCGACCATCTTCAATATCTCTTCTATTGTTTTCTGCAAATCCCGCAGGGAACATTCGTTGACAATGGTGAAGTCTGCCATCGCGATTGGCGGGCCTGAATGGAGGTTCTCCAGCTGCGCTCTGTCGCGGGATGCCGCCTCTTCCTTGGTGTATGAACGGTTTTTCATCTTCGGGTCCTTTTTCTTGTCCCATTGCCTGTTTCCGAGCCTTTCATAGCGCGTCTTCGGAGAAGCGTAAATTGCTACGACAGTTATGCCGGGATATTTTTTCTTGAACGCGAGATATTCTTCCCAGCTGTACAGGCCGTCAATCACGACATCTCCTTTTTTGATAAGCTTGTCTATCTTCGGAAAATTCAGCGTGGCGAAAGCGTCCATGCCGTGCTCTCTGCGTATAGATTCGCGTATCGGCCTTTCGTTCTCTTCCGTCGGCTTCAGTCCGCGTTTCTTAACTTCGTCCAGCGTGAGCTGCCCGAGCCTTATGAACTGAAAGCCCTTTTTCACGAGAAATTCCGAAGCTTCCGTTTTTCCTGCTCCGGGCATCCCGACTATAGCAATCAGCCGCATAGTTTCATTTTTAATATAAGGACATTTAAATCTAATCAGATGGCTATGACAATCAGGGAACTTCTCAGGAAAAAACTTACCCAAGAAGAGCTCTCATTAGTTCCGACTTCTTTCGACATAATGGGCAGCAAGGAGAAGGCTGTGGCAATAATAGAAATACCGAAAGAGCTTGAGAAAAAGCAAGGCATCATAGCAAGAGCGATAATGAAAAAGCACAGGAATGTGAAGGGCGTTTTGCGCAAGAGTTCGCCTATCAAGGGCGTGCATCGCGTCCGCGACTACGAGCTCATAGGCGGAAACAAGAGCACGGAGATAGTGCACGCCGAGAACAACTGCCGCTTTCTGCTCGACCCCCGGACCGTCTACTTCTCCCCGCGCGAATCCACCGAACGACTGCGCATCGCAGAACAGGTAAGGGACAATGACATGGTAATGGTTTTCTTTGCAGGCGTGGGGCCGTTTCCCATTGTAATCGGAAAAAAATCAAACCCGTCAAGGATTATCGCGGTGGAAATCAACCCGACAGCCGTAGGCTATTTATGGAAGAACATCAGGCTGAACAAGTCGGAAAAAATAGAGGTTATAATGGGTGACGTATCGGGCAGCGTAAGCGGGTTTTATGGGCAGTGCGACAGGGTGCTGATGCCACTGCCTGAAAAATCTTCGGAATATCTCGGCGAGGCAATCAAATGCCTCAAGCCCGGGGGAGTTTGCTATTTCTATTGTTTTTCCGGCGACGACCTGGACGGAAAGAAGGAGAATATACTATTTATAGCGAAATCGCTCAAGAAGAAAATAAGGTTCATCGGGTCGCAGAAGGTGCTGCCTTACGGTCCGCGCATCTGGAAATACAGGATTGATTTCGAGCTGGTTTTATGAATATGAGGATTGTAAGAACGGCAAAAGCGCATGTAAATGATATTGTTAGAATTGGTAAAAGTCACTGGTTCTATGAAGAATGGATTACAAAAAAATACATTGAGAATACGTTGAATAATAGAGGATTCCATTTCACTGCTTTTGTAGATGGGAAGATAGCTGGAAGCATAATGGTAGTCGAGGAAGATATACCGAAATTTTGGATATTTTATTTCATAGTTGATAAGAATTACAGGAGGACGGGAATCGGGACGGCCCTTCTGAAGAGGGTTACTGAAAAAATGAAGAAAGATGAATTTCTTTTTGTTGATCTGGCTTATACGGACAGAACAGGAATGAATTTTTACAAAAATAATAATTTCAAGGTTATGGGGAAAGTCAATAACTGGTTTGAAAAAGGTAAATCAGCAGTGATAATGGCGAAGAAGATATGAAAAAAATAAAATCCCTGCATGCGAGAGAAGTGCTGAACAGCCGAGGCATGCCGGCGGTTGAGGCTGAGCTGAACAATGGAACTTCCAGTTTTCGCGCTATCTCGCCGGAAGGCGCAAGCAAGGGAAAGTACGAGGCTGTGGAAATAAAAGACGGCGGGCATCGCTATCATGGCATGGGCGTGAAGCGCGCAGTAGAGAACATAAACAAAATAATTTCTGGAAAACTTGCCGGCGCCGAGCTTGACCAGCGGAAGATTGACAAAATGCTTTGTGCTTTGGCAGGCGACAGGAAGTGGAAGCTTGGCGGAAACGCGACCACTGCCGTTTCGATGGCTGCCTGGAAGGCGGACTCCCCCAAATACAAGTCAATCCCGGTGCCTTTCTCCCTCATTGTGGAAGGGGGTGCGCATGCAGGTAATGACTTGGCTGTCCAGGAATTCATGATAACGCCGCTGAAAACCGGCACGTTCGCGGAAGGCATGCGCGCAGTCTCTGAGATTTATTACACTCTTGAAAAAACCGTCGTTAAGAAGTACGGCAAATCCGCTTCCAATGTCGGTTACGAAGGCGGCTTTGCCCTGCAACTGAACGATACAAAGACTGTGCTGTCGCTGATGACGGATGCAATCGATGAAGCCGGATACCAGAAGGAAGTAAAAATCGCAATAGACGCGGCGGCAACGCAATTCTTCAACGGAAACTACAGCATAGACGGAAAAATCTTCACCGCTAGCGGGCTTTGCGATTACTATCTTGATCTCGTCAAAATTTTTCCTGTATTTTCAATAGAAGACCCTTTTCATGAAGAAGACTTCGCTTCGTTCGCCATGCTCAAAAAGAGGGCGAAGCGCCTGATGGTCGTAGGTGATGACTTGACCGTAACCAATGTGCAACGGATAAAGAAAGCAACCGACAGCTGCAACGCCCTCATTGTCAAGGTAAACCAGGTAGGCACTGTGACTGAAGCGCTTGAAGCTGTGGAACTTGCAAGGAAGGATGGATGGGAGATAATCGTCTCGCATCGCGGCGGCGACTCGGAAGACACGTTCATTTCTGATTTCTCCGCGAACATCGGCGCTTTTGGCGCAAAGTTCGGCGCTCCGATGAGGGGCGAAAGGACGGCGAAATACAACCAGCTGCTGAGGCTTGAGGAAAACGGTTTGCCTTACGCCGGTAAGAAGTTCAAACTGTGAAGTCAACGACGACATGCCACTTTTTTGGCGAAAAAGATTTCACTTTTTTCTTGCCCTCTATGTGATATTCCTTCCCGAACGCCTTGCAAAGCTCTTCTATCTCGCTTAATGGCTTCTTCCAGAGCTCTTTTTCGCTGTAGACGTTGTGATAGTGCACGACACAGCCGGACTTTGACATCCAGAGAGCGGCTCCCAGGAATTTTTCCGTTCCGGGAAAATAGCCCATCAGGACGCGATCCGCCTTTGAATGGAACGAGCGCGCGGCTGTTATGCAGTCGCCCTGTATGGCTATTACATTGCCGAGCTTGTTCAGGGCTATGTTATCAGTAAGGAAATTGTACGCCGTCGCGTTCTTTTCTATTGATATGACTTCTTTTGCCTTGGTGAACTTGGCAATCGGCAGCGAGAAATAGCCGATGCCTGCAAACATGTCTATCACCGTTTCGCCGTCTTTTATCTTGTCGAGAAGCCGTTTTCTCTCGCTGAGGTTTCCCTTGGAGAACATGACCTTTGACACGTCCATTTTGTACAGCACGCCATTTTCCCTGTGCACAGTCGTTGTTCCATTGCCGGCTATTACGCTTACTACCGGCTCGCGCAGCTCTCCTGAAATCTCCCTCATCTCGCAGACGGTCCTGATGTAAGGGAGCATCCCAAGTATTGCCCGGCCGATTTTCTGCTTCTGACTTGCCGTAAGTTTTGGAAGTTTTATGAGAAGTATGTCGCCCAGGACCTGGTAGCTAGAAGGCAGCTTTGTCGCAGGAATTCCTGTTGCCTTTGCCAGTTTTTGCTTGAATGCCATGAATTTGATTTGGTATTTAAAAGTTTTAATCCGAACTAGGCAAAGTGAGTTATATGCAAATACCGATTATCAACAACGCAATGGATGAAAATAAGAGCGCCTGCCAGTCGGGGTGCAATGCCATTCCTGAAGGTTTTGTGGACGTGCCTGCGGAGTTGAATAGCCAGATTGATAAAAAATTCGAATTTATGCGCCAGAAAACCACGCAGATGGGGTATCGTTTCGTGGGTAAGCACAGTGCAATAAAAGTTTGCCACTGGACTAAGGAAAGTATACGCGGGAAAAATGCCTGCTACAAGAATAAATTCTATGGCATAGGGTCAAACCAGTGTGTCCAGATGTCTCCGGCGATGCTGACATGTACTTTCAATTGCAGGTTTTGCTGGCGTAACTTTGACTATATTCTTCCAAGGGAAAAAGAAGAATGGGATAATCCAAGGCAGATACTCGATGGCTGCATAGACGCGCAAGTGGAAATTTTGCAGGGATTCTATGGAAATCCAAATGCCGATCGCGATAAGCTCGACAAGGCAATGATTCCGCAGCACGTCGCTATCTCATTGTCCGGGGAGCCTACTCTCTACCCTCATCTGCCTGAATTCATAGATGAAATAATGGGTAGAAAAATGACTTCCTTTTTGGTTAGCAATGGTACGAGGCCCCAGATGGTCGAAAAATTGCTGCAGCATCAACCAACAAATCTCTATATTTCATTCTATGGGACAAATCCGGAGATGTACAGGAAGGCGGCAGTTCCAATGGAAAATAACTTCTGGGAAAACGTAAACCAGTCTTTGAAAATGCTTGGCAAGTTTGATTGCAGCACTGTCGTTCGTCTTACATTAGCCAAAGGCCTGAATTTCACAGACCCGAAAGGCTACGCCCAAATAATAGACGGTACAGGAGCCAAATTTATCGAAGTTAAGGGTTACATGGCAGTAGGCGGGTCAAGGAAATCGATGAAATACGAGGATATGCCTCTGCACTCGGAAATCCGGGAGTTCGCGGCGAAGATAGAGAGCAACTCGGGATACAGGATAATAAGCGAGAAGCCCGACTCGCGGGTTGTCCTGCTTTCCAGAGAAGGCAAGAATTTTGTCGGGATTGATTAGTTTTCTTCGACCTTTTTGCCGCGTTCCTGTGGCACGACTCGGATTTTCGCTCTGCTGAATTTCTTTTCCAGTTCCTTTCCGTCAAAATATTCGTGCAGAAAAATAGCCAGCGCAGCAACTTCGCTGTGCGGCTGGCTGGTTACCGCAATATTGGCGTCTGCCAGCGCATAAATTTCAGGCGGCACCTTCTCCCCGCCTATGACGACCAGCACGTTCGTCTTTTTCCGCAGAGCCTTGATTTTGCTCTGCACAAGCTCGCCGTACATAGTAAGATGCACTATAGAGAATTTCTTCTGCTTATAATCCTTTATGACTTTCTTCCAGTCTTTCTCGTAGCTTGCAGCGAAGCCGCCGCCCCATTTCGCCGCGACCTCTTCTATACTCTTGATGACTTCCGTGTCCTGCTCGCCTGTGTATATTATTCTGTCGGCGCCCAGCGCGCGCGAGACGAGCCCGCAGTGCGTCGATATGCGCTGGTCTCTTCCCAGGCGATGGCCCAAACGGAGTACTGCTAGCATATAAGACTTATGGTTCTTCCGGCTTAAAAATCGATTTTTATATCTTGCATATAATTTCTCATAGTGTGTGGCATAGCGGCTGTTTATAATCCGGCTAATCCTATTGTTCGAGAACTTTACGAATTAGGCATGGCTCTGCAGCACCGCGGCGAGGAATCTGCCGGAATAGCTGTTTCCATGGACGGCGATCTTTTCGTTTACAAGGACCGCGGGCACGTGGACGACGTTTTTCACGGGCTTGGAAAGGCGAGCTTCAACAGCTATGCAGGAATTGTGCATACACGCTACTCAACGACGGGATTATCCGGCAGGAAGAATGCCCAGCCGATAAGGGTTGGAAAAGTCGCGCTGGGACATAACGGAAATCTTGTCAATACAGATGAATTGCGCCAGATGTTTGGAGAACGGTACGATTTCGACACTACAACGGACTCTGAACTGATTGCGTGCATTTTTGACGAAGCCCCTGATATGCCGACAGGCGCCGAAACAGCAAGCCGGTTATGCAAAGGTTCTTACAATCTTGTATTGCTGAATAACCGCGGCGAACTCGGGGTTTTCAGGGACCCGTCAGGGAATCATCCGATTTCCGTGGGCTTCAAGGGCGGTGCACTTTATGCGGCTTCCGAGGACTTCGCTTTCCAGCACCTTGATCTTGACGGATATAGGGAAATGGAGCCTGGCGAGCTGATTGTTTTTTCAAAAGGCATGAACAGCGAGGCTGTAGTAATGGAACCTCCCGGAATTGTTATTGGCAGAGACTTGCCGAAAAGAATCTGCGCGTTCGAAGGAAAATATTTTATGATGCCGGGTTCTACCCTGAACGGCAAAAATGTTTATGAAGTGAGAAGGGAAGTTGGCAGGCAGCTTGCAAAACGCTTTCCGGTTGACGCGGATATAGTAGTGCCCATCCCGGACTCCGGCATACCTTATGGACTCGGTTACAGCGAGCAGTCTGGCATACCATTCGAGCCCGGCGGGCTGATTAAAAACAGGTATGTCAGGAGAACCTATACGTCTCCGGAAGGGAAGGATATGGACACGCCAAGAATAATTCAGCTTACGCGCCGCGAACTTTCGAAATTGAAACTTTCCGCCACGCGATATTATGTTGAGGGCAAGCGCGTAGTTCTGACTGAAGATTCCATTGTCCGCGGAAATGTCAGTCCTATAACAATCCAGATCCTGAGGGATGCTGGCGCACGCGAGGTTCATATGCGTATCGGGTTCCCGCCTGTTAGGTTCCCGTGTTTTACCGGACTGGATCACGCCGAGAGAAGAAAACTGATAGCTGCGCCGTTTGATGACCCCATAGAAGCCGGTGATTATGTCGCGAAAAAAATAGGCGCCGACAGCGTCAGGTACATACCGCAGCAGACTTCCCGCGAAATATTGAGCGATAGTGATAATTTGTGTTTTGCATGTGTTGACGGGGATTATTGGACCGAAATACCCGATACGGAACAGTTTAGGAACGCGCTCAAGATTGGTGTTTAACCCGTTTTACGAAGCTCTCGATCTTGTCGAGCGCCTCATTCAGCACAGGCTCGCTAGGCAGATATACCAGCCGGAAATGCTTGTCCATGTCAAAGCCGCTGCCATAAACGGTCGCGACACCTTCCTCTTCCAGCAGCTTCGTGCAGAATTGTTTGTCTTCCATGTTCAGGCTGATTTTCGGGAACGCGTAGAATGCGGCCGCAGGCTTGGCTAAGCTGAGCCCTTCCATCTCATTGATTCGTCTGAATGTTATGTCTCTTCTTGTTTTCAGTTTCTTGACTGCTTCTTTCACATGTTTCCTGTTGCCTTCGAGCGCGGCTTTGATTGCGTACTGCTGCGGCGTCGATGCGCATAGGCGTGCGCGAGCCAGCTGGAACAGCGCGTCCCTTGCTGATTTAATTTCACCAGATACATCCTTTATCGCCACCCATCCGGTGCGCCAGCCCGGAGCCAGAAAATTCTTTGCCAGTCCGTTGAATGTTATCACGGGCACTTCCTTGGACAGCGCAGCCGTGTGGTACATCTTCCCTTCGAGTATCAGTTCGTCGTAAATCTCGTCGGAGAATATAGCAAGATTATGCTGACCGGCTAAGTTGATCAGGTCCTTGAGGGTTTGCTTGTCGTAAACGCCGCCTGTGGGGTTGTTCGGGTTTATCACCACGATTGCCTTTGTATTGCTGTCAATGTTCTTCTCAATGTCGCTTATGTCCAGGTTCCAGTTTGCCTCTTCATTGAGCGTGTAGAATTTCTGGTTCACGCCGTAGAGGTTCATGTAGGCGCTGTAAACGGGATAAGACGGCCTGGGGATGAGCACGTTGTCGCCGGGATTAAAGAAAGCCGCGATGCACATGCCTATGGCTTCGGACACACCAAAGCTTATGAGTATGTCGCTATTGAGCACGTTCACGTCCTTCGAGCGGTAGAAGTCGGCTATCGCATCCACCGCCTCTTCCTCTCCCGCGCTGTCCGCATAATAATTCTTGTTCTGTTTCATCGCTTTTGTCACGGCAGAAATGAGGTGCGGAGGCGTCCTGAAGTCAAACTTGTTCGGGTCGCCGATATTAAGAGAAATAACTTTCTTTTTTTTGGCTATCTGCTTAGCCAGGACAGCTATGTCACGTATCGCATACCTGACGTTCTTCGTCCTTTCTGCAGCTTCCATGATTATAGTTGATATAGGAATAATTTAAAAAGAAGAAAAATAGCCCTGAGCAGATTCGAATCCAGCAGTTCCAACCTTCCGATTGCAACTTCTGCTGTCAACGGGTTCAAAGCCCGCTATGCTTGACCGCTACACCACAGGGCTATGGGCTGATTATCTAAATTTCCCCCCAAACTTAAATACCGTGTTCCAATAAAGGATTTATGAATAAGGAATTGGACTGGAGAAAGATTGATACAGTGCTTCTTGACATGGACGGGACGCTCATCGACCAGCATCATGAAGACGTCTTCTGGGAAGATATCCTGCCGGAAGCCTATGCAAAGAAGAACAAAATGACGCTTGAAGAAGCCAGGAAGTTTCTTTTCAGGCTTTATGAAACAAAAGGACCCAAAAACATTGAATGGGGAAGCTCCCGGATGTGGGAAAAGGAGCTGAATGTGGGATTCCGCACGCTGAGGAGAAGGATGAAGCCGTACATTAAGCTCCACCCGCACACGCTAAAGTTCCTCAGGTTTCTCAATGATAACGGGAAGAAAGTATATCTGGTGTCGGCTGCCGACCGCTTGGATGTGGACATAGAGGTGGCGCACACAAAAATCGGCAGGTATATTGATTCCATATTCACGACATTCGACTTCGGAGCCACCAAGCATTATGCGATTTTCTGGAAACGCTTGCGTAGGAAAATAAGGTTCAACCCGGAAAGGACTATGCTCGCGGAAGACAATGAAAATATAGCAAGGGTTGCGACGAAATTCGGCATAAAATACGTGGTTTTCAAGTCCATAGCAAGCTCGAAGAAGCCGCCTCATGCGCCGGAAGGGCTTTTTTGCGTGCGCCATTTTGACGAGCTATTGCCTGCAAACCGGGACACCAAGCTTAAAAGCAGACGTGCCAAGTAGATTTGTGGTAACCATGCCAGGGGAACGACTTACAGTCCGGAAGACTAACGCGCCAGCGTTTTTCGGTTAGTGAAAAGCATCGGTTAGCGATAGAGCTGTTTTTTAGGGGATATTCAATCAGGATGATATCGTCCGAGATCGGAGTCCCAAGAAGTTCTGTTCACAGGTTTCTAAAACATTTAAAATCAGATAGGTAGGTAGAGAATATGAAAATATTGCTGACCCATGTCGACTACATTGAATACGAGGCGAAAAAGAAGGCAATCGAGGCAGCCGAGAATATCGAGCACGAAAAGGAGCGCGTGGAGGAATGTCTTGTCGCTTTCTGCTCCTCTGAGGAAGGGGATGACGAGTCAGTCATACAGAAGACTGCCGACGAGATAAGCAAGGTAGCCAGGCAGGTGAATACCAAAACCGTTGTGGTTTATCCATTCGTGCATCTTACTTCCAAGCCGGCGAAGCCGCAGGCTGCGCTCGACACCGTGAAGAAGATAGAGGAAATTCTGAAAAAAGATTACGAAACCCACCGCGCGCCCTTCGGCTGGTACAAGTCGTTTGAGCTGAAGTCAAAAGGGCATCCGCTTTCCGAGCTGTCGCGGGAAATAGTGCCCGGAAAGCAGGCGGAAATCAAGAAGGTCCAGCAGAAGATTGGGAAGCCTACGTTGCGCAGCGAAGCTCAGGTTGAGGAGTATTCAGAGCACGACCATCGCCGCATAGGCAAAGACCTCGAGCTTTTCATGTTCCACGAAACCGCTCCCGGCATCCCCTACTGGCTGCCGAACGGGCTGATTGTGCTGAACAAGCTCATCGACTTCTGGAGGGAGGAGCACGCGAAGCGCGGCTACAAGGAGATTGCAGCGCCTCTAGTGAACAAGAGCGACTTATGGGTAACTTCAGGCCACTGGGACCATTACAAGGAGAACATGTTCATCGCAGACATGGGGGACAACGAGATTTATGGCGTTAAGGCAATGAACTGCCCGAACGCGATGATAGTCTTCGGCTCCAAGACGCGAAGCTACAAGGATTTGCCGCTGAGGCTTTCTGACACCGATGTGCTTCACCGCTACGAGCTGTCCGGGACTCTTTCCGGTTTGCTCCGGGTGCGCGCTTTCAGGCAGGACGATTCGCATAATTTCATCACGGAAGACCAGATAGAGGATGAGTATGAAAGGATACTGGAGATAGTCGAGCTGTTCTACGGTATATTTGGGATGTCTTACAAGTTCCGCCTCGGCACCAGGCCCGATTCGTTCATGGGCGACATAGAGACCTGGAACAAGGCGGAGGCGTCGCTCAGGAAAATCCTTGACGCAAAAGTGGGCAGTGGCAAGTATCTTGTCGCCGAAAAGGACGGGGCCTTCTACGGCCCGAAGATTGACATACTGATGAACGATGCGCTCGGCAGGGAATGGCAGATGGGCACCATCCAGCTTGATTTCCAGATCCCCAAAAAATTCAACCTGAAGTATGTCGACAGCAGCGGCGAAGAGCGCACTCCGGTGGTCATACACCGCGTAATATACGGCGCGCTCGAGAGGTTCATCGGCATATTGCTGGAAAACTGCAAAGGGAATTTGCCTCTGTGGCTGTCCCCGGTGCAGGTGAAGGTATTGACGCTGACCGACAGGAATATTGATGCGGCTGAGAAAATTCATAAGCAGCTCCTGAAGAACGGGATACGCAGCGAGCTCGATTCGAGGAACAACACCATACAGTACAAGATTCGAGACGGCGAGCTTTGCAAGATTCCATACCTGCTGGTTATAGGCGACAAGGAAGAAGAAAGCAATACGCTGGCTGTGCGCCCGCGGGGAGCGAAGCCCCAGTTCGGCGTTAATCCCGAAGAGTTCCTTGCCAAGCTGCTGAAGGATATAGAAGCAAAGAAATAGCATTTTCTATAATATTTTAACCTGCTTGTCCAATTCTATTCATGGTATTCTCGGAGATGCTGGACGGCGTGGTGCAGTGGATTCTGGTGATGATCCAGGCGTACGGTCCTTACAGCGTTTTTGTCGCTGTGATTCTTGAAGAAATTCTGATACCCATCCCGTCGCCTCTTGTCATAATGGGCGCCGGCTTTATCCTTATCCCCGCGCAGCTCGCTTTCTGGGACGCGATGCGCGAAATCTTTTTCATAATAGTAATTCCAGCGTCGATTGCCTCGACGATCGGCTCTTTTTTTACTTACGGCATCGGCTACTACGGAGGTAGACCGCTGATAACCAAATTCCAGAGGTTTCTCGGGGTTAATTGGGTCGACATAGAAAAGCGCGAGAAACAGTTCGAGAAGGGCAGGAAAGTGTGGATCAGCATAGCAATCCTTCGTGCGATACCATTCTTTCCGATTGCCATCGTCTCCCTGACATCCGGTGTGCTGCGCCTGTCGTGGAAGAAGTACGCGCTTGCAACGTTCATAGGTTCCATACCGAGGACTTTCATCCTTGCGTTTGTCGGCTGGCGTCTGGGCTCGGCTTATATAACGTTTGCGAGCAGGCTGAGCGAGCTGGAGACGTTGATAGCGGTCGTAGTCATAGCGGCGATTGCTTATGCGCTGTACAGGTACCGCAACAGGTACATGCACCACGCGAAGCGGATATTGAAAACAGTAGAGGACAGATCCAAGATACAGTCCAGGATTGTACAAAATAAAAGGAAGAAATAATCAAAGCCGGGCTTTCTGCTTTCCCTTCATGGCATCCTGAAGCAGCCGTTCTGTTTCTGCATCAATGTAAGACGTGCTATCGAAACTGTCTTTCAGCGCCTTCAGGTCGTGCTCCTTCTTTTCGCGCACAGTCAGCAGGTTGAATATCTTGTCGTGAAGCTTCTTCAGTTGGGCATCTATTTGTTTTAGCTCGCTGTCCAGCCTCGCAGCCTCATGATGCATTTCATCTTCGAGAGACATTATAACACCCAAGCATGATTGGTGTCAAGAAATAATACGGCTTTCTGTCATCCACGTACTAGATATATGGTTCGTTAGAATTCTTAAAATTATCTGGTCATGTGTTCTGCTATTGCCTTTATCCATTCCGCCTGTAGCGCGGTTTCTGCGGATGTCTCGACTTTTATGTCGGCTCCGAAAGAGTTTCCGTCAAAATAAGGCAGGACAATGACGTAACGACCCTCTTCGAGGACAATTTGGGGGTGTTTGTTGCGCACCGCTTCCGGCGGCCTCTTTACCCAGTGAACTCTGGATGCATACTCAACGCCGCTCAGTGCTTCAAGCTGTTTTCTGAATTCGTATGGCGTCTTGTGGTGACCGCCGAATACCTTTGCCCTGGCATTCCTTTTTCGCGGCATGACAGATTTAAGGAATCCCGGCAGCGCAGCTTTTTCGTGCGGGCTCATGTTCTTTATCGCCGAATAGCCGTTCGGTTCTCTATAACCTGATGCCTGCACCTCGAGAGTGGTTATTCTGTCAGCGGCACGCGACAATTCGCTCCTGGCACACTTGTTCTCCCTGTCAAGAGATATGTTTGCGCGTTCCATATCACAAAACGCAAGCCCTGTTTCTTGGATGTCGTTAATCGCCTGCATTCTTTCATCGTCAATGCGCTCCGACAGTTCGAATAATGAAGCGTACTGTTCATGGAGGGAGGCGTTTTGTTGCCTTTCATATTCCAGGATATTTCTGAAGCGCCGCCGCGCTGTATTGATTGCAGAAGCGTATCTTGACCTTTCCATCACCAGGGACTCATATCTGGCTTTTGTAAAATAATTTGTTCCGTCGCGCGTCCGCACTTCCCACGGAGAGAGAGGATGCCCTCGCAATGCCGCCTTGAAATAACCCACGAAACGGGATCTCATCTGAAAACGATTTACTCAATCTTTTTAACCATGTAGGGCGCCTCGAAAGAATAGCCGAGGTTCTCGTAATAGCGGCGGACTCCGATGCCGCTGGTGACTGTTATCTCTTTGGCGCCGTTTTCCCTTGCTATCTGCTCCGCCTCCTCCATGAGCTTCCTGCCGAAGCCCGTGTGCTGTGAATCCGTTTCGGATTTTTTGGCTATGGGAACCATGCTGCCGTACACGTGCAGCTCCCTGATCCGCGCCGTTTCTCCCGGGCGAAGCCGAAGGAATGCGAACAGCGCATTGTCGCTTTCATAGCTCAGGAAAATCTCGCGCCCGCCGGACGCCCTGTAATCCAGCCTGCTGAGTTCCGGCTCCCCCTCTATTTTTCCCACATGTCCGGCTTCCCTGCACCTTATGCAGCCGCACTTTGCGCCGCGCATTGACGCCAGCTGGCGCAGGTTCGTGGTTTTTGCCCCGGCTTCCGCCTTGTGTTCGGATATGTCCCTCATCACCCTTTTGATGCGCACGAATTTCGGCACGAGTTTCTTGAATTCAATCAGCAGATTTATCATCTGTTCTTCCGAAAGCGGGGCATATTTTCCCTCCTTCCACATTTCATGCAGCCCGGTGCCCGGTATAACAAGCGTGGGATATATTTTGAGTTCGTCCGGCATGTAGTCTTCAGTGAAGAGCTTCGAGAACATCTCTGCTTCCCTCTTTTCATCTATGCCGCCGTTCAGCCCTGTCAGCCCCGGCATCCAGTGAACGCATACCTTCATCCCGTTTTCTTTAAGCCTCCTGATTGCATCGACGTTCGCCTTCGCGCCGTGCCCCCTTTTTGTCATTTCAAGGATTTCGTCATCAACGCCCTGCACGCCGATTTCCACGCGCGTGCAGCCGAGCGCAAGCATCTGCTCTATCTGCTGCCGGCTGCAGTAATCTGCGCGGGTCTCAATTGTCAGCCCTACGCACCTGTTGGGCGCGGTTTCGTTTGTTTTCTGCGCTTCTTCAAGGCTGCCTGATTCGCAGCCGTTGAAAGCGTCTAGGCAGCGTTTCACGAATTCTTCCCGGAAGCTTTTCGGCGCAGCCATGAACGTTCCGCCCATTATTATCAGCTCGCACTTGTCGGTGGGGTGCCCTATGAGATTCAGTTGCTTTATGCGGTTGTTCACCTGCAGGAAGGGGTCGTAATTGTTCCTGATAGCCCTCAGAGTTGTCGGCTCGACTCCCGTGTAGCTCTTCGGCGCTATGGCATGCAAGCCATCGGGACCTTGCTCTGATCCTTGCGGGCAGTATATGCAATGGAACGGGCAGCTGTTTTCATGTTTCTCGTAAAGCCACATGACCGCTATGTTCGCAACCCCGCTCGCTGTGCGTATGTTTTTTATCTTGAGGAATCTGTTGAGCCTTTGGTAGTCGCTGTCCGACGGAGAAACCAGTTCTGATATCTGCGAATTCTTCACAAGGGATGCGCCTCCGGCAAATTTTACCTTGGCAAGCTCCAGCTGTTCCTGGCTGCTTATGCGTCCGCTTCGTATTTCTTCCAGTATTCTTTTGGCAGCTTCCATGCTAGAAATAACCAGCGAAAGGTTTTAACCATAGGAAATAAAATCAAAACTATGAGAATTTTCCTGATACGTCACGGGGAGTCGGCAAGCGACATTGAAGGCCGTTATGGCGGGCACTACGACGACCATCTTACAAGCCGTGGAAGTAAGCAGGCTGCAAAACTGGCGAAAGAGCTTTCGGGCCGGGGGATAGAAATTATTTTTAGCAGTCCTTTCCACCGTGCAAAGGAGACGGCACAGATTCTTTCCAAGGAATGCAAATGTCCGGTCAAGATAGTGGAAGGCATCAAGGAGCGCGACCGCTACGCGCACCTTACCGGGATGAAGAAGTCGCACGCGGCAAAGCGCCACGCGCATCATGTTGCGCGGCTGAAAAATTACCAGGATTCTGTAGAAGGCGGCGAGGATTACGAGCCTTTCAGGAAGCGCATAGTTGATGTCTTCAACGAGCTCGCATCATCGCCGCATAATGTTGCCGCAATAGTCTGCCACGGCGGGCCGATAGGCTGCATATTGCGGGAACTGCTCGGCAAAGAGACAAAATACATAGGAAAATGCGCATATTTCGAGCTTGAAAGCAGCAACGGAACGCTAAGTCTTGTCGGGATGAAGAATGCAGAATTGAACAAGAAATAAGCGTTGACGTGTGCAGCGCAATGATAAGCTACCAAAACAAGTCCGGGAACATGTTCAATTAGAATATTTTTATTTAACCGGCTTGGCATTGCTCCAAACGTGCTCGAACATGGGCTCGAAGACGTTTGCAGTGGCGTGCGAGCTTTGCGTCCACAGTGCAACGTCCTGCGTCGGGTGCACTTTCTCGTCATCGGTCAGGCCAAGGACAAATTCTTCGCCGTCAACCACGCACATTCTGCCAAGGAACTTCTGGATGTTTTCCGCGCCTTCCAAGTTCCTCACCTGCGCGTACTTGCCCAGCGCCTTTGCGTGCTCCGCAGTGTTCTTGGTCACGGGAGCCGCAATCTGTATCTTCACTCCCGATTCGGACGCCTTTTTCAAAACATTAGAATGATTTTCTGCAAGCTCGGTCAGCCCGTTTTCAGTCGTCATGAGCTTTATTGTCTTCTTGGCGTTCTTCATCATTGTTTCGAGCTGCTGCAGCATCGCATACCTTCCTTTTAACGCGCCTGTCAGGTCTTCCGGCTTGACAGTCTTGATGTTGTCCTTGTGGATGCGCTCAAGCTCCTTGATGTGCTCGCTCTTGACGAGCCTGTCCACCTTGTCGCTTGTCTCCACCGCCTCTTGATGAACCTTTTTCTTCAGCCGCTCAAGCGCCTCGCGCGGCTGGACAGCCACATATTTCATGGGCTTGCCCGGCTGGACGATGACGAAACCGCGGTCCGCAAGCGATTCAAGAACGTCGTAGCATCTTGAACGCGGGACGTTAGAAATATCAGAAAGTTCGCCTGCCGTTGATGAACCGCGGGACAGCAGCGCCACCCATAGGTTCCTCTCGTATTTGTTCAATCCAATCGTCCTGAGCGCGTCTAGCGTTTTTGAACTAGCGACCATTTTTACCCCTCTCTAGTCATTCCTCTCTGGAATAAACTATATAAATATATCTCTTGACCAGTAACAAATCCCGCTGCATTTGAGGTACTTAAAATGAATTGTAAATCACGGAAAGGGTACGGAGAAATTACGAAAGCTGAAAATTTTACAGGCAAAAATATGCGCAGTGACAGGTTCTAGAACCAGCCGCCCTTCTTCTGCTTCTCTTCCTCTGCTTTTCGCTTTTTGTCGAGCATTTCCACGACTTCTTTCACTTTTTCGACTTCTTTCCTGTTGTTTCCGATGCCTGAAGAGTTGCCCACGCCTATGATTATTACCTTGTCTGATTTTTTGGTGCGCCTTACTGCCCGCTTCACAAACTCATGGACTTTTGGAACTGATTCGTAAACCTCTTTCGGCATCGGTATTATTGCCTCTGCCATGCCAACCTTGACCACGATGCTGTCTATCGGCATCTTCTTCGACATGAGGAAGCTCTCTATCATCTCGCGCTGTCCCCAGCCGCCCATGGCGAATCCGACGCCTTCGGCTACGCTGCCTGATTTTTCGCCTTCCAGCTTCTGCGCAGCGTCTATAGTTATGACTCTTGCTATCTTGTTCTTGGACATGATTTTTTGTATGGCCTCGTCGTCCCTGCCAAGATGAGGGCTTGGGCCTCGCGCTTTCATTATGAAGCATTTTCTGCCTTCGATTGTGGCGGTGCCTGCCATTATGTCTTCGGCAATCTCTTTGCTGTCTTCCATAAGCGTTGCCGCAGCCAGCGGGCCTATTGAGTCGCCGATCGGCCAGCCGTTTATGAATGCCTCCGTGCCCTTGATTTCCGATTCTGCAAGCTTTTCTATTATCGGGAGCTGCATCTGAAGTATCATTGCAATCTGCAGGTTCTTGAACTTCTTCGCCATCTCGACATAGTGGCGGACTATCTTGGATATCTGGCGCAGCCCTATCGTGGCGCGTATCCCGTAGTTGATTTCCTGCTTCTCGTTGTAGTTCCTGTCGCCGGCTATCTCCTCGACAAACTCGTCAAACCGCGTTTCCATTCCCCTGATGGTGTGGTCTATCTTCTTCACCAGCCCGTACGGGTCGATCGAGGACGGCTCAACCACGAAGAAGTCGCTGTACTGCTCTATCTTGCCTTTCAGTTCCTTGGGCGAGTTCTTGTCGACTTTTCTCGCGATCATCTTCATCGAACTCTGCGACATGTTCTCTATTTTCACGGCAGACTGCTCGATTTTGTAAATTAGCTGCGAAAGCATGATTCTCGGGTAGAGAAATATGAGCACGAAGAACAGGACGAACCATACTACAGTTCCAAGAATATCGGTTTGGAATAACATGATGACCACGCTTGCAAATTAGCCGTACTGAAATCATATGGCGTAATGCTTAAATATGATTGAGCAAGCTTCGGGACGACTTTGCTAAATTTAATAAGCAGGGAAGCGCAAGTAGAATCATGTTTGAATGGAAAATAATCATAACGGTTCTCGTCACTCTCGGACTTGTTCTCACGTATGTCGGCACGAATCCCACGGTTTCCGGATTTTTTGACTCGGTAAGCGGGCGGTTTGGCTCGATTATGGGGGAGAGCCAGCGGAACGTTGAGTTCTCCCTGGACGTGGACAAGTACGGCGATTTCGATTTTTCAGCCAAAGAGCCCGTTGATTTCCTCGTTACAGGCTATACGGAAGCGACTCTCAAGACTGGCAACCTGAAAACTAACAAGACCGTGGGCATTTACGGGTTCAGGGGAACCGGCTCTGTTGAGGGAAATGTGCTGGCTCTTGACGGCAAGATGGCGAAAGTGGAACTGCCGGAAATAACAGTATCGGTGCAGGAAACGGTGAAATCAGCCTCGACTTTCACGGAGCTGACAGCGAAGAACCTGGCTGTGAAGGAAATCAGGCTGACGGGCGTCACGGGAACGCTCACCTCGCGCGGAAGCACGACGCAGTTCAGCGGAGACCTGACAATAGCCTCGCCGATGGGAGACTTTGATTTCGGGAACGGCTTGCGAATCAACGGCAGCGCGACGGGCATCTCAATACCAAGCGCCGGAATCTCGATAAGGTAATCATTTCTTTCCTTCCCATTCCATCTTGAACCTTCTGAGAAATTCCAGCATGAAATCGTGCCTTTCCTGCGCGAGTTTTTTCGCATATGGCGTGTTCATGTTTTTCTTGAGATGCACGAGCTTTGTGTAAAAATGCTGGATTGCAGGCGTTATCTGACCTATGTGATATTTCTTTTCCAGCGGGCGCATTTCTTCGGGCGTTCCGAACGGATAGCCGAGGAGTGCTGTCGTATAGAAGCATCTCGCAATGCCTATGGCGCCGATTGCATCGAGCCTGTCGGCATCCTGCAAAATCAGGCATTCCTTGCTTAATTTCCTGCCAGAATAGTCTTCGTGGTGCCTTATTGCTTCGATGACGGCTTCTATTTTGTCTTCCGGGAATCCGAACCCTGTCAGCTCTTTCCTTATCTCACGGAGTGCAGGCTCGCTCACATGGTAAACGCGCCCTTTGTGGCTCAGCCAGTCGTGCATCAGGCAGGCGGCGGATATGACAGCCCAGTCGCCGCCTTCCCTTTTCCATATCTCACGCGCAAGGTTTTCCACGCGCAGCGCGTGCCTGTAGCCGTGCGCATTGTCGTTCCTATCAAGTTCCTTTTTTGCCTTCCTCTTGATCTTGTCTAGTGGAGTCATTTCTTTCCCTTTTTCTTCTTGCGTTTATGTTCAATGACCGGAAGCGGCTCGATTATTGCGGGGCGGGTTTTGACTTCCTTTTTAGGATGTTTTGCTTCTTCCAATGACGCGTATTCCTTTGTCCAGTCGCTTCGTTTTTTTTCTTTCTGGAGCTTTGACTTCCATTGTATTTCATGCTCCTTTTTCGCAAGTTCCTTTTCGCGCTCTTTAAGCTCCTTTTCCATTTCTTTGTATTTTTTGTTGTCTGCTTTTTCTTCCGGCTCCCTCTCGGGTTCTTCCTTCTTGCCCTTTGGCATGTATTTCTTGCCGGCCCTTTCCGCCATTCCCAGCACCTTGTAAAGGGATTTCGCGACCAGATACACGAAGTAAACTCCTATGCCAAGCAGCACGAACGATATGAGGGAATCCGAGTCTATGGGTATGTCGAAGCCGAAAAACCTGTTCATCACCACCGGGAAAAGCAGCGAGACGGCGCCGATGACAACCAGGTTCATCAGCACCGAGAACACCTTCTTCATGGAGAATACGAACAGTATGAAGATTACCAGCAGCAGGAAAGCCGTCATCGTGTCCAAGCTTGAGAGAAACTCGAAAGCCATAATTCTAATTATTCAACTTGTATTAATACGATTCCGTGCGATGTCCATGTTTTTATAAGAATTCGCTTTATGGTAATTCCATGGAGAAAATAGCATACATATGGATTTCTGGCAGCCATGTCCACTGCCGCGCATACGTTGACGGAAGACCTGACAGTTCGCTGTCTCTGCCTCAAAAAGATTTGTGGGATTTCCCGAATCTTCTGAGAGGACTTGGAGAACACAATTTCGCGGTCAAGTATTCAAGCCCGCCAGGGGATTAAACGCGCTTGACGACGTAAAGCAGTGCGAGGAGCAGGAATGCCGCGGCGAGTCCGATGGTGCTGGTCTGGAGCTGTCCGCCGCCAAGCCATACGCGCACCACGTCTATTGAAAGAAGTATGCCGATGATGTACCTGAACCAGCTGCCTGCCGCCATTACCTTCTTTTATAGCGGAATAATTAAATAGTGAATTATCTTAGATTCATTGATGCGGAAAGCGGATCTTTTCCTGCACAGGATTTCTGAAGAAATCCTTGTGAAACACAATGAATCTGGGATTCCATCTTCCAGCAACATTCTTTAGTCGTGGGATATAGGGAAGATATGATGAAGTCTGTTTTGAAGATACTGATTTTGTCCTCGTTTGTGATGGAAAGCAAATCTACGACTTCATGTGCAGCTCGACGATGTCGCCGTCCCTCAGGACATAGCTGAGTCCCGCCTGTATTATCCTGCCGCCCCTGACTATACGCGCGAAGCGTAAATTCGAGATGAAATCCTTGTGTATGCGGAGCGCGAAAGCCTTCACTGTTGCGCCGTCCGGCAGCGCCATCGGGGAAAGACGCTTGTCTTTCGCTTTTGTGTAAACTACCATGAGCCCGAGCATGCCCCAGAGCTTTTCTTTCACGTCCTCGCCCTGCTTCACCACCGCGCTCTTTTGCCGTATGTAGTTGTTCCTGAGGACGCTCTCTATGATATCCCTTTCCTTTTCTGTGTTAGCCACCACGGCTATCGCGTCGCATCCGCGCGCGATGCTCATGTACTCGGGATCGAACGTCGACGGTATCTCCACGAGCTGCACCTTTATGCCCTTGTAGTCCATCATCCCTATTTCCGGCTTCGTGGTCGTGTAGGGCATTGCGGAGATTTTCGGCTTCGCCTCGGTCAGCCGTGACAGAAGCGTCGACTTGCCTGCGTTGGCAAGCCCGAGTATGCATATCTGCGCATCCCCTTCTTTTTTGACGCCGGCCTTGTGTCCGCCGCCCTTCTTCTCGCTTTCCTTCCTGAGTTTTGCCAGCCGCGATTTCAGCTGGGCGTGCGCATTCTCGCTTCCGTGATGCCGGGGAAGAAGTCGTATCATTTCTTCAAGTGCAGCTATTTTTTCATCCTTGTTCTTCGCCGACTTGAATTTCCCTTCTGCCTTGAAATATTCCGCCGGGGCGTTTACTGGCATAAATAGATTTAGGTGTATAAAAAAGCTTTATATATAAGGAAATACTATATAGTATAATTGTTACTGTAAAGTGATGAAAATGACTGACAAAAAACGAATTATGCTGGTTGACGACGAGGACGGAATAAGAAGAGTTGCTGCGTCCGTTTTGGCTAGGCATGGCTATGAGACCATGGATTTTAACAACGCTCAGGATGCCCTAGGCGCATGGCACGGATATAAGCCGGATGTCGTTTTGACAGATTTTAGGATGCCGGATATGGACGGATATCAGCTTTCAGAGCGTCTTATTTTTGACGGCTACAGAGGAAAAAAGGTTTTGATGTCAGGCAACCCCGGAGAATTATATGAAAGGCATCCTGAGGTTCGAGGTTTATTTGACGCGTATTTTGACGGTTTCATACAGAAACCTTTCGCGTCAAATGCGCTTCTTGCGGAGCTTGAGCGCGTGCTTTCGCTATAGATGGGCCCCGATCACTATCAGCTCTTCCCATGGAACCTTTTCCCTTTCTACTGCAACAGCTTTCATTCCGTGCTCCCTGAATAATTCTATCACTTCTTTTTCGCCTGTAAGGGACGAGATTAGGAGAAGTACGCCGCCTCCGGGATTCATGCGGCTTTTCACCCGGCTGATAAATCTGTCTATCGTGTCGCGCCCGCTTTGTCCGCCTGCATATGCCGCGTCTGTTTCCCCTTCCTCAACGGGCAGATAGGGCGGGTTGAACACAATAAGGTCGAATTTGCCTTTTACTTCGGAAAAAATGTTCGAGACGAAGCAGTTTATGCTGGCATTGTTCTTCTCCGCATTGAATTTTGAAATTTTCACAGCTTCGAGATTTATGTCCACTGAAGTGACGGCGGCTTTTTTCTTTGCAGCCAGTATCGAAAGGAAGCCCGATCCGCAGCCCACTTCCAGGACGGTTTTCCCTTTTAGTTTCAGCCTTTCCAGCGCCTTCGCCAGCAGCAGGCTGTCTTCGCGCGGCTCGTAGACGCTTTCCGGAATTTCGAGCTCCATTTTTCCATGATAAAATTTTGGCATTAAGACGAATTCCCGTTTATCTTTATATGTTCTCGGCAACAATATAGTCAATAAATAGAATAGACGTATGACTGGAAAGGTGTTGGTTCTTGGACGATTTGGTCAAGAAATATACTCTGATAAACGCGATCGAACACGAGGGAATTGCCCAGGCGAAAAGCGTCCTCGGAAAGCTGCTCTCTGAAAATCCCGATTTACGTAGCCGTGTCCAGCAGCTCACAGGCGAAATAGAGGCTGCTTGCCGCGAGATTAACAGGCTGACGCCCGCCCAGCAACGGGGCGAGCTCGACAGGCTTGGCGGCTACACTCCGGTCAAGCGCGCCGAGCGCAAGGGCTTGCCGGACCTTGAACTGGGGCGCGAGAAGTTCGTGGTGCGCTTCGCGCCGAATCCCGACGGCGCCTTGCACGTTGGCAATTCGCGGCCGGCGCTGCTTTGCGACGAGTATGCAAAGAAATATCACGGGAAATTCATTCTTAGATTTGACGATACCGACCCCAAGATAAAAGTGCCGGAAAAGAAGTTCTACAAGTGGATACGCGAGGACCTCAGGTGGCTGAAAATCAAGGTAAACCAGGAGGTTGTAGCCTCAAGGCGCCTTAGCATATATTACAAGCACGCGGAGGACCTCATAAAACTCAACGCAGCCTATGTATGCACTTGCGGCGAATCCTGGAAAAAACTGAAGAACAACAGCCGGGCGTGCCCTTGCCGCTCCAATGATTCCAAGACCAACATGCGCAAGTGGAAGAAGATGCTGTCGCACAGCTTCAAGGAAGGGCAGGCGGTGCTGCGCATCAAGACGGACCTCGACGCGAAGAATCCCGCGGTGCGCGAATGGCCGGCGTTCAGGATTGTCGACAAGCCCAAGCATCCGCTTGTCAAGAGGCACGTCTGGCCGTTGTACAACTTCGCTTCTGCCATTGACGATCATCTGCTGAACGTGACGCACATAATGCGGGGACAG
Source organism: archaeon GW2011_AR5 (assembly GCA_000806115.1). Taxonomy (GTDB): domain Archaea; phylum Aenigmatarchaeota; class Aenigmatarchaeia; order GW2011-AR5; family GW2011-AR5; genus GW2011-AR5. The sequence goes on from JWKQ01000002.1 coordinate 364,327, forward strand.
GAACACAGCACCAACGAAGTGAAGCAAAGGTACCTCTACCAGCACATGGGATGGAATTATCCCGTTGTTGTGACGCTGGGGCGGCTGTCCATGAACGACATGGTGCTGAGCAAGAGCCAGATCCGCGAAGGGATAGCAAGAAGAAAGTTCTCCGGATGGGACGACCCGAAACTGGGCTCGCTTCAGGCGCTCAGGCGCCGGGGCTTTCAGCCGGATTCGCTGAGGCAGATTATTATTGATATAGGACCGAAGCCTTCGGACATAACCATATCATTCGAGAACCTTTCCGCCTACAACAGGAAGCTTGTGGACAAAACGGCGGACAGGTTCTTCTTCATCCCGAACCCGAAGCGCATAACTGTGAAGAATTTCAAGCTCAAGAAGGCGAGCATACCGCTGCACCCTGACGAGAAGCATGGCTATCGCCAGTTCAGCCTTTCAAACACGTTCTTCGTGGACAACAAGGACTTTGATGCGTACAAGGGGCTGGAAGTAAGACTGAAAGATCTCTGTAATATAAAGCTCGGCAACATCTCGGATTTCACCGGAACAGAACTAAAAGCGGTGCCGAAAATCCAGTGGGTTCCCGCCAAGCACCTGTCCGTGCGAGTCATAATGGCGAGAGGCGAGATAAAGGGCTACGCGGAAACCAATCTTTCAAAGGTGAAGCCCGGCACGGTGGTGCAGTTTGAGCGGTTCGGATTCGTCCGCATCGAGAAAACCGGCAAGACAAATATTATTGCCGTTTTTGGGCACGAATAGCTCTTTTTAAAATCACTCTTTATAGTATCCCCATGGAACTTAGAGAAAGGCAGCTTGGCGGCTCTGTACCGATGGCGTATCGGGGAATCAAAACCGTATTTCCAAAAGCAAGACCCGTGGCTGATGGCGGGAAAAGATATCGCAGGGTTGGACTGAGGTATGCCTGTCAGATTCCGGAAATGACACCAGACGGCAGACTGGGTCCTATGCGTGGAACCTTTTATCTTTACGGTGATGTCCCGTCAGACCTGCTCGAATTTGTTCCCGGCAGGAAATTTGGCTTGAAAGAATTTTACAGAGGCTCGGAGCCGGTACCGGTAAGCCAGCAGTTCTGGTCGAGTCAAGAAAACGGTCCTGTTAAGGAATACGCTTTTACGAAATAATAAAAAACTTATTATACATCCTTTGAACATATTTCTTAAATGTCATTCGAGTGGTACACCGATTTTGTAAACGAATCGTACAAACCGAAAAGCAGCGATATTATCTGTCTGTTCTATTTCGAGCCTGCAAAAGGAATTTCGGTTAAGGAAGCGGCCGGTCGGATTGCTTCCGAGTCAAGCGCGGGCACCTGGACGACTCTTGCAAGAATGCCCAAACGCCTGAAGGGGACGATGGCAACAGCTTTTGAGATAGAAAAATCAGGAAACGGGCACTACGTAAAAGTCGCTTATCCTCTTGACTTGTGGGATCCGGGAAACGTGCCGCAGCTGCTTTCTGGAATAGCAGGAAACATCTTCGGCATGAAGGCTCTGGATAATTTGCGACTGGTTGATGTTTCCCTTCCGCCGGCTTACATAAAGAATTTTCGCGGCCCGCAGTTCGGCATAGACGGCTTGCGAAAAATGCTGAAGGTTAAAAAACGCCCGATAACCGGAGCCGTACCCAAGCCGAAAATAGGATTTTCAGCCCGCGAACACGCGGAGGTCGGTTATGAAACCTGGATGGGCGGATTCGAGCTGCTGAAAGACGACGAGAACCTGACAACAACCTCGTTCAACAGGTTCGAAGAACGCATCAGACTTTGCGCCAAGATGCGCGACAAGGCAGAGAAAGAAACGGGAGAAAGGAAGTCAGCCCTGCTCAATATTACAGGACCGACTCACGTTATGGCGAAGCGCGCCAAGATGCTTCATGACCTCGGATGGGAGTACGCGATGATAGACGTAGTGACAGCCGGCGCGGCAGGGGTGCAAACCCTTCGCGAAATCTGCAACGATTATCATCTGGCTATTCATGCCCACCGCGCCATGCATGCCTCCTTTGACAGGAACCCAAGACACGGCATGAGCATGTTGTTCCTCGCAAAGATGATGAGGCTTATCGGGGTTGACCAGATACATGTCGGCACGGTAGTCGGCAAGCTTGTGGGAACGAAGGGCGAGGTTATGGATATTGAGAGAGAAATCACATCGAAAATACTAAGGGATGAAAATTATGATAAAAAATCCGGGCATCCTTTTCCTGTCCTCCGCCAGAACTGGGGACACATAAAGCCGGTGCTTCCTGTCTCGTCGGGCGGAGTGCATCCGGGGCTGGTTCCAGACATTCTTGACATACTGGGCACGGACATCTGCCTGCTGGTTTCAGGCGGCATACACGGACATCCGAACGGCACAAGAGCCGGGGCGAAAGCGGCGATGCAGGCTATAGAGGCGCATATGAACGGCATCAGCTTGGAAGAGCAGGCAAAGAGGCACAAGGAACTCGCGGCTGCGCTGCAGAAGTGGGGGCATTCCAGGCCTCGATGAATGTACTACTTTATTTTTCTTATTTTGCCGTTTTTAATATTGTTTAGGCTTTCAATGAGTTGATGCAATAAGTCTTCGTCAAATTCTTCCGAATCCTCATTTTTCATACTTTATAATTCTCACAGAAGAAATAAACTGATTATGAAAACTGTCCTGACAGGCGGGAAGTTCAACAAGATACACCCCGGGCACGTATGGCTGCTCAAAAAAGCAAAGAGCCTCGGGTATCTTATTGTTGTTCTTGCCCACGAAAAGCACAACCGCCGGAGCTACGCAGTGCCTGCGGCGAGGCGGAAGAAAGCTTTGAAGGATTTGGGCATAGCCGACAAGGTAGTCGTGGGCTCGTCCAAAAGCTTCGTGGGCGTCGTGAAGAAGCACAAGCCGGACATAATCGTTCTTGGCTACGACCAGAAGCTTCCGGACATCGAGACAGGCGACTACATACGCGAAAAGAAGATAATCGTCATAAAGATGAAAAAGCACGGAACGCATTCAACCAGAGCTATGAAGAAATAGTTTTCAGCGCGGCGAGTATCTGTTTTTCGCTTATCGGTCCCGGTCTCACCACTTTCATGTCAATCGTGTCGAACACGGTTGACGGCTTCCGCTTCGGTATATTTCCCGCGTCTATTATCAAATCAACACGCCCGTCGAATGTCTTGATTATGTCGCTGATTTTGTAGAGGTTCTCGCCGCCTGAGATGTTAGCTGACGTAGTCGTTATCGGTTTGCCGAGTTTCCTTATCGCCGACAGAACGAACTTGTTGTCGGGTATCCTGAAGCGGATTTTTTTTCGAACCGCATTACGCGCCGGTTCTTTGCTTTCCAGTATGAGCGTGAGGGGCCCGGGCATGAAGGCTTTCGCCAGCAGCTCAACTTTCTTGGTGATTATGGCGTATTTCCTTGCCATCTTTATGTCCGAGACGGCTACGATTATGTGCTTGGCAGGGCTCCGCTTCTTCACGGCTATGACCTTCTTCACGGCTTTGTCGCTCGTTGCATCGGCGCCGATCCCGTAAACGGTTTCCGTCGGGTATATTATGAGTCCGCCGTCCGCTAGCACCTCTGTTGAGCGGGCCGCCGCTTTCCTGTCGGTTACCCTGAGGATTTCTGTTTTCATACAAATCCTTTTCTAAAGAAAAGTCTTTGTGAACCCAAAAGAATGGCGTTCCTGAGACTTTATCTTCATTATTATTGCAATGAATGCAGTCAATACTACGACCTTAGGTCGTTCATATTACGGCATTCTTGCAAAAATACTGCGGGCTTTAGCCCGCAGATATTTATTCTATAAATTTATTTCATCCATGGCACTTCAGTCTGGTCTACTCGCCAGAGGGGATTGAAGTCGGTGTCGGCTTTTTTTTGTCCGTGATTGCATCCAAGCAATCCCGTCCAGCTAATCATGACTCCTTGGTCGCCTGAATACTCGCGCGGCACCACGAAGCTCTGCGCGCCGCGTTCGCAGCACATTATATCTATCATTTCCCTGAAGCGAGGTGAAGCTGCAACGCCGCCAACCAGCAGCACCTCGTTCTTTCCTGTATGCGCGAGAGCGCGTTCCGTTACTTCGGTGAGCATCGCGAAGCATGTCTCCTCAAATGAGAAGCACAAGTCGCGCATAAGCTGCTCTTTTTCCTGCCCGTTCTTGCCTTTTGACTCCTTGTTGTATTTCTGTATGGCAGAGGTCATTATTCCCGAGAACGAAAGGTCCATGCCCTTCACGACATAAGGGAGCTCCGTGTAGCGCCCGCCTTCCGCAAGCCTGTCCATCACCGGGCCGCCGAAGCTCTCCGCTTTCCTGTTTTTTCCGTAGGTTTCCCTTATGAAGACGTCAATTGCGTTTCCTATGGGAATATCCTGCGTTTCGCCGAAAACGCGGTAGCGGTGCGAAGCATAGCCTATGATTTGGGTGTTGCCGCCTGAGACGTAAACGGCAATGGGATCCGTACATTTGCAGAGCAGCTTGCCGATTTCTATGTGCGCTACCCCGTGATTCACGGCGATTACAGGTTTATCCCGCGCGATTTGCCGCGCGAATTGTGCGCCTGTCTTGAGGCACGGCGGGAGCCCGGGTCCCGCTGCGTAGGCAACAAGATCAATGTTGTCCATGCTCAGGTTCGCCTGTTCCAGCGCCGCAGCCAGCACCTGTTCCTTTACCTTCTCATGGTGCAGCTTCGCATCGAGGGGGTTTATCCCACCGGTGGGCGGCACGAACATGTCCCTTGCATTGGCAAGCACTTTTTCATCATTCATTATTCCGATGCCGAACGTGTGCGCCGTGCTTTCTATCCCCAGACATATCATATTTCTCACTTTTCAGAATAAGGCTTAAGAAGACTTCACTCAAATTAGCAAACGTATGTACCACGTTGGAAGGGTAATAGAGATATTTTCAGGCGACGACAAGAGCGTAATCGCCTTTGACAACTCAGCTCAGGCACTGCTCGACATGTGGGACGAGAACATGATTACTGTTGCAATTGATTCTCATTTGTCCAAGTCGATCAAGAAGGACGACATTGTCCTGGTCGACTACACCGCCACGCAGACCGGTCCCAGAATGGTGGTAATCAAGATACTCAGGGGAGAAGTCGCAAAGCGCACGTGGAAGAACTACAAGGACAACTTCGAGAAGCTGAGAGCCAAGGGACAGATAAAATCCGTCGCTTCAAACAAGCAGTCATACGTTGGATGATTGCATGAAACCTAAAATTCTAACATATGCTAGTACTGGTTTTCAGTACGCAATGGCAGGTGGTATTGCTGCTGTTGTTGGACCTATGCAATGGTTTTATCAGATGGGGAGCTACAACAGGGCAATAAGTAGGACGAGACGATCCCTTATAAAAGAGAAAGAGCCTGCTGTGAGAGAACAATTGCAGCGTCAACTGAAAACTTACCATGATGAAATGCCCACACCGTGGGACTGCACATACGGAATTTACGAAGCCCTCAAACCCTGAGCTCATTCCCTGCTTGGGATGAAATCCATCACACATCTGAGGTCTTTTCCTTCCGCCAGAAACAGCCTTCCTGAATTCTCCTTCTTCTTGAGAATTTTGTCGGAATAGATTTCCATTTTTGTGAGCGCGTTCGGGTTGAAAAGTATGCCCTTTCCTACTTTTTTCATTATCGGCAGGTCCGTCAGGCCGTCGCCGATGTATGTGATGTCGCCTCGCCTGATTTTGTATTTCTTTTCAAGAACGCCGATGATGCCTGTCTTCTCCGTCTTAATGACATCGCCGTATATCTTCCCGGTCATGAGTCCGTTCTTCAGCCCGAATTTCGCCGCGTAGATGTGCGAGATGTACTGCATCAGGCTGTGTTTCTCGAGGAAGCGGCGGATGAACGTCTCGTCATTGGTGCTGACAATGACTATTTTGTACCCGTCTTCCCTGAGCCGCTTCAGCAGCTCGCGCGTTCCCTTCTGAAGCCTCATGTGAAGGAGCAGCCTCATTACCGTATCAATGTGCACGCCCTGCAGCTGCTTAAGCACCTCGCCCATGAACCTGTTGAAGCTTTTCGGGTCAAGGTTTCCCTCGAGATACTGGGCTCCCAGTTCAAAGGTTTTCAGCTTGTGCCCGATAATGGGTATCTTGAAGACGAACTTGTTGTTGACGATAACGTCGTCAAAATCGAAGCAGATTAGCTTGTGCATGATTTTATTTCAAATTGCTTCTATAAATTGATTAGAAATAATTTCTATTCGCTCTTGCTGATCTAAGAATGATTCTAAGGAATCATTCTGGATCCCGTCTTCCACTATTCTGCAGATTTGGAAGACGAGATCTGCGACCATCCGCACTTGCCGCAGTATTTGCGCGTCTTGTACTTTGCGAGGAAAGTTCCCTGTCCGCATCTCGGACACGGCTCGTTCTTTCTTGTCAGTGTGCTGCCCTTCACGTCGTAGAGCTTCCAGATTTTCACTTTGGTGTGCTTCTTCTTCGAGTGAGGGCGCTCTTTCTGCGACTTCTTCTCTTTCTTCTCCTTCTTCACTTCCGCCGGGGCTGCCGCCGGTGCCGCTTCTTCTTTTTTTGCCATTTATTATCACTCTGCCGGTTGTGGAGGTGCGGGCTCAGCCGCTGCCGGTGCTTCCTCTTTCTTTGACAAATCTTTCACGGTCTTCTCGTCCCACACGAACACGAGTCCTTTTGACGTTGCCGCGCCCAGCGCGGAGAAGATTTCCTTTATTTCCGTCTTGTCTGCCGGAGCGCCCGTCTGCTTTGCTACAACCTGCTGCAAAGCCGCCGTGGAAGGCGTCGCCTCTTCGGGGTGTTCTATAGTGACTTCAAGCTCCTTTCTTTTCAGGAACTTGTTGTAGTTTTCGCTCTTGATGTCGACTTTCATTATTATCACTTGTTTTTCTTGTTGGAAAGGTTTAAACCTTGATCGCGTACTTGCCGGGCGCGGTTACCCCGAGCTTTTTCGCGACATCCGAATTGACGTCGAATATTACGATAGTTCCCTGGAAGCTCGTCGTTATGTTGCTCGTCTTGCATACCGGGCACGTTGTCCCTTTCAGAATCCTCTTGCACTGCCTGCAGGCTCTCTTTACGATATTTCTCACCTTTTATGACTATTTTTCTTTTTTCTTCATTCTCTTGTCTTTCTCTATCCAGTCCATCGCGCCGAGATGCGGCTGGCGCATGGTAAGCGAGATTTTGCTCCTTCCCTTTCCGAGCGACACGCCGACTATCCTCGCGCGGATAAGGTCGCCTTCCCTCAGCTTGATGCCCGTCTTCTTCCCGGTGAACGTCGCGTTCTTCGCATCGTAGGAAATCTTGTCGTCCATTATCTGGCTGACGTGAACCAGCGCGTCCAGCGGGCCTATCCTGGTAAACGCGCCGAACTCCGTCACGTCAACAACTTCTCCGGTGACTATCTCGTTCAGTTCCGGCTTGTAAATCAGGATTTTGAATTCAACAGGATAATAAATAGCCCCGTCTTCGGGTATGATTTTTCCGTCGCCGACGCTGAGTATGTCAGTCACGACCAGAAACACGCCTATGTCTGCGTTGATTTTCCCCTCTATCTGGTCCTGAAGGCTTTCCTTCACCGCGTTGTCGAGTTCCAGATCGAACTTGACAGGCGGCACCCTTACCTCGTCCTTCACTGTAAGTATTTTGAACATTTTCTATCGTCCTTTCTTCTTGTACCGCTTCATCACTGTGCGGGCGGTTGCATATTCCTAAACCTAAATTAAAATTTTAAAGCAAAAATTGTCCTTCGTTTTTGGGCCTCGAACTGCGCGCAGCTCACAAGCCCTGAAGAACATTTAATTCTTTGAAGTATATCTTTTAAAGCTTGATTCCCGTCTTGGCTAGGCGGAAATCGCGATGAACGCCGCGATGATGAGCGATATGGTGCTCATTACCTTGATGAGCGAGTTTATTGACGGCCCGCTGACATCCTTGCACGGATCGCCAACAGTGTCGCCGGTAACCGCAGCCTTGTGCGCGTCGCTGCCCTTGCCGCCAAGCTTGCCTGTTTCTATGTATTTCTTCGCGTTATCCCATGCGCCGCCCGCATTCGAAAGCATCAGTGCAAGCACCACGCCCGATACGATTGAACCTGCCAGCAGTCCTGCGAGCGCAGCCGGTCCGAGCAGGATGCCTACCACGACCGGCGCGAGCACCGCGAGCAGTGCGGGCGCTATTAGTTCTTTCAGCGCAGCCTTCGCCGCTATGTCGACGCATTTGCCGTAATCGGGCTTCTGCTTTCCGGACATTATTCCCTTCATCGTCCTGAACTGCCTTCTGACCTCGATAACTATCGAATAAGCCGCGCGTCCCACCGCTTTCATCGTGAATGCCGAAAACAGGAACGGTATTGCGCCGCCGATGAGCATGCCCACCAGCACCTTCACGTCAAGTATGTCGATGACCGCTATTCCGCTTGCCTCTGCGAATGCGACGAACAGGGCGAGCGCAGAAAGCGCCGCTGATGCGATTGCAACGCCTTTTGTGGTTGCCTTGGTTGTGTTGCCGACCGCGTCAAGAGCGTCGGTCACTTTCCTTACTTTCGGGTTCAGTCCCGACATCTCCGCTATGCCGCCGGCGTTGTCCGAAATTGGCCCGTAGCTGTCAATTGCCATTATCATTCCTGTGATGGAAAGCAGTCCAAGTGCTGCGAGCCCGATTCCGTATATGCCCGCGACGTAGAACGCGCCGAGCGTCGCTAACGCGATTATTATAACCGGGATGAATGTGCTCTGGAAGCCGACCGCAAGTCCGTAGATAATGTTGGTTCCTGCACCCGTTTCCGACGCCTTTGCTATTTCCTGCACAGGTTTCTTGTTCATCGACGTGTAGTAGTCCGTGACGAATGAAATTATCACTGACGTCACTATTCCTGCTGTTGTTGCAAGGAACAGGTTGAAGCCGTTCGGAAGCGACATTGTTACTGCATATGTGCCGATGATTGCAAGCACCGCCGACACCAGTATTCCCTTGTTGAATGCGGTCCATATCTGTTTTTCCGTCGATGCACGCACGAAGAATACGCCGATAATCGAGGCGATTATCCCGACTCCGGCAATGGTCAGCGGCAGTATGATGCCGTTTATCGTTGTCAAAGCCGCGCCAAGAATCATTACGGCAAGAAGTGTTACGACATAACTTTCGAAGAGGTCCGCGCCCATTCCGGCGCAGTCGCCGACGTTGTCCCCGACGTTATCGGCGATAACTGCGGGGTTTCTCGGGTCGTCTTCCGGTATGCCCTTTTCGACTTTTCCTACGAGGTCCGCGCCGACATCAGCCGCCTTGGTGTATATGCCGCCTCCCACTCTTGCGAAGAGCGAGACAAGCGACGCGCCGAACGCGAAGCCTATCACGGCGTTGATGTCGCCGTAGAACCAGTATAGAATTCCTATTCCGAGCAGGCCAAGGCCGACTACGGAAAATCCAGTGACTGCGCCGCCCCGGAAAGCCGTTGAAAGCGCGTGGCTTATCCCCTTTTCCGCAGCCTTCGCCGTTCTCACGTTGGCGCGTATCGAGATGTTCATGCCGATGAATCCCGCAAGCGCGGAAAGGATGGCGCCCGCGACGAACGATGCCGCCGTGTTGATGCCCAGCAGCACGCCGAGTATGATTGCAATTACTATGGTGAAAATGGCTATGGTCCTGTACTGCCTCTTCAGGAACGCGCTGGCGCCCTCGTGGATGGCTTTCGAGATTTCAATCATCTTGGGAGAGCCCTTGTCCTGCCGCAGCACGTAGACTGCGGATATGAATGCAAACAGGAGTGCAAGAACACCGGAACCGAGCGCGAATTCGAACGTCACCACATATTCCCCTTTTATAATGTTTTCTTTTGGCTTAAGGATTTTTTACAAATAAAGGTCTCAATCATTCTTCAGCAAGATATTTCTTCTGCTTCAGCCGTATAATTTTGACGTGATTCGTTTTTAAAGCTTCTATGAGCCCCTTGTCATTCGTGGCAACGGCGCATTTCTCGCGCACCGCGTAATTTAATATTGACTTGTCGCCCTTCTCCTTTGTCTTTGCAGTTTTGACGCGGTTTTCCTTCAGGAGTTTCAGCCCTACGCGCGCAGCGAGCCCCTCGTCGCCGCGCTTCTTCGAGAGCTTCCTGAGTTCCTCCATGCACGATGAGAGCGTTATAATCTCGTACTCCCTGAGGAACTCGAATATGTCAACCCCGAACTGGTGTGGCACCAGCATCATGTTCGTGTCCAGGAGTATTTTCATGAAAATTAATTGTAAACCCAAGAATTAAAGCAAAATTAAAATGGAAAAAAGAAAAAATTTGAGCGGATTACTCCGACTCTTCTGATTCGCTGGACGACTCGTCAGTGGATTCCTCGTCAGAAGATTCCATCGAAGACTCGCCTTCATCAGATTCCGAAGATTCTGATCCGCCCTTTGCCGGGCCGACTTTCTCGCCAATCGCAAAGCGGCTTGCAACTTCCTTTATTCGGATTCTGCATTCCTCGCCTTTCTTTGCACCGGCTACGAAGACGATGAAGTTCTCGATTTTCGTGATTCCATCGCCTTTTGCGCCGACGTCAGTTATCTTGACATCGTGCTCTTCGCCGATTTTTATTGGCTTGGGCTTGTCGTCATTTTCCCTGAAGCGTCCGCCGCCGCCGAAGCCGCCGCCTCCGCGTCCGCCGCCGCCTCTTCCGAAGCCGCCGCCTCCGCGTCCGCCGCCGTCTCTGTCTCTACGTTCGTACATTCTCATGCACCTGTTTTTCTAAGGAATATATGTAGGTCTGTTGTTTTGTTATTGTTGGAGTCGACCGTTATTCACATTACCCCTTATTTTATTACTGTTAGAAAATAGGCCATCAATGCCGGTACGCCAAATGCGTCTTTACCTTCCATTTACCTTCCTACCCTAACTGTATGATTACTAAGAAGGAATAAGTATTTAAGCGGTCCGAAAGGAGGCTCTGTTGCGTTGAGTGTTGATTTGTTCGGTTTAAAAGTCATCGTTGCGTATGTGTTGATATGGTTGGGATTGGCGAATATTTCAAGGAACGCAAAATGGAGACAATAGGCATCACATTAGCTCTTATATCACTTCTTATCTCGTGCCGAACTCCCTTCGTATTGCCTTTGGATATGAAGCCAATCCGTCCGTGATAATTACACTTGGTTTGACCTTTGTTACTTCCTTCACTTTCTGGAATAGTCTTCGTGCATCTCCTATTTCTCTGCCTTCGCTGATTAGGCTTGCTAAAAGAAATCTGCTGTCAGAATCTATAGCATTCCAGCAATAGACGTATTTGCCTTTCGCTTTGACCATCTGTTCGTCCACTTCCACATGCCAGAACCTTTCGGCGTGAACTGCTCGGCATAGTTGTTTATCATGCCTGTAAAATGGACTATCCAACGATAGACGCTTGAATGGTCAATTTCAAAATTATAGAATTGTTTTAAGTGGTTCTTTATCTTCCGTAGGCTTACGCCCTTGAAATACAGGTCTATAGCCAGCGTGATAATTTTGCCTGATGCCTTATATTTTCTAAAGTCTTTTTCTGCTACGAATGTCCTTCCGCAAGACCTACAAAGTAGCCTCTGTTTATTCCTTGCCTTTCCATTCTTGACAATTTTAACAGAAGCGCAGTAAAGGCATTTCTGCGCCTTTGATGGTTCTTCTATTTCAATCGTGTATTGGTGGGCAAGTTGATACTTTAGCTTTAGCCAAAAACGAATCGCAAAAATATGCTTACAAGATATACCTCTCTTTTGAAAATCGGGACAAGAGCAAGAGGCTTCTTCCTTCTTTTGCTTTCTCACTATCTTGATGGTGTATTTTCCATTACAGCTCTGCGAAGGAATAACGAATGTTTCGTTGTCTATTATCTCTGGTTGGTCGCCCTTGCTGATTATGGCGTAACCTCTAATCTGGCGACCTTCTACATCTTCGGCATCTTTATTGTTTTGGGTTTCTTCTTGCATTTCTTATCACCTTACTTTGTTAGTAATATACTATATAGTAATATACAAACAAATACTTAAAGCTTACTCACCTAATATATGAGTATAAAAGTAAGCTTGTGATTTGCATGGACAAGGTAAAAATTACTCTTGAGGGTTACAGATGCGCCCGTTGTAAATATGAATGGGTGCCAAGGCTTGAGGCATACCCGAAAGTCTGCCCACACTGCAAATCACCTTATTGGGACAAGCCACGCAAAAAGGCTAAAGACAGCGGCACAAAGACATTAAAGGATTCAAAATAAAGAACATATAATTGTAATTGGCAGAGGATTAGTGTCCATCCGCTTGCAGTTCCTACGACAAACTTGCCGACTGCAAGAATAACATCCTCCCTATCGGGTGGCACGGGCGACCTCTGCCACTTATTTCTATCTCTACAAAAGCTTATAAAATGATATAAAATGATATTTAATCTGAAAACTACGCTTCTCGTCACGCATAAACACTAAACGATATAACGATAAATTATATTCCATTTCTCGTTTCACTTTTTGACATAACGATAAAACGATAACCTTAAGAAGTATTCTAAATATGATTTAACTATGCCACGAACAAAAGGCAGTAAGAGCAAATCTGGGGTGCCAATGAAGGGACTCCAAGAAGCTGTAGTATTGACTAAGATGGCTTACGATAAGCATGGAGACAAATCTATGTCTTTCAGTGAGATAGCCGAATCAATGAAACTACCAAAGGGAATAAGCACGCCTATTATGGGTGCATTAAGTGAGTATGGATTAGTTGAAAAATCAGATTTAGGATGGCGAATAAGCGCAGAAGGGAAAAATGCAATTTTTGGGGATATTGACGCTACCAGAAAATGCTTTACAAAGATTTCATTATTTGCTGATTTATACCATAGATTTGGCAGTAAGGCAGTGACATCTGGAATAATAGAGACTTATCTCAGAGGCAAATATAGGAAAGGTGAAAATGTAGCACTTATTATCAAACGCTTTTCAGAGGGTTTAGACTACGTTAAAGGTCTTGAAAGCGGACACACAATTTCAGGTAATGTAGTAATTGGTACAGAACTTAACTATTCTCGTGATATTGCACTGCTTAAACTGAAATACGCTTTAGACCCGCCTACCAGAGATGAAATTCATAAATTAATTGATATTGTAGAACACGAACTAAAGAATGAGGATTCGTCTATAGTAAAATTAATTAAAAGCATCAAAGAAAATAAAGATAAAAAAGAAGTTGCAAAGGTTTTGTTTGATAATTTAATTTCAATTCTTGGTGACAAATATCCTTTCCTAATAACAGAGACAAATACAGCAAAAAATGAAGATGAGGGTTAGTAAATGAAAACAGAACAAAAACGTAAGTCAGAAGGGACACAAACAAGTTCGTTTGGCGTAGGTGGCAGATTCAACCACGACTCATCAAAATTCTATTCAAGTAAAATGTATTCCAAAATTGATAGTTCCGTTATGATTGCAGAAAAAGAAAATGCAATAGATTCTGCTATTCTTGACAAAATACTTTGTAAATCAAGTAATAACATGAAAGAATTGCCTGATAACAGCATTCATTTGATGGTCACTTCACCTCCTTACAATGTAGGAAAAGAATATGACAAAGACTTGTCATTGGATGAATATAGAGAATTGTTAAAGTCGGTATTCAAGGAAGTATATCGTGTCTTAGCGATTGGCGGCAGGGCTTGTATTAATGTTGCTAACCTTGGCAGAAAACCTTACATTCCATTACATAGCTTCATAATCGAAGATATGACAAAAATTGGCTTCTTTATGCGTGGCGAAATAATTTGGAATAAGGGCTCAAGTGCAAGTCCTTCAACCGCGTGGGGTAGTTGGATGTCAGCAAAGAACCCTACACTTCGTGATGTACACGAATATATATTGGTATTCTCAAAGGGAAACAACGGACGATTTAATTCGGATACAAAAGAAAGTACAATAACAAAGGATGAGTTTATGGAGCTTACAAAAAGTGTCTGGCATTTTCAAGCGGTTCAGGCACGTTCTATTGGACATCCCGCACCATTTCCATTAGAACTACCACTAAGACTAATCAAACTATACACATTCAAAGGGGATGTTGTGTTAGACCCCTTTATGGGAAGTGGACAAACTGCAATAGCCGCCAAGAAATTAGGACGTAGGTATATAGGCTACGATATAAGTAAAGAATATTGTAAACTTGCGGAAGATAGAATCAAAAATGAATTTGCTCAAAAAACCCTCAAGAATGCTACATGAGTGGTTTTACTTTATTTAGAAATTCCTGTAATTCTTTTGGATTTGTAATGTCTATAAACTTATCAACAATATCACCTTCTGCCAAATTCATCATACATTCAGCATTTCCATTTTTGGGTTTGACATTTGTTACTATGTAAAATGGTGTTTTTGGAAAAACACGTTTGAATTGGTATGCTTGTGAAATAGCCTTTTTCATGGTATCCGTTCTCTTTAACGCTGGTCTGGGAAGGCGGATTCCATCAACTACTTCCGCAGAACCTTTAGCCTCTATGCCACACAAAAGTTTTCCATTCTTCATAATGCCAAAATCAAGAGCCCCGCTTCCAAGCATGCAAGCCTTCTTGATTGGAACACATTTAGAAAATTTAACTTTGTATTTGTGTTCCATCAGGTAATCAAAAAGAAGCTCAAACATATCACCCGTCTTTTTGGCTCTTGACTGGAATCCGAGATTTTTGCCCAATTTGACAAGAAGGTCTGAAAAACACTTTTCTACAAACGCTTTAACATCAGAATCACTTTTTACAAGTCCAATATTTGATTCAAGAATAGACTTATAGGGTTCTGGAATTGGCATTAAATAACATTGATTTTAGCCCTTTTAAACCATCAACACTTACGCAACAATTATTTTATCAACACTTCATGCAACAAAGCCCAAAAGGAGGCAAAATGGCAGAATCGAGGGTAGTGACATGATTCTTCTATGTCAAAAAATACCTCATTTGAATATCTCGCCTGTCTCTTCCGACCACCACACCAGGTCAAGGTGCGCCATTGGTATCCCGGCTTGCGAGGCAAAGCGTTTCATTTTCTCTTCTATCTCAAGATATTTCTTCTCTGTCAGGGATTTGGGCGTCTCGGGAATCACTTCATTGCGGACTAAATGCTTGAGGATGTGCCTGTCTAGAATTGCTATATCATCGCCGAATCCTATGTTTCTCAGGAAATGCGAAGCTTCTTTCAGCCCGAAGCCTTTCACGTTCTTTACGAGCCAATCGCGCATTTCTGTGGGATTGCCGGATTCTTCCAGCCTTTTTTTCACGCTAAGTCCGCCTTCCCCATTCGTGAAGAGTTTTCTCGCTTCCACGATGTACTGCGACTTGTTGTTGTTGAAGCGGATTGACGCCATCCACGGCTTCAGCTGTTCCGCGCTTCCCGTGAGGAGCAGGTTCTTTTCTTTCAGTTTGTCGATGACTTTCGCCGCGCTCTTCGCCTTGGTTTGCGGCGTCATCAGGCAGAAGCAGAGTTCCTCGAATATCTTCTCGTCGCTTTCGCCGTACACGTTTTTGAAATCCCGGAGCCGCTGTTCTATCGCCGGACGTTTTGCTTCGTAAGCTTCAATCATCATGAGAATTTGGACGGAAAATTTAAATCTAAGAATTCCGCTGTTTTTAGGCAGTGGTTCTTCACAAGACAATCTACTCTGAGAAAGGTTGCATGAAAATCGTTTCATGGCTTTCCGGGCCTGTTGAAACTATCCCGACCGGAACTACGTCGTTCCAGACGTTCACGATTTCCTTTGCGCTTTCCGACAGGTCTGCATAGTTTTGGACGCCTCTGGTGGTTTTCATGGAACCCCTTACCCTTCTTCCAAAAACCGGCGTGTAATTTCCGTAATCCACGCCCCTGAATTCTTCTACGTCGCGCCCGTCCATTTCGTAGCCTGTTATGAATGGAATCTCGGGAACAAAATCAGAGACGTCTATCTTGGTGAGTGCCAGCCAGTCGATGCCGTTTACCATCGAGGCGTATTTTATCAGCGGGACGTCGGGCCATGCGACCCTTCGGGGTCTCCCCGTTGACGCCCCGAATTCATCGCCCTCGTCGCGGTGGTATTTTCCCACTTCAGCATCGTTTGCATTTCCTGACATGACTTTCTCCCTGAGACGCTCGAACTCCGCCGGCGTGAGGCGCTTGTCGCCTTTGATCGACTGTTCCGTTCCAAGTTCTCCCAGAAGAGGGCCTCCGCCGACGCGCGTCAGGTATCCCGCTTTCATCACGCCTACCACTTCATTGACTGCGGAAGAAGGTATCCCCAAGCCGGTTGCAACGCCGCCCGAGATGGTTCGCGAGGATGTTACATAGGGGCGCGTTCCCAGATCAAGGTCGAGAAAAGTGCCCTGCGCGCCTTCAAACAGCATCGGCGACCTTCCCAGTTCCCTGTTAAGATAATGGACGGTGTCTCGTACATGAGGGTTGAGTTCCCTGAACAGAGCCGCATAGTCTTCGGCAACTTTTGCGGAATCTATCGGAGGTTCGCCCGCCCTTTCCAGTCTTTCTGAAACCATGAACTCCTCGTCAAGGTTTTTCAGGAGCCTCTGAATATCTCCGGCCGGCCTGTAGAAATCCGATACGAACACTCCGACGCGCGCCGCATTTGTCATGTAAGCGGGCCCGATTCCCCTGCCGGTTGTTCCTATTTCTCTTGCCGCGGGACTCAGCCTTTCCATGGCTTTCTCGTAAGGCGTGATTACTTTCGCGCTGTCCGAGATGACCAGCCTGTCTGTGCCTATCCCGGCGCTTCTTACGTGCGAAATCTCATCGAGCAGAAGCGAAGGGTCTATAACGACGCCGTTCCCGATTACGCACGTGACGCCC
Source organism: archaeon GW2011_AR5 (assembly GCA_000806115.1). Classification (GTDB taxonomy): domain Archaea; phylum Aenigmatarchaeota; class Aenigmatarchaeia; order GW2011-AR5; family GW2011-AR5; genus GW2011-AR5. Next base: position 381,142 of record JWKQ01000002.1, read on the forward strand.
CGATGGCTTATTGCGGACGGGATGACGTGAAGTATGAGTTTCTTTCCATGATAGTAAGTCGTGTGGCCGGCGTTGGGGCCGCCGTTGTACCTTGCAACTATTTTGTAGCCGTGGTCGACAAAGTAGTCTATGATTTTCCCTTTTCCCTCGTCGCCCCACTGGGCTCCTATTACTGCAACGTTTTTCATTTTTTATCACTGAATCCTGTACGGCGCCCAGAAACCCTCCGGCATTATAATGTTGTGCGGCATTCCCTGTGCCTTGGAACTTGCCGACTGCAGCTTAAGGTTGGCTGTCTGCAGCGCGAACAAATCCCGGTATCCGCATTTCTGCATCAGAATCCTGAGATGGTTGGCAGTCCTTGGGAAGTTGTGCGGTTCCGAAAGATGGCCTACGTAGGGAACGACGCCCTCTATTCCTTCCGACTCCTCCGCCTGGTGATATCTTCCCTCGCGCCACGCCTTTGCCCTTGGCGAGCCTTCGCCCCAGTATGATTTCACCCTTGCAAAAAACGGAAGGCCCCTGATGTTTTCCTTCCAGTCGGTCACGGGCGCCGGGCTTTCATGGAACTGGGCGTAAAATCTTCCTCCCATTGTCGCGTCGCTCAGCGTCAGCGCGACGGAGAAATCGGCGTTGTCAACTATGCCGCCGTCTGCGATTATCGGGATATAAATGCCCGTTTCCGCAAAATATTTGTTCCTTGCGTCCTGCACTTCCTTGAGCGCGTCCATCATCGGCATTCCTATCCTGAACTTGTGCTGCGTTGTGCATATCGAACCCGGGCCCATGCCTATTTTCACGACATCGGCGCCGCTTTTCGCGAGATATTTGAAGCCGTCCGCCGTTACTATGTTCCCGCCTATAACTGGCATTCCCGGGAAAGCCCTCTTGAGGTACAGTATTGCATCCCTTTGATATTCCGAATAGCCCTGAGAAGAATCAACAACTATGAAATCCGCGCCCGCTTCGATTACCGCCTGCGCGCGTTCCTCGAAGTCCCTTGTGTTCACCGCGGCGCCAACCACGTATCTTTTTTTGCCGTCAACCAGAGCCATCGGGTTGTCTTTGTGCTGTTCTATGTCCTTCCTGAACACCATGTAGTGCAGGTTGCCGTCGCGGTCTATTATCGGCATCGCGCCATGGTGGCTGTCGAGCAGCATCATGTTCGCGGACTTTAGGTCGTCTCCGAGTTCCTCGAATCTTCCGAAAGTAAACTCCCGGTTTGGATCGGACATTGAAACCATCCTGTCTTCCACTTTCAGGCTTGCGTGGAGCTGTCCGCTGTAGTCCTTCCTTGTTATAATACCCATCAATCTTCCGTGCGGATCTCCGCCTTCTGTCACGGGAAAAGTGTCATATCCCTTCCTCTTTGTCAGGGCTTCAAGTTCCGGTATCGGCATTCCCGGCGAGACTACGTCGGGCTCGACAAATCCGGCTTTTTTCCTTTTTGTTCTCCTTACCATGTCCGCCTCGGACTCGATTGGCTGGCTGGAGTTTGCAACTCCCGCGCCGCCGTTCTTGGCTATTTCTGCAAAAAGTTCCGGGCTTGCAACTGCCTGCATCGGCGCGGTGAGAAAAGGGGCATTGAGAGAAAAAAGTTCTTCAGGAAGTTCCGACGCGCGAAGGTCTTTCAGCGGTACGCCGGGTTTGTAAGACGTAAGCGGCGTCCTTAGGTTCACGTCTTCGGCTTCCACTGACTTCCTCGTCAGGTCAGGACGAATGAGCCAATCCTGGTAAGTGGTTCCGGGCTGGCGGTCGAGCTCTGCCATAATGCTTTTACTGGCTAAAACCGATTTAAAGCCCGATTAAAATCACGAAGAAATTACGTCACCAGTGCTCGGCGATGTCGTTCCACTCGGGATGCTTCCGAAGGAAAGTGTCCTTCACATAGGGACAGGTAGGTATTATCTTCAATCCGTTGCTTTTGGCATGCTCGAAAGCCGCGATGCACAGCTTCTCCGCAAGTCCCTGTCCTCTGAGTTCCGGGTCGGTGAACGTGTGGAAGATGTCCATCTTTTTGCCGCTTACGGTATAGTCAAGCAGCGCTTTCTTTCCGTCAACAACAATAAAGAATTCGCCCTCTTTGTGCTGGACTTCCATGCCGATAATATGACGTCAAAATTTAAATTAAGATAAACAAATTACATCATGAAAAAGCACGTCATTGTTTCGCTTATTATCATAGCGCTTGCAGCCCTCACGGTTGCATGGGCTGTTTATGAAAGCTGGCCTCCGTGGAAGCATATCAGGGAACAAAGCGTTCCGTGCGGGCCGACGAACTGCCACGGCTTCGACGTCCAGTGCGGGCAGCCTGCCGGTTGCGAACTGGTCTACCAATACGGCGACAACTGCCGCCGCTTCGTGAAATGTTCAGTGATAAACGGCACGTGCCAGAGAACCGTCGAGGACAGGTTTGAGGAGTGCAAGTCCTGCGTAGCGGGATGCTTCCCCATGCTCGAGACGGATTACCTCAAAGCCATGGAGTGCGAATACACTTGCACTCTCTAGCGAACGCCAGTGAGCCATGTTGGTAATATGTTCTTTTTGACTGGAAGCTACTTTTTCTTTCCAAGAAAAAGGAGTTTACCATTTCGTCTCGTCGACGCCCTGATTTTCATTGGTTTGGCGCGCGAGCAGGAAGAACAAATAAGAAAGGCGGTTCAGGTAGCGGACGATGTCCTCGTTTATTATTCTCTCTTTCTTTAGCGCAACCACGCGCCGTTCGGCTCTTCGCGATACCGAGCGGCAGACGTGCAGGAGCGACGCAGCCTCGCTTCCGCCGGGAAGTATGAAATTCTGCAGCGGCGGCAAATCATTATCTAGCTTGAATATCTCGTCCTCCAGTCTTACGACATGGCTCGGCTCAAGCTGAGTGTTCTTGTCATCTCTGCGCCGCGAGCCGGCAAGCTCGGCGCCTATGGTGAACAAATCTTTCTGGATGTCATGAAGAAGCTCTAGCACGGCTCTGTCTTCTATCTTTACCGCGGCCAGTCCGACGAAAGAATTTAGCTCGTCCACGCTTCCGGTGGCGTCAACCGACAGCGAGTCCTTGTCTATCTCTGCGCTGCCCAGCATCCTCGTCTTTCCCGTGTCGCCGGGCCATTTCTTGGGCTGCATGAAAACCCCTTCTTAGTAGAAAATTTAAGCCTTGAAAACTGGAAAAATTTTCCGATGAATTCTTTTTCTAATAGGTTTTCCCTGTATAGGATTTCCATGAAAGCCGCCCTGCTTGTTTTGGTTGTGCTGGCTGCCGGCTGCATTCAGAACGGCGCTTCGGCACCCGGAACTTCATTTTCCCTGTATGAGGGGAACTTCTCCCTTCAATACCCCTCGGGCTGGGCTCATAATATTACAAGCGCGGACAATTTCTTCACAGGCGGCGGGGAATTTCCGCCTACCATGCGCGTTTCGGAATTTGGCGGAACGATTGAAGAGGCGGCTGAGCGTTCCAAGACGCTGCAGTCAAGGCTGAAGGATTATAAAATCATGGCTGAAGAAAGCCTGACAATAAACGGAAGGAACGCTTTCCGGCGCGTCTACAGCTGGACGGACGCCGCGCACAACATAAGCTTCACGCAGGTGCAGACGTGGACTGAAAACTACCTGCTGACAGCCACTTCACTTACTGGGGATTATGTCAGATATGAATCCGTTTTCATGCGGATGATTGAGTCGTTTAAAGTGAAATGAAAAAAAGAAGAAAAAGCTGCTCAGGCAACGCGAACGCAAGTGAGCCTAATTAATAATATGTTTTCTTTGGGCTTGAGGACTTTCTTTTTTCAAAAGAAAGGTCTCACGCGCACAAACCCCATCCGCAAGACTCGCACGTCAGGCAGCCTTCCTTGAAGGAAAGCGCTTTTGAGCTGCACGTCGGGCACTCCTTATACTGCATTTTTCCGTTCGCGACGTGCTGGACCAGCGTGCCTGCCGCCGTTTCCGTTATCGTTTCCGCCGGTTTGACGACAACGTAGCGGTCCTTCTTTATTTCCTCCGTCTTTGTCTTGGTAGGCGCAACCAGCACCTGTTCTTTTATGCTGGAGTCGCGGAACACCGTGACGTCCTTGCAGCCGAGCTGGTATGCGAGCAGATAGCTCTGCCGCATATCCTCCACCGTCGCGTTGGCGGGGAAGTTGTTCGTCTTGCTGATTGAGCTGTCAACCCATACCTGGAACGCAGCCAGGGCGCGAATGTGGCTCTCAGGAGTCGCGTCCATAGCCGTCACGAACACGTTCTTCAGGTGCTGCGGTATGTACGGGACGTTCTGGATGCTCCCGCGGTTCTCCGCAATCTGCTTCATGAGATGGTCGTCATATAGTCCTTCCCGTTTCATGACTTTCTCGAACACCGGGTCGACGTAATAGAAACTGCCCACTTTAACGTTCTTCTCGAAAACCAGGCTGTACACAGGCTCTATGCCCGACGAGCAGCCGGCTATCATCGAGATGCTGCCTGTCGGCGCGATTATGGTGGTGTAGCCGTTGCGTATGCCGTCGGTCCTGACAAGTTCTGCAAGCTCGCCCCACTCGAAATGCCATTTCTCTTTCTGCAGCGAGCCGCGGAAAGGCAGCGTGCCTTGGGGGTAAAAAGATTTGTCGTAGTAAGGAAGCGAGCCGCGTTCCCTTGCCATGTCAACCGACTTCACCTTGCTCCAGTAGTTGACGAATTCCATGAGCTTCTCCATGAATATCCTTCCCTCGTCCTCGTTGTACGGCAGGCTCATGTCGAACAGCAGGTCTCCGACGCCCATGATGCCCAGGCCTATCTTCCTCGTCGCGAGCGCCATGTCCTCTATCTGCTGCAGCGGCCACTTGTTCACGTCTATCACATTGTCCAGGAAGTGCGTGGCTATCTTGACAACACGCGCCATGTCATCCCAGTCGACGTACGTCTTTCCGTTGTCGTCTTCTTTGGCAAACGCCCAGACGTTCACGCTGCCCAGGTTGCACGGCTCGTTCGGGTAGAGCAAAACTTCTCCGCACGGATTCGTGGTCACAATCGGCCCGAGATGCTCCAGAAACGGGTTGAACTCATTGACGCGGTCAAAGAAGATGACTCCCGGCTCGGCTGACTCCCAAGCCTGGTAGACTATCTTGTCGAAAAGCATCTTCGGATTGACAGTCTTGTAAACCTCGCCGTTCCTCGGGTTTATGAGCGGGTACGGCTCATCTTTTTCATAATAATCCCAGAAGTCGCCCATTATCAACACGGAGATGTTGAAGTTCCTGAGCGCCTTGTTGCCTTCCTTTGCAGTGATGAACTTCTCGATGTCCGGATGGTTCGAGTTCATTATGCCCATGTTGGCTCCGCGCCGCATTCCGCCTTGCTTTATGACATCAGTCATGTTGTCGTAGAGCATCATGAAGCTGAGCGGGCCTGACGCCGCGCCGCACGTGCTCTTGACTATGTCCCCCTCGGGCCTTAGCTTTGAGAAGTTGAATCCCGTGCCCCCGCCCGACTGATGGATGAGCGCGGTGTGCTTGAGCGTGTCCATGATGCTGGTGAGGTCGTCCTCCACTCCAAGGACAAAACATGCCGAGCCCATTCCCAGCACGCTTCCAAAGTTGGCTATTGCAGGGGTGTTTGGCATGAACTGCCTGTTCACCATTATGTCGAAAAAGCTGTCTACCGTCTTTTCATGGTTGTTGAAGTCCCCGTTTTCCAGCATGCCGAGAAACTCGCTCCACGACACTTTCATATTGGCTTGTTTGTCAAAGCGGTCGTACATCCTCTTCACGGCTTCAAGGTGATACTTGTTGAGCACGTATTTGCCTACGGCTATTTCACCGTCGTACATCGCCGGCTCGAACTCTTCCCTGTCGTGCTGCTTCTGGTTTGCGTCCTTGTCAAAAACACGTTCGTCGTAGAACAAGTCGGCAAGAGCAGTGTGCACAGCCACGCGCGTGAAGAGCTGCTTCGGCGTCTCAATCAGCTTGCCGCTGTCGTCTTTCCTGAGATACCTCGCCTTGAGCACCCTGAGCGCGTTGATGTCGAAGCGCTTGTCAACCTCGTCGATTTCCTCTTTTTCCAGCACGTGCCTCTTTTCCGCGCGCAGCTCGGCACGAGCTTGGCGGTAGATAATATAAGACTTTGCCGTCTTCGCATGTCCCGTCTCAATCAGTACCTGCTCGACTATATCCTGGATGCCCTCGACCGTGGGGATGGAGCCTTTGGGCATCTCGTTGAATATGCGTTCGACAACCTTTTCAGCCAGCTTTTCGCATTCCTGTTTGCTCTCGCCGCCGCCTTCGCGCGCAGCGTTGTAGATAGCATTGGTTATCTTGCTTGTGTCGAATTTGACGACGGTTCCGTATCTTTTCCTGATTTGTCCCATCATTGTTCCCCACTCTCCTGTCATTATTTTTTAGTATTATTATTTCATTGTTATGCTCGTTGGCGATTCCCAAATCTATTCTAGTTCATTCAGCTTCGTAGCAGCCTGACTTCGCGCTCGAAAGCCACCGGGTCGTCGAACTCCCGGTACACCGAGGCGAAGCGGATATAGGCGATCTTGTCCATCGTCTTGAGTTCTGCCATCACGCGTTCGCCGATTTCCGTGCTGGTAACCTCGTCCGTGTCCCAGACAGCCTTCTCTATCCGGTCAACAGCCGCATCGATAGTATCAATAGAAATCGGTCTTTTTTCACAAGCCCGCAGAATGCCCGCCTTCAGCTTGTCCCTGCTGTAAGCTTCCCGCCGCCCGTCTTTTTTCACGACGTTCAGGTTAAGGTTGGGACGCTCGTATGTGGTAAACCGTTTTTCACAAGAAATGCATTCCCGGCGGCGCCTTGTAGAATCCTCCCCGTCACGCTTGTCAACTACCTTTGTTTCACCGGAACAGTACGGGCAGTGCATCGTTACACCAGGGTTAATTAACCTACTTTCAGACAGGGTTGCTTATTACACCACAATTTCTGCTGTTATTAAACTACAACTAATTGTGGTATAGAAAACAACTCATACAACATATTGTGGTTGCACTGATATATAAAGTCTATAGCATTTTTGTCATATTTTTTACAAAAGTGATATGACTTCGGGGAAGTTACAGGTTTTTGAGGACTGAAAAGTGACTCTTTGCGCGCATTACGATTTCCAGAACTTCCGTATCTCCTCTTCAGGCTTTTCCGTGACATCGAAGCTCCAGCTTTTCGGGAAAATCCTCCGGTAGTTCTGCCACAGGAACCGTTCGTCCAGGAAGACTATCACTCCGCGGTCTGTTTCAGTGCGTATGCACCTGCCTGCGGCTTGCATCACCTTTATCATCGCCGGGAAATTGTAGCCGTAATCACGCCCCGCCCTGAACCGTTCGTCATAGTAGCTGATAAGCGCATCTACGGAGAGGTTCGGACGCTCGAGAGGAAGTCCGACTATGATAACTCCGTTGAGCAAATTCCCCGGAAGGTCTATGCCCTCGCTGAAAGAACCGCCCATGACGCCCATGAGCACCGCGCCGTTTTGTTCATGCGAGCGGAGCTCGTTCTTCACCTCATCTCTTTGCTGCTTGGTCATGCTGCTCTTCTCGAAAATCGCGTGCTTGTTTATTTTTATCAGGCTGCAAAGCGCATCGCGCATCTCGTAGCTGGGAAAGAACACCGCGACGTTGCCGCGCACCGCAGATATGCAGTCGGATATCTTCTTTGCCATGCGGGTGTAGTTCGCCTCGGTGCGTTCCTTGTATTGCGTAGTAAGTCCGCGAACGATGATGTTCTTCCTGTTCTCCTTGGGAAACGGCGAGTCGTAGCTCTTTAGAGATGTCCTTTCTGTCTCCATGCCAAGGAGATCCCGGTGCATCTCCATCGGCGAGAGCGTTCCGGACATGAGTATTGTTGAGTGCGAGCTGCGCACTATTTCCCTCGACACGAGCGACGGGTCAAGGCAGCTGAATTGAAGAGAAATGTGGTTCTTGTCCTGTATCTTCTCCCTGGAAATTATCCGCGCGTAGCCCACGCCCTCCTTCTTCCACATCTGAAGGAACTCGGCTATCCTGTCTACGTATGATATCTTTTTCGTTTCAAGCACAAGCTCGCCGACGCGCGTGAGCTGCGCTATGAGAGTGTCATAATTGCCGATTTCAGCCGCCTTGTCCATGAATTCTTCCCTTTCGATGAACGATTCTTTCTTGTTGAACAGCCGCTTGCCCATTCCGGAGATTATCCCGTTTATCTCGCTCACCGCGCTCCGCGCCTCGTATTCTGTCATGCTTTGCGCTTCCTTCATCGCCAATTCGCAGGTTCTTGTCGACACCCGCGAAGAAAGATGGTTCCGTATTCGCGAAGAAAGATTGTGCGCCTCGTCGACAATTATTATGGCGTCTGACAGGTTTTTCGCGCCCCGCTTCAAAAACTTTTCATGCATTCCGAACATGTGGAAATAGTCGCCGACGATGACATCAGCATGCAGCGCGGCGTCCATCAGCAGCTCGTACGTGCAGTAGCGCGCGGACATGAGCCCCATGGCTTCTTCTGTGCTCGGGATGCTGTTTGTCAAAATCCTGATTAATCCCGCCCTCTCTGTTGCAAGCTCCCCGCTCCTCGAGTTCTTGAAGTGGTTGCACCGCTTGTCCTTTATCATGGCGGTGCAGAAGTTGCTGAACATGCCGCTATCCATGTCGGCGACGTCGTGCGAGCAGAGATGCTTCTTGCCGACGATGTCCACGGCTTTGAAGGCGTTATTTTGTCTCATCAGTTTCAGCGTCTCGACGGCAGCCTTATGCTGGCTGAGCCGGGAAGTCAAAAAGAATACGGTCTTGCCGTTGGCGACGGCATATTCGACGGCAGGGAACAGCGCAGCGATTGTCTTTCCCAGTCCCGTAGGCGCGTCGGCAACGAGATGTCTTGAATTCTCGACGGCGCTGCGCACGTCGTCCATCATTTCCTTCTGGCTATGCCGCACTGTTTCAAAAGGAAACTTGAAAGTAGCGGAAGGTGATTTTTGCAAAGCGATCAGCGAAGCGGTAGGAGCATCAATGTCGATTGTTTCCCTGTCTCTTGGAACGGAACTGATTGGTCTGGCCGGCTTTTCAATTTCCTTGGCAGGGACATCGCATTCAGGGCATCTTGTAAAACGATAATAAGTCACGAATCCGCAGCTCGCGCACGTCTGCTTGAGAGGCTTGCCTGTCGGGGTGAGGGATGATTGACCGGTGTTATGATATTTTCGTTTCTTGTTGCAGGGCAGGCAGAAGCCGCGATGTGCAATCTGCCTTCCGCAGAGCGAGCAGGTGTAGGATTTTTCCATGAGAGATAATTGAAACGCAACCTTTTAACCAAAAGAACAAATTATAATTATGCTTGAAAAAACAGCGGAGAAGCTCGAAAGAAGATTTGAATCAATGCCAATTCATCATATAGACACGTCTGTTATCATGGAGTTGGAGAAAACCGTTGACGGCAAATTCTGTAGAAAATATATACACAAATTGAATTATTCTTACAGGGGTATTATCTCTTCTCCTGCTTTGAGCGAGCTTACGATCTCAATGCTATTGCTTAAAGACGAAAACAAGAGGCAGGCGTTCTTGGATGTTCTTGTAAATCTTGTGAACATACGAAAGGTTGGATTTTATATGCCGGAAGATATGCATGAAATATCAAAGAGGATAAAGGAGATAGATCAAAGGCTGGAACCGACTGACACAGATATTGTAGCGTGTGCAATAGAGAATAATGCGATGAATCTGGTTACACTAGACAAAAAGCTTATAGGCAATAAAGCCATAGAAAGAGAATTTGGACTGAAAATATTGCATCCAAAAGATTTACTTTGATTTTTTATGAAGGTTTTTATGTATTCTTCTAAGTTCTGTAAAAACCCCAAGCTTTTCGGCTTTTCTAATGGATTTCTCGAGTTTTTCCTCGTTTTTTGTCATAATAATCAACCGGTGAAGCCCCTAATTGTCCATTTTCTATAGATCCCTTTCGGAAGGACTTACTCACAATATGTAATTACACGGGTAATGTATATAAGTGGATGTCCCACCACTATCGTTGCCATACATGTATATACAATGTATATACATTCACAGATTACGGGTTCAAAATCCAGATTGAATAATTAAGGAACATGGCGACGGTAACCCAGGCTATATACGGGACAAGCAGCAGCATGGAGCTTTTTGATATCTTGTTGAAGGCAGCCATTGCGGCTACAATAGCAAGCCACAGCGCAATGATGTTGATGAAAGCAAGCCCGGGCGAGCGGAGCCCGAAGAATACCAGCGACCACAGCACGTTCAGGCAGAGCTGGGCGCCGTAAACTTTCAGCGCGAATGTTTTGCGTTTATCAGAAGAATTCCAGACAAGCCCGGCGGCGATGCCCATCAGAGCGTAAAGGGCAACCCACACGGGCCCGAATACCCAGTTGGGCGGGCTAATGTCAGGCTTGGCAAGAGAAGAATACCAGCTGCCGACGGAAGGAAAGGTGACAAGCGAGCCAGCAACGCCGGCAAGCTCAGCCGCAACGACCATGATGATTATCTTTGAGAACAGGCTTTTTCTTGCATTGCCACGAGCCTTCTTTTTCATCAGTATCAAATAGAGGACTTGGGTAATATATCTTTTGTTCAAAGTCCTTATTGTGAACTTTGACAATTAAAGGATTAATCAAAGTTCTCAATATACATGTCAGAACAGATAAGATAAAGCTTCCTCGCGCGTGTGTAAGTATATGCCCGAAAATGTCTGCAGGATGCGCTGACGGCGCGGATAAGTTTACATTTTACCGGTGAGCTGACGCCCCATGATTCACCTCAAAATGACAAGATCAGACAGGAACTACGTAAAGAAATCGGGAGCCCGCGCGTTCTACGACCCGAAGACGGACAGGATCGTGCTGTTGGGGTCTCGCGAGGACGAGGCGGCGGGCGTGGTGAGCCACGAGCTTATGCACAGGATGTTCTGCAGAGCCGGTCAGTTCAAGGCGTCGAAATGCTGGGACAAGAATATAATAATCATGCTGGAAGGCAGGCTGGGCTGGCGCCCTTCCATAATGTCTTTTTGGATCGAACGGTTAAAAACACTCTTGAATAAATGAGATTGAAGATTTGGGAGTAATGATATGCTCAAGCATATGTACATAGACGAGAGCGGTGATTTGGGTGAAAAAGGCTCCAAATACATGGTTCTCGCGGCATTGCTTGTCGATGACCCGCGAAATCTTGACAGAATTATCAAGAATATGAGAAGAAACAAATTCAAAAAAGAACTGAGAAAAGCAATAGAAATTAAGGCTGATAAGTCGTCTGAGGCTGTTATAAAACATATGCTTCGAAAGCTCAATGAAGTAAGAGGCTCCAAAGTATTCTATGTTGTGCTTGAAAAAAAGAAGCTATTCAGTGACTTTCTGAAAAACGACAAGCACAAACTCTATAACTATGTGGCTGGTAAGCTGGCTAGGAACATAATACTGAGTAACATGGATGTTGTAATCAAGATAGACAAGTCAAAGGGCAAGCAAATGCTGAGGGAAGATTTCAATGATTATTTCATCAAGTGTCTCAGAGAGCGATCAAACATAAAGGCAAGCATAGAGCACAGCTATTCTCATGCGTGGTCCGGGCTGCAGTTCGCCGATATCCTTGCTTGGTCATGCTTCCAAAAATTCGAACACGATAATGGCGAATACATAGATTTGATAAAATTAGAGCAGGAAGTTTATCATGTCTGGTAAAGCCAAGAATCAGAAGAATAACAGAACCCAAAGGCACTAAGGCGTGCACCTCAAGGTACACTGGCCTTTAGGATTTACCTGTTAGATAACTATGATGTACGCACATATAAAAACCTTGGGGAGTTTATAAGCATGTACTACCTATTTCTTAGCTTTCTCCCCACACTCGTCACAGTAACGGTGATATTTTTTGCCGACAAACTTCTTCCCGCAGCTAGCGCATGTTGAGATACCTTTTAGCGAATAGTCAACAGCATCCTCCGCGCCGAGCACTTTCAGGACAAAATCAGATCCCATAACATCCATAATGATTTTTTCTATGTGCTTTTTCTCGCTTTCCACAGCAGCCAGCGCTTTCTCTTCCGTTTTATGGTCAGTTTTGTTTTTGTATCCGGAAAAACGCTTTCCATGAAGCTTGGGCATGACCAGCTTCGCATGGACAGTGAATTTACTCGAAGTGTGTTTTACGAACTCGATCGTGGCCTGCGGGTCATCCCCACCGCCAAGCTCCCATGTGTTCAGCATACCTTCGGCCCAGTTGAAAACAAGGACACCGCTTTTCTTCTCGAAGAATGACATGAATATAATCTACACGGAGAGGATAAAAGTCAGAACACGACACTATTTCCGAAACTCATTACACTCTGGCATCTTATGAAATTGTATGATCTGAATATTTTATTACCGCTTTATCTTGAGAGTAAATTCGTTATTATTTTTTGGCTCGATAGATATTTCAGTTTTGTTATCAATCTTATATAATTCTGCCATCCCTTTTGGTATATTGATGCTTACCTGACCAGTTTTTTTATTTTTTAAAACTGTTAACTTCATATACAGTAAGAATACAGTAAGCTTTTAATACTTTTATACAGTATATTTACTGTAATAGATGGTTATTGATTTAAAAGGTGTTATTATGAAAATAAAGAAAGGTAAAAGAATGGAAATAAAACACAGATTAATTCATGGGGATAGTTCTAAAGTTTTGAAGAGTTTTCCAGATGAATCAATACATCTGGCCGTTACATCTCCACCTTATTTCAATGCCAGGGAATATTCACAATGGCCAACACTTAGCGAATATTTGGAAGACATGAAGAAAATTTTTATAGAAACTTTCAGAGTTCTCGACAATCATAGAGTTTTTGTTTTGAATGTGGGTGATGTTAACTGCCAATTAGGCAAACAACCTTGGACAAACAGCAGAGTACCACTTGGCGCCTTATTTACAGTGATGTGCCAACAAATAGGATTCAAGTATGTTGATAATTTTATCTGGCATAAAGGCGAACCTCAGAGTTTTAGACATATGAACGGCGGAAATAATTACCCGTTCTATCACTATCCGGTAAACTCTTACGAGCACATTTTAATATTTCATAAACACGTTCTGGATTCTACAAGAATCCCTTGTCCTGTCTGTGGAACAACTCAAGTCCAAAATAATAGCCAATCTGAAATAGGTGTACAGAGTTGGGAGTGTAATAATGAAGAATGTTCTCACAGAAGCCCCGGGAATAGAGGTAAAAGATATTCGGCAAGATCCGTTATGATGGATAAGGGAAAAACTCCAGAAAACTCTATAGAAAAAGAATTTTTACAAAAATGGAGGAAAGATATCGTCACATTTTCACCTGTAATAAAGATAATTAAGGGTGAAAATAGACTGGGGCATACCGCACCATTCCCTGAAGATATACCGGAAATGGCAATTAAATTATATACGTATAAGGGTGACACGGTCTTGGATCCGTTTGCTGGAAGTTTCACAACTTCAGTTGTTGCAGCTAAATTAGGAAGAAACAGCGTTGGAATTGATATGAAAAAAGACTACATATCATTGGGATTGAAGAGAATGAAGATAACTTTGTCACAGAAAAGACTATTTGAATCTCATACACATAAAATAGAAGTCCTCGACGAGTCTGATATTAAAAATATATCTTTTGAGAAATCACAAGTCTTCAATAAAGAAGATTATATCAATGAATCTGAAAAGAAAAATACAAAAAACTTAAATAAAATCAAAAAGATTTAATTTTCCACGTAAATTCGTTCTCTCTGTTACCACAATACCAGCAAAATGTTATCGGAACAAAAATTTTAGATCTTCCGGTTTCTTCTGCACCGCAGTTTATGCAAATTTTGACTGTTTTTGTACCTTTTTTCTTACCATCTTTTTTATCACAATTGATACACCATGTCACGTTTTCTGGATATATAGAACTGCACTCTTTACATATTTTAATTCTGTAGTATTTAGTTTTACATAAAAAACATTCTTTTCTGTTAACAGACCAGTATTTTTGGCATTCGGAGCATACAGGCTTAAGTAAAGCAAACTCGTTTTTACCTTCAAGCGACAAATAAACTTCCCAATTGTCTGGTTTCTCAGTGAGCTCAAACATTTTATTTATGACCTTTTTTCTCTTTTTTATCAATGTATGCATTATTCGTCACCTGTTATTTCATCAAGTTTTTTAGCGCTTGCCAAAGCATCTGGAAATTTTTTCAATTTATTATAAGCAACTGAATTATTTTTTTTCCAAATTTCTATGGTCTTTCGATCATATTTCGACCAGTTTTCCAAAACTTCTTGTGCCTGTATAGATTTTGAAGAAATATTGGAACGCTTTGAATTTTCTAAATTTTTCCAATTATTAAGGAAAGTATCTAAAATTGCATTTTCTAAAGTCCAGGAGGGCTCATTTGTTTCTTTTGTAATTTTCCATTTCTTAAGTGCACGTTGATATTTCTCATTCTTATGGTTAATCCAATTTTTTGGATGCATTCGGTCAGTTCCGTATCTCCATTCCCCTCTCCTCAATAAAGAAGAAAATTGTCTTTTTGTGCTGTCTACAAGTAATGACCATCTAACGTCTATAAAATCACTTGCAGATAGAATGAAAAAATTATATTTTCCTGAATTATCAGCTAAAACCCAAACAAAAAAATGTGCTGGGTCATGCAACAAATCTTTGGGTTCGTGGGTCATCCCGTAAGATTCTGGATCTTCTCCAGTCACTGATTCTATTCTTGAACTTTTTACTTGAACTGTCCTAAATATCTTATTTTTGCCTACTGTCTTGGTAGCTACTATGTCAATATATCTATCAACAAGCGGTTGAAATACAGTCCACCCCAGTTCCTGCAGTTTAAATGCTACTAAATATTCGCAATAATCTGCAAACTCTTTATTTCTTAGATTTCTTACATTCATTAAGAATCTGTTAAATAAGAGACTTTAAAACACATCTACTCGCTAGGACATTCCCCAGCAGTATAATATTCTACTGCGGGCGACTTGCAGGCCTCGCAGACGTTCCAGAAGGCTGATGCGCAGGGATATCTTATGCACTTCACGTCAGGCCCGTACCAGCCGCATACAGGCTCATAGGATTGTATACAGACATCAGTATTCCTCGATTCTTCCGTACAAAACACCGCCCCGTCCGGACACGTAGCGAATTCGCAGTCAGGTCCTGTTCTGCCGACTGCCGAGCCGTCCGGGCAAATCTTCGCTTCAAGCGTGCATGCCTTCGGGAAATCCTGCTGCGCGTTAAGAACAAGATATATTACCAGCGCTGTCAGAATCAGCCCTATTATCATCACGGTATGGGAAAGCGCTTTCATCAGGATATTTTGTCCTGAGGTATAAAATAACTTATTTTTTCTTTGGGTTTGAACTTCCTTTCTGAAAGAAAAAGATCGGTTAGCAGACTTCGTTCTTGTTGAGAAACTCAATCTCCTCGCTGATATTATGGTCTCCCGCCTTTATCCTCGGCAGCGTCTCTTCTATCGTCCTTGTAACGTTGTCTAGGTTGCGGTAGAAGGCGGGGAATCGCTGCGCCCGTTCGTATGCAGTAGTTTTCCACGTTGGATAGAACTCCTCGACGCTTTCTATCGTGTGGTTCATCAGCTCGAAGTTATTGTGCTTGACGTAGAGCCCTATATGTTCTATCTCATGTCCCGGGCATATCAGGCGATTCCCGTCGTTTATGTAAGTTACAAGGAAAGCCAGGGAATGTTCGCTGTGCTCAAACTCGCGGAACCTCACCAGCCATATTGCCTCTTCCATCAGGTCTTCGGCGAAATGGTCTTCTCCCACTTTTTCCCTGAATTCCGACAGCATCTCCGCGGTTGTTGCATTTTCCCTTGAAAGATCCTGCATGTGTACCAGTTCGGATAGAAGCGTCCGGTTGCCTATTATTGTCGATTCCCGGCTCTGCGAAGTGCAGCCAGCAACAAGCAATACAATCGCTACCGCCAGGAAAGGCATTATTTTTTTCATTCTGATACCTCAAACGTTGTCGTCATTCCCGCCTCAAGATGTTCGGCTATGTGGCAGTGGAACATCCATTTGCCCGGGTTCGTGAAGTTTACAAGTATATCCGTCGTGGCGCCTGTGGGAACAAGCACCGTGTCTTTCCAGACAAAATTGTCGTTTGTCTTGTTATTCTCGCTTAAAATTATAAATCTCTGCCCGTGGAGATGCATCGGATGCTGCATGGGATGCATTGAGCCCGGATCGTTGAATATCCTTATCTTCTTCACGTCACCGACTCCGGCTTTGTTTACTATTTCTTCATTTTCCCTGCCTGCCTTGTCCCTGATAATCCATCTTGTATTCTTGCTTGTTGAAATGGAGTTCATCATGCCCATGTCATCCTCCCACTCTATGGACTCGGGCCGGCTTCTCATTGTTGTTCCATGCCCCTCGTGTCCCATGCCGTTTGCCTGCATTGTGAGCACGAACTCGAAATCAGGCGGGGAAGAATTGTAAGATTTCATGCGCTCGAAATCCTCAAACGAAGAACCGGGCGGTGCATCTATCTGATTGTCGTTCTCAACCACATTTATTCTCCCGATGGACTGCATTGATCCGGGATGGATGTTCATCATATCAAAAGAGCCCGTATTTTCGAAGAAAACCTCGACGATGTAGCGCTCTCCGGGGCTGATGACAACCGAGTCTGCGGTGAATTCTTTCTCATACCTGCCGGAGTCGCCGCCTACTATCCTGAGCTCACGTCCTTTTATGGAAAAATTGAATGGCCTGGCATTTGCCGCATTTGTGAGATACAATCTTGTCAGCCCTTTTTTCACATCGGTTTTGAAGCCTGTCTGTCCGTTCGCCAGGATATGGTTCCCGAATCTGCCCATGAGAGAAAACCGCGAGAAATCATAAAAGCTGTCTATCTTCCCGTTCGTGACCTTGATGTCGTCCAATATGATTGCCAGCTCATCGTCCGCGGGTCCGAAGCCGCCATCGACTATTATGTTGCCGTAAAGCCCGAGCTCCTGCTGCCTGTCCTCGCGGATGTGCGGATGATACCAGTAGACGCCATAGTCCGGCAGGATTATTTTGTACATGAAGCTTTCTCCAGGTTTTACGGGCGCCTGGACATCTATAGTGCCGTCGTTCATATTGTCCAGCCTTATGCCATGCCAGTGTATTGTAGTGTCCTCGCCGAGCTTGTTCGTGAAATTGATGTAGATTGTGCTGCCCCGGGCTGCTTTTATTGTCGGCCCCGGTATCTGGCCGTTGTATGCGTACATGTCCAGCTGCGCGCCGTTTATTTCATGCCTCATGGGCGCCGCCTCCAGCGCGAAGACCTGACTGTCTGCGAGCGAAACATATCGGGGAGTTTGACGTGTGTCTTGATTATTGGATGCGCAGCCGGCTATGAGCAGGACAGCTGCTATGGCAAAAAATTCTATTTTCATGCGTTCACCGAGTCGAATATTATCTTCCAGTTTTCAGAACTTAGAACGCCCGAACCCTTGTAAAGTACCGTTCCGTCCCCGCTTATAACGTACTTGGTTGTGGTATAAATTACGTTATAGTCCCTGAGTATCTGCTCGTTGCCCGGCGCGAACATGCCCGGGCGGTTATTGGTTGTCCTATAGTTTTCCAACATCGCAGACGTTTCCTTCATGTCAATGCCGACTGAAATGAATTGAATGTTGTTGTTTGCAGGAAAGACCTTCTCAATCTCCTTGTATTCCTCCTTGCAGTACGGGCACCATGTTGTCATGAAATAGAGCACAACAGGCTTTCCGGAAAGGCTGCTGAGGCTCAGGTTTTGTCCGTCCGTAGCTGTCAGCGCAAAGTCAGGAGCCCTGTCGCCGATTGAGTTGCCGACCGGATGTTCGCCTGTGGGTTGCACGTCGCCTGGCAGGTTGTCTGCCGTGTATTTGGCGGTGGACGTGCAGCCGCTTATCAGGACAACAAGAATCAAAACAGGAATTAATCTCTTCATCATATCAACCATTACACAGTTTGTAATACAATGGCATGGAATCGATATAAAGATAACATCGTGATAGAAGAAATTGAAA
>JWKQ01000003.1 GCA_000806115.1 archaeon GW2011_AR5
GCACCGCTTTCACCTGCTTCACATAGCGTTCCGTTTTGCCGTAGGTGAGCGACTTCTCGCCGCCGGAATTGTTGGCGACGATGCCGCCGATCGCCGCAAGCTCGCGCGATGCCGGATAGCTCGGCATGATATAGCCGCGCTTGAGCGTCTCTTTCTCAAAATCACGATAGTAGACGCCCGGCTCGGCGGTCGCGACCCCGTCTCCCGCCCGCATGCGGGTGAAATATTTGGTGAACGACACGATAACCCCTTCGCTTAGGGGTCCGCCGCTCATGTCCGTTCCGGCGGCTCGGGCGGTAAGCGTCACGCGCTCCCCCTTCTTTTTCGCCGCAACCGCTCCAGCCACGAGCGTTTTGAGATCAGCGACATCTCGGGGAAATACCACGAGCGAAGGCGAAACGGAAAAGAGGCTCGCATCGCGGCTGAACGCGTCAAGCGTCTTTCTATCCTCCGCGATATCGCCGCGGAAATCCGTATCGATAAGGTCCACAAAGACCGACATGCTCCTATTGTAGCAGGAGCATGTCGGTCTGGGGATTGAAACGTGTGTATTACATCAAAGCCGCTCGGCAAATACCACGAGTCGGTGTGAGTAATCGTTCGTCGCCGGCATCCACGCACCGCTGCAGGTGATAAGCACGATACCGATTCCCTTGCCGGCAATAATCGAGGCGAGCACCGGGTCATCCGCTTCATAGATCACGCTTCGCTTTACGGTAAAGAGGAGCGCTTTGCCGTCTTTGTCTTTCACGTATATCGTGTCTCCCTTTTTCAACTTGGAAAGGTTGACGAAGACTGCCGGAAATCCCAAGCCGTTATCAAGATGCCCCGCGAACACCGCATTTCCCCGCTCGCCGGGAAGCGGACCACTCGCAAGCCAGCCAACGGTCTTAAATCCTTTTGGCGCCACCATGTTCCAGTTTGCAGAGAAACCGACATGCAAAACCTCGGCATCAACGCCAAGCGATGGAATGAGAAGCCTCTGCGGCGAGAGTGGAGAGTCGGCGAGCTCGATGTTCGCTCGCTCGTTTGCTGCGGCTATCGATGAATACGCGAGGAGGCGCGAGAACACTTCTGCGGCTCCGATGAAGAAAAGTGTGAGGATGAGGCACAGGAGTGGAAGGAGGAGGAAGAGCCTGCGCCGGGATCGTACCGACATGGTCGTCGATTAGCTTTTCGATGCGGATGTGCGGACGATGGAATATCCTACGAGGGTCGAGATGAGGAGCGAGAGTCCGAAGGCGACGAAGGGCAAGTTTGCACCGCCAGCGCCGGTGTTCGGAAGCCCCGGACTGGTGGGGGTGCCCGTGCTCGTTCCAGTTACATTGTAAGAACACGTTGCGCTCTGCGTTCCGCTTCGGACCACAACCGCCCCCGCGCCTGCCTGTGTCGGTGTGTAGACGATGCTGGTCATCGCACCAGAGAGACTGGAATCGGGTGTGCCCCAGCTGTACGTTCCGTTACCACCGGTAGCGGTAAAGGTAATCGACTGCCCCAGCTGGATGTTCGTCGCCGATGGCGTACAGGTAAGTGTTGTTTGTGCAAGCGAGATCGCCGGCACAAGTGCGAGCGCGCTAAGCAAGAGAACAGCTCTTCGACCTATGGAAACAGACAGACGATTCATATATATAAAGAATTCTAATTGATAATACGCGCTTCGTGAGCGCACTACATCTGACGCAACATGAAGCATCTTCTTACTGGCGACGTAGAATGAGCAAAGCATGAAAATATATTTTCATGCTTTCGAATCGAGGAGTCAGAAAAATTGCGCAGTAATTTTACGCACGAAGATGAAGAGAAAATGAGTTTTCGTTGGAGCGAAGCTTGTATATCTTGAGAGGCTAAGACTTGGGCAAACGCCCCGGAGTGGCTCTCAAGATGTACAAGCGGAGCGTATTTTATAGATTCATATTGCGGATGATATCCGCTTCGATACTAGGGGTGTCGTCTTCCTGGCGTTTCCCGTGGAGTCGTATCGTGTCTCCCGCGACAAATCGTACGAACGATGCAACCGACTTCCTTGCATGGTTCCATATGATGATGTCGGAGGGGATAAGAACCGTGAATTCCGTGCCCCTGATAGAAACTTTTATGGACGCGGGGTTCACTCCCGGTGTTTCCAGAAGTTTCCCTTCGAAGTTCTGCCACTTGTACAGATTCTTATCGAGATAAATCACCACAGAGGATGCGGTGAGCGTCTGCGTGTTGTAATCGTAGACGCCGGTTGCCGAGGTAACCGTATCCCCCGCTTCAACACGAGCGAGATCGATCGTGCGCGAGCCTTTCGTGAATACCGCTCCCTCCGCCTTGACCGTGATGATCCCCGCACCCTTAAGAGAAAGCGTGAACGTTCCCGCGCCCGGATTGACGCTTGCGACCGTGCCCGCGAATGTCTTGCTTCCTTTCTGCACGGAGACATTCTGCACGTACGTCGGAATGAGCGTGAACGTGCTGGCGCCGCTCTCCAGACGCCCTTCCATATTGAGGTAGTCGCCTTCGTTGATCTCCGTGTAATCCGTCACTTCTCCGGTGCCGCGTTCAAACCGCGTCGCTGGTCCCGTCTTTACCAAAAGGCGCAAGAACGATTCGCCCCAGTAGAGCCGCGTATAAAAAGAGCGTCCGGCAAGCTGCATCACCTTCGCGCCGGAGATAACCACCGTGCCGTCTTTGCCGACATAGATTTCGCTGTCGCGCGGCCCATTCTTGAGGATGGTGTCCGTGTTGAGAGTCGCCGCAGAGACTGGTGTTACGAGAAACGCGAACACCGCGAGGGCTGTGAGCAACTTATGCATAGAGAAAAGATACCACAAAAATAGAAGCGACACATCTGCGCGACAAACAGCTGGAGATTCTGGAAACACCGGACAGGCAACCACAATCATTCTCATGTTCTTGAGAACATGAGAATGATTGTGGCGAATCCTCTGATGGTGAATAGGTGCTACTCATACAATTCCGCGTGAGTGCCGATATGGGCGAACAGCACATGCTTCTTATCAATCATTTTATAGATTGCCCGTAAATCGCCCCCTATATTGATACTCCGATATTCTCGATATACGCCGTGCAGAGGATGATTATTGAGTGTCGAGTGAAATGGTTCTCTCATAAAAAGTCGTAATTGAGTATCACAACGTAGCCTCTCTCTCGAAGAGAGAGTATCGTAACGCTTCGTAAAGCGTTTATGAAAAAAGACGATCATTTCTTCCTGGAATGAAGGAAGGCAAGTGCCGTATCGGCTGACGCAAAGGCGGGCGAGAGGTTTTTCCCCTCGGCAAAATCCTTGTCTACCGTTTTAAGCTCTCGCTCTAAGGTCTTGGATATCCGCAAAGCCGAAAGTTCCACTCCTCGCTCTAAGATGAACTGCTTAAGCTTTGCATTGACGATAGTCGAGAGCGGCACGCCTATCTCCTTGGCGAGCCTTTGCGCCGCGTGCTTGACTGCCGGATCGGTTTTGATGTTCAGTATTGTTTTTGCCATATATCCAAAGTATATACAACAGATATGAAGTGTCAATGAGCTTTCTCCAGTATACGCACCACCCCCCTCTCCGCATCCACTTCCACTAAGTCGCCGTCTTTGAGGACCTGCGTGGCGACTCTGGTGCCCACAATACAAGGAATTTTCATCTCCCGTGCCACGACCGCCGCATGGCTCATAAGCCCTCCTTCGTCGGTAACTATTGCTGCGGCATTTTTAAGATACGGCATCATTTGAGGATTCGTCATGCTCGTCACCAGTACGCTTCCGGGAGGAATTTCCGATATGCCGATCCATCCGAGATGCATCTTGACTGTTCCTCGAGCTTTTCCGCGAAACACGACCGTTCCCCGGATGTCGCCTTGCAGAGGTCGTTTGAGTACTTTTTCCCAATGGGCGAAGGTCGTCCCTGTTTCGATCTTGAAGAATCCGTCTGCGGCGCGCGGCAAAAGGACGACTCCTTTTGTTCGCTCTTTAAGAACGGAAGCGGGAAGCGGCTTCCCTTCCATGTATGCAAGAATATCATCGTAGGTCATCGTCTGTACCATTTCGTATGGAGAACCGGAATCCTCGGCGATGAAATAGAAGATTTTTGTAAGTGCGCGAAGCGGTTTTTCTATCAATTCGTGAATTTCCCATTTCTTCTTGCCGATGATCGTTATGGTTTCGAGCGCGGTTTTTTCTTTTTGCGTAAAACCAGTAGCCAGTGCGTGGTTTTTAAACACTTCTTCCATCTGCATTCCTTCTCGTGAAGCAGCGGCGGCAATTACGTCTTCAAGAGGAGCAAGCAGGGGCTGTTCGCTATACACGTACACTACTCCAAATCGGATGAACAGCTCTTTCAGAGACGGCAAAAAATCCTTCCAAATCTTTTTCATATGAGCCGCGTCCGCCCCGTTCGGAAATCGAGGTTCTATAAAAGAGCGCAGAGAAATTTCGTATGCGGAAAGATCCTCCAGAACCGTCCGGCGCTCTGTGTCGTCTTCTATGAGCTGCTTCCTGCCGAAGTCGTGCATCGCGCGAAGCCCTTCCTCGGAAAAATGCATTTCCGTGTAATCAGCCCACTGAAGCAAACGGTAGTCGAAACGACCATACCCCTCCGGCGAGAGGCAGAAGTAGACAAAAAACAACGGGCTGTCCGTACCCCTCCACTGGAAATGGAACGGCATGTTATTCCTTATGCAGTTGTTCGTAAAAATCGGCGAGCTCCTCCAGCTTTGCAAGATCAAAATACATCTCCCCTTGCGGGCGTGCGGGGTTATCAAAGACGACGGTAAGCGGTTTCAGATCCCCATTCTCGTTTCTCTCTATCGTCACCGTGTACGCTTCGGAAGGATCGAGGTCGCCGCCGATGACTTCAAGGCTGTCAAAGCCGACATGCGGGTTCCTTTTTTTGTCCTTCCATGCGAGCGCTTGCTGAAGCGGAAATTCCATCACCCCACCGTGCGTACCGGCAGGCAAAAGCACCGAGGAATTCGACTTGAGGCGCTTTGCCATTTCCGCGTAATGCAATATGAGGTATGCAAATGAGCCCGCTATCTCTTTTTTATAGGTAATCGCTTCCGGCGTATTGAGGGCAAAGATGTGATTCACCGTACCAACTTGCGCTTTTTTAGAAGCTGCTGATTTTTCTTCAGGCGACAGATCATCGAAATTTTCTGGAAGAAACGAATTATAGATTGCGTAGTGATCGTAGGGGAAGGGTGTTTTATAGGTTTCGTAGTTCAAAATCTTACTCGCGCGTGTTTTGAAAACGTCATCGCTTATCTCTTTGGCATAAATATCCGCCGTTTCAAGCGACCGCCCCATATGAAGAGGTCCCTGCGGATTGACATCTGAACCGATGGCTTTAATTGCATCAAAGTCATCCTTCTTGATACCACTCTCTTGTGCGCGCTTTCGTGTTACTTCCCTTCCGTAGGGAAGCAGGTTGTTTTCCTTATCACGCTCCCCATGACGCATGAATTTAAGGGCTATTTTGACGTTTGCCCCTCGCTCGGGAGTTGATACTTGTTCCAGATTTTCACTCATAATTTCACTATACTATAACCGTCTGACAATCCCCCTCTCCGCATCCACTAAGTCGCCGTCTTTGAGTCCTAGAGATAAGCTCGTATGCTGTTTGCCAACATTATGCTTTTTCGAGAATTTTCTCTACTTTTTTAAATCCAACATATCCGTCTTTCTAGACAATTCTGGGGTATATGTCCGTATGGCATCTGAAAGGGTGTGGGGGAAATAAAAATCCGATCGTTTCTTTTCTTTCGACCCCCGCTCCCATTCTTCAACAAAATTTGCAATTTCTTTCCACATTTCTTCGCCACGCTTACCGGCATCAAGCAATTTTTGGAAAAAATATTTTCTATACGGTCGAACTCCATTTCCCACGCCGAGATGAAACATCGGTCCTACTATTCGCACCCAGGCTGGCACCTTAAAATGTTCAGTCAATCCAGACTCCCGTATAACGGGACGGTTCTCCGGAAGAGCACCAACATCTGTCATGATCGCATCAAGTGCACTAAAAGCTATGGGGACAACCTTGACACTCGACATCATTGGACGAGATTTTGGCGGCTGGATTCCACTCGGTGGTTCAAAGTATGATTCACGACTTGAAGCATCTACATACTGATTCCATACTTTTATATTTTCCAGCATACTACGAATATCAGCAGGCATGTTACTGCCGTATAATTTCTCGGCCGTGCTTCTAAATGCTTCACCAACTGATAACCAATAAGCACTTTCATGTTCGGACTTCAAAAGTGTACTCGCTTTGACCTCGTCAATATCTTCGTCATGAGAGGCGCGAATGCGTCCTCCCCAGTCCAGAAATGTTCCTGGCGGGGTTTTCAGTCGCTCAGCTGCCTTTTCGTAGTCCACAAACACATATGCATCAATATCACTTTCTTTTGAAGCCTGACCAGAAGATAGGGACCCAAAAAGTGTCGCGCCTACTATTTCAGGATATTCTTTTTGCATCTCCGCAATAACCGACTGTAGCAGATGAACTTTTTCACGAACACCCTCGTCTTTCTGTATGGTGAAACGTTTTTCGAGCTTTGGCGGCTGTTCCATAATTCATTATCCGATTTTTTTTACTATACCATTTTCCGCATCGACCTCCACCAGGTCGCCGTCTTTGAGAATAAGGGTTGCCTTCTTGGTACCGGTGATACAGGGGAGTTTCAGCTCTCGGCTTACAATTGCGGCGTGACAGGTAATGCCTCCCTCATCCGTTACTACCGCGCTGGCTTTTTTCATTATGGGTACGAATTCAGGGCGGGTCATTGAAGTAACGAGGATGTTTCCTTTTTCAAAGCGCGGGAAGTCTGCTTCGCTCAAGATAATTTGAGCCTTTCCTCGCACAAGTCCGGGATAGGCTGTTTTTCCTGCAAGTATTTCGTCAGAACCTCGAAGAAGCTCCGCAATGCGCTCCTGCAGTTGCGGGACATTCTCAAACCGATCGGCGTTCTCCTCTGCCGTGCTGTAGAGTACCACCCCCTCTTCTTTCCGGTGTTTGATTTCTTCTTTGCCTTCTACTGTCCGATACGAACCGGTCGAAATGTCGCGCGGCAACACGAATGGTGCATACGAAGCATCCAGCCCTTCGCGAGCGATGAGTATTCTTGCGATATTCGAAACGAGGGCGACAATCTTATCAATAGGGCTGCGGCGTATGTCCCGCATGTACATGCACAATTGCATGAAATCGAAGAGCTTCTGTAGTCGCGGGGAAAGCGTGCTCCGATACGCTTCGCCTTCTTTTTTATTCCGTGCCAATTCAGCGCGTATTTCGGCAATCTCTTTTGTAATGCCTTCTACACCGCCCCGGCTCTCGATCAGATCTCGTTTTCTTGTTTCGATCTCTTCGATCGGCGGCGTTATGAAGTAACTCGAAAAAACATATTGCGTCTCGTGGGCAGGCGCGCTCGAGATAAGCATTTCATCTGCGCGAAGCGCAAAGGAATCGAATGTCGGACGCGCGCTTATTTCACAAAACCGTTCTGCGCCCTC
This sequence comes from archaeon GW2011_AR5, assembly GCA_000806115.1. Taxonomy (GTDB): domain Archaea; phylum Aenigmatarchaeota; class Aenigmatarchaeia; order GW2011-AR5; family GW2011-AR5; genus GW2011-AR5. Next base: position 7,504 of record JWKQ01000003.1, read on the forward strand.
TTCTGTTCCGCCTTCTTCTAAAAAGTGTTCTTCAATGTAATCCTTGTCGATCGCCTCGACAAAGATGCTGTACACATAGAACATCTGAAAAGCCGTGGAAATTTCTCGGAAGAGGCTCACCAGCTCTTCCGACGGGAGTTTCTCTAATTCCGCAGGCGGATAGGCGGTATACCAAGCTTCGGCTTGCTTCCAAAGTTTTTTGAAATCTTCCTCGTAGCGGAATGCCCCCTCATGGGCAAGATACTCGGTAAGAGCAGCATCGGAAGAACCCCGATAGCGATCCATACTGAAGAAAAACATACCGTATTGGCGGCGAAAAAGGATGACAAGGCCGCCGAAGTCAAAGCTTGCGTACGTAAGCAGTTCTTTCTGAAAAATATCGCTCACGCCGCTTCCAATGATAAGCGGCGAGAAGTTACCCTCCACTTTGATCAGCTCCTCTGTTCCCCACCTCTCTAAAAATTTTTCGAACATGTTACTGCGAGAGTGTTGTGATGGGGCGGCTCTGGGTGATATAGAATTTCCCACCTTCCCCTCGATCCTGCTCGGGACAGGCGTATGCCCATTCGATATCGCAGGGAAAGCCGTAGTGTTTCTCTATTTTTAAAATAAGTTCAGACAATTCGAGGATTTGTGCTTCCGTGAGTACTTGTGATGACGCTTTCGGTTCGGGAATATCTATCCATTCATTTCCTCCAGCAGGTACACGATACAAACCCCGCTCCTGCGTCGAGACGCTCACTTCTCGTATCTTGCGCGGTTCCTTTTCGACCACGTAGGAATCCGGCGTAACCTGACCCGAAACGATTGCTTCGCCCAAGCCGAAGCCCGCTTCGATAATGAGCTGATTGCGGTCTTCGGTAACCGGATGCACGGAAAACGCGATGCCGGAGTATTCGCTCTCCACCATTTTCTGCACCGCCACGGCTACCGAGATATGCACCTCATGGAGCCCCTGCTCGAATCGGTAGAAGATGGCGCGCGGCGTAAAGAGCGACGCCCAGCACTTCTGCACGTTCGCAAGCAGATTTTCTTCCTTCGTGTTCAAAAACGTATCGAGCTGTCCCGCCCAGGCAGCCGAGGAAGAATCTTCCGCCGTTGCCGAGGAACGGACTGCTACATATTCTGCTCCGAGTTTCTGGAAACTATTCTTGATCTCTTCCGCGACATCCTGCGGCATTGCCGCGGCAAGGATAAGCGCTTGGATCTGCTCGGAAGCGTGCTCGACCGTCTGCATCTCCTGATGATTCACCCCATGGATGATCGCATCGATATCCTCATGAAGCCGCGTCTCCTTGAGAAAACGTTCAAACGCGGAACTTAAGACGACAAATCCTGGCGGCACCGGAATCCCCACCTGCGTCATCTCGCCCAAGGACGCCCCCTTGCCGCCCGCAAGCGCCGCGTCCCCTTTATTTATTTCATTAAATAGTTTTACGAAGCTCATGCTCTTTGTAGAATGCGTACAATTCCGGTATTTGCATCCATTTCAACCAGATCACCGTCTTTAAGTGTTTTTGTAGCGATCTTTGTGCCGATGATGCAAGGTTTCTTTAATTCTCGGGAAATAATGGCTGCGTGACACGTCAAGCCCCCTTCGTTCGTAATAAAGCCGCTCGCCCGCTGCATGGCGGAAAGATACTCCGGTCGCGTCATCGAGGCAACCAAAATCTCCCCTTGCTGCACTTTCGCTATATCACTCACTGACTCGCAAATGCGCACTACTCCCGTCACCAAACCACGACTTGCTACCATTCCCTTTATCTCAGCCGCTCCGCCATCAAAAGGAATATGAAGTTTGTCAACCAAAAATGTAAAATCGTCCCCCCCAAAAAGCGATATTCCTTCTGAAGTCGTGTAAAAAGCGACTCCATTGACGCGCTCCTGGAGCGTACTTTTGAATTTCGGCGAGGTGAGCTTTTCAACCGTCAGTTCTTCGGGGGTAGCATACTTGACTGCAACGGGAGAAAGTCCGAGAACAACAGCGAGACGATCAAGTATCGGATCAAACGCTTCTATAGATTCCAAAATATTCTTTTTCCGATCATCCTGCCACTTGAAACATTGGTCTATGGAGTAGACGACGAATCGCTCCCGATCGTTGAAAGAAAGCTGTTCCATAATCGCTTCTTTCTCTTTCATGATTTCGTCGAATTCGGATAGATCCGGCTCGCTGGTGAGTTCTTCGGCACGACGAAAGACATGCTCAATCGTAAGTTTCGCTGAACCGAGATATGAATTTTCAATCCATGCGTATTCTTTAAGGAAGGTCTTTGCAAGTTCATTTTTTTCTTCCCCTTCCGCCTTCTTGATCTTCCATAGAAGAAAACGTGCTTCGGAGAGAAATGATGGATATATTGGAGAAGAGAGTTTGGAAAGCGTTAACGAATCTGGTGCTCCTTTTTGGGAAAGAACGGCATGCAAAATATGCTCGCTGCCGAAAGTAATACCCTCGATAGCATGTGCCGAACCACACGCCGACATGAGTCTGTTTGAAAACGCTTGAGCGAGAACAACGAGTTCTTCAGCAGAACTTCCGTCCGGAATGACTGCCGCCCGTGCAACAGATTTCCGATAATCCGCATTGTATGTTTCTATCAGATCAGCGAGAGTCTGCTTGTTTTTGATTGTTTCATAAAACGCGTCAGCGATCCCTTGCCAATCCGACTCGTCATAGTACATATTTGCCCGCCCGTGGAAACATGTATAAAAAAAGTGGCGGTAGCTTTTTGGTAGAATCTTGCCCACCATACGTTCAGCGTCATGCGCCGCTGAAAGCAAGTGGATCGGTAATCCGTTAAACCCCTGAACATTCCAGTGTTCTTTTTGTACCTCAGTGAGCACCTCTTCTTTAGTCATAGTGCGAGAATTGGGAACGCGGAGCTTAGTACGACGAACCCAGGCGGTACGGGGATCCCCACCTGCGTCATCTCGCCCAAGGACGCCCCCTTGCCACCAGCAAGCGCTGCGTCATTCTTCCCTATCTCCGCGAAGATTTTTATGTAGACGGGATTTTTGGACATGCACTCATTATCGAGAAAACCGCTTTTGATTGATGAGAGCGACTAGCCATTTGATGTGAAAATCGAAATCCCTTTCCGTCCTCGAATTATCTTCATACGGACGCGAAAGACCGAATCTCGTCGCCGCAAGAACTTTCCCCCCGCAAAACAGAACGGCTCTGAATATCTGATTGCCAACCATCCCATTTACCGCAATGTGGATGTTATAGCCCTCCTCGACAGCCGGATTGAGGTCGATTGCCCAGTTTTTTGCGTGATACCCTTTTTTCTGCAGTTCGGCGACGATCCACTCCGCGTCTTCGTATGTTTTGTTCAAGATTCCTTCGACGCCATCGCGGATGTCCTTCTTTCGCTCGTATGTATCATGGCGAACCCCCGTGTAAATGGCTATCCGAGGTTCGAGATTCCATTCTTTCACAAACGCAGCTGTTTGTGCTGCGATGAACAGCCTCTCTTCCTTTCCCCAACCCTGCGGATTGCTGGCAGGACCAAGAAAAAATTGCCTTCCCTTCGGATCCTCCATGAAAGCTGGGTCGATCGTATATTTCTCCCCCGTTAGCCGCTCATACGCTTCATAGGTCTTAAAATCATCTATCGTTCCACGTACGATCCCCTCCACCTCGTCCGCAGCAAGCATGGAGGAAATCTTTTCTTCCGGATTCTCATCTATCACTGTTTCAAAATCAGCGATTCCGGCGATCGCTTGCGGACCAACAAGTACGATATCGGCGTATTTCTTGCTGCGAATTAAACTTGCGAGTATCTCCGTGTCGGGTTCTGTAAGACCGAAAGCGATCCTTGGTTTATGGAGAGCCGCCAATTCTTCGACCCGCTGGGTAAAATTTCCACTTGCCATGTTCTTCTGCTAATTCTTAATTTTCTCTCCTGCTTTTAAGAGCACATCCACATCAAGCGATGCCCTCTCCAGTATTCCGCGAACGAGATCAAGTCCGCGCTGTTCGTAGTTAAATTGGAACCAATTGTCATCGGTGTCGGTCGTATACATCGATTCGTTGAGTTCGAGCTGAAGCGCATTTACGCCTTTTTCCCGCTCTCCGAAGAACATAACGTTGTGTACGCCCTTGAAAGGATCGTTGTAACCGACCAGATGTTCGCCCCGGAAATTCCTCGTCAAGAATTCCTGGTCCTCTTTCGACAGAGCGGCAAACTGCCTCTCAATGGCTTTGCCAAATCCCTCTCGGATGTCGAGATCACATTCGGTGCCCGAACGGTCGCCTAGGATAAAGAGCGGCAGAGTCCCCGGATCTTCAAGATCGTACGCGCTCTTGTAGTACGCTTCGAAATTCCGTCCTATGGAAGGAAACGAATGCCCGTCCAAAAAAAGAACCCGCTGCTTTTCCGTAGTGCGACGATCGGCAACAGCACCAACAAGACTCATGAGCGAGTTGTAATATGGAATGTAAAAACGTTCCACTAGATTGCGGATTTCCTCATCAGAAGGTTCCTGCCCTTGCTCATAAATGGAAGCATCGAGGACAAGCTGACCAGCTTTATCTATCGCAGGTTGTTTCCACAGCACGTGTCCAGGGACAGCATTTTTTACGTTCGGGTCGGGAGCACGGTTAGGATCAACCACCCAACGAGAGATCTTGAAACCGGAGCTCGGTACTTTTTCAGTTTTAAAGATCGCCTGCGTTCCGCGGTCGAACATCGCGGACATCTTTACCCCTCCTTCCTGCATGCGGGAAAGTATTTCTGTGGGCACGAATTCGCCGACATGAGGACGTCCAAAAATAACCAGAGGGCACTCTTTTTGCCGCAGAGCGCGTGTATCAACATCGACTACCGTCTTCGAATTTAGCTCATTCGTTCCTTCAAGGAGTGTGGGGAGATTGAGTCGTTTCAAGACATTCTCCACGGTCATTGGGTCGTTTTCCTTATCCTTTCCATCTTCTGCAAACGAGAGTTTTTTAAATGATTCAGCCATGTCAGCTATATTAGTAACCGCTAATTTCGATGTAATTTCACTATAGCACCGCTTAAAAAATAGGCTAACTTAGAATGCGAACCGTTCCATGGTTGGCGCGGACCTCGACCAGATCGCCGTCTTTGATAACGCTCGTGGCGCGCCCGGTGCCGATGATGCAGGGCTTACCGAGCTCGCGGGACACGATGGCTGCGTGGCAGGTGACACCTCCTTCGTTGGTCACGATACCGGCAGCTTTTTTCATAAGGGGCAGAAATTCCGGTCGAGTCATGCTGGTGACCAGAATTTCTCCCTCATTGAATTTGTCGAAATCTTCCCGTCCGAGAATGATGCGCGCTATCCCTTTGGCATATCCCTGCGAAGCGACGCGACCTGTGAGCATCTTCTCGTTCTTTCCCTGCCCGAGGAGCCGCCGGTCAAGCTCGTCCGAGATTGACTGCGCCTCGCTTCCCTCGAGCACCCGGTAACTCTCTCCGAACGTAGCAATGAGCGTTCCTTCCTCGTAGCGCCGCTCCAGCTGTTCGCGAGAGATGAGACCCTTGAGTACATTCGGTACTTCATCGAATGTTAGGTGCCCGAGATATTTCAGCGGGATTCCTGTTTTCTGTTCGATAGAGGCAAGGATGTAGAACATGAGATGGATGCTCATCAGGTTTACCTGTTTACGGTACTCGCGCCAGAAGATGAGGGTCTGGAAGAACGACAGCGGATTCTGCTTTAGACCGTGTTTCTTGAGAACCGCCGCAATCCTCTTTTTGACATCGGCGCTGTACGTGCGCAGTTCTTGGTATCTCTCTCTCCAGGCATCGTCCTCAAGGAGCAGGAGTATCTCGTCGGCGGTTTCGTCCGCGGTGATATATTCGATATGCGCATAATTCGACTTGTAGTAATCGAAATCAAGAACGTATCCCGTGTACGTTTTTGAGTGCGCGAGTGCGTCTCGAATTTCTTCTTTCGTTTCCGGTACTCCCTTCTTCGAGAGTTCTTTCATGAGCGAAAGGAGCGCCAATACCCGTTCATTGTTAAAGGTCATCCTCTCCGGTGTCGTAAGAATCGCCACTTCCTCGTCGTTGAACCCGTTTTTGTTCTTTATGTGTTCGATCTGTTCGACGTCATAGCCGGCATCGAACGTATCAATGAAAAGACTACTGTCCCAGAACGGCCGAGTAAGCTGAAGAAGTTTGTCGGTGAATGAAACCAGCTCTTTTTCTGAGTACGAAAGTATTTCTTCCCTGGTATGGAGGCGATAGAGCCGCTTGAGCGCTTCCGCATGACTATCGAATGTCTCAAAGAGTCCGCGCAGTTTCCGCGGTTCGCCGTAGCGGCGGAAGACGGATTCAGCGGCGGTCATCAGCTTGTCTTTTTCGAAGTACCACGCGCCGTACTCCCTCTTGATGAACGAGATGACATTCCCCATCCCCGTGTCGTAGTACTTTGTCGGCGCGGTCCACACAGCCATGAGCGGCGGGAATGTCGTAAATGGCAGTACGTCTGCCGCCTGCTGGTACGGGTTCTCTATCATGACGCTTTTTGCGGGGGTCGAGGGTGCTTCCGCTCCTTCAGGGACCCATTCGATGATCGAATCAAGCGGCACTTTGTAGGTCGAACAGATTTTCTCGATGGTTTCGAACTTTATACCGTCCGCCTGGTTGTGGTAGAGGGCGGTCACGGTATTGCGGTTAAGCCCGGTTTCCCGGGCGATATCCATGATGGTTTTGCCCTTATCTTGAGCCAGATTTTGCAGCTTGAGTCGTATCATACATGAAATGCCTAGTACAGTAGACATTATATATCATATTATCACTTAAAAAGCAATTAATGGCTACCTTAGTAATCAAAATATCCATTCAATTTTGAAAAAACCATTTCCCATGCACAATCGACAAGAAGCACCTCTGTTGGTAGGTTAAAAAGGTTCGCAGTCATGGGATTGCGACTGGCAACACAATGGGGGCTACATGCCGAGGAAGTTTATCCTTATCTGCCCTGCCGGGAACGAGGCAGAGGCGAAAAAGCACATTCCAGACATCGTGGACGGCAAGGTGAGTGCGCCGAGTAAACGGGTCATCGGGACCGCGTTCATGGCACTCGGCTACGTCAACGAGCAACAACTTGATGGCGTCATCGACGCCCTCGATTATGCCGACGAAGGAATTTTCGACCGCCTTCTGGCAGCAAACGGCAATACATCCCTCGGCACGCTGTATCGGGCCGGAGGCGCACTGCCGCTTGGTGAGTACGGACGGAAAGCCCTTGAGACGCTCCAGGAGCTCGCTTCTGAAAACAGATGGGTCGACATACTCATCTTCTGCGAAACGGGGCTTCTCCAAGCGATCGTGTATGCGGCGATCGGGGAGGAACATCCCCATGTCAAACGGGTCATGGGCGCTATCCTTGACCCCGGCGACGGATTCGAAGTCGCATTTACGGATGAGTGGCGTGCGCTCGACGCGACACAACTCTCAAAAGCGACCGTTACGGTCTAGCCGCTAACGAACCATGGGAACACGCAAGTGTTCCTTTTTTTATCAACACACACCAGAAGACCATCGTTATGTATCAAGGTTTGACCTTGAAGTACGCAACCGATCTTTTATACACAATCGACAAGTAGCGCCTCTGTTGGTAGGTTGTTGAATAGACTGCGGTCGGGGTGACCGTGGGTAACAGTTGGGGGATCCCATGAAAATGGAAGTCTGCGTTCTTTCTCCTGTATTGGGAAAACAGTTTGAACCCGTTCGTAAGTTGATCGGCGGCGAGCCGTTCGATTTCAAGCTTTCTTCGCCGGTGCCGAACGTTCTTCGTACGGCACTCGGCGTGCTCGACTTGCACCGGAAGGAAGATCTCACTGCGGTTCTTCCCGAACTCACGTACAAGGATGACGGTTTCCAAGGACGCGTGCTCGAAGAGATCCTCAGGGAGGTCGGCGTGAGGACGGTTGCCGCCTGCTACCGGCAGAGCGGCATGAGTGCACTCATGGACTTCAGCAAGACCGCCTGGCAAAAGGTGTGGGAGCACGTCGCCAAGAACGGCGGAAGCCGTGGGATTGTGTTCTGCGAGCCAATCCTCGCTCAGGCGCTCGGAATCGCAATGGTTGGTCCGACACAGCCTGCCGCCGACGATTTCCTGAATCTCGTCCTCAACCCAGGCGAGGGATTCGCCATCTCCTTCCATGACGGCGCGGCGCACGGCTTGCGGGAGCTCAAGGCGCTCGCGGTTGCCTGAAACAAGCTGCCGAGAGAAGCACACGAAAGACGGGGGTTTTCGAAAGCAAACCCCCGATTTTTTATAAGAACATTACGCTACGACTGCCGCTTGCGGAGAAACCACATGAGAACGCCGACAAAAAGAAACGCCGAGAATGCCATGAGTGGTATCGTGATGTAGCCAAATTCGAACACGAGTCGCTGCGCGCAATCGGCGCCGGGAGAAGCGGGACAGGGCAGTATACTGCCGACATACCCCATCTGTAGCGCGTGTTGGTAGAGCGCGATAAAGCCGCCCGCGATTGAAAGCAAAATGATATACGGGGCGATGAAAAACTCTTTCTTCCACGCGGCGTACCCAAGCAGGAGCACCTGCGGGAACAAGAATATGCGCTGGAGCCAGCAGAGACCGCACGGCACGAAACCAATGATTTCCGAGTAGTAGAGCGAAAGTACCGTCCCGCCGAGCGTTACGAGAAATGCGAGCCAAAGACCGAAGCGGCGGATGAGATTGCCGAAGGAAGTTATGCCGTTCGCACGTTCCGAAAAATATAGCAGAACAAGAACGACAGTGCCGATCTGGAGGGCTATCGTGCCGAGACCCAAGAGTGTGTTGAGTGTTTCAACCGGTATCATCATTGCGGCAATTCACACCCGCTTTTTTCAGCCAAACGAGCGAGCGGAAGAACTCCCTTTTCAACAGAACCGTCGGCGAACATCCACGTCGGGTAGAGCTGGATTCCCTTTTCGATACAAATTGGCAGCTGCGCCTTGCCGTTTGGCGTTGAACACTCGACATACGGGAGTTTCTTTTCGGCAGAGCCGAACATCTTCTTTTGCTCGGCGCACTTCGGACACCAGAACGCGCCATAGAAAATCGCGCCGCGGTCCGCGAGGCATTGTGCAAACGGGGCGTACTTATTAGGAACCTGCGTGCGAAGCGCCCACACCGCCACGAGTAAAATGATAACTGCGATAAGACCCGCTACCCAAAGATTTTTCTTGATGTACTCCATTGCCGCGCGCTAGCGATTAGTAGTAAAAGTATACCCGCACGCTACCGTTTGTGCAAAACGTGAGTGTGCGGGAATATCGCACCCTTTTTAGATGCCGAGATGCGTCCGCAGGAACGCGAGCGTAAGCGGCCAGGCTTGTGCGGAAGCACTCGGCGAGAAGCTTGCTCGCTCATCGCAGAAAAACCCGTGGTCGGCGTCGCTCCAGAGCACGTGGGCGTACGGCTTCCCCGCCGCATCGAGTGCATCAAGCACCGCGCGGCGATCAGTGGCAGAAATATGTTTGTCGAAACCTCCCCACAGAAGGAGGATAGGGGCGTGGAGATCTTTGGCGCGCGGCAGAAGCGTTTGTGCGATGCCGCCGCCGTAAAACGACACGGCGGCGGCAAGCGGCAGCGTCGCATCGGCGAGGAATGCCGCGCGCCCGCCCATGCAAAAACCGACGGCAGCAATTTTTTCAACCTTCTGCCGCACGAGCCATTCGTATGCCGCGGCGAGATCGGCGGCGATGCCTTCATCGGTAAGCGCTCCCATGTGCGAGCGATCCATAGCGGTGTAGGGCGTCTCGAAACCGGGAGGCGCCGTGCGATGAAAGAGTTCCGGAGCGATGGACAGGTACCCCTCCTTCGCAAAACGATCCGCAATGCCGCGGATGTAGTGGTTCACGCCGAACGCTTCCTGGATCACAATGACCCCACAGCTTGCCCCGCTATCGGTGGGACCGTTCCCCTGTGCGGGTATCGCGGTATATGCCTGCATCGATGTACCATCCTTCGGCGAAAGCTGTACATACTCACTCATGGAACAAGTATAGCAAACCACCCCCTGACCCGTACGGGTCAGGGGGTGGAGTGTCGTGATTTCCGCCTTATTTGCCTTTCGGACGCGTTATACAGCGCACGCAGGTCTCCTGTACTGTGCGCGTTTTGAGGTATTTGCCGCCGCAAGCCGAACACACCAAAACCTCGGTTTTGGTCGTCTTTTCGATCCATTTTCCGGCGATTTGATAGGTTTTTCGAACTCCTCCGTATTGCATAGAGGAGTATATGATATAAAACTTTTTGACTTTTGTCAATATCAACGCTACAGGCGGACATTGATATCCGGCAGCGCGGGCAGGGATCCTTTGCCGTTTTCGGGAGTTCCGTCGTCGGAAACACTACCGCCGTCGCTGTCCGCACCTTCTTCAAGCGACGCACCGCGCCCGCTTGTTTCTTCCTCTTCTACCTCGATTTCTGTTTCTATCTTCAATTTCGCTTCCACTTCGGAAGAACCTCTCCCGTGCTTTTGCGCGGCAGTCGAGAGTGTATAGATAAGCCGCGCTTCAAGCGCCGCGAATTCCGCTTCCTTGAAAAAGACATACGCGCCGACATAATCGCCCTGCGAAAGCATTTCCTGCCCCTCGCTCACACCACCCTCCGCCTCACGCAGACGCTCGTACGCCTTATCGAGTATTTCTTCGGTCGACGCGGAAACCGCCTGTCCATCAAGGAATGCACGCACATCGGTTATTTTCCGCAAGGCGATCTCCATTTCGGCTGATGCAGACACTTCCGCTCCCGTACGCTCTCCCCTCTTCGAAGCGTCATGTGCTGTCTCTTGCAGAGAGGAAGGAGCCATGAGGCTGAGCGTCTGCACCTCCTCCGTCGCTTGTGCGCGGGTATGCTTTCCCCGAAGACGAAGAGAGGAGGCGACTTCCCGTATGAGCGGTTTTGCATCGGAAATGGTATCCGCAACCTCGTCGGAAAGCGTGAGGAAGGCATCGAAGTGTTCACCGAGACCTTCCGCAAAACGTCCGCTTACCCGGGCGGCTCCTTCCGCATCCCCTTTCGCTTCAAGCGCAACGACACTCTCATTCATGGCTGCAAGGTCGGCACCAAGGCGCTCTTTCACTTGCGCCGTGCGTTTCTCATCGAGCTTCCCCTGCGCGGCGAGCGTTTCCGCTTCAGAGAGGCGGGCGAGTGCATGTTTTGCTTCCACTCCCGCGCTCGCTTTGGCGCCGACCGCCACTTTCGATTCGATCGTCTCAGTCAGATTCTTTACCGCATAGAGCGGGTCGCCAGGAAGCGCTCCCTGCGCGGCGAGCGCGGTGCCGCCGGAGATAACGAGGATAAGCGCGATAGCGATCGGCATGCGCGCGTGCGCCGCGACGACCGAGAGCATCTCCCATGGCGTGAACCACTGCCGCGGCGAAGCACCGGCGATAGAAGCGCCCAGCTTCGGCGGATGTCCCGCGACGAAACGGTCAATGCGCGCGCGAAGAAGCTCCTTCTCTTCTTTCGAGAGGGAGATGTCCTTCGCTTTTGTGAAAATGTGTTTAGTTTCGTGTTGCATGTTCAAAGAGTTCTTTGAGTTTCTTCAGTCCCCGATGGATCCGGACGGAAAGCGTGTTCTTCGATTCTCCCGTGACTTCCGCGATCTCCTCGAGCGAGAATTCCTGCACATACCGCATGAATACCACGTCTCGGTACTCCGGCGGAAGTCCTTTGATGAGCGCAAGTGCGCGAGCGCCGTCAATACT